>JAZTZE010000051.1:0-14657 GCA_045637285.1 Christensenellaceae bacterium | reverse complement strand
TTTATCTATATTGCATTTTCGCAATACGTCGAATTGCTTACATTTCCTTGACTTTACTCGACTACTCTTATTTTCGTGAATGATTTCCTACGTTCTTTTCGTATTAACCTTTCGTTAAAATATTTAGTCTTTTTGCTCTTTGCCTTAATGTACTAAAAAAAAATTAAGTCTTCTCGATTGATTTGTTCTTACAAACTTATCTCTCTTAAATTATTTTCTATGCAGTTGTCAATCTACGGTGCTTTGACGACAGTCAAAGTCGGCGCAGTAACGCGCCACAAAATTGCGCTATCCTAAGCGATAGCCCATATATATTACCACTTGTAAAAATCAATGTCAAGCATTTAACCAGCCTTTTTTTGACATTTTTAAATTTTTTAAAAACTTTTTTTGCGCCTATTTTTTAACCTATAATTACTGCGTTACATGTGGGCAAAATGCCCGTTTTTTATTGATTTTTTGCAAATTTTGTGTTATTATTGCGGTAAGGAGAGTTATTATGGATATAAAAATTCAATGCCAAACGGCAGTAAAAGAGCTTATAGAAGTAGCAAAACTTAAAAAAGGCGATATTTTGGTAGTGGGTTGTTCTACCAGCGAAGTTGTCGGAAGCAAAATCGGAACTAACTCCGATCCCAACACCGCAGAACAAATTTTTGACGGATTATATTCAGTGTTAAAGAACAACGGTATTAATCTTGCCGTTCAGTGTTGCGAACATTTAAACCGCGCAATCGTGGTGGAAAAAAGCGCGCTCCCCTTTGCCGAGCCAGTTAACGTAATTCCACAAAAGAAGGCAGGCGGAAGCCTTGCAACCGTTGCTTATTCTCGCTTTGAAAATCCAATCGTGGTAGAATCAATCAAAGCAGACGCAGGATTAGACATTGGCGACACGTTTATCGGAATGCACTTAAAGAGCGTTGCCGTGCCCGTTAGACTTTCTATCAAGCAAATTGGCGAAGCTCACTTAACTTCAGCGAGAGTTCGCCCAAAATTCATTGGCGGTGTTCGCGCAATATATAACGACGATTTACTTTAATATATAATAATGTATACCAAAAGGGTGACGGAAATTCCGCCACCCTTTTTCACACTTTGATGTTAAGCCCGTAAAAAATATAGTTCAAACCGTTATCTTGTAAAATTTTTTGTTCAGCAACGTTAAACCTTTTGGAAAGTCCTTGCACCGTGTCAGTGGCTTGAACTTTATATAACGCACGGTCGCACGGTTGAATGAGTAAAAGGTCGCCACACTCGACTTCTCGAACGAGATTATTGTCTTTTATAACAGCCGTCATAGGCAGGTTAAACCGCTCGGCAATATTCAACACGGAGTCACCTTCCGCTACCCTATAAAAAAACTTTTTCATACCCATATTATATTTGCGTTTTTATGCGAATAGAATACTTTAAGGATAACTTGAAGGAGCTTTTAGTTTGAGAAAGTTTTTTAAGACGGTTGCAATAGTAACCGTGTTTTCTATATGCGAAAAATTTTTGGGCTTTTTATACCGCGTGTTTTTGTCGCGCACGATAGGTTCTGAAGGCGTGGGCGTTTATCAAGTGGCTCTTTCCGTATTCGCACTTATACTAACGGCATGCACGGCAGGAACGCCAGTAACCGTTTCGCGACTTATGACCAAATACCGTGCAGAAAATCAACCGGCAAAGATAAATAAAGTTATTTCGGCAGGACTAATATTTACCGTTGCAATAGCCCTGCCCGTGTGCGTTGCATTTTTTATTTTTAACGACAGCTTATCATTTCTATTTACAGACCCGCGTTGCAAAAGCGTGTTTTTGGTGGTTTTGCCCGGTCTGATATTTACAAGCGTTTATTCGGTGCTACGCGGAGTGTTCTGGGGCGACAAAGATTTTTTACCTTATAGCGTTATAGAGCTATTAGAAGAAATTTGCATGATAGTAGTCGGCATAATATTGATAAGCCAAGTGACCGACGTTTATAAGGGCGCGTTTCGAGCCGGTGTTGCGGTGCTGGTATCGTATATCTTTTCTTTTTTGCTTGCCACCACAGTTTTTATAATAAGGAAACACCGCTTGGTTTCACCCAAGGGGCAGTTAAAGCCACTGCTGTATTCGGCACTCCCCGTAACCTTTATGCGCACGGCAAACTCACTATCGATGTCGCTCGTGTCGGTAATTCTACCCGCACGATTAATTTTGGCGGGCTACACCAACGCTCAAGCAATGAGCGTTTTCGGCTCGGCAATGGGTCAAGCGATACCACTGCTTTTTATTCCAACCACACTTATCGGCTCGTTCACGCTCGTTCTTATACCAGAAATATCCGAAAACTATTATAAAAAACGGCATTTTTACTTAAAGCGTGACGTAGAAAAAGCGTTAAAGCTAACCACCTTTTTAACCTGTCTTTTTATCCCCGTATTTTTGGTATGTGGTGAAGAAATAGGCATTTTAGTTTTTGGTAATCACGAGTGTGGCAAATATCTAACTGCTTCGTCTTTCCTAATGCTTTTTATGAGTCTTTCTAATATAACCACAAGCATGCTAAACTCTATGGGCTTAGAAAACAAAACTCTGTTATTTTTTGTTATAGGTGGAGCGTTTATGTTGCTTTCAACGTGGTTTTTACCAAGCGTTATCGGCATTTATTCATTAATAGTGGGCTTTGCTTTTATTTACGTTTTAACCACCGTGCTTAACCTTATTTTATTAAATAAGCATTGCGCACAAAAACCCCAATATTTTAAGTTCGTTTGCCATAGTGCTATGTTAATTCTGCCCACCGTTTTGGTTGGAATAATGCTCGAAAAAATGCTCCTTGCCCCGTTAGGCTTGTTTTTAACCCTTGCCGTTTGCGCCGTTTGCATGATGGTTTTCGGTGCGTTTTTATACGTTGGTTGCGGGTTGGTTTCTTTTAAGTTTTTATCGCTTAAACTAAAAGAAAGTATATTTAGAAAAAAGACAACAAAAAAGGCTTTGTGAATACACAAAGCCTTTAGTTTTTTATTGATTTATCATTTCGGAGCGGTGTTAACGCTGTATAACCAAGCATTTTAATGCGAGTTAGACAAAGCAACACCCGAAGATAAAAGTACACATATTTTCGAGCGGTGTTAACGCCGTATAACGAAGCATTTTAATGCGAGTTAGACAAGGCAACACCCGAAGATAATAGCATGCATATTTTCGAGTGGTGTTAACGCCGTATAACGAAGCATTTTAGTGGCGTTTGGGCTCGCAGGTGACGTTTATACCCAATTTCTTTAACGTTTTCGCATCAACATGCGAAAGTACGACTGACGAGTGAAGTTCTGAGCCTTTAAGTTTAGAGAGCTGATCGAGTGCCAACCTTGCAGTTGGGTTGGTTGAAGCAGTTACCGCAAGCGACAACAAAATCTCGTCCGTATGCAATCTCGGATTAACGCTACCCATGTGGTTGACCTTTAATTTTTGAATGGGCGCAATAACTTCGCCAGCCAAAATATCGATAGAATCGTCTATATCGCCAAGCACTTTTAAGGCATTTAAAAGCGTTGCGGCACTCGCGCCCATAAGAGTTCCCGTTTTGCCCGTTACAATCCTTCCGTCTGGCAATTCGAGCGCACAACACGGTCCGCCTGTTAATATTTCTTTATCAAGCGCGTGTTTAACCACTTTTCTGTCATTGATGGTAATGCGCATTTTTTGCATAAGAACTTCTATCTTGGATATAACTTCCTTTCCGATAGTACCTTTTCTCGCTTCCAAAAGCGCGTTGAAATAACGACGGATAATCTCCTGACGGCAAGCTTCTTGACAAACGCCGTCATCAACTATACAATACCCTGCCATATTTACGCCCATATCAGTCGGCGACTTATAAGGACATTCGCCAAGCACCTTGGATAACATTGCGCTAAGCACGGGGAAAATCTCCACGTCACGATTGTAGTTAACTGCCATTTGATTATATGCTTCCAAGTGAAATGGGTCTATCATATTCATGTCGTTAAGGTCGGCAGTTGCCGCTTCATACGCCGCGTTTACGGGGTGGTTGAGCGGTAAATTCCAAACGGGGAAAGTTTCATATTTTGCATACCCAGCTTTCACTCCGCGCTTGTTTTCGTGATATAATTGCGACAAACAAGTCGCCATTTTTCCGCTTCCTGGACCGGGTGCGGTTACTATAACGAGCGGACGAGTGGTAACAACGTATTCGTTTTTACCAAACCCATCTTCACTAACTATTTCTTCGACTTCGGTGGGATATCCATCTATGGGATAGTGTCTATAAACTTTTATCCCGCCAAGCTCCAATCGCTTTTGGAACGCCATTGCACCCGCTTGGAATGCAAAGCGAGTGAGCACAACGCTACCAACGTAAAAGCCTTGCTTTCTAAATATGTCAATCAACCTTAAAACGTCCATATCATAGGTTATTCCAAGGTCGCTTCTTTGCTTATTTTTTTCTATGTCACTCGCGTTAATAACGATTAAAATTTCCGCTTTATCTTTTAACTGCGAAAGCATTTTAAGCTTACTGTCTGGTTCAAACCCCGGAAGCACGCGCGACGCGTGATAATCGTCGAACAATTTCCCGCCAAACTCTAAGTATAGCTTATCCCCAAACGCAGATATGCGTTCTAAGATTTTCGCCGATTGCATCTCTAAATATTTTTTATTGTCAAATCCACGTTTTTCCATTGTAAAATCTTTAGACTATTCTACCAGTCCGGCCTCCACAAGTTTACCTACGAACGCCTTTACGTCGTTTGTTGCTATTTCTTCACTCACGTCGTATTCAGAGAGTAATACGTCAACTAAATCCTTTTGTTCCGCGCCCTTTTCAAGCGTTTTCCATAAAAGTGCACTCGTCGGATTAAGATTGATTATTCCGTTAAACGTCTTAACCGCGTCCCCTACCGCAACCACGATGTGACTGCCTGCAACTTCTCTTAAAACAAATCCCTTTTTAATTTTCATATTATCTCCTTATTTCATAGCTTGGTAAGCTATCTTTGCCGCTTCAATATCCATATTGCAACCGAGCTTAAATAACGGCACTTTGGAAAGCAGTTTTTCCACGAGCGTTAACAGTTTGTCCATCTGTCCCATATCGGTAGGACGAGTGGTTTGGTTTAGCACGGTCATAAGCATTTCTACCACAGAGCATTTTTCTATGCGGTTTTCTTTTGCACGTTCAAGTTTGCAAATTGCCTTTACTTTTGCGCGCGTGTTTTGTCCTATTCTATGTTTACCATTCCAAGGCGTGCCGTAAACGTAAAACTCGCCGTCAATCATTCTAATCATCGGCTTGTCGTCGTTAATCATTACCGCTCTATCCTGAAACAATTCACGCCAAAGCTTAGTATGCGTGGACTTGCCCGTTCCACTCGGCGCGGTGAACAAATAGGCTTGCCCGTCAACCGCAACTGCACTACAATGGAAGATTATCGTATCCGAAATTTCCAATGCCTTATCGCACAACTTGCGGAAAAGCGCAAGGCATTCGGCGTAAGGATCGGGGCAAGGATCGGTGGTTTTTGCCTGCTCTGAAAGTATGTCTTCCTTAGTAGTTGTTAAACAAAATTGCGCGGGCAAATCCCCATCGTATTTATAGTCAGCACACAACTTGTGCGAAAATTCGTATACGGTGTTTGCTTCAAACACTAAGTCGGCAATTTTGTATTTTGGCATATCCCTTTCCTTTATAATCTCAATACTTAATTATTTTATCAAAGTTGTATTGTTTTGTCAATATAAATTTGATTTTTGAACGCTTTTTATATATAATATTATTAGCGTTAAAAATTTTGTAGGAAAGTTCTATGAAAAAGGTCGTTTCACTTATTATCGCTATCGCGTGTTTGCTTTTTTCGCTTTGCTTATCCGCGTGCTCACCCACGACGGACGGGTTTAGCGCGTCTTATTTCAACACGCATATTTACGTTCAATCGGTGGATAAAACCATTTCCCAAACAACGAAAAATAAGCTTAACAATCTTTTCAGCCAACTCGAATTGGAGTTTGACATTTCTGATGAAAACTCCTTTGTTTATAAATTCAACCACGCCCCTAACGGCTCAACCTTTAACTTGTCCGACCACGGAGTAGCCGTTTTCAAAAAAGCAATAGAGTGCCACGGTTTTACCAATGGGCTTTTTAACCCAGCAGTTTTTCCTTTAGTTGAGTTATGGCAATTTGCACCCGATTACCCCGCTATAAACTTTCAACCGCCGAGCAACGAAAAGATAGAACAAACATTAACGTTGGTCGATTTTGAAAGCGTGTCGTTTGACGAAAATGCCAAGACTGTAACCAAAACCAAAGATAACGTTAAACTCGATTTTGGTGGAATATTAAAGGGTTACGCTTCAGACCTTGCAATGCAAATTTTGTTAGACGACGGGCATCAAAAAGGTTACGTTAACATAGGCACGAGCAGCATAAATATTCTTCAATGCGACAAGTTAGACGTTCGCCACCCACGTCAAACAATGGATACTCCCATAATTTTTTCTATTAACACCGCTAACTTGAATAATATTTCCGTTTCTTCGAGCGGGGACTATGAAAAAGTTTATACGGTTGATAATAAAAGCTATTGCCACATAATCAATCCGTATAATGGAATACCCGCAAATACGGGCGTTCAGAGCGTTACGTTGCTTGGAGTTGACGGCATAACGTTAGACGCTATTTCCACAGCGGCGTGCTTGTTAACACACAGCCCCGAAAATATTAGCAATTCGGAGCTTGTTTCTTTTCTTAATAAAACCCAATCAACTTATCCGAATACAATAATTTTTGCCGTTTTTGACGACGGAAACGTTAAACAAATAATAACAAACCAAACGGCTAATAAAGACTTTGTTTTACACGATAACGCTTATTCGATAGTAAATTTATAATAAAACAAAAAAGCACGCCCACTTCGCAAAACGCGCAATTGTGCGTGCTTTTTATTTGTTTTTTACTTGTTTATTTCCATTCCCCAGTTTTTTTAGAAAGTTTGTTAAAAACGAACTCTATTATTATTCCGAATGCAACAGTGGTTATCACTAAAGCGAGCATGTTTGCTATTTCAAAACCGAATTTAGCATCGTTTAGTAAATTGCCCATAGATTTAACGGTAACACTTAACACTTCCGCCGCCACCATAAGCTTAAAGTTAAGCGAAACACCACTCCCTATCGCACTGTAAACGGCAGGCACTATTTGCGGAAATTCCACTCTCAAAAAGCATTGAAGTTTGCCCGCCCCGTCAACCAATCCTGCTTCAACAGCCGTTTTATCCACCGATTCAAGTGCACTTTTAAGGTGCGTGTAAGTTGTTGGCATTACAACTAGCATCGTCACGATTATAGGTGCTATTTGACTATTCGTCCAAAACAGTAAAAGCAATACGATTGAAATGGTGGGAAGAGCTCTAAGCACGCTCATAACGGTAAGAACAACACGTTCCGCCCTTTTGCTTTTATGCGCCAAAAAAGCACACACCCCCGCTATTACGAAAGATATAGTAAACGCGATTATACTCCTTAAAAGAGTGAACGCAAACGCCGTGTAGAACTTTACTTGTCCGAATATGTTTATAAGCGCGAAAAAGGTGTCGGCAACGCTCGGCAAAATGTATTCACTGTTCACCGCAACAGCCATAACCGACCACAAAAATAATATACATCCAATAGTAATAATCGGTAATATTAAGTTTAGTATCCTGTCTTTTTTCTGCATTATTCCACTACTGCGTAAGGCAAATTATGTTTTTTAAGCACCATTTGAAAAGTCCAATCGGGCACAGCCCCTTTCATAGGAACGGCAACCTGCTTTCCAGCCAAATCGTCTACGGTAAGCGGTTTATCGCTTATGATATAAAAGTTTCCGTGAGTTACTACGGCAACCATAACGTAATGGTCAATCGAATCGTGCGCTTTATAAAGCTTGCTTGCAAGGTTAACGGGCGCAAGAACGAAATCTGCTTGTCCCGAAGCAACTTTACTCTGTATTAGGTCAGCAGTCACCACGCTATAAGAAACGGGTTTACCCGTTGATAAATTATCATTGTCGTTCATGAGTTTAGAAACGGCGAGCGCGGGTGCACCATCGGGCATAATAAAAGTGTAAGCTTGCTTTTGGTTTGTCGCAACGGAAGGCGAGTAAAAGAAATCGTCACCTACCGCATTAGCCTTTTTATCGTCAATTTCTATTATAGAATTAATATAGTTTTTGACTGACGTTTTTGCAGTGTTTGCACCTTGCCAATAAATTTTGCACGCATCAATAACGCTTGGCGATAAAGCGTCTGAATTTAACGTGGTATAGCCGTGCTCACCGATTGCTGAAACCGCCAACGCAGGATTACTCTTTGCCCAGTTCACGCTTTGCCCAATTTTTTGTTCAAGCGTTTGGTCCAAACCGTCATGCGCGTTAATAACGCTCTTTTTAACCATTAAAACAGCTTGCGGATACGCTTTGTCCTTAGAATCATAAAGTTCTTGCAAGTCCAATCTATAAAGAGTTTTTCCATTATCTAACGCGGTGTTTTGAAGAGCGGTTGCCGCGGGCTCGGAAATTAAGCCGATGGTTTCGTTACCCGCTAAAATAAGTGGTGCAATATCGGTTTGCTTTGCGTAATACTTAACGTTAACGGCTTGTTTTTGCGGTTGATTGCAAGCCACCCCGCCAAACGAAACGATACAAAGCGTGACAGCTAATAAAAGATAAAACAGTTTTTTCATAGTAAAATTTCCTTAGTTTTTATTTTTTTGTTATATGAGCTATTTTTTTAGTTTAGAATGCTATTTAAAGATACAATACAACGCCAACCAGCAAACAATATTAGACTAAAATAAAAGCCCTTGGCATAATAGACCAAAGGCTGAACGTGATTTATCAAGACACCAAACGTGCCTTGCTAATTCCTTTTATCAATCCCTTTGCTATTAGGCGCACCTTTTAGTTTAGGTATTTTACAATTATATAATATTACATATTAAAAAATTTGTCAATTATTTTTTAGCGTATTTAAGTTTGGTTGCTTGCCCACCGCGTAAGTGACGTTCGGAAAGGTTTATCTCAAGCACTTTTTTGACTTTATAATAAAGTTGTTCGTTTAATTCAAAAAGGCGTTCGGTTACGTCCTTGTGAACGGTAGACTTAGAAAAATGGAACATCTTTGCCGTGCTTCTAACCGTTGCCCCCGTTTTTGCTATGTATTCGGCTTCTTTAATTACTCTTTCAATAATATCTTCGCACAAAGCTTTACTCCCCCTAAATATAGTAATAAAACTTTATGCGTTTTTTTGACGAATTATGATAGATTTTATAATGTTGACGGGCGAACCAAGGCACTCACCCGAAATACCAAACTTAAAAACAAAACGGCATCCACAAAGGATGCCGTTTTGTTTTGGAGCTGGTGACGGGATTCGAACCTGCGACCTGCTGATTACGAATCAGCTGCTCTACCGACTGAGCCACACCAGCACTATTCAAGCGCAACTTCATTTACGCTTGATTATAATAACATAAAACTTTTAAAATATCAACTTTTTTACACTCAAAAAAGCTTTAAGCGGAAATTTTTTTTAGTCCACCAAATCAAACCCTTTTTCTCTTAGCCAAGTGTATGACATTTCTAACCACTTGCTTGCAGGATAAAAGCCCTTTTCCGTTTCGCGATTTGCAAAGCATAAACCATGTCTGCCCCGCTCAAAAAGGTGCAACTCAAAAGGCACGCCAGCTTTTTTATACGCCATTGCTAAAACCATGCTGTTTTCACAAGCAACGCTTGCGTCTTGTGTGGTAGCCCAAATAAATGCAGGCGCGGAATTTTTATCTACACGGTTTTGGAGTGAAAGGCGTTCGATTAAGCTCTTATCTCCGCCGGTAACGTTATCCGCACTGCCCTTATGGCAAATATCGTCGTATAACGAAACTACAGGGTAAGCGAGCACTATGGCGTTGGGGCGCGCAAGTTTAACTTTATCACCCAAAATATCAACTATTTCCTTTTCGTCACACATAATACCCAGTGAAGCGCAAATATGCCCGCCAGCAGAAAAGCCGACTGCGCCAACCATATCTTTATGAATAAGAAGTTCTGTTGCATTCTCTCTAATATAAATCATTGCCATGCACGCTTCCAAGAGCTGTGTTGGATAGCTTAACGGAGCAACCGAATAATCAAGCACGAACGAAGTATATCCGTTAGACATATATTCAATAGCGACGTTGTCACTTTCCGCATTAGAAACGTAGCGATATCCACCGCCCGGAATAACGAGCATTGCAGGGCGAATGCGGTTTAGGTTAAAATCGTTTGGTTGTAAAACGAACGCTTTTAAATATCCGCTTGCGTTTTGAGCCCTTTCCAAACCAAAATATTCATATAAGTCGACGGTGAAAGTTTTCATACACCTACCCCCTGATGTTTTTCTTTTAACATAATAACACACTGTGAGAAAAAATTCAAGCCATCACTTGTTTTTTTTTGTTTTTTTTGATACAATACGATTATGGGATATCATATAGACACAGGTTTAATATACGAAAAATTTGCAGTCGATTGCGAATGCCCCTTGTGTGAAATAAAAAAGGTTGTTGAAGAACAATTCCTTCACGAATTCTTAAACGATGCCGTTATGGAAGATAACACGCGCATTAAGGTAGGAAAACAAGGCTTTTGCAAAGAACACTTTAACATGCTTTTTTCAAGGCAGAATAAGCTTTCCGTCGCCCTTCAAATAGACACGCGCGTTGATAACCTTATGCCCCTTATTACGCCAGCAAAAAGCGCAGGCCAAGCCAAAAAAATTGCCGAACAAATAAAAAATGGGCAAGTTTCTTGCGTTGTTTGCGACTTGGTGCAAGAAAGTATGATTAAATATTATAAAACTATTGCCCAAATGTTCCTTAAAGAGAAGGACTTTTATAAAACGCTCGTTGCTTCTAAGGGATTTTGTTTACCACACTACGCCGAGCTTTTAAGATACAGTTCGTTTGCAGGTTTTGGAACGAAAGAATATTTGAGTATTATTGGCGACGTGCAAAACCGCAATATGCAAAGAATTCAAAAGGACTTAAAAAAGTTTTGCGTAAAACACGATTATCGTAACGCATTAGAGCCATTGGGCAGTGCCGAAACGGCTCTCCCCCGCATGGGCGAAAAGCTTTATGGTAAAAATATAGATTAAACAATTTTAAAAGTTCATTAGCCAGAGCAAAAAATATTTTAGCTTTCATTTTAAAGTTAAAAACACGATGGAAAATTCCCATCGTGTTTTTTGTTTTTAGATATGGTTGGTTAATCTTTACATTAATTTTTTGGGGTGGGAATGCCGTCAACGTATTCCCATTCGCCTGCCCAATATACTGGGCAGTTTGAATAGTTCCAATAGCTACTCCAACCACTTGGCTGAGATTCGGCTTCACAATAAATAGTTAAGTTATCGCAAGAATAAAACGCTCTTTCGGCTATAGTCGTTACGCTTGCGGGAATTGTTATGCTTGTTAAATTAGAGCAATAAGCGAACGCCCCATAGCCTATACTCGTTACCGCTTTACCGTTATAGGTGGCAGGGATAACTATATCAGTGTCTGTGCAAGTGCCTATTCCACTAACTTCATAAGTGTCGTCCGAAAGCAAGGTGTAACTTAAGCCTTGAGAAGCGACAGGCACATAACTATCAATATATTCGTCGCCACAGGTTGAACATTTATGCAAAGTATAGCCTTCCGTAGTTTCTGTGGGCGGAACAACGGTGTCTTCATAGTTATGACCGAGCGCGGGGCTTATAATCATGGTTTCCCTGCTAATTTCTTCACCGCAAACAGTACAATTAACAACAACGTCTAATGAAGCGGGCTTGTCGCAGGTTGCCGTGGGGACGAAGTTTTCGGTCTTGGGCGAGCCCGAAGTGTGACCTGTTGCACGAACTTCTATGGTCTTTTTGCTCATAACCACGCCACAATCTACGCAGTGAACAACCAAGTCGTAAGAGCCTTTTTCAGTACAAGTCGGGCTGACGAAATTTTCTTCCACGCTGTCACCCGCAGTGTGTGAAATCATTGGAATTTCAACTTTGTTTTTGCTAATTAACTCGCCACAACTTGAACAGTTAACAACAAGGTCGTAAGAGCCTTTTTGCTTGCAAGTAGGTTCAATTCTATTTTGCTCAACAGCGGCGGCAGGGGTGTGTGCTATGGTAGGTATTATGATGGTCTTTCTGCTGATTTGTTCGCCACACCCCGAAACTGAACAGTAAACAACTAAATCGTATGAGCCCGTATTCTTGCAATCTGCTTCTGTTCTATTTTCTTCTACCGCGCTGTCTGGTTTATGACCAAGTTCTGGAATTTCGATGGTCGTTCTGCTAAACTCTTCCTCACATGCTGAACACCATATTACTTGGTCGTATGAGCCTTTTTCAATACACGTAGGCTCTACCCTATTTTGTTCGGTCTTTTCGCCTGCCGTGTGTTCTTTTTTGGGCACTTCTATAGTGCTTCTACTAATCTCGTCGTCGCAGACCGAACAATAAACGACTAAGTCGTATGCCCCGCTTTGCGCGCAAGTTGCAGTAATTTCGTTTTCGTGAACGGCTTGTTTAGGCGTGTGTCCACCCGTAACTATTACCGTTTCTCTCGTCAATTCTTCTCCGCAAACCGAACAATAAACCACACTCTCGTAAGAGCCGTTTGCCGTACAAGTTGCAGTAACTTCGTTTTCCTTAACTGCTTCATCTTCGGTATGAATACCAGTTGCATCTATTGTTGTTAATTTTTCCGCACCACAAACCTTACAGATTGCCTTTGCCAAACCTGTTTTAACGCACGTAGGCGCAGTAACGGTAACCCAATCACCAAAATCGTGTAAGTTTCCGCTCGTGCAAGACGAGAAGATAAGTGCACTAATAGTAGTTGCGCCATCTGCTTTAAGGATAGGAGCATCAAACGCATATACGCCTACACCAACGATTTCAGTTAAAGTTTTAGAAATAGGTCCACGAGCGTAGAGAACGTCGAGATCTGCGTTAGAATTGTAAGTAATGTTTGCAGGAGTGCTTGCGTCTGCATACTTAGTTTCATCAAGTGTAAAGTTTGCAGTGCCAGCTATTGCGTTTTCAATGCTGTTGTAGATATACAATCCGTTGATATCACACTTGGTTTTCGGCAATACTACGCCCATATACTTATCTGGATAGTGGAGCCTGTTAGATATTACTGCAACGTTTGTAATCTTTGAAGTTGCCGTTGCTTTTTCTGCAATCAAACCACCTGCGGTGTAGTGATTTTGCAAGTTAATAACGGTGTTCTTAACTTCTGCATTTTCACCTAATTGACCAAACGTTGAAGCATAGCCGTAGCTTGAGCTTACTTGGTTAGTTATGTTTACAATACAATTTTCAACAGTACCATAGAGCCTGTAAGTTAACAAACCTCTTTCACCACTACCGTTGTGGGGAGCTCTTACGTTTATAACGAACGTGGTGTTCTTAATAGTGCCGGAAATATTCCTAAATACACCCCAGTAGTATGCAACGTTGGTGGTATCAATATTGAAAGTTGCCACATTCCCATTTCCGTCTAAAACACCCGCAAACTCGTTTGCAAAAGTGTTTGTTTGAGACTCTATATTACCGTTTTCTTGGTCAATGTATTTGTCAGTTAAAGTAATATCCGCTAAAAGCTCGTAAGCAAAGGTATTGACAGGCAAATTCATAACAAAAACAAACTGTTCTTGGTTTTGTATGCCAATTGGGTGCGCGGGCATAGTATATTCGCCAACGATAGATGAACTAACCGTTCTTTCTTCGCTTGCACCGTAGTTGAAGTTGTTTAACAACAGTTCGCGCGTTTCTTGGTTAGCACCTTGCGCGTAAAAGTCGTTTGCAACTATTTCACCAATACTGGCACTGGGTAAAACTTCGTTATAAGTATAAACGACCGTATCGCCTGTTTTATAATAGGCTACGGCTGAAAAATCTAAATACCAGTTCCTTTGGCGTATATTGTATAGCACGGCGTTTATAAAATAAAGCCCGCTTTGTTCTTCCATTGTTAAGTCGCTTGCAGAAACAAGAACTACTGCTTTATCTAACAATGCACCTTCTTCAAGATAATTGGTTGAAGTTGCATGTTCAAAGTTAACCGTGGGAGAAATTATAAAGCCGAATTGGTCGGCAGACATAACTTCCGCTTTTGTTTGTTCATCTAAATAAACTCTAAATCTTAAGCCCGATGGATTAGAAACTCTTGCTTGAATTTCTTCTGACATAAAAAAGGTTTTTTGTTGTTCAGCTACCGTTGGTTTAACTTCATTTACATTAAAGGTAAATGCAAACGCAGTAAATAACACAACAGCAACGACAAACAACGCTTTAACTAAAAATATCTTGCCCGTGTTTTTCATTAGTGTTAATTCCTTTTTTATAAAGACCAAATGCCCCACTCTTCTATATCGAGCTGGTACACGAAAAGTCCACTGTTCATAATAACGTCCGAATATCTAGTCACATTCATTGCAGGTCTAACGTAAGTCTTTTTTTGCATATTAAAAATCCTCCTACAAATAAAATTTTTGCTTAAAAAACGCTTTTTTGTTCCTCTTTTTCAACTTGTATTTTCTTAACTTTTTTCAATTTTAAAAAATTTTAACCATCGCAATTACTCGTCAATTATACGCCCCC
>JAZTZE010000050.1:0-40212 GCA_045637285.1 Christensenellaceae bacterium | reverse complement strand
CCTGTCATACCGAGTGGAGGCGATAGCCGTAATCGAGTGTATCTAATTGAGTGATATTGCTTCGCAGTGATATTTGCCTAACGGCAAGTTTTATTTTTAACCTCTTTTAGATACGCTCCACGCAGACACTAGCGTGTCTTTGGTCGGTATGACAAAAGAGGTTAAAAGATTTGGTTGGGAATTAGAAAGAAAGATTAAAAAGCAAAATAAAACTTAAAAATTTGCATATAATAATCTTGAAAAATGCCACCTAAAAGGCGATTTTTGTTATTTTTGAGCGAGTTTTTGTTATATATAAACATACAATAGGGGCAAAATGTTATTTTTTGACATATTTCTACAAAATTGCTTAAAATTCCAAAAAGTGAGAAAAAAAGGTTGACAACGCCTCTCGAATAGTTTATACTACAAACACAAGCTAGTTAGGCTTTAGTGCAAGGGGATACATATTCGGCGCATAAGCCAAACAAATAAAAAAACGCCACTAAAAAGGAAAGTGGCAAAAAAAGGAGAAAACAAACATGAAAAAAATGAAGAAAGGTTTTACCATCGTAGAACTCGTAATCGTAATTGCAGTTATCGGTATTTTATCTGCTATCTTAATTCCTACCTTCTCTAACGTTTCTGAAACTGCAAAGGATAAGGCAGCTCTTTCTAATGCTCGTAACGAAATTATTGAAAGATATCAAGATGCTACCACTGGCAACGAAATCGATGATGCTGTTTACTTTGACAAGACTAACTCAAGATATGTTGTAATTATTGATGGTCAAATTGCTGAAACAGATGTTTATAAGACCGAAGCTGAAGCAGAAACCAAAGCAGGATATACTATTAAAACTCCTACTGATACTGGTATTTGTGAAGTAGACGCTGCTGCTTAATTAAACTAAATAGTAAAAAATATACCGTAGTAAAATTACTGCGGTATTTTTTTATTTTAAACGGAATATGGGGGATAAATTATCTCTTAAAATAGTATATAATTAAAAATAAATCGACAAAGTTTTTAAAATCTTAAAAATCTACTTTAAATTATCTTTAATTTGTAGTATAATGATAAATAATAAATTATAAGGAGTAGTGTGCGTGAGAAAGGTTAACGGCAAAAAGGGTGTAACACTAATAGAGCTTACGATAGTTTTAGCATTAGTAACAATACTTTCTTTGTGCGTTGTTACGCTTACGGTTATGGTTAACGACCGTGCCAAAAAGAGTAGCAGAAAAAATGCCTTTTTAAGCGACGCTACCGTAGCAGAACGTTTACTAGACTATTGGCTTAACGAAGTTGGCGAAAATGGTGCAGGCGTTACAGTGGGCACTGCAGATAATGGAATGCCTTGTTTGAAAACTTTAAACGGTTACTTTGTTTTTGCAAATAATGGTGAAACAAACGTTTTAAGATGTAAATTGCCAAGTGAAGAAAGGGAAGTTGAACTCTCTCAAATTACTTACGTAAATTTTGATATAGTGGAAAAAGAGGGGGACTTTTTGTTTTACTGCGCCCTTACTTATAAGTTTGATTTATACGACGCAGAGGAACAAGAAAAAACACACGTGTTTACCGTTAACCCTAAAGCGGGCGAAGTTATAAAGGGGGGAGAGTAAATGATTAAAAAGAGAAATTCCCTCAAAAAAGGCATATCCATAGTCGAAACGGTTATTGCACTTGCCGTTATAGCAATGGTTTCCGTAATGGCGGTAACGGTTAGCGTTACTTCTATAAAAACCGAACAAAAGAGTTTGAGAGATTTTGAAATAAGGTCTTTATGCGAAACTGCAATAGAGTGCTTTGACTTTGCTGATGATTGCAATAATTTTGGCAACTTATTCGTGGTTGCAACGGACGTTTTAGGCTTTAACGAAAACGTGGAAGAAAATTATTATGAATTTATCGTTACAAAAGAAAATTTCAAAATGATTTTAAAAATCACAAGAGATACTTTTTCTACGATAAATATAGTAGCTAAAGATATAGACGACGTAGAAATTTATCAACAAACCTATACGAAATAAAAGGTATATATGAAAAAGAGAAATTTAAAAAAGGGCGTGGCGATAGAACTTGCACTGCTAGTTTTAATTATAGTAACGTTTGCAAGCGCATTGATACTATCACTCGCCGTGATTTCAACTAAACAAAAAAACAACGAGAACGCTTTATTTAATCATAAAGTGTATCTAGAAGAAATAACCGAAGATATAATTTGGAAAAGATTTGGAGATAAGGAAAGTTCTATTAGTTGTGGAAACATAGAATGCACTTTTAAGGGAATTGATCAAAACGTTAACGACTACGTTTTAGTAATAATAGAAAATAAAGTGGAGTATAAAGTTAAATTTCAAAGTGCTGGAAGTGAGGGAGAGGGAGAAAATAAAATTGATTTTTACACTCTTAAAATATCTCAAAAAGCAGATGATTTATTAACAGTAGAACTTAAAATGCGACATAATGACATATACAATCCGTCAAAAGCAGAAATAACCATTATTAGCTGGCAATATTAAAGGAGAAAATTATGGGTTTAAGGGCAAAAACAAGAGAAATTATTTCAGAAATTAAAGATAAAGTTGTGGGTAAGGTTCAAGACGTTTGGTCTAGACTCGTGCCTATTACCATTTCTTCGGTAATTTATATTGACGATTTAACTAAAACGGTTAGTATATATTATAGAGAAGAAGAGGGGAAAGGAGAGCCCGTAATAGTTACCGAAAGTTTCCGCCATAATTTAACTGACGAAACTTTTGCAAGCGCACTTTCTCGTCGTGTTAAGCTTCATTTTGAGAAAAAGGCGTTTGGTAAAACTATTTTAGTTCTTCCCGATAAATATTTCTTTACCGACACTATTAAACTTCCCGTTATACAAAAGAAAGCAATGAGTTCTTCTTTAGGCTTTGCTTTCAACACCGTTTACAGTAATTATAACGAATTAAAATATCTTTCCTATCCTTTATTTAGAGATAAGAAAAACGCTATTTACAACGTTATTGGTATTAGGCGTGAACTTTTAGATAGGGCAATATCTGCACTCGTTTCCATTGGGTTGGACGTTGCGGGCGTTACCTTTGCTTCTAACGCTTCAATTTGTATGGCTTCAACCTTCAATGCAAAAATAAGAACGGCGGACTGTGTTTTGGTTGACGTTAAAGAAAGGGCAACGAGGCTTACTTTAGTAGTTGACGGCAAGGCTGCATCTTATTATAATTTGCCTTTCGGATATTCACGTTTTTCTTCTAAAGACGTTTACCGTGAAGACACCCTTTTCGACCACGCTGCTACCGAACTTTTAGTTCTCAACGCTAACGAAAAGGCTAAGCATAAAAAACTAACTACTTACGCTACCGACGAAGTTATGGAAGATTTTATCCAATCTGCTTCTGTAGAAGGGGGAGATGAAAACCTTTCTGAAGAAAATGCAAACGGAGATAGCTATCTCGCAGGCGAAGTGGAAGAGCCTATCGAAGAAATGGTTGCCCCTCAAGTAGTAGGTGGCAAGGCGCCAAAGAGATTGCCTAAATATATGCTTCGCCCCACTCCCGAAACAGAAGAGGGTATTTTATACGAAAACTTCCGCCATTTAGTTAAGTGGGCTATGGAAGTTGCTAAAAGCAACAACGAAATTTTCGTAACGGGTGCGCCTAAAACCGTTTACGTTAATATGCCCGAAAAATATAATTCGGTATTTGAAACTATCAAGACTGAAGAATACGAAGAAGGAGTTGCTTTCCTTCCTTTAACTACTTCGGAAGAGGAAAACGCTCAAAAAACGAAACTTGAACTTTACGGTGGGCTTAACGTTATTAAGCGTGGCAGAGTTAACGTTTTTTAAGGAGATAAAATGCCTTTTGAAATTTTAGTTTCAATTTACGTTTTAGCCGTTGTTTTGGGGCTTTGCGTAGGAAGTTTTCTAAACGTGGTTATCTATCGTTTGCCGGAGGGGATGAGCCTTGCTAAACCCTCTTCGCACTGCACCTCTTGTGGGTACTCGTTAAAGTGGTACGATAATATCCCCGTTCTATCCTATATTATGCTCGGTGGAAAATGCAGAAAATGCAAGGAAAAAATTTCCCCGAGATATATGCTGGTAGAACTTCTAAACGCTCTTTTGTGGCTTGTTTGTGCGTTACTTTTTGCAAAAAACAACCTCTATTACGCCATAATTTCGGCAATATTGTGTTCGGTTTTAATTTGCGTGTTTTTTATCGACTTAAAACATCTTATAATATTCGATAGATTTCACGTTATCATTATAGCGTTAGGAATAGGCGCAATATTTTTAGATAGCTTTACCCTTTGGTACGACCATCTTATTGGCGCAGGTGCAGGGTTTATCCTTTTCTTGCTAGTTTACTTTATTGCAATTTTAGTTTACAAGAGAGAGGGCTTAGGCTTTGGCGACGTTAAACTTGCCCTATCCGTTGGGCTTTTCCTAGGTTGGCAAAGGTTAATTTTAGCCATCTTAATTGCAACAGTTTCCGCAAGTATTATTCTCGTTATAATTAGGCGTGTTAAAAAGGGCGACAAATTTACCGAATATCCTTTCGGCCCGTTCATTACGTTCGGTGTGGTGGTGGCGCTACTTTTCGGTGAATATATAATAAATTGGTATTTATCTTTACTTTCAATATAACTTTTTAGGAGTAATTTCAACTTTTATGCGTAAATTTAGATATACGGCAGTTAATCTGCAAAAGCAAAAAATTAAAGGTACGTTTATCGCAAAAGACGAAAAAGACCTTGCCGAGCAACTCGCAAAGCAAAGCCTTTACGTTGTTTCTTGTGCACCTTATTCGGGAAACACTCCCTCGGCGTTTTTCACCTTAGGTACGGGTAAAGTTAGCGTTTTTGAACTCTCTAACTTTTGTAGGCAGTTTGCAATAATGATTAACACCTCTATTCCTATTCTCGATTGTCTTGACATTTTGAAAAACCAGTCCTTCTCAAACTATTTTAAGAATATTCTTCAAGTGGTTTACGACGACGTTAAGGGTGGTATGGTTCTATCCGAAGCCATTAAAAAACACAAAAAGGTTTTTCCTGACTTTTTTAAGAGTATGATTTACGTGGGGGAGATGAGTGGTAAACTCGATATGGTTTTCAACTCTCTTGCCGATTATTACGAAAGAGATCAAGACTTAAAGAGAAAAGTTAAATCGGCAACCTCTTATCCTAAAATGATTGGACTTATGTGTATTGCGGTGGTCGTTTTAATGTTTGCACTCGTAGTTCCATCTTTTAGAGATTCAATGTCTACTATGGACGTTGAGCCATCGGGTTTAACTAAAGCCATTTACGATATTTCCGATTTCTTTGAGGTTAATTGGACTTACGTCGTGCTTGGCATAATGGCTGTTGGGGGAATTATCTTTTTGGTTATGAGCACCGAAAAAGGTAAATACGTTTACGATTGGCTTAAGTTTAACCTTCCTTTCGTTAACAAGGTTGAAAGAAATCTTATCACCGCAAGATTTGCTAGGGGCTTCGGCTTGCTTTTATCTAGCGGTATGAACCTTAACGACGCTTTGGAAACGGTTGAAATCGTTTTAGGTAATAGGTATATTAAAAGAAAATTCCACGATGCGGCGGAAAGTGTTAGACACGGTATGTCTTTAACCAACGCTTTCGAGGCGTACAAAATTTTCCCCAAGCTTATGCTTCAAATGATTGAAATTGGTGAAAAGTCCGGCTCGCTTGACGAAGTGCTTAACCGTTCTTGTAACTTCTTCGATATGCAAGTGGAAACTTCTCTCAATAGTTTAGTTTCTAAAATTCAACCAGCTATGCTTCTCGTTATGGGTGGTATAATAGGCGTTATGTTTATCGCTATCTACTCGCCGATTCTATCCATTATGACAACGCTGTAATTTAAGGAGTACTTATGAATTTAAATAGAGAATTAATTAAATATTTCATTTATAAGAAAATTATTTCCAAAAAACAAACGGAAGAAATTCTAGCCGAATGCGATAAGCACAATGTTTCAGTTAGAAACTTCTTGCTCGCAAAGGAAGTCACTACCGAAGTAACTGAACTCCCCGTTTTAGGCGAATATTATAATCTCCCTTCGGTTGAACTCGATATGCTTGATATTGACGATAATCTCTTCAATCAAGTTTCCTTTGCTTTTATGAAAAAGCACAAAATAGTTCCTATTTCTTACGATAAAAACGGAACTTTACTAGTTGCAACGGGTAAACCTCTTGATGCTAGGGCTATTTCTGCACTTTCTGCGCATTTCCCTTGCAAACACGATTTCGTTTTAGTTCCTCCCACTCAAATAGATAGATACGTTGACTCCGTTTCTGCATCAATTACCACTAAGTTAGTTCTTTCCGATCTCAACGCCGAAAGAACCGATCAACAGATTGAAGAACTTATTGCAAGTGGGGAACAGGCTGCCGTTTCTAGAGAGGACGACGTTATTAATAACCCTGCCGTTCGTTTGGTTGACTCTATTATTAAAGAAGCTATTCCTTCAATGGCGAGTGATATTCACATCGAGCCTTTTGAAAAGAACGTTAAAGTTCGTTATAGAATTGACGGTGACCTTCAAAACCGTGCAGAATTCCCCATAGAAGCTTATTCTGCTATTTCCGCTCGTATTAAAATTTTATCAGGTCTTAACATTGCAGAACGCCGTAGACCTCAAGACGGTAGAATTAATATGGTTATCGGCGGAAAAGAGTACGACTTCCGTGTTTCTTCACTTCCCACCGTTTTCGGCGAAAAGTTCGTAATAAGAATTTTGGATAAGAGTACCTTCCACTTTACGAGAGCCGACCTCGGCTTCTCCGAAGAGGAAAACAAGATACTTGATAAAATGCTTGCTCGTCCTCACGGTATTATCCTCTTAACCGGTCCTACGGGATGTGGTAAATCAACCACGCTTTACTCCTTCTTAAAGGAAGTTAACCGTTCAGACGTTAATATCGTTACCGTTGAAGACCCTGTAGAATACACTATGCAAGACGTTAACCAAACGCAAGTTAACGCTAAAGCGGAAATGACCTTTGCCGCAGCACTCCGTTCTATACTCCGTCAAGACCCTGATATTATAATGATCGGTGAGATTCGTGACGAAGAAACGGCAGAAATTGCAGTTAGAGCGGCAATCACGGGGCACATCGTGTTCTCCACGCTCCACACTAACGACGCACCTGGTGCAATATTAAGATTAGTTGATATGGGCGTTGAAGATTACTTAGTTGGCGACGCACTCGTTGGCGTTATTGCTCAAAGGTTAGTTAAAAAACTTTGCCCCGCTTGTAAAAAGAAGGCGAAAGCAACGGCTAAAGAAATGGAAATTTTAGGCGTTGACGAGCCCGTTTCTATTTGGAAGCCCAACGGTTGTCAGTTCTGTAACAACACGGGATATAAGGGAAGAGTTGCCGTTCACGAAGTTATGTACATTAACGATAAGATGAGGTCCGTTCTTCTTCAAGACACCAACCTTGAAACGCTTAGAAAGAAAGCGGTAGAAAACGGCATGGTTCCCCTTTACGAAACTTGTAAAAAGCTCGTTATGAACGGCACTACTAGTATCCACGAATTGATGTCTTTAAATCTTGAATAAAGAGGGTATTGACATATAGTAAAGTTAATGATAAAATAAAAAAAGCAATTTATTCAAAATTGCTTTTTTTTATTGAAGGGGAGAAAAAGATGGAAAAACTTCAAAGAAAATATGGATTAGTTACGGCTATCTGTATGGTGGTTGGTACGGTTATCGGCTCGGGTGTGTTTTTTAAGGCACAAAACGTTCTTAATGCAACGGGTGGAAATATGCCTCTCGGCATTGCCGCTTGGGTAATTACCGGTTTAATTATGATTATTTGTTCTGCTCAGTTTTCGGTAATGGCTACGAAGTACGAAAAGGTTAGTGGCGTAGTTGACTATGCCGAGGCTACTTGTGGCAAAGGCTACGCATATTACCTCGCTTGGTTTATGGTTAATATCTACTATCCCGGTATGACTTCCGTTTTGGCGTGGGTATCCGCTAGATATTTAGGCGTGTTGTTTGGGTGGAGTATGGTGAGTGCAGAGGTTTTGTGCCTTGCAGGATTTTTCCTTATCGCTAACTACACGTTGAACGCTCTTTCGCCTAAGCTTGCAGGTAAATTTCAAATTAGTGCTACGGTTATTAAACTTATTCCCATAGTGCTTATGGCTCTCGTTGGAACTATCGTTGGTTTAGTAAACGGCACTCTTTCTTACAACTTCACTCACGTGGTTAGCGAAGCCGTAGGTGGAATCGGTGGGGGACTATTTGCCGCTATAGTTGCAACGGTATTCGCCTACGAAGGTTGGATAGTTGCTACTTCTATCAACGCAGAACTCAAAGATCCTAAGAAAAATCTTCCTTTAGCGCTCGTTATAGGTGCTTTTATCGTAGTAGTTGCGTACGTGCTTTACTATATTGGCGTTGCAGGTGGTGCAAAGAACGAAGTTTTAATGAACGAAGGTGCTACCGTTGCCTTCTCTAACGTATTTGGTGGTGTTGGTGGTGCAATACTAAACGTTTGTATAGTTGTTTCTTGTCTTGGAACGCTTAACGGACTTATGGTAGGCGCAACCCGTGGTATGTACGCTATTGCGGCTAGAGGAGAAGGCCCTTCTCCAAAAATGTTCGGTCAAATTGACAAGGCAAGTAATATGACTACTAACTCGTCAGTTTGGGGCTTGTTCGTTTGTGCTGTGTGGCTCGTTTATTTCTACGGTGCTAATCTTACTAGTGGTTGGTTCGGAGTTTTCAATTTCGATTCTTCTGAACTTCCTATCGTAACTATTTACGCAATGTATATTCCTATGTTCATAGCTTGGATGGTTAAGGAAAAAGATTTAGGCACGTTTAAGAGATTCGTTCTTCCTATCGCTTCAATCGTTGCGTGTGTGTTCATGGTTTTTGCAGCCGTTTATGCGCACGGTATTACTCCATTAAAAACGTCGTTTGAAAACGGAAATGGGTTTACCTTCCCCGTACTTTTCTACTTAATTATCTTTGGGGTGATAATGCTTGCAGGTTTCTTCTTCTCGGATACATTTAAGAAGATTTCGGGTAAAAAACAAGTGGAAGAAAAAGCCACTGAGGAAGTAGAATAATATAAAAATTTTAACCTGACCTAGAAAAAGGTCAGGTTTTTCTTTTATCTATAAATAAAAAGATATTGATTTATTTATAATGTTATGGTACAATATGTGGTATAGAGGCCGAATTTCGGTCAATTTGCCTATAGGTATAGTTGATGAGTAAAAAAAGAGTAAACGAAAAACAGTGGACAACTGTCATAACTTCTAAAAAAAGGTTGTTTGACCTTGGCGTTTCAGAAGTTTTTAAGTATAAGGACTTAATTGCTATTAACGTGGAACGAATTTTTAAGGTTAAGTATAAGCAAACGATATTAGGGCCTTTGTGGTTTATCGTTCAACCGCTATTGCTAACCCTCGTTCATACCCTCGTGTTTGGAAATTTGGCAGGACTTGCTCCGGGAATCGTTCCAACCTTTTTGTTTTACATGTCTGCAAACGTTTTGTGGCTATTCTTTTCCTCTTGTCTTTCGGAAACGTCCACAACCTTTTTGGCTCACGCAAGGCTTTTTGGCAAAGTGTATTTCCCAAGGTTAACCATACCTATTTCAACAGCAATAGGAAGGGTGATAAACTTTTTTATTGAGTTTGCGGTTTTTTTGGTGGCAATGCTCATCTATTATATTAGTGGGGCAAGTTTTCAAGTGAATTGGATAGCTGCACTCACTCCCTTATTTATTCTTCAACTAGGCTTGCTTGCTATTGGGCTTGGAATTATTATTTCATCTCTCACCGTTAAATATAGAGATTTGCAAATTTTGGTTACTTTCGGCTTGCAACTTTGGATGTACGTAAGCCCCGTAGTTTACGGTGTTTCTTCAATTCAAAACGAAACTTTAACTACCATTATTATGTGCAACCCCGTTTCCGCATCGTTAGAACTTATGCGTTACGGCTGGCTTGGTGTTGGTACTACGCCTTGGCTTTACTTTTTAATTTCGTGGGCGGTTACCATTTTCATTTTGATAATCGGTATAGCCGTGTTCAATAGGGCTGAGAAAAACTTTATGGATACCATTTAGGGGGAGCGATGAAAGAAAGAGAAATCGTTATTAAAGCCGAAAACTTAAAAAAAGTTTATAGACTCGGCGTTATCGGTAGTGGAACGCTTCGCCGTGATTTGCAAAGTCTTTGGGCGAAAATTAGAAAGAAAGAAGACCCTAATTCTAAGATAAATTCTAATGAAAATGGGGACAAGAATAAATTGTTCACTGCGCTTGAAGGCGTTGATTTTACCGTTTATAAAGGGGAAAGAGTTGGTATTATAGGGCACAACGGTGCAGGTAAAACTACCCTCTTAAAACTCTTAACACGCATTACTTCTCCTACCGAGGGGGAAATTCGTATTAAGGGCAAAATCTCTAGTTTGCTTGAAGTTGGCATGGGATTCAGTGCGGAATTAACGGGCAGGGAAAATATTTTCCTAAACGGCGCTATTCTCGGTATGAGTAGGGCAGAGGTTAAAAAGAAAATGGAAAGCATAATAGAGTTTTCCGAGTGCCGTGAATTTATTGATACCCCGCTTAAAAGGTATTCTTTGGGTATGTTCGTAAAACTTGCTTTTGCCGTTGCCGCTCATCTCGATTCGGAGATAGTGGTTATGGACGAGGTGCTTGCCGTAGGCGACGTTGCGTTCCAGAAAAAATGCATAGAGAAAATGAAGGAAATTTCTTCCGAGCAAAATAGAACTATTTTATACGTTTCCCACAGTATGGATACCATTAAAAGCCTTTGTTCTAGATGTATAGTTTTAGACGGGGGTAAAAAGATTTTCGACGGGGACGTTGACGAGGCTATCGAGGTGTATTTAAAGAGCACCGAAAAATGCCTAAAAATGGAATAATTGCCACAATTTATCATATAATAATTTGAAAAAATATTGACACGATGCGTCAAGTGTTCTATAATTAGTAAAAAGTTAACAAAAAACAGTGCGAAAAGTGTAGAAAATTAAAAAAAACACTTGACTATTCACATGTTTTATTATAAAATAATACTAGTATAAAGGCGTGATAGTGCGTTCAGTTTAAATTTTTCTTGAAAAAAGGTGATTTTTAAGAAGAAAATAAAGGAAAACGTGGCTTGCGTTTATATAACACAAAAAAGAAATTTAGTTATAAAAAGGAGAAAAACTATGACAATGACAATGAAAAAAGTTTTGATGGTTGTATTAGTTGCAGTTATGGCTCTCTCCGCATGTCTTTTCGGAACGGTTTCTACCGCTTCTGCAAACGATGCAAAGAGCGAATTCATTACGATCGTTGAAACCTTCAAAGAAAGTCCCGTTACTGATGCTGACCTTGCTAAAGAAGACGTACAGGTTAAGCTCGTTAACGCAAAGGCTTACTACGACAAGATGACCTATGCTGAAAGAGAATCTCTTCCTTCAGACATCGTTGTTGTATGGGAAAACATCCAAGGTGTTGCAGGTCCTGCATTGGAAGTTTATTCGTTAATGACTGCACTTTCAATTTACCTTCGTGAAAACGATGCTCCCCAAATTTCTGTAAGCAAGGAAACGGACGTTGACCATGCTGAATTAAGATATCAACTTCTTGGTGAAAACACCAACTTAAAGAAACTCGTTGATACTCAAATCGCATACAACAATCCTACTGCTAATCCTCCCAAGGATTTCTTCCCTGATTTAAGAGCTTTACTTGCTCAAGCAAAGAAGAATATCGAAGATGCTATCAAAGCTATCGATGCTATTTGGGAAGGTGTTGAAAAGATTACCTTCGACAGATACGATGAAATCATTAACGCATATGAAAAAATCAACGCAGTTGTTGCTAAAGACCGTGCATTAATCACCAACATGGATCTTTTCGATAAGGCTGTTGCAGATTTCAACGTTCTTATTGCTGAAGCTCAAAAATTCGCAAACGAAATTGATGCAGTTTATGCACAAGTTAAATCTGAACCCGCAGGTGAAGAAGTTTACTATTCTAAGTACGAATCACTTATCAAACCCTTAAAAGATAAGCTTGATAACTACAACGAATTAGATGCAAGCTTTGAAGAATACTTCAAGGGTGCGCTCATCCCTGGTCAAGGACACAAAGAACAATACGACAAGCTTATGGCTATGCTCGCTTACTGCGAACAAGTTGCTAAAGAAATCGAAAAGGTTATCGAATTAATCGATGCTATCGGTGAAGTAACTTATACCGATGCTTGCAAAGCTAAGATTGACGCTGCACGTGCTGCTTTCGAAGCTCTCGATGCTGACGTTAAGAACGCTGATTACGTTACCAACTATCAAGATCTTCTCGATGCTGAAAAGGCATACGCTGATATGAAGGCTGCTATCGATGCAGTAGTTGCTCTTATCGACGCTATTCCTACTCCCATCGTTATCAGCCCTGCTGATTGCAAGAACGCTATCGACGCTGCTCGTAAGGCATACGAAGCTCTTTCTGACAACTACAAGGCAAACTTCCCTGCAGCTGCATTAGAAAAGCTCGTTGGATACGAAGATGCATACGCTAAACGTCTTGCTGCTGTTGAAGCTTGGATCGCAAGAGTAAAGGCTTTCTATGGTGAAGGCGCTATCGCTGACATCTGGGCGGCTGACCTTAACGAAATCAAGGCTCTTGAGGAAGAATTTGTAAAATTCGAACAAGACCAACAAGATTACATCGTTGCTAAGGGCGCAGACAAAGAACTTGCTGATATTAAAGTAGTTGCTTACGCTAACATCGACAAGACTGAAGCTGCTATCGACGAACTTGCTCAAATCACTTTAACTTTCGAAAAACCCGAAACTGTTGAAAAGTTCTTCGAAGTTAAGGAAATGTTCGATACTTTACATAAGACTCAACAAGATCTCGTAGAAAACAAAGAACTTCTCAACAAGAAAGTTGCTGCTTACGAATTTGCTACCTACTTCGATAAGGCTGTTGCAGAAATCGAGGCAAACGTAAAAGCTGAAAAGTATCTTGACCAAGATAAGGCATTAGCAAACACCTTACTTGCTATCTACGGAATTTGTGATGAAGAAACCAAGGGTCTTATCAAAAAGCACGGTGACCTCCTTGATTGCGAAGCTGCATTAAAGGATAAGGAAACTGTTGACGCTGAAGACGTTTCTGCTGAATTAGCTGCTAAGATTGCTGAATTAGCTACTAAGCTCGATGAAAAGGTTGCAGAACTCAAAGCTGCTATCGAAGCACTCGAAGCTAAGAACGATGCACTCGCTGGTGAAATCGACGGTCTCGAAGGTGAAATCGACGGTCTCGAAGGCGAAATCGCAGGTCTTGAAGGCGAAATCGCTAATCTTGATGAAGCACTCGCTGCTGCACAAAAGAAAGCAACCATCAACTTAATTATCGCAATCGCTGCTACCGTTATTGGCGCAGCTGCTGCAGTTCTCGTTTTTGTAAAAAAATAATATAGTTTCTTAAATTAAGAAATGATAAAAACTCTCCGAGAAATCGGAGAGTTTTTTGTATGTATAAGGGGTAACCTATCTTCTTATATTTACAGTTAATTTATCAAATAAAAAACCACTCGAAAATGAAGGGAATCGGGTGGTTTTTTGTCTAATAAAATTAAGTTATTTTCTTATAATTCTACTACGAATTTTTCTTCTTCTGAAAGGTCAACAACCTTGCAATCGTTCATATACGTACACTCAGGTAAAATAATCATTGCACAAAGCTCTTTTTCACTTTTGGGTAGGGGGGCTAAATGCCAAACACAAGCGTTGATTTTAACTAAAGTGTTTTTGGGTACGATAAATGCCTTTGTGTATTCAGGTACTGGTTTCCCTGCCGACGGAGGAGCAACGTGCAAAATCATATCGTCGTTTAAGGGAAGAATAAGTTCTGCCGTCGTGGTGTGATATTCCACTTGGGTTATAAGCATTTTTTCGGGCTTTTTAACGAGAATTGGGGAGAAAGCCACTTGATGTCCTTGGTATGCCGTAACTCTATCGGGGAAGAAACGGTGTAACTCTCCGTTAAGTGAATATCCATCGGGGTTAGCGTAATCGTAGTATTCGCCAAACGGTGCAAACGCTTCTTTAGTTAAAGGCTGAGCTTTTATAATTTTCATAATATTTCCTCCAAATTTTATCAATTATAATTATACTATAACCCAACACGAAAATCAATAGGGAGATTACTATTTATAAGAAGAAAAAAGTATCCACTAAACAAATTAGTGGATACTATAAAGATCATATAAAATGATTGTATTAAAAGTAATAAAAACCTAAATCAACGGCAGTAACACCAGCGGGCGCTAAAACCTCGTCTAGATACGCACATAAATAAATCATTGATGCTGATGCTAATTCTCTTAAAGCAGTTCTAGTTGAGGACGATGCGTTTGTAGAAGAATAGCCTAAAAGTGAATTATCAGTAAACGTATTTGCATATAAAATACCGACCATATTATAATTGTATGTATCAACGTAAGCCCAAGCGTAGTTGCCACTTACTGAAGAATCTATCATAAACCCTATAAGATAAGCAAAAGAACTGACGGAGTATAGTTGTAAATTTATCTCGTTCTCAGATACGTCATATTTTAAATATATAGTATATTTTGTTTCATAATCACTTGAGTAAAAGCTTTTTAAGGATACTTCGTAATCTCCGTCAGAATACGTTCCTTTTGCTATAGCGTAATTTTTAAGGCTTGTAAAAGGACTGGTTTTTACTGGCACAAAAAGGTCAGATAATTTTATACTTGAGCCGAAAGATAGGCTGTCTATCTCTTTTACTGAAATTGCAAAATTAAGATTTTGTGATTCTTTTACGGACATAGTGTTTATGCCTATAATTTCACCGTAAGAATTTACTAATGGTCCTCCGGAATTTCCACTAGAAATTGCGGCATCGTGTTGCACGTAATGAACTCCGTCAATAGTTCTATCGGCATGAGTTATTATCCCTTGAGAGAAAGTTTCCGTTAAGCCTTTTGAGCTACCTATAGCGTAAACGGCTTTACCAACTGCGTGGCTTTGTTTACATATTTCAACTACGGGTAAATTTGTTGCACTTATCTTTAATACGACTAGGTCGATATCTTTGTCATACGCTAATACTATATCAGTAGTATAACTCGTAGTGCCAAAGGTTACTTTTACAGAGTGTGCATCCTTAATCACGTGGTAATTCGTTATTATTTTACCGTCTTTAGAATATGAAAAACCTGTACCTAAGGCTAATTCTGCACCATTTTTATCGTAAGTGATAATTTCACAAACAGAATTCTTAGTTGCTTCATAAACCTCTGTCGCAGTTTTTTCAGTTAATGTTTTTGTTTCCGTGTAATAATCTCCACATACACTACAAGAATATTTAATAATTCCTTTTTCTTGGCAGGTTGCTTCTTTGGTAATTTTACTTATATAATTATGTGTGCTTAATTTAGCAATATCTTCCATATAGGATTTGTTGCAAATTGTACATGTATAAGTTTTAATTCCTTTTTCTTGACAAGTTGCCTCTTTTGTTGTAACGCCCACGTAATCGTGTTCGTTTGTTTTGGCTATATCTTCTGTATATGAAAAACCACAAATGGTGCAAGTGTGGGTTTTTATACCTTTTTCTAGACACGTTGCTTCTTTAGTTGTTGAACTTACGTAATTATGTTTGCAAGGTGTTTCGCCGCAAGCTGTAAATTGTAAAATAAAACAGCAAGCAAGGATTAGTGATAAAATTTTTGTTAGTTTTTTCATTTTCTTTTCTCCTTTGTGAAAATATATAGTAATTATATACGAGAAATTCTCGTAAGTCAAATATTTTACGAGGAATTATCGTAAAATAGTATTATGGATATGGAAAGTATAGGGAAAAGAATAAAGGAAATTAGAACGGATAAGGGGCTATCTCAACAAAAGTTTGGTGAATTATTATCAGTATCGCAAGATACAATTTCTCTTTGGGAGAAAGGGAAGAGTCTTCCTACCACGGAGTGTTTAATTACTATTGCCACAAAGTTTGAAATTTCGGTTGATTATATATTATGTTTAATAGATTATTAAAAAAGAGAGTGCGTCACGCACTCTCTTTGACGTATATGCCAACGGTTAGGGATACTTCCGCTTAGCTACGCAGGACTAAGCGTCTTATATTTGCCCGTCAAAGGCGTCCGACCCCCTTCGGGGTTCTCATCCCAATAATAACACCCAAAAGAAAAACACACTCTTTGAGTGTGTTTTTCTTTTGGTGATCCAGCTCGTCCGTGCAAAGCACTACCGAGTCCTTGCCCGTTAAAATTGTCCGTCAAATGACGGACGGGGATACATCTCCACTTCGTTACGATGGCAAAGCCGAACCACGGGCTTCGCTTTAACCCGATAAATAACATAAAAAAAGATAGGTAAAACACCTATCTTTTTTTATGGTGATCCATCGGGGATTCGAACCCCGGACACCGTGATTAAAAGTCACGTGCTCTACCGACTGAGCTAATGAATCTGGTGCACCTTCAGGGACTCGAACCCTGGACCCACTGATTAAGAGTAATGAAAAATGTTAAAAAACGGGGGTTTTTAGGGCGAAAACCCCCGTTTTAATGCGCTTATTTTTTTAAATATACCTTAGAAAAACCTACAAATATGGGTACAAAGTTTATCTAAATAGTCCCTTATTTTTGACGTTCCTTTTTTTAATAAATGAGTGTAAACGTCTTGAGTCATAGCAAGTGTAGAATGCCCAAGTTGCTCCTGCAGTACCTTGTCGTTCATTCCAAAGGAATGACACACGGTAGCGTACGTGTGACGTGTGCAGTGCCAAGATACGCCACTTATGTTATGTTTTTTTAATATCCTGGCGAGTGAGCTTCTAAGTCCGTGATACGTAAACGTCCCAAGCAGGTTTATATCAAAATGCTCAAAAAGTTCTTCCAAAAAGAAGACGTTACGATTGCCGGCTTCAGTTTTTGTTTCTCCTTTAACGCCCTGGGCGATTGCTTTATCTACTCTAAAAACGTTTTGCTCAAAATAAAAGTCTTCTTTAGTTAGTGCAAGAAACTCACCCATACGTAAGCCAGTTACGCATAAGAAGAAAAATACTTGTGCAATTTTTTCTTCTGCAGAAAGGATTTTATTTTGTTCTTCGTATTCGAAGGGCCTGCGTTTTTTCTTTTTGTATTTTGGCAGTTCTACAGCATCACACGGATTGCTTTGTAGTTTTTTCAATACAACTGCCTTTTTTAAGCAAGCAGAAAGGAATAAAAAAAGTTTCTTCCTGGTGTTCCCACTATGTATACCGGTAAAGAAATGTTGCAACGTTTCAGTGGTTAGAGCGCATAGTTTGATTTTTCCCAGTGCAGGGAAAATATAGGTGTTCATGTTTGCTTCGTAACCTTTTTGTGTAGATAAGCGCAACGTGCTTTTTTTATAATCATTATACCAGGATAACATCCATTCTTGCAAAGTAGGGAATTTTAAGCGAACGGGCGCATTTTTCTTTGTTGGATTTGCTTCACGTAACTTTTTTAAGCATTCTTTTTGCGTTTTACCGTAAACAGATTTGTATTTACCGTATTCATCACGGTAACGTCCTTGGTAAATTTTATAAATAGTTCCTTTTTTGTTGTAGCGTATTTTTATAGAAATACTGCCTTGACCATATTTAAGTTTAATCAATTCTTCATCTCCTTTTTCATAACGTAGTTGAGAATTGACCGTGTTTTTGTTCCGCATTATATCCAGTTGTGAAGCTTCGTTTTTTACGTTCGGCAACGGTCGAACGTTGTACGGCGCAGCGATTGCGCCGTACGGTGAAGAAGAATAATATTTTGCACGTTCACGTTCTACAGCTTGTTGTTCTGCAGGGGAGAGTGAACCTACAACGTAAAAAAGGCGCTTAAAATGCGCCTTTCTATCTTCTTCAATCTTCCAGTCTTCTTTTGCTTTGCATTCTGCTATAAAAAGCGATAATTCACGCAAAGTGCTCTCTAAATAACCATAATCATCTTTTGTCATACAAAATACTCCTTGCTTTTTTGGGAATATTTTATACCAAAATTAGGCGCTATGACTTAATGCCGTTTGTAACTCGCTTTTTTTCTAAACTAAGAAAAAAACGAGTTATTTTTTTATTACGCTTTTTTTGTGGCGCTGTGAGTAGAGCTTCCAGCATGGTTAGCGTAAAACTCTGCATCTTCAATCAGTTTGCTTTGCGCGACGTCGCTTAATTGCATAAACGCCTTAAGCAAACGTTTCTCTTTTTCGGTTAAACTTGGGGCAGACGTTACTGGCACGTCGCATTCTTCAGTTCTGCCAATGAGATAATCAACGCTAACGTCAAAAAAATCTGCAATAGCAAATAAAACATCCAAACTTGGTCTACCATTGTTACTTTCAAATTGTGAAAGAGTGTTTGTTGCAATGTTTAAGGCACGTGCAACGTCTTTCTGTTTTAAGTTTTTTTCGAGACGTAACTCTCTTAATTTATGAGAAATATCTATCATGTAGAAAATTTTACAAATTGTAACTTGCTTTTTTCTAAATTAAGAAAAAAACGAGTTATTTTTTTATTACGCTTTTTTTGTGGCGCTGTGAGTAGAGCTTCCAGCGTGGTTAGCGTAAAACTCTGCATCTTCAATCAGTTTGTTTTGCGCAACGTCGCTTAATTGCATAAACGCCTTAAGCAAACGTTTCTCTTTTTCGGTTAAGTTTGTTTTGTTGCTATTAACAATTTTTTCATCATCATTAAGCCCAAGAAGATACTCTATCGAAACGTTAAAGAAACGTGACAACGTTACCAATGCTTTTGTGTTGGGTTCACGTTCACCGCTTTCCCAATAATAAATAATTGATTTACCAAAATTAATGGCCTGTGCAAGATCACGTTGTGATAGTCCAAATTCAGTTCTTAATTCAAAAATTCTATCTTTGAAACTTAAATTTTTGTTTTTCATACAAAAATTTTAACATTTTTCCACAAAAGTGATTGACAAATTCCACAAGAGTGGTTATAATGTTTAAAAAATCCACTACTGTGGAACTTTAATTTTCACGCCAAATAAAAATTTTTCTTTAAACCAAAAAAGTCTTACAAAGGATTGTAAGACTGTAGAGAGATTTTTGGGCGAGAAATGAAGACAAATAATTTTAGATCGAACTTATAAAAGTATCTCTAATAGTTCTTTTGTCTTCAGCTTTTTGATTGTTTTTTGCAAGGTTCTTTTCATACTTGCTATGCCAAAATGGGTCATATCTCTTACCTGCTTGTTTGCAAGTAGTAGTATAAGCTCTTTTTTGTGCAGTGCGTTTATCGTGGTTGTATTTCGATACGCTCAAAGCTTGAAGAAAAGTTTTAACCGATGCAGACAATAACTTCATTGACGTTCACCTCCTTTGTTTAATTATTCGTGTGTAAAATATATTATAACAAAATTCAAGGTGAAAGTCAATGATGAAAAATTTACTCACTACACAAAATTTTATAGCTTGAAACGATTAAATTCGTTAAAGAATAAAAAAGCGTACAGAAGTAGTGAGCTGTACGCTTTTTAAAATTAAAGGAGATTGATTTTTATGACTGCAGGCGAAATTTTAATGCTTATAGGGGCGGTGTTTGCTGGAATAGGTGCGATTATATTTGCAATTTATTTCACGTTTGGAATAGAAGAGGCAGATATAAATTTGGGAGTTCTACCTTTTGGTTGCATGATTGCGTGTTGGCTGGTGGGCGGATGTCTTCTTTGTATAGGGATATAACTTAAGAATTTTTATCTTTGTTTACAAATTGCGCAAAAATCTTTTTACCATTCATAATGAAGGACTCAGGCGGATATTTGACAGGTATTTTTTTGAACGTGACCCACCTTTTTATGGGCAACTTCTTTCCAACTACAAATAAGTACACTTTAAAGAGTTTCTTATCCTTTTTTACTCTTGGGAAGTTTGGGAACGTAAAGCATACTTCTTGAATTTCAAATGAATCAAGAGTGAGTGGAACTTTTTGTAGCAGTAAGTCTTTGTCGGCGTATTCGCTAATATCAAAGCGCGACGTTATTATTTCTTTATTATTAACGCCAAAATATTTATTTTCTACTTTATATGTTTTCAAATTGTGATTTAAAAACCAAAACCAATTAACAACGCAAACCTGTTTTATTTGAGTTTTGTTTGGCGACCTGTTTTCAATAAGGAATCTAACAATTGCTTTAGGTGAAAAATCTTCTTCGATAAACGCATTGAAAGTGAATTTTTTGTCGTTCTTAAGTTTAATGACTTTAATTTTAGGTTTAACTGAGCGATATGCAAAAAAGCAAGATAATAGCGCAAGACAAAGTGATATATATGGCAACATTGCCTTTAATTCTTCTAATAGCATAAATGTACCTCCGTGGTGCTTTTGTGTGCCTGCGTGACTTTCGCAGTTTTTGTTCTGTGTGTAAAAATTATATCAAAAATCATAGCGAAAGTCAACGTAGGTATTAAAACGGTCATTCATAGTTCTTTCTTCTTTGTAACGTTAACTGCTCTGCGGGGGCGCGTTGGGAAATATAACGTGTTCCCCAGGGTAGAGGCGTGCAAAGGACAAACTAAAATAAAATTTAACGTATAAGGAGATTAAAACAAATGAACACCCCAAAATTTATTGAGCTAACAGCTTGCGGAGAGAAACTTTCTTTAAGAACGTCAGCTATTTTACACATTGCTGAAATTACTAACAATAATCAAAAGCACGGTTACAAAACAGCTATATATTTGAGCGAACCACTTCGTTATGGAAAAAAAGGCAAAGATTTTGTAGTAGGTGTTGACCAAACGTATGATGAAGTTATGAAACTTCTAAAGGGAGAATAGCATGCGCGAGAGAGCGAAAGGGATTTTAATAAACCTAAAAAACAAGAACAGTGACCTTAAGGAATCGTTTGATGCTTACGTTAAGAGTTTAAGCGAAAGCTTGGAAATTCCGGAACGTATTGCCGTTAATCTTGTTACTGATGAGCTTGTTATGCAGTACGAAAAACAGTTAATTTTGAGCGAACTTTTTAGTAAGTATACGCTTGAAGATATGAAAAAAACTAAAGATTAAAAAGGGGGTAATTATGATAAAAAGAGAAAGACCGCCGTGTTTATTTAGTGCAACGTTTAACAGTTGTTCTATTTTAAGCACGGCGTTTTTTGCTTTTTTTGACAGTGGATAGAGTAAAAACAGCATAAAAAGTAACAAGGAGCAAAAATGAAAAAATTAAAAATTAGTTTAATATTATTATCTATAATTTTCTTATTTTCGGGTTGTACGGCGCAAATGGAAGAACCGCCAATAAAAGAGTATGACGGCGCAGTTAGCGTTATTAGCGACAAGGTTGTTGACGCATATTACGTGCCGACGTTCGTGGGTAACGTTGCGCTAAGCTACTTGCCAGACAGCATAAAGCTTTCGGTGGCTGGAGAAGAGTTTGATGCAGAGATAAAGTCAGTAAGCTTAAGCTTTGGGTTTTACGTTATAGGGTTTAAAATAGAGCACATGTTCAGTGACGTTGACGTTAGGACCTATACAATAGACGTGATAGTTATTAACGGTAAGGACCGTGTAAAGCTTGAGAACTACGGAACGTTCAAGTGTACGCACTCAAACAATGTATATGCACCCGATAAAGAATGGGAAATTTTAGGTTAAAGGAGCAAAAAATGAAAACATTAAAAAAAGTAACGGACCTTAGCTTAGTGTTTCTTGCCGGCATTTCAATACTTATCATGGTTGCTTATGGGTTCTATAACATTTTTGTTAAAGATACAACTATTGGCATTAACAAGATTAGTGACCAGTTGGCAGTTGACATTAAAGCTGAAAAGGACCTATCAGCTGAAGAAAAGGAAAAATACGAAGAGCGCTGGTTTATGGAAGCAAACTACTATAGCAACGCTAAAAACAACGGTGTAATGTTGCAAGAGTTAAACTTTAACTATTTTACAAGCTTTGACTTAACCCAGGATAGTTACCGTGCAAGCGGTTTGCAGTTCTCTTATCCCAGCCAGGCATTTAACCATAATTACGCGTATACTTTGCCAGACGGTCCTGAATATACCGATTACGAGTACGCGCAGGGCATTATGCACGGATTAAATTATGTTGAATACCTTCAGCTTGGTAGTATTCAATATGACACAATCGACGGAATTTCTTATGACGGACAATATACAAACAGCATATGGCAAGGCTCGTCATTAAACTCTAAGCTCGAAAGGGGAGCAGAGTACATAATTAAAATTGACGGTAGACCATTTTCAATTAGTTTAACTGGTGGTAATACCAGGAATACGTTTTTGTGGTTTACCGCTACGTATGAATACACGTATGCGGATTTATTTGCTTGTGTATTCCACGCAATAGAATCTAACAGCGCTGGCTATGGTGATTATTATTTGCAGTTAGACATAAGTGACTTTTTCTCTATAAAAGAGTATGACCCAGAAACAGGAAAGTTCTATGCAGAAAGCCCGGTTGACATTATCAAAAACTACGCTGTTATAAAGTTCCATTATGATGAAAACGGTGCAGTAAGAAGCAATCAATCAATGTTTGGTAAGATTGACAACAACTCTAAATTTGACTTTGTTGGCGCTGATTATTGGCAAGAACGTATGGTATATACGTTAACGGAAAAAGATTTAACTTATCGCTGGAGCGAAAGTTACGGCGGATATTTTGTTTCTTTGGACTTAGAAACCAAAAAGTTCTTTGATGACATGCCCAGGACAAAGCTTCTTTTAGAGCTTGATTTAAGCTCAACGTGGATTGAAGGAAAACAATATAACGTCGTTGGCATTGACTACAGCGGTTTTGCCGGGTTCGATATTGATACTATAACGATAAAGAGCGCGCCAAAAACGTTATACGTTATGCAAGATGCGTTTAAGGATGCGCACGTTGGAACGATTAAGCATTCAAACGGAATCGTATTTGAAGGGCTTAATCTTGAAGGTACGGGGGTAGAAGTATTATGAAGTGGACAAGTTATATAATTTGCTCAATTTTAATTTTGTTGGGTATTTATACCGGCGTTCTGTTCATGCAAGACGTTTCAAGTATAAGTTACATTAACGGTGAAATAAGCATAACAAACAGGTTTAGCATGGACTCATTTATGTATAGTAGTTCAGGCGTTGTGTTTAGCCCAACTGAAAATGAAGAAGCTTACGTGTATGAGATTGATTTGCTTAAAACTGAAGGCTTTGATTCGCAACGTAAACAGTACAAAGTTGAACTCAATAAATACATACTGAAAGATACTACAATGAGCGCAGGCGCTATTTCTTCAAGCGTGAAAATGGATTTTTACGATACAAATGGTGACGTTATTTGTGAAGGTCAAATGAATATTATAATACGTTTTTTAAACAGTAAAACACAGCTTAGAATGTCTTGCCCGGATGAAACTTCAGCAATTTTCTTTGAACAGCATTTTATTGACAACGGTTTGTTATTGCGAGTAATAGAGATTTTGGAGTAGAACTATGAAAACAAAAAACATTGTAAAAGTGGTGTTGTGTTCGCTTATAATAGGCGCTTTAATCTTTGTTGTTGTGTGGGCTGTAGGTAACTTTGGCGTGGTAAAACAAGCCATGAGTGGAACAAATATCTACACGTATGAAGATATTGAAAAAGCCTACGAAGACGGCTACAATACCGCCTTAAAGGACAAGGAAGAATATGTTAAGCTTATCGAACAGTACAGGACCGATTTGACCGAACTGCAGGCGCACGTTAGAGATTTAAACGTTGACCTTGCTGAAGCGCAAAATCTTTACGGTAAGCAAAGCGCCGAAGTAGCCGAACTGCAAAAAACGCTTGAGCAAAAAAACCAAAAGATTGCTGAACTTGAGCAGTCAATTAAAGAGTATGAGCAGTTTGTTGAAGAAGTTAAAAATGCAAACACGGTTGTTGCAAAGTTCATGGTAGGCGAAACCGTTTACGCATTGCAATCTTATACTAAAGGCGAAAGCGTAAGCGTTGAAGCACCGGAATCAACCGAAACGGCAACGTTCAACGGCTGGCTGGTAAACGGTAGCGCAGTTGAAATCCCTGGTTACGTTATTAACCAGAGCACAACGTTTGTTGCAGATATGACCTACAGCATTGCGTTCATGGTGGATGACGTTGTTTACAGCTCTCAAGAAATCAGCACTGGGGAAACGTTAACGTTACCTGAAGAACCTACTAAAACAGGTTACACGTTCATTGGCTGGTCGATTGACGGAGAAAACGTCGTTGAAATCGATATTGACAACGTTGTTAACCCGGTAACGTATAAAGCAGTGTTTGAAATCACTTATCACCAAGTAGAGATTTTAGGTGAGAGCGCGGATAACGTTATAAATGTTAAAGCACTAAATTCAACGTTTGAAGTGGGTCAAGAACTATACTATAACGGCGCCAAAGCAACAGTAACCGCTTATGATGAAAGCGGGGAATGTTACGAAATTAGCCTTGATTCCGCGCAACGTGACATGTGGGTCAATCGTGTTGGTTACGTTATAAATGCAACCGAAATCGCAACAGACGTTTATGACGTTTATTATGCATTATATATTAGAGTTCAAGGCGCAACAGACAACGTTTATTATGATTTAAGCTGTAATAAGGTTGTTTTCACTGAAGAAGACAGAACGGTAACGTTCACGTTTGAGCTTGCAACTGCAGGCTGGGAAGTTCAATCTGTACAAACTTTAGTTACTAATGGTGTAATGCTTATTCCTTATAAAGAAATTACTGTAACGCAAGCAGGGATTTCTTTCACAGTAACGTTAGATGAAAGCGTAGACGTTAGCACTTTAACTGGCTATTATCAACCATTTATAGTAATAACCATTGCGCAAGCATAACAAAAAAGCCCAGGGGGAAACCCCTGGGGAACAAATAAAAAAATGGAGAAAACAAATGGCCAAAAAAGCTACTGAAAAAACGACAAAAAAGTCAACAAAAAAGGAAACTAAGAACAAGGCAAAAGCGCCTAAAAAAGCGGATAAGCCTACAACAAAAAAGGCAACGTCTAAAAAGTCAAGCAAAACTACAAAACCCGCCCAAAAGCCTGAAACAAAGGCAAACGTTTTCTTAAAGCGCAATGGTAAAGATGCTGACGGTAATACACAGTATAGCGCAATAAAAGTGTACGAACAAAAACCTGCAGGCTGGAAAGAAACAAAAACAACTGCAGGCGTTCCTAAGGGATATAAGCTTATATCTAATGGCGAAACAGTCAAGAGCGGGAAACGTCGCATCGGTTTTCTTAAAAACGGTAAGTAATGACCAAAAAGCATTTTAAGTAAATAAAAAAACCGAGCCAGCTATGAGCAGGACTCGGGTTGATGCGTCACGTTAACGCATCTGTCTTGATGACTCTTATATTATACTCAATTAAAACAAAAAAGTCAATGTAAAAGGAAAAATTATGATTAAATTTTTATTAGGCGTAGGAGTAGGTGCAGTTATAGCCCCAATTTTGAATTTTTTAGGCATAATTCCAAGGTTTTTTTAAGGTGAAAACGTGATAACTATTATATTTGGACCGCCAAGGATAGGCAAAACGGCGTTAATGGTAAAAATATTAAACGACATTGCGTTCGATAAAGAACGTAATCGCCTGATGCAGAGCGTAATAAGAGATAAAAACGACAACTGGGGCTATCGTTTAACCGTTCCAACGCATTGTGTTGCAACAAATTTTGAAGCTACGTTTAAAAAACCTGGTTTTAAGGCAAGACAATCACGTGTAATAGACCCAAACCGTTTAGGATTTCATAATGATACCGTTAAAACGCACTACATGTTGCCGTATGAAACGTACGGCATAATGGAAGCGCAAGGTTATTATAACAGCAGGAACTTTGCATCGTTCCCGGAGTGGAAGTCTAATTTATTTGAACAGCACGGACATAACCATTTAGATTTTTATCTTGATACACAGCGCCCTGGTTTAATTGACGTTAACATACGTGACCTTGCAAATTTTATTGAAGTAAGGGGATTAAACGTTCAGTTTAAGCAAGATAAGGTTTTAGGAAAGTTATTTAGGCAAATGACGTGGACTGTACGTAGGCTTGATAATTCAGGCGTAGTAGATGAGTACATGAAGAGCGGAAAACGTGATAAATCACTTTATACAGAAGAACGTATAATATCGCTGCAGAACGTGTTTAACATGTATAATTCCTATTCGTTAGAAAAAAAGTATGAAATTGGTCATGAGAATGAAGATTTTGATTTGCAGTATTCTGCACAGTATTTGTTTGATATAAAGGAGAGCGCGTAATGATTGATTACGGAAAAATTGACTTAATAGATGAACTTAATAGACGTTATACGGAAAGCTTAGAACTTATCAACGAGAATGAAGGTGCTTTAAATGAAGTTCAGTTAAGGATAATGGAAGAGAATATAAATAAAAATTTGCGAAGTGATACGAAAAAATTAGAATATATCGCAGAAATGCGAGAACAATATAAAAAGTTAGAGCGAAAAATAGAAATAGAACTTGAAAAATTGGCTTTTAAGCCGTTGACTGAGAATGAAATAGCAAAACTGTCATTTGTACAAGCAATAAAATATGGCATTAAGCGTAAAAAAAGCGAAAAATTAGATAAAAAAATGACAAAACTTGTGCGTAAGTACAAGTTTTATATGCCAGAACTACGTGAAATTGAAGCTGAAGAACAAGCCAACGTTGACGTAAACGTTAACGTTGATGAAAAAGAACAAATAAAAAATGACGTGTGTGCTGAAGTTGTTAATGAAGAGAACAACGTTCAAGTTGAAAGCGTAAAAGACAACGCATTGATAGCCGACGTAGTCGAAGAAAAAGGCGTGAAAATAAACGAGTCAGGTGACGAGCAACTGCAGTTGAAACTTAATGATTTTTTCGGTGAACCGCAAAAATTATAAAGTAAGAATGCAGAATTCACGTTTCAAATCGACGTGCGAACGTTGTCATTCCTTTAGGGGTGCGACGTCGTACTCGATTTGGAACGTGTTTCGGAGTTCTTAATTTATACCGATTAAATTAAGTAACTATGAAACAGTAAAAAATATTAAAAAATATTATTAAATATCAATAAATATAATTTTTTCGAAACGCAGTGGAGAAAAAATTTTGATTATGGAGAGAAAAATGAACGTATATGAACTTAAAGAAAATTTTAGCAAATTAGGTATTGAAATAAAGATATTTTTCACGATAGTTTTGTGTGTGGGTAAAAACGGCGCAATAAAGCTTGATAAAAAGGAAGTTGCAAAATATCTCAAGGTAACGGAGCAGACGGTAGGTAAGTACATTAGAACGTTTGCAGAGTGTAAAATGCTTAAATATAAGTATTCTGGCGAAGCAATGCTGAATCCAGATTTTTATTACGTTGGCGCTGAAGAAGAGCGCTCATCAGTTCGAGAACGTTACCAAAACTTTAAATCAGACGTGTAAATACAAAAGGAGAAAGAAAAATGCCTAAGAAGCTTAAGAAACCGGAATATAACGTTAAATACACAATAAGATATTGGCGCAAGGACGGAAGCTCGTATTTGCTTACGTTTATATTTGACGGTATTGAAGAAAACGGACGTTTTAGATTTTTCGAGATAAATAAAAAGTATAGAACGTCAATGCTGTTGAGTCGTTTTTCGTTTTTATACAATAATAATCTTGAAAAAGAAGAACGTGTTACAGGTGAACAAGTACAAATTAGAGAAAATTACAAGCTTAAACGAGAAGAAAGGGCTGAAGAACGAGAAACAAAAAATCAATATATTAAGTATTTAGAGCAAATTGATAACTTCACTAAATATCAAAAAGAACTATCTGCACAAGCTATTGGACGTCCATTTGATTACTTTAGAGAAGATTTTAAGGAATATACATATGCAACGTCGCCCGAAGAAGCGCAGGAAATAAACCGACGAACAGGCGTTATGACGGATTGGCTGTGTATATGGGGTAAACTCAAATTAAGCGTGTAGGGGGCAAAAATGGTGTATTTGAAAGAATTAGAAACCACGATGCAATTCATTGAGAACGAAAAAAACTATTACGCCGGGTTTAGGCACGTTATAGACGGTTGTGAACGCGCACATACGCTTAAAACGGCGCTTTGGAATGGTGGAATAATAAATGACGTGGAGAAATTAAGCTACTCTGAACGCATACATAAAGCTAAGAATAAGGCTATAGAAAAGCATAAACAGTGGGTTATTGCACGTTTAATTGAGAGTAAGACAATACACACGGTAGAGAGTTTAACGGAAACAATTTATAACGTTATTTTCTATTAATGAACACTAACAGCAAATTACCCGGCTAAACACCGGTGATTTAAACAAAAAATATGCACGTTCCGGACGTGCATATTAAAAAAAAATTTTTTTACATAAGGCTCGGCGGAGTCTATTTTGGGGTACGATTTTTTTAAAAATGTCGCAAAATTCACGGTAACCCCGACTTTGTCGGGGTGTTTTTAAATTTAATTTTTTAAAAAAATTTCTCCGTAACTTTAGTTACGGGTCCCTATGACGTAAGTCATAGGTCCCCTTACGTTAGCTAAGGGTTAATTATCTTATATTTACCAAGTAACTTTAAAAATAGCAAACAACGTGCGCCTTAATTAAAGCCGGCATGCCGGCGCTGATAAGTGTAAAATTATAGAGCAATCTGCTTTAGAACAACTGATTTTGGATATGATGAAGATGCGGAACAAAAAACGGCCAAAAAATATGTGTACAAATATGCGTACACGTGCATTTTTTACCCTAAAAAAGCATTAAAATTTATTTTAATTTTATTCATTTCTTCAGTTTTTTATACGGGCGCTTGAGCTATAATTATTTTAAGTGTTGACCAAAACTAAAAACAAAAAAAGATAGGTGTTTCCTATCTTTTTTCGTTCTTGGTGATCCATCGGGGATTCGAACCCCGGACACCGTGATTAAAAGTCACGTGCTCTACCGACTGAGCTAATGAATCTGGTGCACCTTCAGGGACTCGAACCCGTTTCGACCAAAATTTTATGCGACAAAAATTCAGGGATTTTCGAAATATTTTTCAAAAAAACCAGTAAAAAACAGGGGTTTTTAAAAACCCATGCGCCAAAATTGCGACAACTAACGTCAAAATTAAGGTGCGACAAAACCCATCTCCATTCTTAATAAAATCAGATAAATTTAAAGTGCAATTTTAAAGTGCAAAACGCATTTTTAAGTTGCACTTTAAGATTTTAAAATAAAAAAATCGGAAAAATATATTGTTCCGCAAAGTGAAAATATTGTTCCGCAAAATAAAAAATCACAAAAATTCCAGTCTAAAATATGTGAAAAATAATTGACAATATTATTTTTAAATGTTAAACTAGGTGCGAATAAGGCGTATTGTCTATTGTAGTAGAATTAATAATCACAAAAATTCCAGTCGTAAAAGGAGTTTGTATGGTAATTGGAGAAGTTGCTTTAATAAGAACGGGAATAGTGGTTTCAAGGTTGAAGAAAGAAACTATACAATCCCAAACTTCTTATTATAAGGTGCTGAATTTGAAAGCTGTTGCTGACGAAGGGTATATAATAGAAGAAAATATTGAGGAAACGGAACTTCCCTACATAGAAAAAGAAAACTGTTTTACTCAAATGGGGGATATACTTGTTCGGTTAAGTTCGCCATATACGGCAGTAATGATAAAAGAAAAAGAGCTATGCGATTTGGTTATACCTTCACATTTTGCGGTGATAAGGGTAGATAAAACCAAAGCAATTCCAGAATACGTTTACTGGCTATTAAAAAGAGATAAAAATATTGGTCGAATTATATTAAGTAGTAGTGGAAGTACAGCGTTGGGAACAATAAGTTCAGGAGCACTTGCAAATTTACCAATGAAAGAAATTTCGCTGTTAAAACAAAAGGCGATAGGTGAACTGCTACTGTTGATGGAGCGAGAGCAAGAGTTGCTAAATAAGTTGTCGGCACAAAAAGAACAATTTATGAAATTAAGTTTAGAGAAAATATATAACGGAATAAAGAGGTGAAGAAAATGATTAATACGACGAAACAAAAGATTGAAAGTGTACTTTGGAAAGCATGTGATAGTTTTAGAGGCAAAATTGACAGTTCAAGATATAAAGACTATATCTTGTCTATGCTTTTCGTTAAATATTTAAGTGACGTTTATAACGAAAGAAAGGAAGAATACGAAAAGCGCTATAATGGCGACCAAGAGAGAGTTAAAAGAGCAATGGAACGTGATAGATTCGTTATGGACGAGAATTCCACGTTTGAATATCTTTATAACAATAGAAAAGACTCTGAAATTGGTCAAAAGATAAACATTGCGCTTGCAGCTATTGAAAAGAATAATAGTTCAAAGTTGCACGACGTTTTTCGTGCGATTGACTTTAACTCTTCAGTTGACTTTGGCGACGTTAAAGCAAAAAATGCAATACTTAAAAACTTGCTTGAAGATTTTAATGACCTCGATTTAAGACCAAATAACCTTGATACAACCGATATTATCGGCGATGCTTATGAGTATATGATAGCAAACTTCGCATCAGATGCAGGAAAGAAGGGCGGGGAATTTTATACCCCAAGCAAAGTTTCGGAATTAGTAGCAAGACTTGTTAAACCAAAAGAAAACGATAGAATTTACGACCCGACTTGTGGTAGTGGTGGTTTACTTCTTAAAGCGTATAAACAAGTTGGTAGCAACAAGACTCACCTTTACGGACAAGAAATGAACATGCAAACTTGGGCGCTTTGCCGTATGAATATGTTCCTGCATAACATTGACGATGCAACTATTTGGCACGGCGATACACTTGCTTTCCCTGGCAATATTGAAGACGATAAACTTATGAAGTTTCAGTGTATAGTTGCGAACCCACCATTCTCGCTTGATAAATGGGATAGTGGTTTCTTATCAAACGCAGGTGTTGATGCAAAAGGCAAAACGATTGAAAAAATGAGTGCAGAACTTGATACTTATAGACGTTTTGACTGGGGTATTCCACCAACATCAAAAGGTGACTATGCTTTTGTTATGCACATGCTACACAGCTTAGACGATAAAACTGGTAGAATGGGTGTTATTCTTCCTCACGGTGTTCTTTTCCGAGGTGCAAGTGAAGGTAGAATACGTAGAACTATTATAGAAAACTTTAACTTACTTGATGCAGTTATAGGTCTTCCTGCAAACCTTTTCTACGGTGCAGGTATTCCTGCTTGTATTCTTATTTTTAGAAAAGATAGGGGAACAAATAATAAGGTTCTTTTCGTTGATGCTTCTGCAGAAGGTAATTACGAAAAGGGTAAGAATCAAAACATTTTAAGAGATTGTGACGTTAAGCGTATTCTTGATACTTATGAAAAGTATAAAACAGATATCAACTTTACTGGCGAAGAAAAGTATAGCCACGTTGCAACGCTTGAAGAAATTAAAGAAAACGACTATAACTTAAATATTCCTCGTTATGTTGATACCTTTGAGGAAGAGGAACTTGTTGACATCGAACAAGTTCAAAAGAATATTGCAGATATAGAAACCGAACTTAAAGAAGTTCAAGCACAAATGAAAAAATATTTAGAAGAACTTGGATTATAAAGGGGATAAAAATGTTTAGAACGTTTATTTACTTAGATGAGGATAAATTATACGCATATAAGCGTTTAATCGAAGGTAAAAACGAACCCCGCCTAAAAGATGTTACAAAGAAAAAAAGTGCAGGTATTACGGCAGATTTTGGGCATGTTGGACTTAATACTGCAACAGAAACAAGCGTAAGTGGAGAATATCAACGAGATGTTAGTTTTGATTACGACCGCTTTGAAAGGGGATTAGAGAATCTTGACGGCGAAGATTATTTTGATTGTGTGTTAAACGATGATTACGACTTAACAACCATACCGTCAATGAAGATTATTCGTGTTTGTGGGGGATTAATTATTCCCGAATCTTTTGATGTGGTAACGTTATTTCAGCAATTTATGCCATTATTGATGGGACAGGTTCCGACAAAGTCGGAAATAGAAGAAGGCGCATTGCATACATATTTAGGAAATGCACGAGCAGATATTCCGTTTGTAGTGGAATGTGATGACATTACTATTTCTGGGAAACTTAATGCAAAAAACCTTCTTGAAGATTATACAGCGTTAGAAGATTATGAAGACCAAGAAATATACATGTTGTGTAAAGTAATTGGGGTTTCCACAAAAGAAAAAGTTGAAATTTTTGATCCACTTAAAGATTTCATAAAATTACCGAGAGCTGTTCGTAGAGGTAAAGACATGAAAGGTGAGGCGATGGGGCTTGAAAAGATCTCAGTAGATGGTCCTGTCTTAAAAGTTGAAGTTATCGCCATGTATAAGTAAGGATAGCAAACAAAGGAGGAAAATAAATGGCAATTATACCAAATTTTTTTATGAATGCTGTAGTTGCAATCGGGGTAGATAAACCGGAAGGAGGAAAACACTGGATTGGTACAGGATTTATTGTGGGAAGAAAGGAAAAGGAAGATAGAAATTTATCGACCTTTTATATAATAACTAATAAACATGTTATAAAGGAGCGAACTCAGATATATATTCGTTTTAATTCAAAAAAATCTTTTGTAAAAGATTATTTAATTAGCTTGTTTAGCGAAAAAGGAGATGCTTTATTTTCATCTCATCCTAATGAAAAAACGGATGTTATTGCATTACAAATCCTGCCACAAACGCTAATTGATGATCAATCTATTTGGGGGGCATTTGACTTAGAAGATCATTCTTTAACATTGCAACAGATGCAAATTACTGGTGTAACGGAGGGGAGCTTAATTTATTCTTTGGGGTTTCCTATGAACATAGTTGATGAAATTAAAACTCCAATTTGTCGTTTGGGATGTGTTTCAAGGATTACGGATGCGTTTGTTTTATCAAAAAGAAATAAACCAGTGTTTTTAGTTGACGCGCAGGCGTTTCCAGGAAATTCAGGTGGACCAATTATAAACAGGCCAGAACCTCTTGCCATAGAAGGAACTCCAACGAATCAAAGTGCGAATTTAATTGGAATTTTGAGTGATTATATTGTATATGAAGATGTTTTAGTTAGTCAACAAACGAAAAAGGCTGTTATGATTGAACGAGAAAATAGTGGTCTTACAGTTGTACATCCTGTTGATAGAATTAAGGAAGTCGTTGAATTAGAATGGGAAAGAATAGAACAACTTCGTAGACAGAAGGAAAAAGAGAATAATGAATCAAACGATAAGAAAGAGAATTGAAGATATAAAAAAAGGGGTTGTGCCTGAAGGTTATAAAAAGACGAAAGTGGGTATTGTTCCAAAAGATTGGGAAGAAACTCGTTTTAAGAAAATGTTTTCACGCTTAACACGGAAAAATAAAGAAGGAAATAATAACGTTTTAACTATATCTGCGCAATATGGTTTAATTAGCCAAAGTGATTTTTTTAATAAAACCGTTGCAAGTGAAGATAAGTCTAATTATTTTCTTTTATATAAAGGTGAGTATGCATATAACAAAAGTTATTCCAATGGATATCCATATGGGGCGTTAAAAAGACTTGAATTTTATGATAAAGGGATAGTATCACCACTTTATATTTGTTTTTCAAAAACAGAAGAAAATAATTGTCCTGATTTTTATTCGCAATATTTTGAAGCAGGTTTAATGAATAAAGAAATTAAAGCTTTTGCTCAAGAAGGAGCGAGAAATCATGGGTTATTGAATATTGCTGTGGATGATTTTTTTAATTCTTATTTGTTGAATCCACCACTTGCTGAACAAGAGAAGATTGCGAAGATTTTGGGCGCTCAAGATAGATTGATTTTATTAAAAGAAAAACTTATTGAGCAGAAAAAACAACAGAAAAAATATCTTATGCAACAACTTCTCACTGGCAAAAAGCGTCTACCTGGTTTTACTGGAGAGTGGGATAAAGAAAAACTCGGAAAGCATATATACGAAAATGTTGTCAAAAACACGGATAGAAGGATAAAAAAAGTTTTAAGTGTTAACAACAAACTTGGATTCGTTGACCAAGAAGAACAATTTGGAAAAAGAATAGCAAGTGAAGATGTTGCTACGTATAAAATACTTTCTAAAAATAGCGTTGCATATAATCCGTCTCGTATAAATGTAGGTTCTATAGCGCTTTACAAAGAAGACGAGTTGGGTATAGTTAGTCCAATGTATGTTGTTTTAAGATTAAATGAAACTATGTTGCCAGAGTATTTTATGTCGATTGTAAAAACACATATGTTTTTTCAGCAAATGAAAATTTTATTAGCTGGTAGTGTAAGAGATTCATTAAAGTTTGATGATATGTGTAAATTTGAGTTTAAAATTCCTAGTTTAGAAGAGCAACAAGCAATAGCAGATATTCTATTGCAAGCAGATAAAGAAATTGAACTTTTGCAAAAGGATTTAGAAGAAGAAAAGAATAAGAAAAAAGCCCTAATGCAACTTCTGCTCACGGGTATTGTGAGGTGTGTATAATGAAAGAATATTTGTATTATGGATTTAATAGTCGACAATACAAAGCGTATAGAGAAGAAGGTAGTGCGGTTTTTGATGTAAAAACAAATAAACCAATAGCATTTGTTGAAGATGGTTGTTGGTATGATTGGAAGACACATGAATACATTGCCTTTGAAGAAAAGGAAGTCGTTTTTAGTGCTAAAACGTCTCAACCGATTCTGTTTTTTGAAGTGGAGGAATAAATATGGCAACAAATCCACCTAAAGGTGATGGGCATCGTAATGGTGCGGTAAGAGAACGTTCGCAAACATATAATCCAAAAACACAAACGTGGACAAAACGTGATGCAAATACTGGTAAGTTTATGGATGGCAAAAAAGATGGAACGCCTTTTAAGGGAGTACGAAAGGAAAAGTAAATGCGAGAGATTTTTCTCTCGCTAAAGGACTTTTAGGAAAGACTTATGAAAAAAGACGAATTATACAAAGAGCATTTACAAGAAGTTTTAAGTATTGTAAAAATAGAAGATTGTTCGGAAGAAGATATAGAGCGTGTTTTAGACAGGCTCTTAAAGTGCTTGCCGAACAATGGTAAATTGTATAAATATCGTTCTATAGAAGGACAGGCCTTTGACAATGCTTATGACGGACTTAAAAATAATTATCTTTGGATAGCTCAAGCAAAAACTTTAAATGATGACATGGATTGCACGCTGATATTTGACCCGATAAAAGAAGTGGAAGAAATGAGAAAAGACTTCCTTAAAAGACCGTGGTTTTATTTGGACAACTGGGTTAGGGCAAATATGGATAGAATTCAATGGAAACATCCTAACAACTTCAAAGCATATTACAAGGTTATTAAATGTTTGGATAAAGAGACTGGGGTGTTAGATGAAACGAAAGCAGTAAATACTCTTGTTAGAAGTGGTGCAAAAAGATGTGATGCAGAAAAATACATGCAGGAATTGAGACTTTTAATTGACCGCGAAATTGCTAAACACGCAGAGGAATTAAAAAAGCCATTAAGTTCTGTAACAAAGTTTAATGAAATAAATAGAGAAGACGTGTATGTGTTTTCTGTTACAGAAACTTATGATTGCGATCAGATGTGGGCATATTACGCAAACAGCAATAATGGTTTTTGCATTGAGTATGATTTTAATAAAGTAAGAACTCTTCCTATAGAAACAAAAAAGAAATTTATGTTTTTATATAAAGTTGTATATAAGGAAGTTTTAGATGAGTTTTCTTTTAAGACGTTAAACGAATTTATGTTTTCGGGGCAACAAGATAAAGAGTTGCTAAACAAAGCTACAGTGGAAATAAACGAGAAACTAATTACAAAAACACTAAACTGGCAACATGAAAAAGAGTGGCGATTATGCCTACATAATTTGGGCGAAAACAATAAGTTATTTGCGGATTTAGTATCTGGAATAATTATTGATGAAAGAGCGCTGAAAACTGATAACGCAAAGAAGTTTATAGATTTAGCAAACGAAAGAAGTTGGACTATAAAAATAAGAAAGAAAAATTACACAGGAACAAAACATATTTACGAACAATTAAAAGCGGAGTAAAAAATGAGTTACAAATTTCAATCAGATTTATATCTTGAAGATAATATTAGCAAATATCCTGCAATAGAACTACTTTGCAAGTTAGGATATACATATATTTCACGAGAAGATTGTTTAAATCAAAGGGGAGATTCCGGGAAGGTTATTTTAAGGGATATTCTTCGCAATAAATTAAATGAATTGAATCAGTTTTCTTTTGGTGGCATTCAATACAAATTTACTTCTGACAATATTGAAAAGGCTATAAATGATTTGGATGAACCATTGACGGATGGTCTTGTTCGCACAAGTGAAAAGATATATGATGCATTAATGCTTGGTAAGAGTTATCTTGAAACGCTTGCGGATGGCACGTCAAAGAGTTTTAACCTTAAATATATTGATTGGGAAAATCCAGATAGAAACGTTTTCCACGTAACGGAAGAATTTTCTTGTGATAGTTGGGACAAGCAAAAAACGGCTCGCCCTGATATTGTTTTGTTTATTAACGGTATTCCTTTTGCTGTAATTGAATGTAAAGCACCAACAATTGACGTTGACCAAGCAATAGAACAAACTGTGCGAAATCAAAACAAAGATTATATTCCGCAATTATTTAAGTTTGCTCAAATTGTTATGGCAACAAATAAAAATGCGGTTAAGTATGCTACTTGTGGCACGCAAAAGAAGTACTGGTGTGTATGGAAAGAAGAAAATTCTGATTGGCAAAATAAATTATTAAGTCAACACGTTGTAGGGCGAGAGGTAACTGAGCAAGATAGAAACATTGTTTCGTTGTTGCATCCAGAACGTTTAATGAGACTAACTAAGTACTTCGTTCTTTACGATGCTAACGTTAAAAAGATTTGTAGATATCAACAATACTTTGCTGTTGAAGAAATTATTAAAACTATTAATACAAACGACACTGCTGGAAATAGACAAGGCGGTGTTATTTGGCATACTCAAGGTAGTGGAAAATCACTCACTATGGTTATGGTCGCTAAATATATCCTTATGGAAATGTTTAGATGCAATCCTAAAGTTGTTATTGTTACTGATAGGAAAGAACTTGACAAACAAATTGCCAAGACTTTTTCGCATACACGTTTATCGCCAGCAAGAGCAACTTCAGGGAAACACTTGATTGAGCTTATCAATAGTGGTTCTTCTGATATTATCACTTCGATTATCAATAAATTTAATACAGTTGAGAATAGTGGGCTTAAAAACAATTCAAGAGATTTATTCGTTTTAATAGATGAAAGTCATCGTTCAAATTATGGTACGTTATCAACAAAAATGCGTACTGTATTCCCAAATGCTTGCTATATCGGTTTTACGGGAACACCTTTAATGAAGAGTGAAAAGAGTACAATGGAGCGTTTTGGTAAGCTTATTCACAAATATACGATTAAAGATGGAGTTGATGACAACGCAATTGTTCCACTTATATATGAAGGGCGTTTTGTTGAACAAAGTGTAGATGAAAAGAATATTGATTTGTGGTTTGAACAGGTATCAAAACGTTTAACTGAACCACAAAAAGTTGATTTGAAAATCAAGTGGAGTAGCATAAAGAAATTAACTTCAACAGATGCGCGAATTAGACGTATTGCTTTAGACGTGAATAAGCATTTTGTTGAAGGCTATAAAAATACTGGTTTTAAGGCAATGCTTGCATGTAATTTCAAAAAAGATGCTATAAGATTTCAAAAGTGTTTTGAGCTTTTAGGTGATTTAAAAACCGAAGTAGTTATTTCTGCCCCAGATATGAGAGAAGGATATGAAGAGGTTGACGAAAGCACAGATAATCTTGTTGTAAATTTCTGGAACAAGAAAATGGAAGAGTATGGCAATGCTGATGACTATGAAGAAATTGTCAAAAATAGATTTATTGATGGTGAAATTGATATTCTAATTGTTTGCAGCAAGCTTTTAACGGGTTTTGACGCGCCAAGAACGCAAGTTTTATATATAGATAAAGAATTAAAAGAACACAGTTTGTTACAAGCTATTGCGCGTACAAATCGTTTGTATGAAGGTAAAGATTTTGGTTTAATCGTTGATTATCGTGGGCTTATTAGTAAGCTTGATTCTGCTATGGAAACTTATAGTGGGGCAGGGCTAGAAGAGTATGATTCGGAAGATATTAAAGGCGTTATAGTTGACGTGATGGCAAGTGTAAGCAGACTTCGTGATGCTTACTCGCATTTAATCCAACTTTTTGCTACAATTAAGAATAAAGCTGATACGGAAGAGATAGAAGTGTATTTGGCTGACAATGAAACTCGTGCAAAATTCTATGATTTGCTCTGTTCTTTTGGTAGAGCTCTTTCCACTGTGATGAATTCAGAAAAGGCGTACGCCGCATTTGATAAAAAAGAAATTGCTGATTATCAATCTGCGTTTATTTTCTTCTCTAAAATTAGAAGAAGTGTAAAGATTAGATATGCGGATATCATCGATAATGCTGAATATGAAAAACAAATGCAAAATCTTTTGGATATGCACCTTTCAGTTATTGGTATCAAACAAATTACCAACCCAGTTGATATACTGGATAAAGATGAGTTTGAAAAAGAATTAGATGAACTTAGAGCATTACGTTCAAAAGCAGAGGCAATAGTTTCTCACTTAACAAAGAGTATTAAGGCTAATTGGGATGAAAATCCAGCTTATTATGACAGTTTTTCAAAAAGGATAAAAGAAACTCTCGAACAATACAAAAATAGAGTTATAACAGAAGCTGAATATTTGTCTAAGATGCGAGAAATAGTTGAAGACTATCGTAGTGGTAAAACTTCAGTTTCTTATCCGGAACGTATCAAAGGAAACTTGCATGCGCAGGCTTTTTACGGTGTTATTTTGGCCATATTAGATGATACTAAAATAATTTTGGATAACGATATGGTTGCACAAATTTCAGTGGAGATAACAAAAATTGTTGAGTTGCACGATACAGTTGATTGGCAGACAAATAAAGACATCCATAATAAGATAGCTCAAGATATTGACGATATGTTCTTTGAGTTAGAGAAGGAACAGGGAATTAAGTTGGATTTTGATACAATTGATAAAATAATAGAAAATATTATTACTGTTTCGCTTAGGAGATTTAAATGATAAAACATATAGAACTTTCAAACCGTGATATTGAATACGATTTACAACGGAAAAAAGTTAAAAATATAAATCTTAGAATTAAGCCTGATAGTAGTATTACAGTTTCTGCAAACCCAAGAGTTCCTGAAAGTAGAATTGAAAAGTTTTTATTGGAAAAACAAGAATATATTTTGAAGGCATTAACTCATTATGAAGAAATAGAAGAGTTAATGCCTAAGCCGAAGCAGTACGTTGATGGAGAAACATTTAAAGTGTTTGGACGTGATTTAAGACTTAAAGTTTTTCCATCTAAAAAAAACGACGTCGAAAGTGATGAGTCCTTTATAAAACTTTATGTAAAAGATGTAGATGATTTACTGCTAAAGAAGAGAATTTTAGGCAAATGGCTTTGTGATCAGATTGAAAAAAAAGTGATTGATTTGTGCGAATTAATATATCCAGTGTTTGGAAAGCACAATATTGATTATCCTATTATTCGTTTTAGAAAAATGGTTTCAAGATGGGGAAGTTGTCAGCCTAAAAGAAATATTTTAACGTTTAATTATGCGCTTGTGTTTTCGCCAATAAGATGTATAGAATACGTAATATATCACGAATTTACGCATTTTATAGAGCCTAATCATTCAAAAAACTTTTATTTGGCATTGTCAACGTTTTTGCCCGATTGGAAAGAAAGAAAAAAGCAACTAGAAAAAATATCTATAACGAAATTTTAAACTTACTAAAGAAAGAGAAAATGTTTAAGAAAAGGAAAAAACTTAAAAAAGATAAATTACAAATTGTAAGGCTAAAGCTATACAAAATTATAGATACGATAAACAAAAAAATATTTAATTATCAAGGTGTTATTGAACAGGAATTAAAAAATAAATATTCAAAAAAATTATTAATTTTATACAATGAAACATCGAATATATATAATGACGCTTTTTATGTGTTAGATTCATTTGAAATTATGTTACGGAAATGGACAAATGATAAAACATATAAGACAGTTAAAGATTATTTTGAGTTA
>JAZTZE010000049.1:0-80681 GCA_045637285.1 Christensenellaceae bacterium | reverse complement strand
CTCCTTACATGCTTTCAATAAAACGAAGAACGGATAGGCTTTTACCTATCCGTTCTTCGTTTGGTTGCGGGGAGGGGATTTGAACCTCCTGACCTTCGGGTTATGAGCCCGACGAGCTACCAAGCTGCTCCACCCCGCGATATTATTGCACCTAAAGTGCTCTAATATAATATACTATAAATTACCTTTTGTCAACCGATATCAAGTAAAAAATTAAATATTATTTGTTTTTGACTTGAATTTTTTGTCGCAGTTTGCTATAATTAGCGTATGCAAGTAGACTTAAATAAATTAATCAATAAAAACGACGTGGTTGCCGTTGCGACCTCTGGCGGTAGTGACTCTATGGCACTGCTTTATTACTTGCACAAAAATTCTTGCGCGCTTAACGCTAAAGTAATCGCCCTAAACGTTGAGCACGGCATTCGCGGGCAAAACTCGGTTAGCGATACCGCTTTCGTGAAAGATTATTGCGCTAAAAACGGTATACCCTGCTTAACTTATAAGGTAGACAGCCTTAAAAAAGCAAAAGACGATAAGCTTTCTGTTGAACAGGCTGCGCGCGCACTAAGATACGAATGTTTTTTTGACGCCATAAATACTGGCAAATGCACCAAGGTTGCAACCGCACATCACGCAAGGGACAACCTTGAATCAGTCTTGTTTAACCTTTTCCGTGGAGCTGGCGCGAGCGGACTTTCGGGAATAAACGAAAACTATTCCAACAAAATTATTCGCCCTTTTCTCCATATTGAAAAGGACCAATTAAACGAATACGTTGCTAAAAATCATATACCGTTCGTTGTGGACGAAACAAATGCCGACGATAAATACACCCGTAATTTTATTCGCCTTAATATTTTGCCTAAAATTAAGGAAATTTTTCCCGATGCTGAAAAAAGCGTGGCAAGATATACAGAGATAGCAAAAGTAGAAAGCGATTATCTTAACCGACAAGCACTTTTATCGCTTGAAAGGCTTAGCGATGAAGCGAGCATCAAAATTCCGCTTGACAAGGCTTTATTTAACCGTGCAGTTGTGTTTGCATTAAAGCATTTGGGCGTTAAAAAAGATTGGGAAAAAGCGCATATTGACGCGGTTTTTGCCCTTATTGATAATGAAAACGCAAAGCAAGTTAACCTTTTAGACGAAATAGTTGCCGTGCGCGAATACGACAAAATAGTTTTTTATCGCGAGCAACAACGCGCCCCTGTTTGGTTTGCTTTTGAAGTAAAAGATTTTAACTTTGGCGCAAAAACAATTAAATTCACAAAAGTAACTGCGCCGACCGACTTAAAAGACGGACTGTATTTCGACCTTGATAAAATTCCGGCAGACTCTGTTATCCGATATCGACAAGAAGGCGACCGTTTCACCAAGTTCGGCGGTGGCACAAAAGACTTAAACGACTATTTGTGCGACAAAAAAATCCCATTACGTATGCGCAATTCCTTGCCGATTTTAGCAAGTGGCAACAAGGTCCTTTTTGTTTTAGGCGTTGCAATTTCAAACGATATTAAAGTGGACAACACCACTAAAAATATAATAAAATTTACGGAAGAATAAACCATGGAAGACAACATCAGAATACTTTTAACCGAAGAACAAATTCAAAAACGCGTTAAAGAAATGAGTGCGCAAATTACCCTTGACTATTCAAGCGTGGACAACACTATTAGACGCCCTGTTTTTATTTGCACGCTTAAAGGCGCGATTTACTTTTTTGCAGACTTAACCAGAAATATTAAACGCCCTATAATGCTCGACTTTGCAAAGCTTTCAAGCTATCGCGACGGCACGGTTAGTGGAAACATGGAAATGCAAACGGATATCACCACCGACATCGAAGGCAGAGACGTTATCGTCGTTGAAGATATTATCGACAGTGGAAAAACGCTTAAATATTTTACAGAATTGTTAAAGAAAAGAAACCCCAAATCAGTTAAAGTATGCGCATTCTTAGACAAGCGTGAACGCCGTGAAGTTGATATGGAAGCCGACTACGTTGGCTTTGAAATCCCCAACGTTTTCGTTGTTGGCTATGGGCTCGATTACGCAGAAAAGTATAGAGAACTCCCATACGTTGCAGAAATCATCGACCCTGAAAAAGCGTAATATATTACATAAACTAAAAGTGGACTGAAAATTCAGTCCACTTTTTTATTGTTTATATTAGTGCTTATGCTTTATAAATCCAAACAACTTTGACAACTCCATCACAACGAAGGGAACAAACGCTAACCCAAACGCTATTAAATAGTTTTCAAGAGAAAGAGAAACGAGCGAGAACGCATCTTTTACCCCTGGTGTAAATATGACGAACAGCACCAAAAGCGTTGAACCCAACGCCGCAAGACTAAGCTTTTTGTTGGTGAACGGCCCAATCTTAAAGAGAGAATGGTTAGAACGCATGTTGAACGCTTGAACTACTTGCGAAAGCGCAAGAGTTATAAACGCCATGGTTTGCCCCGCCTGTAAGCCAACGCTTGATAAGCCAAGATAGAAAGCAAGAAGCGCAAGCCCGCCGAACATAAAGCCCTGAAGCACTATTTGAACGCCAAAACCGTTAGCAAACAGCCCTTCTGTTTTGGGCTTTGGTTTAGAGTTCATTATGTCTTTTTCCACAGGTTCCATTCCAAGAGCGATTGCAGGAAGACTGTCCGTAACCAAGTTTATCCACAATAATTGCATAGAAAGGAGCGGAGTCAATTGCCAAATAAGCATTGCCGTAAAAACAACGAGCACTTCGCCGATATTCGTGCCGAGCAAAAATCCCACAACCTTTTTAATGTTTGCGTATATGCCCCTGCCTTCTTTAACGGCATCGACAATCGTTGCAAAGTTATCGTCAGTAAGCGTCATGTCCGCAGCACCTTTAGCAACGTCCGTTCCGGTAATACCCATTGCACAACCGATATCAGCGGCTTTAAGTGCGGGCGCATCGTTAACGCCGTCACCAGTCATAGAAACTACTTGACCTTTTTTCTGCCAAGCCTTAACAATTCTAATCTTATTCTCTGGCGAAACGCGCGCGTAAACCGATATGCTTTCCACTTGACTTAAAAGCTCTTCGTCAGTCATTTTGTCGAGCTCTGCGCCCGTGATAGCGCGGTCTCCATCCACGAATATACCGAGTTCTTTTGCTATTGCAGAAGCGGTAACGACGTGGTCGCCAGTTATCATAACGGGTTTAATACCCGCTTGCCTACAAATCTTAACGGCTTCTTTTGCTTCGGGACGGGGCGGGTCTATCATTCCCACCAAGCCCATAAACGTAAGCCCGTTTTCAAGGTCTTCGCTAACGAGTTCTTTAGGAATATCTTCTATAATTTTAAAAGCAACACCCAAGACGCGCAAAGCGGACGAACTCATCTCTTCGTTCATAGCTTTTGCCTTCGCAAAGTCACCTTTAACACAACGCGCTTCGAGCATATCTACCGCGCCTTTAACTATAACCACATTTTTGCCGTCAATATTATTGACCGTGCTCATAAGCTTTCTATCCGAATCAAACGGAATACCTGCCAAACGCGGATATTTCTTATTCAACTCTTCTTTAACTAAGCCGTTGTTGTAAGCCGCTAAAACGATTGCGGTTTCGGTGGGGTCTCCAATATGCGTTTGCTTTCCGTCTTCTATAATAACAGACCCGTCTGAACACAAGGTTGCATAAGTTAAAAGTTCTTTAACAGCATCAGAATTATTACTTGATATATCTTCAAGTTCTTTCCCGCCGTTGCAGAACGCCTTTTTTAAGGTCATTCTGTTCATTGTGAGCGTGCCCGTTTTATCAGAACAAATGATAGAAGCACTGCCAAGCGTTTCTACCGCGGGAAGTCTTCTTATAATAGCGTTCTTTTTAACCATGCGCTGAACGCCGATTGCAAGAACGATGGTTACTATTGCAGGAAGCCCTTCTGGGATTGCCGATACGGCAAGCGATACGCTTGTCATAAATATTTCAAGCGGTGGAGTTTGCGCTAACAGCCCCACAACGAATATTATCGCACATGCACCGAGTGCCATGAATCCCAAATATTTTCCAAGCTTTGCAAGCTTTTTTTGAAGCGGAGTTTCCGAATCTTCTTCGTTGGATAAAAGGTTTGCAATCTTTCCCATTTCAGTGCTCATTCCGGTTGCCGTTACAACCGCAACAGCCGTGCCGTAAGTTATCGAGCAACCCGAGAACACCATATTTGTTCTATCGCCTATGGGTGCGTTTTCGTTTATTTCCGCCTTTGCATCCTTTTCGCTGGGAACGGATTCACCCGTGAGTGCGCTTTCTTCGCTCTTTAAGCTTACGCTACTGATAAGCCTTGCGTCTGCGGGCACAAAATCGCCTGCTTCTAATAAAATAATATCGCCCGGAACGAGTTCGTCTGCGTTAATTATCTTTTCTTGTCCGTCACGAATAACTCTTGCGTGTGGCGCACTCATATTCTTAAGCGCATCAAGCGCGCGCTCTGCTTTGTTTTCCTGTGCAACGCCCATAACTGCGTTTAGCACTACTATAAACAAAATGAGTATTGGCTCAAACAATTCGCCCCACGTTCCGTGACTAAGACCTTCGCTAATGGCAATAACGAATGATACCGCCGCCGCCAAAAGCAAGATTATAATCATTGCGTCCTTGAACTGCTCGAAAAACTTAACGAGCGTGGACTTTTTCTTTTTTTCTTGGAGTTTGTTTTGCCCGTATTTAAGCACGCGCTCTTTTACTTGCACACTGCTTAAACCGACTTCTTTGTTGGTTTCTAAGCCGTCGAGCACTGATTGAACGTCATTGATAAATGGTGTCAATTTTATTTTCTCCTATTACTTTTTTCTTTTAATATATATTGTCTTTGTTAATTGATTATTAACTAAGCGCGGTTTATTATTCTTAATCGCTAAAAATTTATAACTGTTTTGCCCTTTCCGTCAACTTCAATTTCTTGTACTTGACCTTGACCAAACACCTTAACAGTTGCCTTTTCAAATCCTGAAATAACGGCTTTTTTGTCGTCAATTTCGCTAACGTCTAACCCGTAAGCTTCAACGAGTACGGCATGTTTTCCGTTTGGAGCTACCGATATGAACTTAAATAAGTTGTCGCTGAGTTTAACGTCATAGTTAAAGTCGCTGAGTGCGAGCGTAAAGGTTGCGCCTTCTTCACTCCACCAACGGATATTGAACGCGTAAACATCGGTTGCACCGTTATCGCGCGCGTATTCAGTAAAGGTAACGTAACGTGCATCTTTGATAAGCTTACTGCCGTATTTTTCACCTGCTTCGCGTAAAACCTTTGCATATTCTTCCTTAAATTCTATCGGGAAGCCGTCACGGTCAAAATAGATAAGGTTATCCTTATACGACAAGAACTTATCAACTATTTCGCCCTGCATGGTTTTTGCCTTACCCGTGAGCACTTCTTCTCTCGAAACACTGTCAGACAAGTGCGCTTTACAAAGCATAACCTTTCCGCCGTTATCCATAAACTTGCACAACTCTATAAGCTGTTCTTCCGAACAAGTGTTCCAGCCCGTTAAGAAAATAAATTCGTAATCGCTAAGGTTTTTAGCATCGTATGCAATCAAGTCGATAACACCGTAAGGCGTTGACGAATAGAAGCCAAGTGATTGCTCGTCCAACACCTTTTCAAATGGGTCTGGTCCGTGTTCTAAGAACTCAATATCCTTAGGACGAAGGTTTGCTCTTCCACCTTTTTGAACGAACACGTAAACTTGACCGATAGTGGCTTGGGGATAGAATTCTTTAACTAAATCCCAGCTGTATTCAGGAGTGTTATACTTCCAATACTCGCCGTATTGTCCGTAAACTCTGCCCGTTGAAAAACAGTCCATTCCGTCGTATTTACCAACCATCATGGCAATTTTTCTTATTTGTCTGCCACGGCGAGTGTGCGATTTAACGAAACGGTTGAACTTTTGTTGTTCTTCTTTATGTATAGTGCACGCGTAAGAAAATCTGTCGTGGTCAGCAAGCGGGGTTTCTATTCTCCAAAGCCCTTCTTCAGTGTTGATGTGCGAAGCACCTTGCATATAGCTTTCGTAAAGAGACATACGATAGCGAAGCGCGTGTCCCCATTCGTCACAAGGCACGGTTGACCATTGAAGTGCTCCGTGCGAGCCGAAATTCGGTTGACCGTTTGAATTACTCATACCGCGAATTGCGCCGAATATAAGTTCGTGGCTACCATACATTGATTCGTATCCAACCCACTTATAGCCAGCCTTAAAGAACGCGTCGAACATGGGCGTTACGCCAGTATGACGGGTCGCTCCATCAGCGTTCGTGCGAGATAAATGATAAACAAACTGCTCGTAAGCATCTTTCATGTTGTCTATATTGTCGCCCGCGTAAAACCAACGCGGAACGCCTTGCTTATTGTAAACGGGGCAGAATTTGCCTTGAATACCATTTCTTTCCAACTTCCTTGAGAACACATGGTTAAAGAAAGCTTCGTGCTCGTCAAGGTCTTGCACCCAATAAGTAAACGAGCCGTCCTTTTCGTGAGTTTGCTCACCAAGGAAATATTCGCTCTCTAAGATATCCACGGGCGGATTTGCATTTGCGCCGTTAAGCTCTCTTCCGTCAAGCATAAGAACGTAATAAAGCCCTAAATCCTTAACGATTGAAATTGCCTTTTTCCAAAACTCACGGTCCATTTCAGCCGTGCCCCCCCAACGGTAAGCACTTCTAAACGTTAACATATCACCTATGTTTTCGCTAACGTACCACGCGATATATTCAATAAAGTCGTCCCAGTTTTGATTTATGTAAATAAAGTCGCCAGAGCCGGTAATAACACCGTCCGCCTTTTTATCCGTTACGGTAACGGTAGCCGAGCGAGTATAAACTCCGTCGCTTATAGAAAAAGTTTTAACGCCTGTGTCTACGGGCACAAATTTTATTACACCGTATCCCTTTTTTACGTTAAGGTCGCTTTCAATCTTAAATCCTTGCGCCTGAACTTTAAGCGTGCAATCATTTTCAAAATAACAGAGCGCGCCAAAAGGAACTCCTATCACTTGGTTTGCTTGCACACCCAAAATTTCCGTTTGCTTAGGTAAGGTTATAAGTTGAACTTCGTTGTATTCATAATCTATTTTGTTCACGCCACCGTAAGTAATACTAAACTTATCGTCACCAGTTAAAGTGCCGTCGGGAATTTCAAACTCAACGCTGGTTAAACATTGTAATCTATCCGTCTTGTTGCCTGAAAAAATCTCTTTTCCGTTAACGCTCACGGTAAAATACGGTCTTTCCGTAAGAGAAAAACCTTCGCCTAACCATTTTTGCTTACCGAGAAGGTCTGGCTTGTATTCAAACTTTTCAATATGCGTTTTTCCGTTACCACAAACAACGGGTGCTTGTAAAGTAGCCACGCCGTCAAAGCCAAGTGCACTAATTTTAACCATCACGAAGTCAACGGGTTTATCAAACGTCAACTTTTGAACGTGCTCGGTGTAATCTTCGCTGTCAAAGAGCTCCATGCTATAAACACAGTCGGGTTGCTCGTAATAGTAACGCGTTCTCTTTTGTCCGTAATATACTTCCACGCTTGCCTTAAAGTTGTTTTTAATTCCTTTTGCCTTTAAGTTTACCTTAAACTCGTATGGCACGCCTACAGCCAACTCGTCGGTAAGCATATAGTAAAGGCTACGCTCGTAAACTTGGTTAGTTTTATTAAAATTCAAAACGTATTCGCCATTTTCTAAAGTTAACGAGTCTTCGAGCTTTCTATAATACATTGGGAACGCGCCTTCCGTTCTACGCACGTAAGGAACGGCAACCTGTCCACGAACGCGAAGTTTATAGTTGTAGCGCGGGTCAAGGTCTGCTTTAATCGTTTCAGTAACAGTTTCACCTATCTTAATAGTATGTAAATTATCGTATTTTTTACTGTAGGCAATTTGATATAACATATTTTCTCCATTGAATTTTATATTTAAAAAGTTGGACTTACCCCCAAATAATCGCATATCGCAAGCGCGAACTTGAACGCCGATTTTGGTCCGTTTGCCGTTATGATGTTATTACTAATTTCAACGTCGTTTCCCGTATAAGCCTTACCAAGCGCACTGATAAACTGTGGTGCGGGATAGCAAGTCGCTTTGTTATCCCCCAGTAAGCCGTTGCTTGCGAGCACCACGGCAGGAGAAGCGCAGATTGAAGCAACCAGTTTGCCATCTTCTATCGCGCCTTTAAGCGCGCCTATAACCTTTTTATCGTTAGAAATATTAACTGCACCCGGCATTCCACCTGGAACAACGATAGCGTCGTATTCAACAAAATCAACGTCTTTAACCAATTTATCTGCTTTAATAACAATTTGGTGTGAACCGACGGCGTATTCGCTAGAAACACTTATTAAATGAACGGTTATACCCGCACGTCGCAAAACGTCCACGGGGGTTAACACTTCCAATTCTTCTGAACCGTCTGCAATCAATACCGCAACTTTCATTTTAATCTCCTATTTTAACAACTCGTCTGCGAGAACGGCAATTTGAGCTTGGTTTTGTTCGTTTATAGCCGACCGAATGGTAACCGTCGTGTCGGTAAACGTAATGTTTTTGCTGTTTTCAAACGCTTTTTTGATAACGTTTGCAGCAACGGGAGCCCAACTTCCGTTTTCTATTACGCCGATAGTGCGATTTTTATATCCCCTTTCCAAAAGGTCGTGAATAAAATCGCGCATGAACGGGAAAACGTCTCCGTTATAAGTGGTGGTTGCAAGAACGATTTTACCATAACGGAACGCATCTTCAACAGCTTCCGCCCTATCACAGCGAGCAAGGTCGTTGACGGCAACCTTTTTGCAACCTTTTTCTATAAGTTGTTTTTGTAAAAGTTCAACAGCCTTTTTGGTGTTACCATAAACGGAAGTATAACAGATAACAACGCCTTCACTTTCCACACCGTAGCTCGACCATGTGTTGTATAAGTCAATATAATAGCCCAGATTTTCTTTTAGAACGGGTCCGTGTAAGGGACAAATAGTTTGAACTTCTATTCCACCAAGCTTTTTTAGAACCGCTTGAACTTGCACGCCGTATTTGCCAACGATGCCGATATAATATCTTCTCGCTTCGCACGCCCAGTCTTCTTGCACGTCAAGCGCACCGAACTTGCCGAACGCATCAGCAGAGAATAAAACTTTATCTACAGAAGAATAGGTAAAGATAACTTCAGGCCAATGCACCATAGGCGCAGTAACGAACGTAAGTTCTCTTTCACCTAAAGACAAGGTGTCCCCTTCTTTAACCACTATTCTTCGGTCTGAAAAGTCCGTACCAAAAAATTGCTTCATCATAACGAATGCGCGGTCTGAAGAAACTATTTTCGCGTTTTTATAAGTATTAGCAAAAAGCGCGATACAAGCAGAGTGATCTGGTTCCATGTGTTGAACAATTAAATAATCGGGGTGTCTTTCTCCCAAAGCGTTTTTAATATTGTTAAGCCATTCTTCGCCAAAATTTTGATCAACCGAATCCATAATTGCTATCTTTTGGTCTATAATAGCGTAAGAATTATATGCCATACCATTTGGCACAACGTATTGTCCTTCAAACAAGTCTACTTTGTGGTCGTTAACGCCCACATATTTGATTGCACTGTTAATTTCCATATTTATTTCCTTTTATAATTATTTTCTGTTAAATTGCTTTAAGTAATGAATAAAGGGTTAGAAGCAAGGGAGCGTGACGCTCCACCCAAACTGTTTCGTGCCTTAATAAAGGATTAGAAACGAGCGAGAGCAGGAAAACAAGCAACAACGCAGTGCGCGTATGTCTATACGCAATCAAGTTGTTGCGTAGTTTGACGAACTATCGCGAAGTTTATAAGCCTTTAGAATAAAGGGTTAGAAACGAGTTGCAGTAGGCTCGCGAAGCGTTTTGGACGAAACTAACCTTGTTGGTTGTTGAGATCAAAACGCTAAGCAGTAACGACCTGCAACGAAGTTTATAAGCCTTTATTTAGCCTAAAAAATAATCAACCACAAGCATCACTATAAAGCCGATAATTAGCGAATATGTTGCTCCACGCTCAAAGCCGTGAGAGTGTGTTTCGGGAATCATTTCGTCGCTTATAACGTAAATCATTGTTCCACCAGCAAAAGCGAGCGCAAAGGGCAAAATCGCAACTGAAACGGACACCGCAAAATAACCGATAAGCGTGCCAACAACTTCAAAAAGCCCAGTAAATAGCGCGATTACGAGCGCGCGTTTTTTGCTTATTCCCGCAACTATCATCGGGGCGATTACAATCATTCCTTCAGGAATATTTTGCAACGCAATACCGCCGGCAACCGAAAGCGCGTGCATAACGTTGCCCGTGCCAAAACTAACGCCCGCGGCAATGCCTTCTGGCAAATTATGTATTGCAATAGCCAAAACGAACAATATAACCTTGCTTATTTTTGCTGATTTTTCAGGGTGTTTTTCACTATCCACACCCAAAAGTTTATGGGCGTGCGGAATAAGCTTATCCATTAGGTTAAGCGATAAAGCACCCACCGCAATACCTAAAACGGGAATTAAAATATTCACTCCGCCACCACAAAGGTCAACGGACGGAATAATTAGCCCAACAATTGCAGCGCAAAGCATAACGCCAGCAGCGAACGATAAAACTAAATCATTAAACTTTTGCGACGGGTTTTTAATCAAGAAGCCAACAACTGCACCGACAGCCGTTGCCCCGCCAACGCCAACCGCTGTTAACAATACCGTTATTAAGATGTTTTCCATAATAAACCACTTATAAAATTAAATTAAGATAAACGTTTATAATATAAAAATATTTTAGCATATCGCACGACAAAAATCAATATATTTATCTAAACTAAACGGGTTAAAGCAACTAATAATTAAAAATAAAAAAGAGAGTAACTTAGCAATTACTCTCTTATTTCTTTTGTTTAACTAAAGCCGTCCTTATTAGGTGTTCCAATCTTTGTCAGGAGCTAACCCACCGTCATTTTCCGGTTCAAACGAACTCGTCATAATAACATCTTCACAGACTAAAACGGTTATTTCAGGACGAACGTATTCTTTATAATTTTTCATGATTAACTTTCCTTTTTGCTTTTAATATGGGTAAAGCCACTAATAAATATGCACCCACAATAAAATGCACGGCATATTCGCCTTAATATAATTTACAACGCGCAAATATGCGCGTTGTAAATATTAGCTAATTTTTATTGTTAAGATTCGATTATATCAGTTAATTTAGCTGCAATACCGCCTTCAACGTAACCTGCTCTATAAGCATCGTTCAAAACTTCAAGACGTTGAGCTCTGTAATCTTCAGTAGTAAGGTGAGTCTTTCCGTAGAAGCTTAAGAACCAGTAACGTGGCCATAAAGACTCGTTGTCAATTCTTATTTCAAGAATATCTTTTTGAGCTTGTTCCATGTCACTTGCTTCAACAATAGCATACGCTTCGTCAAACGTGCTAATCCAGTCTTTAAGCATAGTATCAGGCCAGTAGGAAGAACTCCACAAGTGTGTCGCACTACCAGAAAGAGTAGGTAAGTTAAACCCAGGGTCCATATTGTGACGCATATACATATAACTGGTTATTTCGTTAAAGAATTGCTTAACTTGGGGTGCTGCATCCTTGTAGTAAACATCAATAAACTCATCAATAAGTTCGTCGATATTTTGAGTAGGATCGTAACAAATTTGACCGTGAACGTATGCACGCATTGCTTCAAATTGACTTTGTGCAGGGATTGACCAAGTAGTGCTGAAACAACCGTATTCTTTAGCGGTAATAACCCAGTTCTTAATGTTAGACCAGTCGAACGGGAATGCTAAGTTGTATAAGGGGAAGTATCCACGATATACATATAATTGCAAGCCATAAGGTTCACATGCGAGCCAACCTTGAATTTGAGCTAAACCACCAACGTTGATTTCAGATCCTGGACCTGTAAGCGGAGCTGATGCGTCAGCTGCACCAAATAAACAAAGGTTTACGCCTATATTCTTATGGAACTTAACAGATTCGTCTAATCTAACGTATTCGTTACCAACCTTTTTTACGGGTGGAGCTTCGTATTGATAATAAGCAAGCAATGACAATCTATAACGGAAATCAGGTCTGCCTTGTTCAGCTAATAATCTATCTATTTCTTCGGCAACTCTGTTAACAAATCTAACGTTAGTGCCTGAAGGTTGATATATAGCGTCGTTAGCTTGACATTTGGGGCAACCACACTTCGCCCAAGAGTCTTCTTGACCGACACAGTGAGATGCATAACCAGTTTCGTCAAATAATTGCAACACTCTTTTTGCATATTCTTTTGCCATTTCTTCGTTAGAAAGGCAAAGTGCTTGACCAGATGCACCAAACCAATCAGGGTGCTCAGCACCGTATACGCTATACGGTATAACGGTCAACCATGAGTGCGGGAAATATAATTCGTTTTCACGCTTAATCATGCGATAACGCAAACCTGCTTCATAGCTAGAAGACATTAAGTCAGTTGCGTGCTGACGCATTGCATAAGGAGTATAACTCCATTTGAAATCGAGAAGCTTTTCGTTCGCAACAGAATCAATAACAACTTCGTCGGCAGCATAGAATTCATAGCCTAATTGTTTTTCTAAGAATTCATAAACAGCAAACACCGTGCCGTAATCGTCGATGCCGACCATTATGAGAGTGTTATCTTTTCTTTCAATTGAGAATGCGCCTTCATCACCCAACGGGGGATTATCGGTTTGGAAAACAAAGTGTATGTTTCTTACGCCGGTAGAAGGAGCTTTAACTCCCGATTGTTCTTGAAGAATAGTATTACCTAAAGAAAGATAATAACCTTCCGTAGTCATTTGTGAGTTTTCGGTAACCACGTTAAGGGTTATACCGGTAGATCTCAAGAAAAGAGTCTTTAACTCAGATGCGGCGTGATTAATCATATCTGAAGCGTTTTCGGGAATAACAATTGAATATTGAGTAGACCCGCCTTTAACGAGATCAATATCCGTTTCCTTAAACGTAACGTCAGTTTTTGCTTTAACAGCGGAGGGAGAACCTCCCCCGCCGTTATCATTACCACCGCAACCAAATGCTACTAAGGAAGAACAAAGGAGTATTACCGATAAAAGTATCGTAATAAGTTTTTTCATACAAACGCCTCCTTATCTTACTTTAATAGTATAGGTTTCTACGTTAACAACACCACTTCCAGAAGTTACGGTATAGAACAACTTGTAGTTGCCATATTCACTTGCAGTGAACACTCTATCTTTACCAGGAACAATCATATTTCCTTCTGGTGATAACAAATAAATGAAGGTTTGTGCATCACTAGGAATGTTAACGAGTCCAGGAAGAGTAATTTTTTCACCCTTTCTTACAATTTCAGGAACTGCACTTTGGGTTATAATTTCTACATTAGCAGTATTAAGAACTCTAACAATAACATTTTCTTCTGCTTTTTTACCAGCGCTGTCACGGCAAGTAATATTTACACGATAAGCACCGTATTCGTTAGGAATGAATTCATAGCCTGATAAATCTTCGATATTATCAAACTCTTTAACCTTCAAACCACTCGGAGAAGTAATAGTAGCAGAAACGGTAACAACGCTATCTAAAACGTCTTCAGCTCTCATAATGGGGAAGATAAACTTCTTGCCGAATTCAGCAGAAACGATTTCTCTATCCATGATAAGTGCAGGAGCTTTATAGTCGTTGTCAGTTAAAGCAGAGAACTTATGTCCGTTGATTGAAATTAAACGGAATTCTGAAGCAGCTTCAACGTCAACGAATTCGATGAACATATAAACCTTTTCACTAGTAAATCCGTTAAATTCTGCGCCGTCAATAGTTTCTTCGATGGTAGCAATAGTTTGGTTACCTACACCAACAAGCTTGTTGCCTTCGAAACCGAGAGAAATACCTTGGTTGTAAAGCGTTGTCATATCACCAGGAAGCGTGTAGGTTGCCTTGTTGTTAACAGTTACTAAGCCAGTAGTGATAGCTGAGTTCGGGTTCTTTTCAACGCTAAATAAAATTTGTTCTTCGGGATTTTCAACGTTAACGTAGCGGAAATTAATCTTGCCAATCTTATTAGTTTCTTTATTAACAGTAAACGTTGCAATCGTATTTAATGCAGATTGCGGATTTACAATGAACATGGATGAATCTTGAACAACATTGAAGATCATCCAGTCCCAAGCCTTAAGTTCTTCTTCTTCATCCGTAGTGAATTCTTTGCGGATAGAAACGCCTTCAGATAAATCAATAAACGCAGTGATGTAGCCTGCCGTGAAGAAGGTTTCGCCGTCAATTGTTTCGGTTTCAGGTGCAACTACACTAATAGTGTAAAGTTCAGAGCTACCTGCGTCAGTAACGTATTGAAGAGTAATTTCACCAGCTTCAGCGGGAGTAAAGATGTCTTCAGTAACTACATCGCCGTTGATTTTTACGGTTACGTCAAGATTTTCAGACGTGCCGTCAGCACTGTAAAGTGTTGCAACAATTTCAGGAATAGCGAAGGGCTTGTTAGCCATAATTGCAGGCGGAACGATGATACTGCTGAATACTGCACCTGAAGAAACTTCAACCTTAATTGGAACTTCAATGTAGGTAGGTTCAGTATATTGTGATAAATAGTCGGTTAATTTATAAACAACTTTTAAGTTATCAGTTGCACCTTGAGGACGGATATAAACGCCGTCAATGTCAATTTTGGTTTCGCCATCCATAGCGTAAATTTCAACATCTACACTACCTGAACCGCCAAGACCCTTAGCAGGACGAACGATAATCTTTTCGCCAACGCTAATTTGTGCGGGATATAATTCAGAAAGTTGATCTGCAATGTCAATAGTTAATGGAGCGAGTTCGTTGTACGCTTGAATTTCAACGGTCTTAGAACCAACGTTGCCAGAAAGGTCGCTTGCCTTATAGGTAATTCTAAAGGTGCCTTCTTCTTGGGGTTCAATAGTTCCGTCAGCGTTTACGGGATAATCGTAAACTCTGCCGTTCTTTAAGAACTTAACTGAAGTTTCAACGTCATTGATAATGCCGTCAACAGCGTCCACTGCGTAAGCATCCATAAGCGGGAACTTAACGCCAACTTTTGCAGAAGGAACGTTTGCCTTGTCATAAACTATGTTTACTCTGGGAGCAACGTTGTCAGAAATAACTTCCTTAGTCAAAGATAAGTTATCAATAGTTCTTACCATGAGATTTGCTTCACCAGTAATAATACTGAATTCAATGGTAAGTTTGAGCTCGTCGTTCGTAAAGCCAGTCCATTCTTTGCCGATACCGATGGTGTTGGGATCGTCAAGCGGAACGGTTTGAGTGTAGTAGTCGTTAGTTAAAAGAAGATCTTTATTCGCATAGTCGAACGAAATTCTAACGGGAGTGTTGTTGTATTGAGATGTTTCAATACCAGACTTAGTCCATTCACCGTAGAAGGTGGTGTGGTAAAGTGCTGCGTATTCTTCAACCATCGTGTCGCCAACGAATACTCTCGTAGCCATGATTTCGTAGTAGAAATACGGATAGAGATAGTGTTCTAATCTAATTGATTTAGAAGGATCTTGAAGGTCATCAAGATAAATAGTGAGTTGCTTGAATTCGTTAGAACCCATAACCTTAGGAACGGTAAACCATTCGAGAAGGATATCGTTCTTTGTATAATCAGAAACGTTGATTACGTTCTTATATTCAGCTTGCGAATAAGGCGTGCTTGAGTTCATAATAGAACCAGTCTTATAAGTTTTTGAATATGCAGCAGTTACACCTATTTCGTCTAAAACGGTAAGACCAAGCTTGGTATTCCAAAGGCTTGCAACCGTTTCAACGCCGTTAACGTATTGAACGTAAGAACCGCCATCGTAAGTGTAGGTAACAGTCCAAGTGCCAACTTCGTCTACTAAAATTCTTTCGTAGTTAGAAATCTTGCCACTGGGTGAAACAACAGTATGAACAGTTCCTTCAACGTCTTCAACGTATAAATTGCTACCTACTACGTAAGTAGAATTGAGCGTAGGAATAGGAAGATTTTTGCCGTTATTTGAAATAGCGATAGGTTCGGTTACGAACTCTTTGCCGAGATAGTCAACTGCAGAGTAAGCAACGGTAATAGTGCTGTTGCCTTCAAAAGAAACCTTGAAGGGCTTAGAAGCGTCTTCAATAACAGCGAGTGATTGACCGTTAGCGGTTACAGCAGCTTTAACAGCGATAACGCCGTCGTATTTACCAGCGAGTGTAGAATAGAATCTTGCACCGGGTAAAGTAACTTCACCATTGAGAACGAGTTCGTCACAAATTTCGTAATCAAATTCCCAATCAGCTGCGGGATATACACCAATAACGTCAAAACTAATGTTAGCAGTTTCACCGCTATTTCCTTGGCTGTCTACGCCAGTGAACTTAAGGGTGTATTTACCAGCAGTTGCAGGAACGAATGAGCCGTTAATAACTTCGGTGGTAACACCTGACGGGTCAGTAACCTTAACTGAGCCGTTGAACGCGGTGTAACCATCAATAAGATCATACATCTTATAGTTAGCAACGTCTAATTTATATTCGTTTCCAGCAACGCCTACGGGCGTGTTAATACGCGTGTCAAAAGAAGGACCTGCAACGTCAGCAATGTCTTGCGCACCAAGGCTTTCGCCGTTGAGTTCGTAAAGCATTACGTTTGCGGTCTTGCCACTAAATGGAGACAAGGTAATAACAACGTCATATTGAGACATGTCAGGAATAGTATGATAAGAAGCGTAGTTCTTCTTCATAACAGCGGGATCGTCAAAGTCAACCATAACAGTCTTGCTAACGCCCTTCACGTGGCTAAGTTCCATCGTATAGGGGTCAAAGCTGATAACTGAAATGTCACCGTATCCACCACTGGTACGATTTCTGAATGAAACGTTAGAGTTAATTAACGGAGTTAAATTAGCCGCATTGGTGTGGCTAGGAGCGTCGTGGAACAAAACGTTTTCATTCTTCATGTTCTTATACCAAACGGGAGAATAAATACCGTAAACACCGCCCGAAGTGGTTTCTTCCAATCTTACGCTAAAGCTTTCTGCAGGATCAACTTTGTTAACAAAGTCGAAGATAAGACGTTCAAAGTCGTTACCAGGTTCGGTTGCACCAGCTTCATCAACTGAATACGGTCTATATTTTAAGTTAAACGGACCTTTAATATCAGAAATAGTTACAGAACCTTTTTTACCAGCAGTGCTGTTTGTTAACTTAATACCTGTCTTACCGTTGTCAATTGCAGGACCTGCACTACCAACGGTAACGGTTATGCCATCTCTTGCTGTAATAACGTTTTGAGTCATTAAAGCTGACGTGGTGTTATAGGTGGCAAAAAACATGCCAACAGCTAAAGCAAACACGCACAAGAGAACAGATATAAGTGTTCTTTTCTTTAATTGTGTCATATAAACCCTCCTTATAATTTAGGTTAGCCTTTCAAACCACCGAATGATATTTTACCAATCATGTGATCCTTAATAAACGCAAATAGGATAATCATCGGAACTGCAAGTATAACACAGCCTGCAAGTTGCATCGGGATATCGTGGTTGCTTGCACGAGTGAATTTCCACAAGCCGTATGCAATCGTCGGATGTCCAGGGAAGTAAACCATGGCAGCTTGCCAGTCGTTCCAATAGCCAATCAAGCTGGTTACCCAGAACACCATTAAGATGTTTTTAGCCATGGGCATCATAATGCTGATAAATACTTTCCAGTTACCCGCGCCGTCAATAAACGCCGCTTCTGAATATGCTTTGTCGATACCTTTAAATAATGAATAGCAAATAAGGAATCTCGACCCACCACTCGGCTTCATTTGCCAGAGTGCTGCAACGAGCGGGTTATCGTATGCACCCATCATTCTTGAAATTTCAAGTGAAGATGCCGTACTACCTACTATCGGAACGATCATCATTACGATAACCATCCAATACATAAGTCCGCCCCATTTTGATTTATATCTCGCACAACCGTATGCGCAGAACACGTCGCCTACGAGCGGAAGTATCGAATATAACAAGGTATAAGTAATAGTGTTGCCCATCATACCAATCATGTTGTAATAAAGCTGTCTATTGTCAGCCGTGGTAACTACAACTTCAAGGTTATTAAATGCGTCTATATAGTTAGAGAATTCCCAACCTAATGAAGGCAACGCAACCGGATATCTGTTGAAATCGTCTATGCTCTTAAAAGATGAATATGTAGCCCAAAATAACGGGAGAATAATCATCAAAGAGAATATAATGAGCAATAAGATTGCTATGCTTGAGAACACCGGATATTTTCTAAAGCTTAAAGTTTTGGAGGCTTTTGCCATTCTTTTCGTGCTTTTCATTATACTGACCCCTCCATCTTGTCTGCTTTTTCAACGATACGTTTCGTTATAAGAGTAATCGGAACAACAATTGCAGTCATAAACAAACCTGCCGCTGAAGCTTCCGGATAGTCTTTACGAGAATCCATATATCCCGCAACAACCATCTTATAGAAATAGTAACCAAACGTCCACGAGTCGTCAGGTGCGCCTGCTCCGTAGAATTCGTATAACGGTGGCATACCAGTAAATATACCCGCAACGCCAGTAAATACACTAATCGAGAATACAGGCCAGTAGTGCGGGAAAGAAATATGCCAGAATTCTTTCCAAAGGTTACAACCGTCGATTTGTGCAGCTTCAACTATTTCGTGTTCGATTCTCGCGAACATACCGGTAATAATCATCATTGCACCGCCAAGGTTAACCCATGCTACGTAAACCCATAACACGATCAAAATAGTCATACCTCTGCCGGCTGTCGGGTTAAATATTGTACTTATTGCAATCCAACCAGTCAATTCAGGAATAGCGTGAGTTAACATTTTTTGGTAAACCATAACCCAAACCATTGAAGCGATAACTGACGGAAGATATAACACTATAATATATATTTGAACGCCTTTAACTTTCTTGTAAATAGCAAAGCCAACAAAGATTTGCAATGGCGTAATAAAAATAAACCCTACGAAATAATTCATTAACGAGTTTGTTGTTATAGTACCAATATCAACGTTTACTATATTTATCCACGCTTTGGAGAAGTTCTCAAACAGGCTACTGAATTCAAGGAATTCATACCAACCGTATCTATCACCTAAAACAGGGTGAGGAACGTACTTTTGGAAAGCAAGGAAAATAAAGTTTGCGTTCGCATAAAAATATGTAACGATAATAACGATGGTCGGCCAAATGAAGATTGTTGCCAAGAAGCCAAAGTCTTGCAACTTCTTTTGCGCCATCGTGTTTTCGCCTTTTTTAATTACTTTTTGTGAATCGCTAAAAGCCGCATCCGCTGACATTCCAGCACCATTCACAATTTCGTCTTGTATGTTTTGTCTCATATTATCTACCCTTTATAAAACTTAAGTGTAATTATAAGAAGCGACCAAGCAGTGAAACCCCTTTTAGGAGTTCCACTGCAATAGTGACACTTTTTAACGTCTTATTTGATTAATTAGCGAATAGCTAATTCCCATCCGTCCTTGTCCATATTCCACTTTCTTACCCAGTTATTCATACCTGCAAGGTATTGATCTGCAGTAATGTCAGGAGTTGCCGGGTCATAAGCAGCAACGCAGAACTCATTGAAGAGATAATACGATCTCGTTGTTGAGTTAGGATTCAAACAAGCACCCATATACATAGCTGAGCTATAAGAAGCTTCTATCGCATCGTAGTATAACGGGCTCTTGCCAAGTTGCTTACAAAGTGAATCGCCGAATCCTGCAACAGCTTGAACCTTGGGGTTGGTTTCTTTGCTCAAGAAATCTAAGGTGTTCTTAACGGTGGGGTTCCATTCTTCTTTTTCAGCGTCAGAAATTTTAATTTCAACGGTAGGAACCAATCTAAGTTCAGAAGCCATGTTCTTCATAACAGGGTTGCTTTGAGAGAACAACATAAATTCTTTTGCGTATGGGAGAACGTCTTCACCAGTATCGTCGTCTTGTCTATCTGCACCTTTAAGCAAGGTGATACCAGTACCACCAGCCTTTGAGTATGCAACAGTGTTGTCGTGAATTTGATCAGGAATTTCAGATGAACCATAGAATCTTGGAATGGGGAACGGTGCAAATTCTCTGCTATCCATGCCCCACTTAGCATCTGACGAAGCGTCTAACGCGAACTTATCTCTTGCTTCAAAAATCCAGTGAGAACCTTCACCTAAGAAGAAGTTTCTATCACCTTCGTGAGCACTGTCAAGGAAGTTATATTGTGAACCAACGTGGTCAGCACCAGTTACGTTACCTGGATCGAAATAGCTGTTCTTAGCAATCCAGTCTACAAAGTAAACGGCAGCTCTTTCACCAGCCTTGTAAGGCATCATTTCAACGCCATCAATGGTTTCAATTTCCCAAAGCTTATAACCAGTTTGGGGAGTAACGGTAATAGTCTTGCCGTTGAGAGCTGAAGTATAAGTACCATCGAAAGTAGAGTGAACTGCGATGTTATCTAAACCTTCATAGCTTGCTGCGATACCCCACGCGAGTTGATATTGCATCCATTCGTGCTTACCAGTGTTTACGAAAATCTCTTCTGAGAATTGAGATTGTTTTTTAACATAGTTACAGAAACGCTTCAAGTCTTCAAAAGTTGCAGGTAAACCGTCATCATAAGTATTAGCTAATGCGTCAGGACCTAAAGTATCGTCCGCAGTGCCTGACTTGCAGTCAACACCGTAGATGCCAAGTCTTCTTGCGGCTTGAGCGTTTGTAGCATAGAAAACAACTCCGTCAGGGTTGTCGCCTTTGAAAAGGTCAACGTCGTACCAATAGCCGTATACCGAGTCGTAAAGCGGAACGCCGTGATATTCGTGAGGAGCGTTAAGATTGGTGGTGTTGTGGTTCAATGAAGCTCTTTGCGCATCAGACAATCTGTCGTTAAGAGTTACGGTTGCACCGATTTTTGCATCTTTACCAAGACCTGGAACGTAGTTGTAGTTTTCATCATACGCATTCCAATCATAAATGTCGGTAATGTCAATCATTGACGCATAGAAATCGTTGGGGTTAGAGAACCCGTAGAAAACGATATCGTCTGTAAGCCCTGAAACACCTACGTCGCCGTTTTGCGCAGCCGCAGTTCTATCAAGAGCTTTAACTTGAACGTTGGGGTAAATTTTTTCAAATTCGCTACATACCCATTTAAACCACGCGTCACCAAAACCCGCAGTATTGTAACCTACGTTAAGTTGTACCTTGCCTGCTTCGTCTTTTTCAGTTCTATCTTGCCCACCACAGCCAACAAATGCGACTGAGGTAACGAGCATGAGAAGAGACAAAGCCAATGTGAGTAATCTTTTCATCGTTGTACCATCCTTTTTTATCTTTTATCGCCTAAAATTTTTCAGGCGGATTTTTGCGACATTTTGCCATTAAAACATAATAATACATTTTAACCAATAAGATTTTACCATACAATTTAACAAATGTAAACCTAAAATATTCCACAAATATTCCAATATATTCTTTGCTCTGCGCGCAACAAATTTGCTTTTTTATTAGTGTTTTACTAATGATTTTAGATTTTTGGTTTTATGGCATTTTCCCAACTGACAATTTGCACAATAACAATCGTAATTGCGTTACCGCTTTCACCAAACGCATTATATATATAATGTAATGGATTCCCCAAGCGGGTTGACACGTTTTTTAGTTGGGAGTCAATTCTATCACACATCCCGCTTTAAAGTCAACGACATTTTAAATTTTATTTCAGTTTTGGCCTACAAGTTTTTTCCATTACCTTATTCCGTCGTTTAGACATACCCAAACTCCCCGCGGACGTTCAGCGTTAAGTTGACGCAAAACCGCTTTCCGAGCCCAAGTTGGAACCGCTTCGCGTCTCGGCAATCTCATCTCTCCCCGCACGCCTTTAAAACAAAAAAACCACCTGACAGGTGGTTTTTTGTTGGCGCGCCGTAAGAGATTCGAACTCCTGACCTTTGGTTCCGTAGACCAACGCTCTATCCAGCTGAGCTAACGGCGCAAACAAGCAATCACGAAAATTGCTTGATATTTATTAATTTTTAACACCCAGTCGTTTGAGCTGGATGGAGCGTTGCAAACGCTCTGTTTCCCGAGCGACAGCGAAAGGAAATACGCCGACGGGCTTCTTGCAGATAGCCAGCAGTTTCAGCTGAGCTAACGGCGCAAACAAGCAATCACGAAAATTGCAATTGCTTATTTTTAAATTCATGCACTGCCTTTCCAGACAGCCTAAACATTATATGACAATTTTTCGGCTTTGTCAAACAAATATTCAGCCTATTTTAAAATTGCTTTTATTCTTCTAACGCCACTTGAAGAACTTTCTTCCTTTTTGATAATAAAAGTGCCAAGGTCGCCAGTGTTTTTTGCGTGTGGGCCACCACAAATCTGCTTGTCAACACCATCTATAGTGTAAATCGACACAACTTGGTCGTCGCTTTCAGCGTTAAACACGCCGTATGCGCCAGCCTTAACCGCATCTGCATATTTTTCTTCAGTCTTAACCACGTCTATTTTCTTTGCAATTACGTCGTTTACGAAGTTTTCGAGCGTCTTCAACTCATCTTCAGTCATTTTGTGGTCTAAATTAAAGTCAAAGCGCAATCTTTCTTCGGTTATGTTAGAACCTTTTTGTTCAGTGCCGTTGCCAAACATTTTTCTTAATCCTGCAAGCATGATATGCGTTGCAGTGTGATAATTGGTCGTTTTTTCCGTTTGTTCGGTTAAACCGCCCTTTGCGGCTTGAGCGTTTGCCTTAGAAAGCTCTTGGTGCGCCTTAAACGCTTCGTTGAAGCCCTTTTCGTCTACAGTTAAACCCTTTTCGTTTGCAAGCTCTATGGTTAACTCCAACGGATAGCCAAACGTGTCGTACAACCTGAACGCTTGTTTGCCCGAAATTTCCGTTTCAGGAACGTAAGACGGGTCTTTTTGCGACATAAACGCATTCTTCCTTTCCATGCCGATAACGCACTTATCAAACTCTTTCATGCCAGCGACAAGCGTAGCTTCAAACTTCTTTATTTCCTTAGTGATTTCGTCTATTATATAATCTTCTTTTTCAACCAAAAGTGGATATGCTTCATCGTAAATTTTTTCAATGAAAATCTTTGCAACGTTGCACATTTCAGTTGCGTCTATTCCTAAGTTTTTACAATACCTAATCGCACGGCGAAGAAGTCTTCTTAAAATGTAGCCCGCACCCGTGTTTGAAGGAACTATGCCGTTTTTATCGCCAATAAGCATAACGGAAGTTCTGGTATGGTCGGCAACAATTCGCATTGCTTTCGTATCATCGTCGTTTACGCCGTATTGTTTACCCGAAGCATTTTCCAAATGCGAAATTGCGCTTGCAAACAAGTCGGTTTTATAGCCGTCGTCAAGCCCGTTAAGGAACAACAATAATCTATCCAAACCAAAGCCGGTATCTACGTTTTTGTTGTCTAATTCAGTATATTTTCCGCCTTCTAATTTTTTATATTGCATATAAACGTCGTTGCCGATTTCAACGTATCGACCACAATCGCAGTTAACGTCGCAAGTGTCACAGCAAGGCGTGTCGTGACGAGGGTAAAACCATTCGTTATCGGGCCCGCAAGGCGTGCCTACCGTGCCTTCCAATTCCCACCAGTTATTTGACTTGTCAAGGTAGAAAATGTTTTCGGCTTTAATTCCCAATTCCTTTAAATATCCTGCCGTTTGTTCATCTCTCGGAACACTGTCGTTACCCTCAAAAACGGTAGAGCATATCTTATCTTTATCAAACCCGAAAACTTCTGTTAAGAGCTCGAATGACCATTTGGTTTTTTCTTTTTTGAAATAGTCACCTAAACTCCAGTTCCCCATCATTTCAAAGAACGTAAAGTGAGTTGCGTCACCCACCGAATCAATATCAACCGTGCGCACACAACCTTGAACGTTGCAAAGTCTTGTACCCATGGGGTGTTTTTTGCCGAGAAGATAGGGCATAAGCGGTTGCATGCCCGCAACGTTAAACATAACGCCGGTAGTGCCGTCGCCAATTAGCGACACCGCACCGATGTTAACGTGCCCCCTTTGTTCGTAAAATTTAATCCATTTTTCTCTTAATTCTTTTGATGTAATCATAATTTTTACCTAAACCGTATAATGCGTTTTGATTTTTGTTTGTTTTTATCCACTCAGTTTGCTTTCAACGATAAACGCGCTTAAAAGCAAATTGGTCAAGCTCGGATAAACTACAGTGCAGTTTTTAACGTGATTTATAATCGCTTTTGATTAAGCCTTGATTAATTCGTATCCTTCTTTACTGTCTTTTATCACGTAACCCAACTTGGTTATCGCGTCGCGAAGCTCGTCTGACTTCGCCCAATCCTTATTCTTTCTTGCTTCCAATCTTTGTTCGGCAAGAGCAACGACTTCAGCAGGAACTTCTTGCTTGGGATTTGCACTTTCGTAAGCGTTGATAACGTCTTCTGCCTTTTCGCCAAACAAGCCGATTAAAGAATATGTTTTGCGCAATTGAGTTGTGTCAAATGCAACTGTAGAATCGCCTGAGTTTAGCTTAGCTTTAATATTCTTGAAAATACCGAATAAATTACTGATTGCAAGCGCGGTGTTAAAGTCGTCGTCCATAGCCTTATTGAAAGATGCATCTATTTCCGCATTCACTCCGTCAACCACGCCGTATTTATCTTCAACCGCCTTTATTATTTTATAGAATTCATAAAGGTGCTTTTGTGCGTCGGGGAAAAGATTGTCGGTAACGTTTATATCGCCACGATAGTTTGTTTGCAAAAGTGCAAACTTAATCGTTTCGGGAGAATATTTATCAAGAAGGTCTTTTAAGAACAAGCTGTTGCCGAGCGACTTGCTCATTTTTTGACCGTTAACCTTAATCAAGCCGTTGTGAATCCAATATTTTGCAAACTGCTTTCCGGTTAAAGCTTCGGTTTGAGCAATTTCGTTTTCGTGGTGGGGGAATATAAGGTCCCTGCCACCGCCGTGTATGTCGATTTGGTCACCAAACGCTTTTCTGTTCATGGTTGAACACTCAATGTGCCAACCCGGTCTACCTTCACCCCACGGAGAATTCCAGCTGGGTTCACCAGCCTTGGCACTTTTCCAAAGCGCGAAGTCTAATGGGTTCAATTTCATTTCATCGTTGTCAACCCTAACGCCGTTCATTGCATCTTCTAAATTGCGATGCGAGAGCTTGCCGTATTCGGGGAAGCTTTCAACTGAGAAATAAACGTCGCCCTTTTCGGTCGCGTATGCGTGACCCTTTTTAATAAGCACGCTAACGAATTCAATAATATCGTCGATGCTCTTAGTCGCTTTGAGCCACACGGTAGGATCGTCTACTTTTAAACGCGCCATTTGCTCGTCAATATTTTTAATCATCTCTTCAGCGTAAACGTCCGCAGGAATACCCGTTTCGTTTGACTTGGCAATAATTTTGTCGTCAACGTCGGTATAGTTTCTCGCATAGGTAACGTCGTAACCGATTTTTTCCAAATATTTTCTTATGATATCGTAAATAAGTGCTTGATATGCATGCCCAATATGCGCTTCGCCCGAAACGGTTATACCGCAGGCGTACATTTTAACTTTCCCTTGTTCTATGGGTTCGAAATCTTGTTTCTTTCCTGTAAGAGTGTTATAAATTTTCATATACGTACCTTTATTTTTGGTCCTTTTCTATCTTTTCCAGCTTTTGTTCGAGCAAGAACAACTTCTCTCTTAAATGGCAAATTTCTTCGTGTAACGGGTCCCGTTTTTCTTGTTCAAGGTCGGGTGTTTTTTCGCCGTTAATCCTAACGACTATGCCCGGAACACCAACCACAGTTGCGTATGGTGGCACTTCTTTTAGCACCACTGCACCCGCGCCTATCTTAGCGTATTCGCCAACGGTAAATCCGCCCAACACCTTTGCGCCCGCACTTATTACCGCACCGCGCTTAACGGTTGGGTGACGCTTGCCTTTTTCTTTACCCGTGCCACCCAAGGTTGCACCTTGGTAAATTACAACGCCTTCTTCTATTTCTGCCGTTTCGCCTATAACCACGCCTGCACCGTGGTCAATAAATACTCCCGGCGCAATTTTTGCCGCGGGGTGAATTTCAATGCCCGTTAAAAACTTGGCAAACTGACTGGTCCAGCGCGCTAAAAATTTTAGTTTGATTTTGTATAGGAAGTTTGCCCAACGGTGCCAACGCAGTGCTTTTACACCCGAATAAGTCCAATAAATTTCAAACTTACTTCTCGCAGCTGGGTCGTTCCTTTTTGCCGCTTGTATATCGGCTCGCAATTTCTTAAACATTTTATCCTTTTAAGTGGCTTAATAAACTTCAACACCACTATTCGTTATGCTATTTTTTAATTCCTTAGAAAAATTCTTGTCAACCACCAAACAATCAACGTCGCTAAGCTTCGCGAAGGTGTATGGCGTTTTTTTGTTGAGCTTAGAACTGTCTAAAAGCATGATAACTTTATCCGCTTTTTCAATGACCTTTCTCTTTACTTCGGCTTCAGATTGGTTTCCACAGGTAAACCCGCCCTGCTCTTTAATGAACCCCGTCGCGGTCATTACAGCCGTTTGAATATTAACTCCGTTAATAAAATCCAAACAACTTTTTCCCACCGTGATGAAATTGTTTTTCTTTAAGTCCCCGCCAAGCAAAGATACGGTTGGTTTCTCTTTCCTTAAAATCGTTTCGGCAATTACGATAGCGTTAGTCAAAACGTAATAATTTTCGTCGGGAAGAGCGCGTGCAAAATAAGTGGTAGTAGACCCACCGTCAATAAACACACAGCTGTTGTTTTCAACAAGCTTAACGGCTTTATCTGCAATCTCCAACTTTTCTTGCGCGTTGTAGTTTATGCGCTTAGAAAAATCCGCTTCTTTTTCCCTAATAACGCTGTCAACCGAAATCGCACCGCCTGGAATTTTAAGAACGGCATTTTCTTCTTCGAGCCTTGATAAATCCCTTCTCAACGTCATGCTTGAAACGTTAGGGAAGGCACATTCTAACTCGCGCAGAGTAACCTTTCCGCTTTTATCAATAAATTCTTTTAAATGAAAAAGTCTATCTTTCATAACGCCACCATTTTTTCTTGACTTACATTTTACTATATTCTACAAACTAAATCAAGCAAACACACCAAAATACAACGATAATAATGTTAATTTTTTTCATCGGCAAACTATTTTATGATTATTTATGTAAATGTTTAACAAAATCATTGATTTTAAGTTAAAATAAGGCTATAATATATAAGTAAATTTTTCTACGGAGAAAAAATATGTTAGATTTAAGAAAAATTCAAGAAAACAAAGAAAAAATAAAAGAACTTCTTTCCAGAAAAGGATTCGACGCTGATTTTGACCCAATTTTAGCACTCGATAAAGACCGTAAAGCTGCTCAACAAGAAGCGGACGTGTTAAAGGCTGAAAGAAATAAGGTTTCTGCCCAAATCCCCGCACTTAAAAAGGCTGGTCAGCCCGTTGAACATATATTCCAAGAAATGAGAACGCTTGGCGAAAAGATTGCTCAGTTGGACGAAAAGGCTAAAGCTTATGAAGAACAAGTTTTCGACCTTCTCTCTCGCATACCTAATATCCCCGACGAAGACTTGCTTGCAGGCGAAAAAGAAAATAACCAAGTTATAAGAGTGGTTGGTGAAAAACCTGAATTTTCTTTCCCCATGCAAAACCACGTTGACCTTTGCACCAAGCTTGGCATTATTGACTACGAAAGAGGCACGAAGCTTTCAGGCGGTGGATATTGGTTATACCGTGGCGAAGGCGCAAGACTTGAATGGGCACTTTTAAATTTCTTTATTTCAGAACACCTAAACGACGGTTACGAATTCATTCTTCCACCCCATCAATTAGGATATAACTGTGGCTTTGGCGCAGGTCAATTCCCCAAGTTTGCAGACGAAGTTTATTGGCTTGACTGCGATGAAGATAAAAAGAAAAACCGCTTTATGCTTCCCACGGCAGAAACGGCACTCGTTAATATGTATGCAGGCGAAATTATAGACGAAGCAAAACTCCCAATGAAGTTCTTTGCTTACACCCCCTGCTACCGTAAAGAAGCTGGCTCATACCGCGCAGAAGAACGCGGAATGATAAGGGGACACCAATTCAATAAAGTAGAAATGGTTCAATACGCACACCCCGAAAAGTCTATGGAAGCGTTTGACGAGTTGGTTAACAAGGCAGCAAGCCTTATCGAAAAACTTGGTCTTCACTTCAGAGTTTCTAAACTCGCAGCAGGCGATTGCTCTGCTTCGATGGCAAGAACTTACGATATCGAAGTTTGGATTCCCAGCATGGGCATTTATAAGGAAGTAAGTTCAGTTTCTAACGCAAACGATTATCAAGCGAGAAGAAACAACACCAAATATCGCGATTCTAAGACGGGTAAACCCGCATTCTTGCACACCCTTAACGGTTCAGGCTTAGCAACAAGCCGTGTATTCCCCGCTCTTATCGAGCAATATCAAAACGCAGATGGTTCAATAACCGTTCCAGAAGTTTTAAGACCGTTTATGGGCGGACAAGAAATCATTAAATAATTTCTATTTGCAAAAACAAAACGCGCTTTTCACTAAGCGCGTTTTTTCATTTTAAATTATATCGAGTATCTTTGTTAGAGTGTCAAAACTGTAATCTGCTTCAGACGGACTTTGGTTATGCACGAACACCGTTTTTAAGCCTGCATTTTTGCCACCTAAAATATCGGTGTTAGGATTGTCCCCAACCATTATACCACTATTACAACCAGCCATCGTTTTCGCGTAGTCATAAAGCTCCTTGCGCGGTTTTTCATAGCCAACGTGTGAAGATATAACTAAGCCCGCCAAATATTCGGCTAAGCCAAGATCTTTTACAAAAAAATCGAGTTCGGGAAAGTTGTTTGTTAGCAAATAGTTTTTATAACCCTTTTCAATGCACTTTTGCAATACAAACTTTGTATCTTCGTATACAACGTAATTGTTTTCAGTAGTCATTTTTTGTTTAAAAAGATTACTTATATTGTCGCGAACACTTTCATCAACTTTATTTTCATCGTAAAACGGAGTTAACCCATTCAGGAAGTTTTCCCACCACTTGTCCAATTGGGTTGGATAAGCCGTATCACAATTATACCAAGGAGATATGCTTTTTAAGTGTTCGAGCATCTTTTCGCGGTCAAGATTATATCCATATTTCTTTAACGAAAAATCAAAACTGTTAAGGAACCTTTGATTTGGATAAACAAGCGTTCCGTCGAAATCCCAAAAAATTACCTTATCCATAAAACACCTATACTAAATACACTATTAAGTTTGTTATACTAATTAAGATTAAGTACAAGCTAAACCATTTGTAGTTTGCTTTTTTAATTATTTTAAGCATAAACTTGATTGCGATATAACCACACAAAAGAGCGGTTAAAACTCCAAATAAAAGCGGGATTGCATCAATAGAACCCATTCCGCCACCTTGAACCAAGTCCAAGCTTTCCATAAGCACTGCAGCCAATATAATGGGAATGCTCATAATGAAAGTAAAGTTCGCGTTGCTTTCTCTCTTTACGTTTGCCAAACACCCCGCGGTGATTGTTGTTCCGCTTCTCGATATGCCGGGAAGAACGCCAACCGCCTGACCACAACCCATAATAAACGACGTTTTAACGTTGATGCCGTTTAACATTTGTACTTTTTTGCAACGGGTTTCAGAATAAAGCATTTCGCCCGCGGTGATAAGGAAAGTAATCGACAACAACCATACGTTGTCTTCAAACAAGGTGTCTATGTCGATAACCTTTGAAAAGATTATGCCCATAATACCTGCCGGAATGGTAGCTAAAACCAAATACCAAAGCCTGTTGAACGGTTTTTTGAACAGCTCAAAAACGTCCTTGTATAAAACCAACAACACGGGAACGAGCGTGCCCAAGTGCAGCATTACGCTATAGAAAATAACGTTTTCCGTTATACCGAACCAGTTTTGTAACAATATTAAGTGTCCACTTGACGACACGGGCAAAAACTCTGTGAAGCCTTGCACCGCTCCAAGCACTATCGCTTGCCATATATCCATCTTATCTTTCTCCTTGATTGATTAGTTTTATAAATTCTTTTACCGCAAACGTCATGGTTTGTTCTTTTGGAAGAGCAAGCCCTATCGCCCTTGCCGGTAACGACGGATTGGTTTTAATTTCTATAAGGCTTTTTTCTTCGTTTAGTTGGTGTTGAACGAATTCGCGCGGAATGCACGCTATGCCAATTCCACTCTTTGCAAGCTCAACCATAAGTTCTAAACTTGCAAGCTCGATTTCGGGGTGTAAATGCACGCCTTGCGAATGCGCAAAGCTTACTATTGCCTGCCTTGTAGCCGTGGAAAGCTCCAACATAAGCAAGGGATAATCTTGCAATCTTTTAAGGTCTATCACCTGCCCAGTTAACTCCGCAAACTTTTCACTGCACACGAACGTGTCGTGCAGTTGCATAACCGTGTTTGAAAGGTTAATGTCGCTATCGTCAATGGGGAGATTAACAAACCCAACGTCGCCTTTGTTCGTTTTTAATTGTTCTATGGTTTCAACCGAAGTTCCGTTCTGCAAAACCAAGTTTACGTTAGGATATTTTTCGTGATATTCTTTTATGTAAGGCAACAAAAAGTGTGTGCTAACCGTGTCTGAAGCGCAAATTCTAACCACGCCAGTCGCGGTGTCTTTGAGTTCGGCATATTTACTTTCCGCATCGTCAAAAAGCTTTAACGCCTTTTCTACCGTAGCAAAAATTTGTTTGCCACCCGTTTCGGAAAGTTCCATGCCCTTATGCGTACGGTTAAAAAGCTTTCCGCCGAGCTGAGTTTCTAATTGCTTTATAGCCTGTGAAACGGCTGGTTGAGAAATATATAATTCTTCCGCCGCTTTAGTTAAGCTTCCGCATTTAGCAACGGTGTAAAACACCCTATACAGTTCAAGGTTAACCATAGCACTCTCCTTTTCTATATTTTTATAAACGTTTATTATATTTGGGTTTACTCTTCGCCCAAGGTATCGCAACTCTCCACCCCGCCAAATCGTTTGAACTTATGCGTTAAACGAGTTAAAAAGTGCGCGAAGCGTTTAAGATGAGATTAAAGTCTATTTATCAAAGTCCAAACACTAAGCAGTGACGCGGAATAACGACGTTTATACGTCTTCATACCCGTATTGACGAATAAGCGTTGAACTATCTCTCCAGTTTTCTTTAACTTTAACGTATGTGGTTAAGAAAACTTTTTTACCCAAAAACTTTTCCATATCTTGACGGGCAAAAGATGAAACTTCTTTTATTGCACGCCCGCCTTTGCCAATTAAAATTGCTTTATGGTTGGGTTTTTCGCAAACTATATCTAAATTAACTTCCATAGTGGTGGCACTCATTGGAGCAAACTTGTTGATAATAATTGCCACGCCGTGTGGAATTTCTTTATCGAACTTTAGAAGGATTTTTTCGCGCATTATTTCGGAAACCATAAACTTCTCAGAGCGGTCTGAAACAATGTCTTGCTCGAAAAGCTTTTGTCCTTCGGGCAGTTTAGATAATATTACCTTTATAAGCTCTTTTACGTTTTTGTTCTTTCTTGCTGAAACGGGAACTACGTCGAGATTAAATTCAGACAACTCTTTTAATTCGGAAATTAAAAGACTTTCGGTCATAATATCTATTTTTGTAAGAGCCAATATCACTGGCACGGAAAGACACGCATATTTTTTTATTAGTGCCCTATCCGCATCGCTTATGCCTTCGTGCGCATCGAGAACGAAAAGCACGGCATCAACGTCTTGGCTTGCCATGTCGGTTGCCTTTTGCATAACTGCGTTCAATAGGTTGTCCGCTTTGTATATGCCAGGCGTGTCTATAAATGCTATTTGATAATCTTCGGTAGTTAAAACACCCAATATCCTATCGCGCGTGGTTTGTGGCTTGGGTGAAACGATTGCTACTTTTTCCCCAACGAGCACGTTGATAAGCGTGCTCTTTCCCGCGTTTGCTCTGCCCACTACCGCAACGAATCCGCTTTTCATTAAATTCTGTCTCCGCTTTTAGTTGTTCTCGGCTTTATGGTCTGACTCTTTGCAGGAGCTTTCTTTGCCGTGGTTTTTTTTGCCGTGGTTTTTTTGGCAGGAGCTTTTTTCGTGGCAGTCGTTTTTGTTGCCGACTTTCTTGTGGTAGTAGTTTTAGTTGCCGTTTTTCTTACGGTCGTTTTCTTTATAGGCTGTTCACTTTTCTCTGCCGGCAAATCTATTGCAATTTGCTCTACTACTGGAGCAATGGGTTGTTCTTGAACGGGCACGTCTTGAGCTTGTGGAAATTCTTGTTCGATAGGCTCAGTATTGCTCGATTGAACGATTTTTTCAACTTCCTTAGGATAAAGAATTGCCATAATCTTTTTTTCTTTAGCGCGCATTTCTTTTTTGTCGTCTTCAGTCATGTGGTCGTAGCCGAAAAGGTGCAATAACCCGTGAACTATAAGGTAATCTCTTTCCCTTCTTTCACTGTGTCCGAGTTCCTTTGCTTGAGCGCGAACTCTTTCGTCACACAAAACGATAGAGCCTAAGAAAATTCTTTTCCTTTCCATTTCAGTGCGACATTGTTCAGGCGTTAAAATAAGCCCGCGAATATTATCCATGCTTGGATAAGACAAAACGTCCGTAACGCTATCTATTCCACGCGTGGTGCGGTTTAAGTTTTGCATAGATTCGCTATCGTGAAAAACGAGCTCGGCTTTAAAAAGCGACTTTTGCCACAACGTTTTATAAACGGCTTTAGCAATTTTGCGAGTTGCCACTTTTTTGTCTAAACATTCAATCTTTAATTTTGCCATAAAATTTTTCCTTTTTCGTGAGTTGTTAAGGTTAGAAAGGAGCAGGGGCAGAAAAGCAAGTGCGAGCGATGGGCGTGTACTTTTGCGTACACAACCAAGTGAGCACGATGCTTGACGAACTATTGCGACGTTTATAACCGCTTATAAGTCCATGCCTTCTAAGCTTACTTTAGGATATTCAATTCTGCTGTGATATACACCTGTTAAATGGTTAACTACCGTGTGGATAACGATGTTTATTTCTTTTAAAGTTATTTCACAATCGTCGAATTGACCTAATTGCATTCTTTCGTTAACGATTTTTCTAACGACGTTTTTAACGTTTTCTCTCGAACGGTCTTGAAGCGTTCTTGCCGCCGCCTCGCATCCGTCAGCTATCATTATGATAGCGGCAATTTTGGTCGTAGGCTTAGGTCCACCGTAAGAGAATTGTTCAAGGTCTACCTTTCCGTCGGTATATTTTTGCGCCTTTCCGTAGAAATAAAGGATAGGCAACGTTCCGTGGTGTTCACGACAAACGTCTGCTATTTCTTTTGGCAAACGGCTTTTCATAATAAGGTCGTAACCGTCTTGCGTGTGTGACTTAATTATGTTTGCTGATAATTCGGGGGTCAAATCATCGTGCGGGTTAAACCCGTCCGCTTGGTTTTCTTTGAAGAATTCTGGGCGACGAAGCTTTCCGATATCGTGATAGTAAGCACACGTTCTTGCAAGAAGCCCGTCTTCACCAATGGCAACTGCGCACGCTTCTGCAATATTAGAAACCACGATAGAGTGGTTGAACGTGCCCGGTGCTTGTTGAATCATTTTCTTTATAAGTTTAGAATTGTGCTCGATAAGCTCAGAGAACTTAAAGCAAGACACGCGCTTAAACCACGCTTCAAACAAGGGCAAAAGCACCATAAAGAGTGCAACGGCAAGCGGGCCAGAAGCCGCGCCACTGATAAGGTCTGATATAATGTTATCTCCGCCGTGCTCTATAACCGTCATTACAACGCACACCAAAGAAGGCAAACTGATTAAAAAGCTTAAAATCAAAAGCTTCATTCTCGAGAACACCTTGTCCGTGCAAAGCGTTGCAATTATGCCTGAAGAAAAGCCCATTATGAGCGACGGATAATTGCCGATTACTACGCCCGTTCCAGCGAACGAGTCAAACAAGAAAATTAACAAACAGAAAATAACGTTCATAAAAATAGCCGTTCTTCTGTTAGTTAAAAAGAGAGTGAGCATTGCAACGAGTGAGAGCGGACGAAAATAAGTGTTAACGTATTTCCCACTGATAAAGCACGCAACGAGCGAAAGCTCTACTATTAAGAAAAGCATTTCGGAGTTAGACGCGCCTCTTAAAAAGTTTTTGTCTTCATAAAGAAAATACAAAACCATTATCGCCACTATGATAATAAGCAAAACAAGAAAGTGCAACGGCGTTGCAAGCACTTGCAAATAATCTTCTAAATCCGTTCCGCCAGTAACGCCGTTAAGATAAACGGCAAGAATAAATAAGCCCACTATAACGAGCGTATTTATAACGTAAGTCAAAACGTTAAGAACGTAATGCTTAGTTTCCCACGGTAATATTTTTTGACTTTTGGTTTTTAACATAATTCTTTCCTTTAGTTTATCCTGCGTAAATTACCAAGCGGTAATACGCGGTTATCCTGTAAATAAATTGTTGGTCTATTTGTTCTTTCTGCACGTTAACGGACAATACTTGTTTGTCGCCCATTTGAGCAAGCGCAAACAGTTGCGCGTTTAATTGGTCGTTTTCGCGCTCGGAATAATAAGTAAAAACGTCGTTCGCTTTTAAGGTTACTTGAGCAAGCACGTTAGTTTTAACCATCTGCTCTTTTATAATTGAATAACCTTCCACTATAACGTCGCCCTTTTTCACAAAGTCGCCCACGCCAAATTGAGCCGTGCCACGATATACCTTGATTTGTTCTATCTGCCCGTCTTCTGTAGCGACGAGTTCGGTTACGTTTCCGTTTAACCTTTCCACCCCGTCCGGAGATAAAACTAATTCTAAGTTCAGTTTTGACCCGCGCTTAGTTAACGCGACGAACGATAAGTGCGGATTGTCCGCCAAAATCCCGTCTTCAATCCGTTCAAGGTCAAGAGAAGAAAACCTTACGAACGGCTTAACTCCATTGCTTGCAAGATAGGCTTGAACTTGGTCCTTATACACGCTTCCGCTACCCGTATAGGTAAAGGAAAAAACCGTGTCGCCAGCAAGCACCGCAACAAGCACAAACATCAGCGCACCAACCACCGACCAAAGCGAGTTAATTAAGCAAAACAGCGGATAGCCTTTGCCCATATACCTAACTCTTTTAATATTATAACACAATTCTTGTGCGATTGCAAAAAATTTTTGACTTTCGTTATAAGAAACGGCAACATAAAGTTGGTTTATCGACTGTTTTTTTAGGTCAAACAGTTCTATTCCGCGTTTTTTAACCACGTTTATAAATCTATCAAGGTTAAGCCCCTTAATTTGATAGACTATCTTTACCCCGTTTACACCCTTTCTATCGACTGGATTTTTCCGCAAACTACAACGTCGCCCCCGCAATATTTTTTTATATAAAGCTTCTCGCCTTTAATTACTATTCCGCCCCTTTTTAATGACAAAGCAATTTCTTCGCTCTGGTAGTGCGCCACAGCGCAAACGTTTTCAAAATACCCCGCACTATCCCCGAAAATCACCGCGCGATAAATTGGTTCTTTAGGCATTTCAGCACATGAAAAACACTTTTTAATTTCTTCTATAAATCCCATAACATCACCTTTATTCAGTTTATGCTTTTATAAAGTTTGTTATGAGTTATAGTTGGTTTACAGCAAGAAAAAAAGCGGACTTTCTTAGTCCGCTTTTTTGGTTTTTAAATATTGCAAAGTTTATAAACTCTTAAATAAAGGGTTAGAAACGAGCAAGACAAGGCAACACCCGAAGGCAATAGCATGCATATTGCCGAGCGGTGTTAACACAGTATTGCGAAGTTTATAAGCCTTTATTCCTGTAGTAGTTGATTAAACAACCGTCAAGTATTATTTCCTTTTCAGCATCGGTTAATGGGTCTATCGTCAAGGTGATGTCTCGAGTGGTTTTGCCGATAACTTTTGCGGGGAAAGTTAATTCGCCGTTTTTAAGCGCAGACTTAACGTTTTCAACGTAAATATAATCGCCAACTTCAAAGTCGTTGGTATCGAAAAGGAAGGGAATCATACCCCAGTTGATAAGGTTACTTCTATAACGCTTAGTTGCGTATTCTTTTGCAACGTTAGCAACACCGCCAAGCACTCTTTGACAAGAAGCAGCTTGTTCACGAGCAGACCCGTCGCCCGGTTTTATAGAGCAAACAACACTACCGTAACTGGTGTTAGCTTGGTCATAACCTAAGTCTTCAGGGAAAGCACCATCGCGAACAGCCTTTGCCCTTGCAACGTATTCAGGGTCTTTTCTTGAAAGCGCGAATTCAGCAAGCTTTAATGGGTTTGAACGATAAGATGACGTTTCGCCAGACGGAATAAGCTCGTCGGTTGTGGTAACAGGGTCGTTCAACACTGAAACTACTTTTAACAAAAGGTTATCCTTTAATTCTTGCATTTTGGGCCAATCTGCAATGTTAGGTCCGTAAACGAGCGATTTGTTATAATCACCTTCGCCAACCGCATTGAAAACTCTGGCTTTATAAATTTTGCTGTTGAAACGGTATTTTTTAACCTTGTTTGAATACTCCATGTCCATAGCAGAAGTAATTGCACCACCGTTTTTAGCTGTTGCAGCAATACTTCTTGCGTCCATAAGCGCAACGGCAGAAAGTTGCCCGTTTGCAGGCTTACTTCCTTCTCTGCTTTCAAAGTTACGGGTGGTGTGGCGGATAGATAAGCCGTTGTTTTGCGGAACGTCACCCGCGCCAAAGCACGGACCGCAGAACGCCGTCTTAATTACCGCACCGTTTTCTATAAGCTTAGAAATATATCCCGTGTCAACCAAACCCTTGTAAACGGGTTGGCTTGAAGGATAAACGTCTAAAGTGAAATCGTTGTTGTTGATTGCGGTATTACCCAAAATAGAGCTTGCTTCGGCAATATTTTCATACATACCGCCCGCACAGCCTGCAATAACGCCTTGTTCAACGCAAACCTTTCCGTCCTTAATCTTGTCGGTAAGCTTAAATTCGCCCTTTCCTTCGGGGAGAAGCTTTTTGCCCGCTTCTTCAGCTTGCTTCAAAAGCTCGTATGGGCGCGACAAGAAATCGCGAATAGTATATGCGTTTGACGGGTGGAAAGGAAGCGCAATCATAGGTTCGATTTTAGAAAGGTTGATAACTATTCCCCTATCGTAATAAGCACCTTCTTCGGGGCTCATTTGCTTATATGCTTGCGGTCTGCCGTGTTCTACGTAGTATTTTCTCGTTTTGTCGTCAGTTTCCCAAATAGAAGAAAGACAGGTGGTTTCGGTGGTCATAACGTCAATGCCGTTTCTAAAATCCATAGAAAGAGTTTTAATTCCGTCACCAATAAATTCTAAAATTCTGTTTTTCACGAAACCGTTCTTGAACGTTTCTTTAACGAGCGCGAGCGCAACGTCGTGCGGGCCAACGCCCTTTCTTAGTCTGCCTTTAAGTTGAACGGCAACTATTTCTGGCATGTCCACGTCGTAAGTTCTGCCGAGAAGTTGTTTAACAAGTTCAGGGCCGCCTTCGCCTACTGCAACCGTGCCGAGCGCACCGTAACGAGTGTGAGAGTCAGAACCCAAAATCATCGCGCCACAAAAAGCGCGCATTTCACGCATGTATTGGTGAATAACCGCCAAGTGCGGTGGAACGAACGCTCCGCCGTATTTTTTTGCAGCAGAAAGACCGAAAACGTGATCGTCTTCATTGATAGTTCCGCCAACCGCACAAAGTGAATTGTGGCAATTAGTAAGAGTATACGGAATTGGGAATTTTTGCAAGCCGGAAGCTTTTGCCGTTTGAATAATTCCAACGTAGGTTATGTCGTGCGAAGTAATTTCATCAAACTTTACTTTAAGCTTGTTGTCGTTACCGCTCCAGTTGTGTGCTTTTAAAATTTTAAAAGCCATGCCTTTACTTTTATTAACAACGTCTTCTGCGTTTGCTTTAACGAGTTTTCCACCAACGTAAGAAACGCCGTTTTCAATAAGTTTAATCATTTTATAACTCCATAAATTAGGTTTAGTTTATTATACAATAACAAATAAAAATAATCAAGCGTTATAAACGGCATATCTTCAACAAAAAAACTTAAAAACACCTTGATTTTTTGATAAAATTAGAGTAAAATGTTTTATAAGGAGATGTTATGAATAATCGTTTTAAGTTAAAATTGTCCCTCACGCTGTTCGCGCTGTTAATTTTAGTTGTTATTCTATCGCTATCGGGCTTTGTTTGGAACGTTTATAACGTTATATATTTTATAGGCGTGGGTGGGTTTAAAATCGCAACCTATTCGCTTCTCGTTTTGCTTACTGGCATACTTTCGGTTTTTGCCGTCAGCGCACTTCTTAATTGTAAATATTCAGTTGAAAATAAAACCATTTGCTTGCATTTTGGAGTGTTTAAGATTAAAACAGCCTTAAACGACGTTACCGAAATAACGCATTTCAAAAAGAGCGATAAGTTGGTTATTTATTTCTCGGACGAAAAGTTTTCCGTGATAATGATAGACAAAAAAGATTACGACGCGTTTATTCTTGCCGTGCGCGCGCAAAACCCTTCAATCGCTTACGACGTGCGCATAGAAGGCGAAGACTTGCCGTTTTAGTTGAAAAAATTTAAATTTTTTTTCACATAACGTTGACAATTCCAAAAAATCAGCGTAAACTATAATTAACCAAAGAGAATCTAATCCGGTAGGTAAGGCTACCATAGGGATACGGACTGCTGCCGCAAAATAGTGGAGACACTATTAGTTGGTTGAACAGGGCGCGTCGAAAACAAGGCGCGACCTAACGTAGTTTCATTGCCCTACGGTGCTAAAGCCAGTATGGTTGACTTAATGCGTTTTTTCGCGCAGAGTTTTTTTGCCTACCGTTTGCGGTGGGCTTTATTTTTACAAAAAACCTTAAAGGGGGAACGACTATGACCGAGCAAATGAGTTTAATTTACGAAAGATTGTCCTTTTGCTTTGAAACGAGAAAGTTTGCAGATTTAAGAATAATTTTACTTGATATTGAACCAGCGGACATAGCGATTTTTATGGAAAACAACCTTGAAGGAAAGGAACAGTTAATGTTCTTTAGGTTGCTCCCCAAAGAGCTCGCCAGTGACGTTTTCGTTGAAATTGATTCTGATTTGCAAGAACAGTTAATTCAAGCGTTCACCGATAAAGAATTAAAAGCCGTTATAGACGACATGTTCTTAGACGATACGGTTGACGTTATTGAAGAAATGCCAGCCAACGTAGTTAAGCGTATATTAAAGAACTCGTCCCCCGAAAATAGAGCGCAAATAAACGAGCTTTTGCGCTTCCCTGACTACTCTGCTGGGTCGATTATGACCACCGAATACGTTTCCTTAAAAGCCAGCTGGACGATTGAAGAAGCGTTTGAAAAAATTCGCCGTACGGGCGTTGATAAAGAAACTATTTATACTTGTTACGTCACGGACAAGAAAAAAAGACTTATGGGTGTCGTTACCGTTAAGAGCATGCTTTTAGCGCAAAAGAACAGCCTTATCGCAGACGTTATGGACACCAACGCCGTTACCGTTTACACTCTCGACGACAAAGAACAGGTTGCGTTGCAGTTCTCTAAATACGGATTTTTAGCTCTCCCCGTCATCGACAAGGAAGGATGTTTAGTTGGTATCGTTACCGTTGACGACGCGGTTGAAGTTATTCAAGAAGAAGCAACCGAAGACATTCAAAAAATGGCAGGTATGTTATCGACCGAAAAACCGTATTTAAAGCAATCAGTTTTCTCTATTTGGCTCGCGCGTTTTCCATGGCTTGCGTTTTTGCTTATAACGTCTACTTTTACCAGTATGATTTTGACGGGCTACGAAAAGAATTTACCCGCCGTTTTATACGCATTCGTGCCAATGCTAATGGGCACTGCGGGCAACGCGGGCGGTCAAGCTTCAGTAACTATCATCCGCGCAATAGCCGTTGGCGAAGTGGAGTTTAAGGATATATTTAAAGTTATATTAAAAGAACTTTTTGCTTCCGTGCTTTTGGGTTTAGCGATTGCCGTTATTTGCTTTGCGAAAATAATGCTAATAGATAACCTTTACGACAACGTTCAATTAACAGAAGCCTTGATTATTTCTGCGGTTTGTGCTATAAGCTTGATAATGGCGAAGTTAGTTGGTTGCATTCTCCCCTTGCTCGCCAAAAAAATTAAGCTTGACCCTGCCGTTATGGCAAGCCCGTTGATGACCACTATCGTTGACGCGTTGACCTTGATTATTTATTGTTCTATCGCAATAGCCGTTTTATAATCCGCGAATAATATAAACGCTCTCTTATTATGAGAGCGTTCTTTTTTTACGGTTATATTTAATCGTTTAATAAAAATCTAATATTAAAATAACATCTTGCCTGCGTTTTCTTTTGCAAAAAGAAAGGCAGAGTGATATAATCTTGATATAATTTATTTTTAGGAGCAATAAATGACGCTTAGCTTAATAATAGCAATAGCAACCGCGCTTTCAATGACGGGAGCCGTGCTTATAAAACCTTATATTTCTATCGGCAAAGCTAAGCTTGGACTTTATTGGATAATTTGCCTTATTGGAGCAATCTTAATGCTCGCCTTTAACTGCGTAGATTTTTCTTTCGTTATTAGCGGAATAACCGCTGACACGGCAGTTAATCCGTTAAAAATCTTAACGCTTTTTATTTGCATGACGTTACTTTCAATCTTTCTTGGTGACGCAGGCTTTTTTGACTACGTTGCCGATAAAATTTTTATAAAATGCCGTGGCGGACAGTTTAAGTTGTTCGTGATTTTATACGCAGTCGTTTCTATTTTGACTGTTTTCACTTCTAACGACATTATTATTTTAACCTTTACTCCACCCATTTGCATCTTTGCAAAAAGGGCTAAAATTTCCCCGCTTCCCTTTTTGTTTTGCGAGTTTATTGGTGCAAACACTTGGAGTATGATGCTTATTGTGGGAAACCCAACCAACGTTTATTTGGCTCAGTCGGCAGGCATATCCTTTATGGAATACGTTAGCGTTATGTTTGCGCCTGCTATTGCAGGTGGATTAGTTGGTTTTTTAATGCTCGTTTTAATTTTCAGAAAACAACTTCTATCCCCCGTTTCTCGCGACAATAATTTAACAGAAAAACGCTACGTTGCGCCACTCGTTAAAGTTCCTATGGCAGTAACCGCAACACATCTATTGGCGTGTATTATCCTTCTTGCCGTTTCAGACGTTATTGGCGTGGAAATGTGGATTATTTGCCTTGTGCTAACTGTAACGCTGTCAATTTTTACAGCAATTTACAACCTTTTGGTCGTTGGCTCATTGCGCCCGCTTTTTAACTCTCTTAAAAAAGCACCGTTCGAGTTAGTGCCGTTCGTTATTTCTATGTTTATAATCGTGCTTGCGCTTAAGCAAAACGGTGTTACCGACGTGGTTGGTTCGCTTATTGTTTCCGGTCATAATAGCGACGGGGTGTCGTTCGGATTTTTGTCTGCTATAAGCGCGAACTTGCTCAATAATATTCCTATGAGCGTATTGTTTGAAAAGATTATTTCAGGCACGAGCTTATCCGCCGTTTACGGCGCAGTTATCGGCTCTAACGTGGGCGCGTTTATTACGCCCGTAGGTGCGCTTGCAGGTATTATGTGGAGCAAAATTTTATCTAAGCACCAAATTAAAATGCCGTTTTATAAATTCTTTTTATACGGTAGCGCAGTGGCTATCCCAATACTCGTTGCAAGCTCGGTTTGCTTAATATTAGTTATTTAAGGTTTATATGTTTACTATTTTGTTTATATTCATTTCTATTGTATATATTGGCTTAGGTCTTCCCGATTCGCTTTTCGGCTCGGCATGGCCTGCTATTTATCCCGAAATGAACTTGCCCGTAAGCAGTGCCAACTTCGTTACTTCGCTAATCTCTCTCGGAACGGTTATTGCAAGTTTCTTTTCTGCAAAATTGATAAATAAATTCGGCACTCAATATGTAACCACTGTTTCAACCGCCGTTTCCACTCTCTCGTTGTTGGGCTTTTCCCTTTCAGGCTCTATTTGGTGGTTCGTTTTGTTTTCACTCCCGCTCGGTATGGGCGCAGGTGCAATAGACGCAGCACTAAACAACTTTGTTGCCGTGAGATATTCGTCAATGCACATGAGCTTTTTGCACTGCTTTTACGGTATTGGCGTTGCTTTATCCCCCTTTATAATGTCCTTTGCGCTTGCACAAAACAACGACTGGAGATTAGGTTATAGATTGGTTTTCTTCGTTATGGTGTTTATAACACTCGTTGCAACCTTTACCCTTCCACTATGGAAAAAAGCGCAAAAAAAAGATATAGTAAGCGAATTTACCCCTAAAACGCTTTCTATCGCGCAAATGGCAAAAATGCCCGCAGTGCGCTCTGCTTGGTTCGTTTTCTTTTTTACCGTTGCGTTAGAATTTACTTGCGGAATTTGGGGTTGCACTTATCTCGTTTCTTCAGAAGGTCTTTCAGAATCTACCGCGTCGCTCGTGTTAACTTTCTACTACGTTGGCATGACCGCAGGGCGTTTCGTTTCGGGCTTAATTTCCAAAAAAATATATGCGGAAAAAATTATTTATATGGGTTACACGTTGGTGGGTGTTGCGGTAATTTTAATTGCGTTGCCACTGCCCGTGATAGTAAAGTCCATCGCATTGTTTGCAATCGGCTTCGGAAACGGGCCAACGTTCCCTAACCTTACTTTTATAACGCCAATTAACTTTGGTAAAGAAGTTTCTCAGTCGATAATAGGCTCGCAAATGGGAATGTGCAACTTGGGTATTTTGTTAGCACCGCCCGTGTTCGGGCTTTTAGCTCAATCTCTCAGCACGGCAATTTTTCCGTATTACATTATAATATTGTATATAATTATGCTTATAAGCACTATCGTATATTCGCGCCTAACCAAACTGTTGCGCGAACAAAGAAATGTGCGTTAACTATTGCTTTAGTTTGTTAATTTTGGTATAATATAACTATGAAAAAGATTGCACAATTTTTTAAGGTAAGTGAACAACAATATCTCCTTGACGGAGACAAATGCGCTTTTGATAGCATTGTTTTACCCAAGCGCGCAACAAAGGGCAGTGCGGGGTACGATTTCTTTGCCCCCTTTGACTTTTCTCTAAACGCCGGTGAAACCATAAAAATCCCCACGGGCGTGAGAGTTAAGATTGACGAAGGTTGGGTGCTTAAGATTTATCCGCGTTCAAGCTTAGGCTTCAAATACCGTTTGAGCTTAAACAACACCATTGGCATCATAGACAGCGATTATTTCAACGCAGACAACGAAGGGCATATTTTTATAAAAATGACCAACTGTGGAGATAAACCCCTATTGGTAGAAAAGGGCAAAGCGTTCGCGCAAGGCGTGTTCGTTGAGTTTGGCATTACCGTTGATGACGAGTGCGAAGCGCAACGCAGTGGCGGGTTTGGAAGCACGGATAAATAGATTTATTTTTGAGCGACTTAATCCAGTTGTACATTCAATCGCTAACCTAATTAAATCGCCATATATGGCGGTTACAATTTAATTTAAAATTAAAAACGGACTGATTTTTTTCAGTCCGTTTTTGTGTTGGTGTTTAAATTAGTTTTTAGAAAAATTGTTTAGAAACGAGCAAAAGCAGGAAACGCACGCGACGTTTTAACAACTATTGCGTCGTTTATAAAACTTTATTCGTCCATACCAAAAAAATGTTCAATAATAGATATAATCTCTTCAGTTCTTTCGGGATTTTCAGTAACTTCTCTATACCAATCAAACGCATTTTCAACGGTGGGGATATCTTCTTCTCTAACCTGAACAGAACCCACATATTCGTTGAAGTCCGCTCTTGAGCTAATATTTTTCAACATGGTATATAAAACGTCTGACCTATCAATATCCTTAATCAATTCACGGAGACGTTCTTCGGTTGTCACGTTTTCACTAGACACGTTATTGAATAATTCGAGAATAGAAACGAACGAACTTGCTTCATTTTTAACGAATTTATTTTCCATGGTGCGAATGTCGTCTTCTTGAGCACGGTAATCTTTAATAACCGCGAAAATTGAGTTAATATATTCGTCCACTATAATATAGAACACTTTGCCGTCGCCAACGTCTACACTAATAAAGTTGTCGATAAGATTTGTAAGCATTTCGTCAAGGACTTCTGCATTAGCTTCGTTGTAGGTGCGATATAATCTTCTGAATTCCTTTTCGATATCGCTGTCAATTGCTGCGTAATAATCGTCTTGATTGCCGTATTCGACGGTAATAGTGATTTCCTTTAAGTAAGCACAATATCCGTCTTCAACGAGTTCCGCCCAAGCGTTACGCGCAACTACCTTTATAGTAATTGTATCTCTGAAGAACGCCGGAGCCCCATTTGAAACTTCAAGCTTGCCGTTAGAGTAGGTTAAATAGTCGCTGTTTGTAACAACTTCTATGTTATAGTCCTTTGAGTTTTTAGAAAGTTTTTCTTCTTTAATCTTTCCGTTCTTCTTGTAAACTAAAACTTTGAAAATATCCATATCGAGCAAATCGGTTTTCTTGTCGATTATGCCGAGAACGTAGTCTTGTTCTACTTGTTCGTTTGCCCAATATAAAATGCTGTTGTTATATCCAACTTCTACTACGTTAACTTTGGTTTCACTTTGTTCAAATTTTTCGATACTGCCAAACATTTTGGTTTGTGCGGTAGAAGCATTATAACCATCTACACTGTATCCACCTGCACCGTAACCGCTTTGTTTGTTGATATAGCCGTCAGCCGTAATAGTAACGCCGGTTGCAACGCCGATTTTTGCACTAACGTATTTTGCCAAACCAACGAGCTTGATGTCAGATTCAACTGCGATGCCAGTGTCAACGAAAACGTCGCCAGAAACAACTATTTCAGAAGAAGCTTCGCTAAACTTGGTTTGCTTGTAAAGCTTACCTTTACCGTTGCCTTGTGAGCGAACACCAACGCGCGCGTAGCTGGTTGTTTTGGTATTATAGAACAATGAACCGCTAACGTCAAACTTCAGCAACAAATCAACGTCCATTTCATAACTGATAACAGTGTCGTTGCCAACAACGGTGAATAATTCCACTTGCTTTTCTGCCGTGCACGCATAACCTGCTTGAGCAAAAAGTTCCGCTATCTTATCTTTTTCAACTTTGTTTTTACCGCCGTGCAACGCTTGCATGCACTTGTCTTTGATAAGTTCTTTATTGATTTCTTCTTGTTCTAAATTATCTTCACCGTATAAAACTACAATTTTAAGTTCGCAGTCGTCTTCACAGCTAACTATTTGACCAACATCGTAACTCTTAAATCCACCAATCACGCCTTGTTTAGTGCGTAAGGTGTAATTAAAGTATGCGGTAAGAGCAATTTCTTTATTGTAATTTAAATCGAGTTTAAGTAAAGCTACTTGTTTGCCCGCAGAATCGTTTAAGGGAAGGTTTATCGTAGCGTTAACTATTACTTTTGCGTTAGTGCCTTGCACTTGTGCAGTAGCCTTAACGTCGATTTTTTCAGTAACGTCTTCAACCGAAGCAATGGGTTCAACAGAATATCCCGTTCCTTCAAGACTTTGTCTTACTGCAAAAGTCGCAGCTGCAACGTAATCTTGGAAAGATTTGCTAGTTATAAACGAATAACCAACGTCGCCCAAAACTTCATCTGAAATTTCCACGTCTGATTCTTCAAAGTCAACTTCTTCTTCAGTAAAGATGTTGAATATTTCAAAAATTTCTGAAAGTTCGGGGAATGTGTAAACGATTTTTACTCCACCCGAAACGTTTTGTTTTGACTTGCATTTGCCGTAAAGACTGTCTAAACCGATAACAGGATTGCCGTTTTCATCTGTTTCGCCGTTATAAACACAGATAATAGTGCCTTCTTCAATACCGTCTGCATTGGTTAATACGAGATAGTCTTCTTGATCGCCTTCTTCACCTTCGATTAAGCCGTCGTCAACGAGTTCCTTAAAAAGCGCACTATCATTATAAGAAATGAAAACTATGCCTTCTTTTTGTTCTATTTCGGTTTTTTCTTCTTGCTCAATACAAAAATCAAGCGTTTGACCGTTGTTGGTTGCGCCATCGTTGCCTATAACCGCATCATCATCGGTTGCGCTATCCCTAAACCCTGCGGTATAGTTTACGCCACTTTCGTATTCGTTAACGGACCTAACAATATATTCTCCTGGGTTTTCGCCTTTGTTTACGGTAAACTCAATGTTTTCAAATTGAGTGCCTATAAAGTCGTTGTCAATGATATAAAAGTTTTCACTTATCCATTCTTCTGCGTTGTCTTTATCGCAGTGGACAATGATTTCAAAATTCTTTTTACAATCCTTAAGCATTTCTGAATAAGCGGCTTCGCCGGTTATTTCATCAGGAATTTTACTAAATCTTGCAAAAAGATTAGTTTTTTCGGTGATGCTGAACTTATAGTTCTTTGAAGCAGTTATATAGTTGCCATCTTCGTCATACCAGCCAACGAAGCTATAGCCTTCAACTGGCGTTGCCACAAGACTAACTTCTTGGTTCTTTTGGTATTTGCCTTTAACTACGTTAACTTCGCCACCAGCCCCTGCGCTTACCTCTAAGTCGTAAACAATCGGAGCAGGCACAAAGTGATTTCCTACGCCAGGGAAGCTAACTCCACCTATCATCGTATAGGTAGAATATCCGATTAACCCTATTGATGCCATAGCGAGCAACACACAAAAACTCAAAAATAATTTTCTCATTTTCTTCTCTCCTTTCTCTTTTTTGGTTACATTACACCGTTTGCAATGTTATATAAAGCCTGAATAGACGAGCACAATTCGTAATAAGTTGACTTGCCTTGTTTAATGTTGTTCAAAATCTTAACTATACTATCATATTCAAAATATTCAGCAAGATTTTCGTTTTGAGCAAGTGCCTTTAATAAGACTTCGGGAATATCGCTTGTCAACTCAAATGCAACGAGCGCGTCCATAAACGTTCCTATCCTGCTAAACTCTTTAATTATCGCCATTTCGTCGGTTGTGTTCTGCATCACTTTAAATAGCGCAGAGCCTGCTTTCAACACGTCACCAAGCTCGTCCTTTTGGTCTGCAAGGTCTGCGTCGAGATTGATTGACTTGATAACGTCTTCACTGAACACCATTTCCGTTTCAAACTTTTCCACGGAAGACATCTTGCTCGCGATTTTTTTATTAAACTCTATCACGCTTGTTGAAAGGTCTTTATATGCCAAGTTTAACGCGTCGCCGTCAGCAACCTCACGCAAGCAACCTTCAAAATCTTCTTTAGAAAACTCTATTTCGTGGTCGGGATATTCGTTAGTTTCGTCGATAAGGTCGTTTACTTGTCTAATGAAAAAGTCTATCAAAATGCTTGGATTGTTAGCAACGTCACCGCTATATATCGACCATCTTTCGGTAAGGATATCAAATTTATAAAAGCATTTATCAGTTTGCGAATAGAAAAGAACGGTTTGATCCATGCTTTCAAAATATTGATTTTTTATAATCTTGCTAAATCTGGTATATCTATCTATAAATCTGTTGTGGTTATCCACCGCAACGTCCGTGCCAAACGACTCAGTGTACTCGCTAACACTAACGTCTGCACTTATTAAATATTTTATGAAATTTTCTTGCTCAACGTGTTCTACTTTGCCCGTTACTTTGTCGTTGAGTTGTTCTAACATTAAGTTGGTAAAGTGTTCGTAAGCTTCATTCTCGTCCATTTTAATTCCCAACTGATCACAAACTGAAACCACGCCCATATCAACAAACAACGCCGCCGTTTCCTTAAAGTGTGAGAATTCCGAAAGGTTTACTATAACTTCACCTGCATGTTCTTCGTCAAGAACGTATTCAACCAAATCGTCTGTAATCTTTTCAAAATCTAAAGTTTTATCGCTGTTAGCACTGACGAAGTTTGCAAGCACGTTGGTAATCTTTGAAAAGTCGTTTGCTATATTTTCAGGCCCTTGCTCGCCAGAATAGAAATCCATCAATTGCGCAATCAAGCCTTGCATCGGGTCTTCTTCAGACGAAGTAAATTCTTGCGTGCCAAGATAGTCGCTTAATATAAATAGCATTACTTGGTTTTGTGTAAGGTCTTCAATAATAACTACCGCGCCTTCTAAATCAGCGTATGTGCTTTCGCCCGACAAAGTTAATTCGTAAATAGCCGCACCGTCAACACCCATGCTGATAAAGTTTTGTAGCAATTCGTGAACGTTACATTCGGTCTCTTGACCTTGGGCATTAACCACCGTGCCCGTTGCAATTGAATCAATTGCATAGTCGAGCAACGCGTTCGCACCAGTGTATTTACCCACTTGAAGAACCAAGCCCTTTTCGGTAAGGAAAGAAAAATCTTTGTTTACCGTTTGACCTATTTCACAAACGTAAGTATCGGTATAGTCCTGCTTTTCCATAGTTTGAAGCGCGGGAGTGAACAAGGTTAAGATTGCAAACAATGGAAGCAAAGAGAACATGCTCCAAAACCATCTGGTAATCCCGCCCGTTACGCCTGCAACGATTTTTGCGCCCTTGCTTTCAGCAGGTCTAAAAAACTTAACTCTTTTACCAAAGATAATTGCCAAAAGAATTTTAATAACCAATCTGAACAAGAGATATCCAACCCAGAAAATAACGTCGAATAAAATTATTCTTGCAATAAATTGACACAAGGTTGAAACGGTTGCGCCAAGCGAAGCAATGTTCGCAAGGTCTTGCACGCCACTTTCAATTAATTCGTATAAAATATCGCCTAAAATATCAAGTTTTCCATTAGCCAACAACGTTGTCGTTACAAAAAACGATGCCATCAGAGCAATGAATGCGCCTATCTTTTTGCCGGGGGCTTTCTTGCTTGCTCTAACGCCGGCAAATAGACAGCTTGCAAGCAAAAACAAGAATAACGCTAAATTAATTAAGTCCATTTTCACTTCTTCCTTTTTTCATTAAACGCGCCTTTGTTACTCTCGCGCTCGTGCGCGAGCAAAGACTTTCTATAAACATATTATACCTGCACAAAAAATTTGTCAACTTAATTATAATCTTTTTTATTTTTTAAAAATAAAAGTTTTTACGAAAACCCAAAAAAAAAGCGACAAAAAACATGCGTTTTTCGTCGCTTTTGATAGTGTTTATCAATCGATTATATACTTGTACAAAGAAGACTTGCTCACCCCGCGCTCCTTCGCAACTTTTTTAAGCGCGTCCTTTTTATCCATTCCCATAGAAAGATAAAGTTCAACGTGCTCTTTTTCGGTGAGATTTAAATTTTCGTTAACTTGGCTTGCCCCTTCAACGAGCAACACGTATTCGCCTTTTGGCTCTTTTGAAAGATTTTGGCTTAAATTAAACCGCTCTGCACTTTCATGCAACTTAGTTATTTCCTTAACCGCAACAGCGCGCCTTTCGCCAAACACGGAATAAATGGTTTCTATATCCTTTTTTACGTCGTGTGGGGCACTGTGAAATATCAAGGTTGTGTCAAGCGACTTATACTTAGTTAAAAATTCTTTTCTCTCGCTCTGTTTTTGCGGTAAAAACCCTAAAAAACAAAACTTAGAACTATCTAACCCCGAAAGGACAAGCGCGGAAAGAAACGCGCTTGCACCCGGCACGACGGTAAACTCCAAGCCGTTTTCAATCAACATTTGCGTTAGAATGTTACCGGGATCGGAAACGACGGGCATTCCCGCATCGGTTATAACGGCAATATTTTTGCCTGCTTTCAACTTTTCTATAATCTTTTCGCCCGATTCACGCTCGTTAAACTTGTGATAAGAAAATAACGGCTTTTTTATTTGATAAGAGTTTAATAGCCCGAGCGAATGACGGGTGTCTTCACACGCAATTTCATCAACTTCTTTTAATACTTCTATCGCGCGAAAAGATATATCTTTTAAGTTGCCGATAGGCGTAGCTACAAAATACAACATAATCAGTTCTCTAAATTTTGATAAATTTTTATTCCACTTTTACCGCCTTTAACCCCTTCTATCAAAAAAAGGTAAGGCTCTTTTTTGCCACCAGACACCGTTTGCAAGCGTTTGGGCTCGATATTGTTTTTGCGCATTTCACAAATAACGTCACTCAACCTATCCGCTCTGTGACAAAGTGCTACTCTCCCGCCGAACTTTAAGCATTTTGAAATTGAACCTATAAGCTCAGGCAACGTAAGCGCGAGTTCTGTTCTGCAAAGAGCTTTTTGCTCTGATTGATCAATAAACCCGTGTCCAACAGGCATGTAGGGCGGGTTGCAAGTAATTAAAGAAAACTTGCCGGCGTAATCACTGCCAATATCTTGAACTTTACAGTTAACTGCACAAAACTTTTCACTAAGTTCGTTTAGTTCAATAGATTTAACCGACATATCAAACATGACTTTTTGCATTTCAAACAAGGTAACGCTTTTGATTTTTTGCGCGTTTAAGCCGTATAAATGAAACCCAACGATGCCACTTCCTGCACAAAAATCCGCAACCGTATCGTCTTTTTTGACACTTGCGAACTTTGAAAGCAACACCGAATCGGACGTGAACGTGTAAAGCTCGTCGTCCTGATAAATTTTAAGATTATTCAAACCCAAATCTTCAATTCTTTGCATTGCTTTTCCTTTTTTGTTTTATAAGCTTTGCGGTAAACCCAATTGATTAAATAAAAAATCCCATCAATTGACAAAATAAAGCCATGGTTAAAATTTAAGGCGCGAACAAATAATTTCGCGCCTTAAAATGTGTTTGATTTTGGTAGTTAGCTAATTATTCTTCAGAAATAGCTTCTACGGGGCAACCTGGTGCGCAAGCACCACAACTCATGCAAGCTTCGGCATCAATAACGTATTGAGTTTCGCCTTCGCTGATAGCGCCACAAGGACAAGTGTCTGCACATGCACCGCATGAAATACATTGGTCACTGATCTTATAAGCCATAAGAGTTAACCTCCCTTTATTATTATCTATATTGTATCACAATTTTTTTAGTTTGTAAACAATCTAATCTAAGATTTTTTTCATCTCGCCCGAAACTATTGCGTCGTCTTCATCCGTTTCGTCGTCGTTAGATTTATTTTTCTTGAAAGAAAGTCTATCAACGGGGAAATCTTTATAAACTTCACTGCCGTCTGCCTTAGTTATCTTTACTTTTGAAGTAAGTTTTAACATATCGTTGCCGATAACCACTCCGTCGCCTTCGGGAGTCCCTACCGTTCCGCCAAGCTTGGGCATCTTTTTGTAAACGCTTGCATAGTAATCGTTTTCATATTCTAAGCAACACATAAGTCTTCCGCAAAGCCCGCTTATCTTGCCGGGGTTTAAGTGAAGCCCCTGATTTTTTGCCATTTTTATAGTAACCTTGCCAAAGTCCGGCATACAGCTTGAACAGCAACACTCTCTTCCGCAAGGAGCAATACCGCCCAAAATCTTGGTTTCGTCTCTTATTCCCACTTGGCGAAGCTCTATGCGCAAATGGAACTTGGTCGCAAGCACCTTAACGAGTTCTCTAAAGTCCACGCGGTTATCCGCAGTAAAATAGAAAACGACCTTTTTTCCGTCAAAAGCAAACTCGCACCCGATAAGCTTCATCGGCAAGTTCATTTCAGCTATCTTTTCGTTCGCAAAAGCCATTGCTTCGGGAATTTTCTTTTCGTTTTCACGCATTATTTTTTCGTCTTTTTCCGTCGCCTTTCTAACCACGGTTTTTAAGGGGTGAACGATTTCTTTTTCATTCACTTCCTTTACTCCGAAAACTACGGTAGCGTATTCTAACCCCTTTGCAGTTTCAACTATAACACCCGAGCGTTCTTGATAGTCAGCCTGCTCGTTTTCGGGCGCGAAATAATAAGTTTTGGCAGTGTTTTTGAATTTTACGCCTACAATTTTTGCCATTTAAATTTCCCCTCCAAAATCTGGAACAATAACCACTCTATAAGCATAGTGGGATTAGCGTTAAACTTAAGCCTTTTTTGCGCTTCCACAACCTTTTCTAACGCGTGAATTATAGCACCCGTATTGAAGCGTGAAGCATTTTTTAGAGATTGAACTTCTATTTGATTCATAGCAAGGTCTTCTCTTCCCTGCCAAATGGTAAGCATATCTCTTAAAAAGAGTTCGAGCACTGTTAAAAATCGCTCGATTGAAACGCCTGACGACGTTATCTTGGTTGAATAAAGCAATAAATCTTTACTGCTTTGCATGTTTATTAAAACGTCTTTACAAAGTGACTGCGCTTGAGAAAAAGTTTGGTCGCCGTAAAGGGAAAGAACCTTTCCCACCGTGCCGTCCGCACAGGCAATTGTCGCATCGAGCATTGCTTGGTCGGGACACTCGTCTCTTAAAGCACGCTTTAATTGGTCTTTGTTAAAAAAAGGAATTTCCAACTTTCTTACCCTTGATTTAATGGTGGGTAAAAGAGCGAATTCGCTGGTTGCGCCTAAAATTATGTGAACGTTTTCTGGCGGTTCTTCAAGCGTTTTTAACAGCTTGTTTTGCGCCGAAGCGTTCATCGTTTGCGCGTTTTCTATAACGAAAATTTTCTTGTTGCTTTCGATGGGCTTAAGAAAAGTTTCTTCTATAATAGTGTTAACGTCCGAACTTAACACAGCACCGTCGCCTTTTGGAAAGAACAAAACGTCGGGGTGTATTTTACCGTTAATCAGCTTGCAGGTTCTGCACTCGTCGCAATGCGGAGTGTTTGCACATGCGAGTTCTTTTGCAAAAATTTTAAGATAATCACCCAAAAACTCACCGTCAGGGCAAAGCAAAAGATATGCGTGTGACGCTCGATTTTGCTTTTTATCCCTTTGCACAAGTTGAAACGCGCCCGTTTTTTCAAGGAGCGACTTAAAATCTATCATATAACGCCCTTTTCTTTCAACGCTGTTATAATTTTTTGATGAGTTTGTTCTTTTTCTCCACTCGCGTCGATAACGATAAATCTTTCGCTATACTTTTTAGAAAGATCTAAATATCCTTGGTAAACTTTTTTGTGAAATTCAATGCCCGAAAGTTCCAACCTATCCGTTTTGTCTACCCCGCCCTTTCTTAAAAACGCCTTTTCAGGCTCTAAGCTTAAGAAAACGGTGTAGTCTGGCATAAAATTTTTAATAGCGTAGTCGTTAATTTTTTCAACAAACTCCACGCCCATGCCCCTTGCGTAACCTTGATAAGCAAAAGACGAATCAATATATCTATCGCAAAGCACTAATTTGCCTTGGTCCAAAAGCGGTTTTATTTTTTCCTTTAACAACTGAACCCTTGCAGCAGCATATAAAAGTGCTTCGCACTCGTCGGTCATCGAAACGTTCTTTCCGTCTAAGATAACGTTTCTAATCTGCTCTGAAACAACCGTTCCACCCGGCTCTCTGGTCAGATAATATTCAATATTGTTGCGCTTTAAATAATCTTCCAAAAAGCGTATCTGGCGGGATTTTCCTACCCCCTCACAGCCTTCAAAAGTGATGAACGTTCCTTTCATAATTTTCCTTTTTAATCTATAATTCCGTTAGTACAATCTCTTATGATCATATTCATAAAAGTAATTGTTTCGTATTGTAAATGCGGTTGGTCAAGCGAAAAGTTAAACACCATCATAACCACGTTTTCCGCAGTGTCCTTTCCTTCTAAATGGGCAAACTCGCTCGCGTTTACGTCTCCGCCTTTAAGAGCATTTAAGTTAATGCCGTAAGGCGCGTTTTCTCTATTTCCCGTCGCCAAGTGAAGCTGTTGATATTGTTTAATTTCTTCAACCCTATTTGCGTTTCCAAGATTTTCGGCTATTTCTAACGCTTGGTCGTACATGGTATATCTATAAAGAATTTTTTCTTCGTTAGTTTTGTCGTGTTCTTTTGCATATTCCATAAACACGCCGAAATCAATGATTTCTTTGCATAAATCTTGCACCCTTTTAAGCTCAAGCTTAACGCCCGATTGCTTTTGTTCTTCCGTGCGGAAACGGTTATCGCCTTTCATTCTTTGCAAGAAAACGTCCTTAACCTTGTTTTCGTCAATCTTGTCCGCGGTGTAATCTTTCACGGATAAGCTTTGAGTTTTATATTGGTCAAAAAAGAAGGTGTCTTTTAAGTAGTTTTGCCCCGCCGAAAGAAGTTCTTCTAAATGATAAACACCGCAACTGTCCACAACGAGCTTTGCACGGACGTTTATCCTGTCGGTGTGCTTTCCTTCGTCTATGTTGTCGGTAGCGTTAGTAAATATTACGTCGCCTTCACCAATAGATAATCTTTCACTTAAAACGTCGCGCTCGTAGTTGAGCGTTTCCGTTCCGACGCTAATAACGTCGTAACTCAAGCCGTCGACAACGCGCTCGTAAAAAGTAGAGCCACTTGAAGACACAACGCCCTGATCGTAATAATATTTAAACTTTTGCCCAACGGTGAGTTTAACTTCGCACAAAGCGTAAATCATTTCCCAGCCGACGATAAATATTATTATGGCTATTATTATGGCAACCCATTCATAAGCGAAAAAATCGGATAGCCTTTTTTTAGTGATTTTATTATCCATAAATTCCTTTTTAGAGCGTTTATTTAAGTAGTTTAAGGGATATTAGAGCGTGACGCTCCACCTAAATTCTTTCGAGTGATAAATAAAGGTTTAGTTGCAAGCAAGACAAGGCTCGCAAAGTGTTTTGGGTGAGATTGACCTTGGGAGCGTGACGCTCCCCCCAAACTGCTTCGTATGTAAATAAAGGTTTAGAAACGAGCGAGAGCAGGAAAACAAGCAACAACGCAGTGCGCGTATGTCTATACGCAATCAAGTTGTTGCGTAGTTTGACGAACTATCGTGAAGTTTATAAGCCTTTATTTTTTGATGGGCTTCATTGTCGGGAATAGTATTACGTCACGAATAGACGCGCTATCAGTTAACAACATAACTAATCTGTCTACACCGAAGCCTAAACCACCTGTCGGGGGCAAACCGTATTCCAACGCTGTGATAAAATCTTCGTCAATCTTAGCGTCGTTTCCGCCACGAGCACGTTTTTCAGCAACTTGCTTAACGAATCTTTCTTTTTGGTCGATTGGGTCGTTAAGTTCGCTGAATGCGTTACCCATTTCGCGCGCGTAAATGAAATATTCAAATCTTTCAGTAAACGCTGGATTTGAAGGTTTGCGTTTTGCAAGCGGAGAGTTTTCTACAGGGTAATCGTAAATAATGGTGGGTTGAATAAGGTTTTCTTCAACGAACGCGTCAAAGAACGCGATGAGCACGTGACCTTTGGTTGCTTGTTCGCCTTCTTCAACTTCAATGCCTTTTGCTTTTGCAACGGCGCGCGCTTTTTCATCGGTATCCCATTCGTTATAATCAACGCCTGCGTATTTTTTAACGGCTTCAACCATAGTGAGTCTTTCCCACTTCTTACCCATATCAATTTCTACGCCTTGATAGGTTATCATGGTTGTTCCGCAAACTTGTTCGGTTATCGTGCGATACATGTTTTCAATTAAGTCCATCATATCGAAATAATCGCTATATGCTTGATACATTTCTACGGTGGTGAATTCGGGGTTATGGCTTCTATCCATACCTTCGTTACGGAAAATTCTGCCAACTTCGTAAACTTTGTCAAAACCACCAACGATTAAACGCTTCAAATAAAGTTCTGTTTCTATGCGGAGATACATATCAATATCGAGCGCGTTGTGGTGAGTTTTGAAAGGTCTTGCCGCCGCACCGATTTCAAGCGGTTGCAAAACGGGCGTATCTACTTCTAAATAGCCCACGCCATCGAGATAGTTTCTAATGGCTTTCATTATTTTTGAACGGATAACGAAAGTCTTTTTAACTTCGGGGTTGGCAATTAAGTCAACTTCTCTTTGACGGTATCTGGTATCTTCGTCCTTTAAGCCATGATATTTTTCAGGAAGCGGTAAAAGTGATTTTGATAAAAGTTCAACACTGTTAGCGTGAATAGAGATTTCACCCGTTCTCGTGGTGAAAACAACGCCCTTTATTCCGATAATGTCGCCAATATCGTATTCTTTAAAAGCAACGTATTCATCGCCCAAGTCGTTGATTGAAAGATAGCTTTGAATAGTGCCCTTTCCGTCTAAAATAACGGCAAAAGAAGCCTTGCCCATGATTCTTTTAGAAATGAGCCTGCCTGCAATGCCAACGGTTTTACCTTCGTAATCAGCATAGTTATCTTTAATGTCTTGACTATAAGCGTCTCTGTCGTATCTAACCTTTTCAAAAGGGTTCTTGCCAGCTTCGATAAGTGAAGCAAGTTTTTCACGGCGAATTCTTAAAATTTCGTTTAAGTCTTGTTCTTGAACGATAGGATTGTTATTTACTTGGTCCATAATTTTTTCCTTAAATTAGTATACTTTTTTAACTGTGATGGTAATAACGCCTGCGGGAACGCTAACGTTAACCACGTCGCCAGCCTTTCTGCCTAAAAGCGCGTTACCAATGGGGCTTTCGTTTGAAATTCTGCCCGCTTCAACGTCCGCTTCGGTAGTACCAACGATTTCATACGTGCTGAGTTCGCCCTCGTCGTCAACGAAGTCTACCTTGCTACCCAAAGAAACCGTGCCTTTTTTAACTGCACTGTCTTTAATAATAACGGCGTATTTAAGCTTGTTTTCGATTTCGAGAATTTCGCCTTCAATCATAGCTTGTTCGTTTTTAGCTGCATCGTATTCGGCGTTTTCTGAAAGGTCACCAAATTCTCTTGCCGTTTTAATTCTTTCAGTGATTTCTGCACGCTTGGTAACTTTTAAATATTCCAAACGTTTAATAAGCTCTTCTTTACCTTCTTTTGTAAGTATAACTTCTTCTGCCATAAAAATGACCTCCGCATAAATAATTATCTTTTCTTTTTTGGCGGTGGGCATACTCCCACCTATATTAACTTAAGTATTATAATATATATAAAAGCGTTTGTCAAGTTCTTTTACAAAATGTAAAAGACGTAATAAAAGTGAAAAAAAGTACAAAAACTTGAAAAAAATTTTCAAAAAGGTATTGACAAATGCATTTTTTATGGTAAAATATACCCGTAACTGAGCAAAACTCAGCTAAAAAAGATCTTTTCTTGGAAGGGCTTATCGCCCACTGATAGACGTTTTCCGAATAATATATGAAAAAAGAAGGTTGCAAAATTTGCAACCTTCTTTTCGTTCTTTTTTTTACTTTTCACAATAGCTGTCACAGCGTGTACAACAGCCGTTATCATTACAAGTAACTTTGATTGAGCAAAGCGAACAGCAATTTTCAACCGAGTGGTGCTTACAGTTTACTACGTCACATTTAATACATGAATTTTTTTGCATATTTTTTCTCCTTTACCGCTTATTATGCTCGTAATTTTAAAAATTATACCGTTTAGTCTTGACTTTTTTAACGTTTAAGGTTAAAATATTTATCGTAATAATAAGGAGATTAATATGAAAGTAGTTTTACTTAAAGACGTTAAAGGCTCAGGCAAAGCAGGCGATATAATTGAAGCAAAAGACGGTTTTGCACAAAACTTTTTGATTAAAAAAGGTCTTGCTAAGGTTGCAGACACACAAGCCCTTACCGAAAACAAACAGCAAAAAGAAGCTCAGGCTTTCCACCGCCAAGAAACCTTAAAAGCAAACAAGGCTCTTAGAGAAAAGTTGGACGGGATTGAAGTTGTCCTTCAAGTTAAGGGGGGAGCTAACGGCAAGTTTTTCGGTAGCGTTACCAACAAGGAAATTGCCGATAAACTCTTGGAAATGGGCTTTGACGTAGACAAGAAAAAAATCGTTCTTGCCAGCGGAATTAAAACGCCGGGCGTTTACCCCGTAACCATTAAAATTTCACCCGAAGAAACGGCGAAAATTTCAGTAAATATAATAAATTAAGGTGATTTTAATGCCCTGCTTTTTGCGGGGCTTTTATTTTTTCTTTAGTTTTTTGCACGCAAAACCGTGCGATTTTTAAAAAATTGGTTTTTTAATTGACAATATAAGAATATTGTTTTATAATACTCGTGTTATGAAGAAAAAATTCAAATCGGAAACGACGGTAAACAAAATTGAATACGACCACGCTTCCAAAGAGCCCGTTATCGTTCAGATAAGCGAAAAAGAATATCTTGAACAACACCAAAAAGACGCGCCAAATCCCGACTCTGTTGACTTCGTGAAGATTAAAGCGCAAAAAGGTAAACGCGCAAAGGAAGCGGCGAAGGACTATCTCGGCATAAACAACGATAAAAGCGTTAATAGAAGGCAAAAGTTGTTTAAGCATATCGTTACCGCGGCGTTCTTTGCTTTCGTTATTGGTGTTCTTGCAATAACCGCCTACACCGATTTTGCTCCGAGCGAAGGCAAGGTTTTTCCGTCAATAGAGCAACTTTTATCTATTTTCTCTGCTAACTGGTATTATTTCTTGCTGTCCTTTGTGGCTCTTGCTTGCACTTATCTTGCAAAAGGACTTAAAATCGCGCTTATGTGTAAGTCAATGACTGGCACGTTGCACTTTAAGACAAGTGTTGAAACGGCAATCGTTGGAACTTATTATAATAACGTAACTCCTTTAGCCGTTGGCGGTCAGCCGTTTGAAATCTATCACCTTTCTAAGCACGGCGTTCACGGCGGAGTTGCTTCTTCTATCCCTATCGCTACTTTCTTTTTGAATCAGCTTGCGTTCGTTATTTTAAGCATCATTGCTCTCGTAACCTTTAACGCAAACACTTTCAATATGTCGCCCGAACTTATGACGGCAATCCCCCCTGCGATAGTAAACGTTGTTGCTATAATCGGCTTGTGCTGTTGCATATTTATGCCGTTACTCGTAGTCGTTTTCTCAATGCTTCCGAAGGTTGGAGCAAAGCTCGTTCATCTCGTTATGAAAATAGGCGCAAAGCTCCGCATTATAAAAAACCCCAAGGAAACCACGATAAAAACCATCAAAACGGTTGTTCACAACTCACATTGTCTTAAAAAAATTGCAACCAGCCCGTTATTGTTCTTATCCACTTTCCTTTTGAGCTTCCTTGAACACTTAGCAAACGCTTCAATCGCGTTCTTCTGTCTTAAAGCGTTCGGCTATCCTATGGGAATAGTAACTTCTCCGTCTATTATTATAGAGTGGTTACAGGTCGTTTCTGTTTGCTTGATTTTATATGCATCTATATCGTTTATTCCCACGCCCGGAAACTCTGGAGCGGCAGACCTTTCGTTCTTCTTGCTCTTTGCCGTTGGGCTTGCTTCCGGTCTCGCGTTCCCATCAATGGTTACTTGGAGAATAATGAGCTTCTACAGCACGCTTATCGTCGGATTTATGTTTGCGACGATTAAGAAAAAACAAGATGCAAAACAAAACGCAATTAAAAAAGGGCTTACACCGCTTGAAATTATTGACGCGGAAAAAGAAGACTAAATTTAACTTAAAGCGCAAAAATGATAACGAATTATCGCTCTTCCAACAGGGAATTTTTAAGCATTATAAAAGACTAACGAAAATTTTTCGTTAGTCTTTATTTTTGCTATGCAAAAACACACTGCTTTGCTTGCAAAGTATAGTGGGCTATACTTTATTTAATTTTTCAAAAATTTTATTTCTTGTTTCTTCCGGCAAAATGGCGGCTAAGCCATTGCCATACCATTTAATATTATCATCTAAACTAAATAAGGAAGATTTAAACCAACCGGAAGATTTTTGTCCGTATTTAAAGTCAATAATAGCATTTCCACCTAATGCTAACGTTTGCTCTATTAATTGGTCTTTTACACAATCTAGCGTTTGTATTTGTGAGTTAAATGAAAAAAGTTTTTTATATTCAACTTTTCCAAGTATTTTTGCTGTTTGCTCTGCACCTTCTATAAAAATTACACCTTTATAAATAGATGTGTATGCCATTAAATGTCCCTCTCTAAAATAATAATTGCTTCTTCTCTAGAGTGACTCATAATTCCTGGTATTTCTGCTGTAAAAGCAGCCTTTACAACCCAGCCTTGTTGCGCATACGAATTGATTGCATCCTCTAATCTTTGTGGGTCAAATTTGCCTGAAAACCATTTGTCTTTTTGAGATAAGATTTTGTACTGTTTCATTTCTAATTTCCTCCAAAAGTAATTTAATACAAATATTATAGATAGCCGTCAGTTAGTTGTCAAGTAGTTTCTAACCAATAGTTATATAATAATATTATGGAAGAATCAATTATAAAGAAGCGATTGAGTGAAGAATTAAGAAATAGTGGATTAACAACTATCGAAATTGCAAAACGTATAGGTGTTTCCCCTGAAATGATTACTCAATATTGTACAACAAAAAAATTACCTAAATTAGATACTTTTGCAAAAATTTGTAAAGAACTTGATTTAGATGCAAATTATATTTTGGGTAATAATTAAAAAACTCGACTTTTGTAGGTCGAGTTTTTTAAATTGATTAAATTAAATCCCTAAGGGAAGAGCACATTTTCGTTATCCTTTTTTATTTTTAATTAGAACGACCTTCTCACATAAAAGGCGGAAGGAAATATTCCTGCCCTTTCTTGTCCTTTTTTCGCCTACACAAAAGCACTTTTGCAAGCGTTGGAACGAGCGGTGGAATAAGCTTGCGCCTTACGGCAGGCAATTCTTTACAGTGCTTGAAGTGCTTAACGTCGCCCGAAACGATTTCTATTAACTTTCTTATAGCGGGTGGGTTTTTGAACTTGCTAAACTTTATCGCGAGCAAGAGCTCACAGGTCATAAGCCCGCGCACAACGTGTGAATAATGCAAAATCTCATGCATATTCTCGTGCACGTCTTTAACGATGGTGTGCAAGCTTTTATACGCATCTAAACGATATTCCTTAAAAGTTGTTCTAACCAAAGAACCTGCACTTTTAACGTAAAAATAGGTGCTAAACCAAGAGAAAACTGCTTTTTCAGCCACTTTAAAGCAGTTGTAATTAAACAACGTGTCTTCATTGTATCGGCAACCTTCTAAAAACCTTACGCCGTGTTGTTTAAATATTTTTATAGAATACAGTTTGTTCCACACAGAAAACTCAAACCACGTTTGCGTGAGCAAATGCTTAAGCGCGGAAATTTTATCGTGAACGTCGTATTTTATTTTATCGGCTTTATTAAAGCGCATTTTGTCGTAAGTGGCGTTTTTGCTAACCTTTTTATAGTGACAAATAGCAATGTCTGCGTCATTACTCTTTATAGCGTTGTATAAATTTTCGACGTGGTATGGCGACAAAATATCGTCGCAATCAAAAAAGGTAACGTAATCGCCGTCCGCAAGCTCAATGCCAGTATTTCTTGCACAGCAAACTCCGTGCGGTGGGTGGCTTTTAACCACGGTAAAACGCGCGTCTCCCGCCGTTTTTTGTTGCAACAAATTAAACGTGTTGTCGCTACTTCTATCGTCAACCAAAATTATTTGCAAGTTGGGATACGTTTGGTTTTTTAAGCTTTTTATACAGTTTTCAATGTGCCGTTCCGCATTGTAAAATGGCACTACTATCGAAATTTTTTGCACTGTTTTTTCCAACCTTGTTTTAAGACGAAGACGCACCTATAAGTGCGTCTTTTTTTGTTAAATTTCTTCGTTTATGCTATCAAAAAGGTTAATTGCGTTTCTAACCGCAACGTCCATATTAACGTACTTATAGTTTGCAAGCCTGCCGAGAAGATAAAGGTTTTTATACGCTTTTGCTTCTTCAAGATATTTTTCGTAATGCGCGTGATTTTTCGCAATCGGTATAGGATAATAAGGAATATTTTTGCCCTTTTTAAAGGTCTTAGAATATTCTTTTACTATAACCGTGGTTTCCTTGGGCTCGCAAGTAAACTTAGTAAATTCCGAAATTCTCGTATACTTATGCGAAGTAGTGTAGTTAACAACCGCCGCCGGTTGATAAGACTGCGTTTTATACGTTTCAAACTTGAATTTCAAACTTCTATACGGAAGCAGGCCGTGTTTATAGTCAAACAACTCGTCTACACAGCCCGTGTAAATGAGAAGCCCTTCGAGTTCTTGTCCGCCAAAATAAATCTTGCCGTCGTTAAGCGAAATTTCCCTGCTTGCATCAGTAGAAAGCTTTAAAGTTATTCTTGGGTGGCGGAGCATGTTTTCCACCAACGCGGTAAACCCGTCCTTTGGCATATACTGGAATTGGTCAGTAAAATACCTATCTTCGTAAGAAAGGTAAACGGGAACGCGATTCATAACTTCTTCGCCCAACTGTTCAGGCTTAAAGCCCCACTGCTTCATTGTGTATATGTAGAAAATATTTTTATAAACGAAATCCGCAAACTTTCTAATTTCACTGCTTTCGTGCTTTTTTAACTGCATAATCGGCACTTTTTTGTCTAAGCCAATTTCGTTAATAAGAATTTCTTTTATCCTTTCCGCCTTGTCCTTAGGATATAACGCAAAAAGAGACGTTAAATTAAAGGGCACGGGAACAAGCTTATCTTTTCTAACGCTTGCTAAAACTTTATGCTCGTATTTTTGCCATTCTGTGAACTTAGACAAAAACTCGAACACGCCCTGATCGTTGGTGTGAAAAATATGCGGGCCATAAGGCTGAACGGTTATTCCGTTACGGTCAACGTAATCGTAAGCGTTCCCGCCTATCGTATCTCTGCGGTCTATAACCACTACGTCCTTTCCGCTTTCGGCAAAAAGCCTTGCAACTGTCGCTCCCGAAAGCCCTGCACCTACAACAATAATTTTTTCCATATCATTTCCCTATTTTTTTAATTGATCAACAAACTCTTTTATTCGCTTTGTAGCTTCTAAAAGATTATTCATCGAATAAGCGTAAGAACATCTTACGTAATATTTTCCAAATTCGCCGAACGCGTCGCCCGGAACGACTGCCACTTGCTTTTGTTCAAGAAGCTGTTTTGCGAACTCCTCGCCCGTCATTCCCGTGCTTTTTACACACGGAAAAACGTAGAACGAACCTTTGGGCTCAAAGCATTCTAACCCCATGTCGCAAAAGGTTTTGTACATAAACATTCTGCGCCTATCGTATTCTTCGCGCATTTCGCGCACTACTTGATACCCGTCTTGCTTGCCTCTTTTAAGCCCTTCGAGCGCAGCGTATTGTGAAAAAATAGGCGCGCAAATAATCGAATATTGGTGAATTTTAAGCATGGTGTCAAGAATTAGCTTAGGTGCACACACATATCCCACGCGCCACCCCGTCATAGCGAAAGCTTTACTGAATCCACTTATTAAAACCACTCTATCCTTCATCTCTTTGAAGCTTGCAATAGAAACGTGGTCTTGCCCGTAAGTAAGTTCGGAGTAAATTTCATCTGCAACGACCAAAAGGTCGTGCTTTAACACGATTGGAATAATCTTTTCTATGTATTCTCTTTCCATAGTTCCACCCGTGGGGTTGTTGGGGTATGGAAAAATAAGAATTTTGGTTTTTTCGGTTATGCTTGCTTCAAGTTCTTCTGGGGTCAACTTAAATCCGTTTTCACCCGTACACTTAACGGGCACAGCCACGCCACCGTTTAATTGCACGCACGGCTTATACGAAACGTAACTTGGGTCGGGAATAAGCACTTCGTCCCCATCGTTGACGGTTGCGCGTAAAACCAAGTCGATGGCTTCGCTCGCTCCAACTGTTATAACTATATCTTCACTTGAAAACTCCACGTCGTAAGAACTTCTTAAATAATCGGAAATTTCTTCGCGAAGTTCTTTTAATCCGCGGTTAGACGTGTATTGTGTGTATCCTTTTTTAATTGCTTTGACGCCTGCGTCCCTAATCTCCCAAGGCGTTATAAAATCGGGTTCGCCAACACCGAGAGAAATAACGTCCTTTCTCTCTGCAACTATATCAAAAAATTTTCTTATACCAGACGGCTTAATAGCCTTTGCTTTATTACTTATAAAATCTCTCATGCCTGAACTATTTGTCTTTTCTCTTCGCTCACGCTTGCAACGTGACCTTCAATTTTATATCGTTTCAGGATAAAGTGCGTTTGAACGCTAGTAATACCTTCAATAACGCTTAGTTTTTCTGAAACGAATGTGGCAACGTCCGTAATAGAATCGCCTTCTACGAACACCGCCAAGTCAAAAACACCACTCATAAGATACAAACTCTTAACTTCGTTAAAACTGTAAATTTCTTCGGCGTAAGAATCGAATCCCTTCAGTTTTTGCGGGGATACCTTAACTTCAATGAGTGCGTTAACCTTTTTGTCTCCTTTAAACGCTTCGGTATTTATAATTGCAGAGTATTTTACAATCACCCCGTCATCTTCTAATTGTTTAATACTCTTCGCGACTTGTTGGGCATCTACGCCCGTCATCGCGGCAAGCTGGTCTACGGTATACTTTGCGTTTTCTTGCAATAATTTAATAAGGTTTGATTGTAATTTATCCATTTTTTCTCCATTTGTAAACTTATAAAGTTTACGCCATTATGTTTTATTTTACAATTTTTATTCGATATTGTCAATACAATCTTGCTTTTATTTTTTTTATGTGTTACAATATTAAAAAATTTTTGCGGTATTAGTATGATAAGAATTTGGGCAAAACTGTTAAAAGGCGATAAAATCGTTTGCCAATGCATGTTTGAAAAAGACGGCGCGATTGATTATTCTGAGTTTTTTGAATATGTAAGAGAAATTTGCGAACGTTTAGATTGCCCTACCCCTATTATTATAAAAACGCATTTGTTCAATTACGCCAAGTATAACAACGTCCGTTTTGTAAAGAGCGACTTCGTTGAACAAGTGCCGTTCGATAAGTTAGTGCTTGAAAACGCGCTTATTTAAATGTTTGGTTAAATAAATTTTAATTAAAAGGTATAAACTTCCCCCTTTTTGAATATACTTTACAGTATAAGGGGGTTTTTATGAAAATAACTACGATAATTGCATTTACGCTCGTTATAATCGGCGCGCTAGTGTGGCTTTTGGTCGGCATTTTTAATTTCAACCTTGTGGCTGCAATTTTCGGCGCGGGTAGCGGTGCGGTAATTTCAAGAGTTATTTACACACTTGTTGGAATTTCCGGTTTGTGGCTTATTTTTTATTGGCTACTTTACAATCCGTTTAAAGCAATAGATTAACAAGCAAAACTCTAACTGAAAAAGGCAAAGCATTTCGCTTTGCCTTTTTGTTTGTTTTTGACGACGCTATCGCACCTGTTCCCAAGTATTTTACTGTTTTTTCGTTTTTCGCATAGAAATATAGAGTGGAGTTCCCAATCCGTAAATTGATATAGCCTGCCCAACGAACAAAATTATTGCTTGGATATGATATAAATAATCAATAGCCCCGTAACAATATATCCATATTAACGGCAAGCCGAGCGCATTCAACACTACTGGGAAAATTCCGCCTAAAACTAATCTAAGCGGTGTGTTTTTTACCATTCTGCCTATTATATAAGTCAATAACGCACTGACAAGGGTAATTAAACTGCCAAAAATTATATCAAACAACGCACACCCAGTTATCAGGTTGGAAAGCGCACACCCAATAAAAAGTGCGGGCACTGCTTCAATAAAAAACAAAGGCAAAATACACAGTGCTTCTGACAATCTGACTTGGATTGCCCCGCTTGCAATGGGAAACGTAACCAAAGAAATAACTGCATAAAGCCCTGCGATTACACCCGCCACGGCAAGTTTTTTTGTGGTGAATTTTTTCATGATTTATCCTTCCTTTTAAAAGGCTTTATTGCCGTCCGCAATCGGTTAACCTAAAAAAACCGAAGTAATAAAAACAAAAATCGCGACCAACCGAGCGCGATAAAAACAAAGTCGGTTGTTTTACAAGTGTTTTCCGAAAACCTTTTTTAATTTACGCATTTATTATACATATATAAAATAGTTTTTGCAACCGTTTGCCACGATATTAACGCAAAAACTTACAAAATGTGCTTGCTTTTCTTATATTTTTACAAAATTTGTTGACTTTAGTTTTAAAATGTTATATATTTTATAAGTAAAATAAATATTGGATAGAGGCGCAACTTTCATGACAAGCGTTCTTGGGGCTTAAAAAGAACGTGGTAAAGGGAAGGTTGCCGAAGAAAAATTTCTTGCCCAAAGGGTTTTTCTGGGCGCAAGCGAAAAACGTTTGCGACTGTCGCTTATGCGGAGTGCTATCAAATGTGTGCAACTTTAGTCACGGTATTTGATAGATATCGTGATTTTTATTTTATTAGAAAATTTTTACAAAGGAGAAAGTTATGTTAAAAGCAAAAAAACTTTCAAACAAAACTCTTGCAACTTTGATTGCTGGCGTAGTTATAATTGCTTTGTTAATCATCGCGGTTACTACCAGCGATATAGTTGACACAGCTTGGGCTCTTCTTCCCCCCGTTATTGCTATCGGCTTAGCTCTCATAACTAAAGAAGTGTTCTCGTCTCTCTTTATCGGTATCTTATCAGGTGCTATTTTGGCAACTGGCTTCGACCCCGTTAAGAGCATTGACATGACCGTTTCAACCGGCATTATTTTATCCGTTAAGTCCACTGCTGGTATTTTCGTTTTCTTAGTTGAACTCGGAATACTCGTTTCTCTCGTTAACAAGGCAGGCGGTTCTAAAGCATTCGGAGAATGGGCTCAAAAACACGTTAAAAGTAAAATAGGCGCTGCGCTTTGCACTTTCGTTTTAGGTGTTTTGATTTTTATCGACGACTATTTTAACTGCTTAACCGTTGGCTCTGTTATGCGCCCCGTTACCGATAAGCATAAAATAAGCCGTTCTAAATTGGCGTTCCTTATCGACGCTACCGCTGCTCCTATCTGTATGATAGCCCCTATTTCAAGCTGGGCGGCTGCCGTTTCAAAATACGCTGCTGACGGACAAGGTTTATCTTTATTCGTTGCGGCTATTCCGTTCAACTTCTATTCACTCTTAACGCTCGTTTTCGTTGTTGCGCTCATCTTAATGAAGTTCGACTTCGGTCCTATGAGAAAGCACGAACAAAACGCTATGAACGGCGACCTTTTCAGTGGAGCACAAATCAAGTCAGACGATAACGATTCTTGCGCTAAAGGTAGAGTGTTCGACCTTATCGTTCCTATCGTCGTATTGCTTATTGCAAGTGTATACGCTCTCGTTTACATTGGCGGTTTCTTTGGTTTTGACTATTGGGGTGGCACTGACTTTGCAGGCGATTTTATCGGCGCGTTCGGTAACACCGATGCTACTATTGCTCTCCCTTGGGGCGGTTTAGTTACTCTGATTTTCACCATTGCTTATATGGCTATCCGCAAGGTTGTTTCACTTAAAGATTCTATGTCTGCTATGCCCAAAGGCTTTACCGCAATGGTTCCCGCAATATTAATTCTTACCTTTGCAACCGCGCTTAAGAACATAACCGGCGAACTCGGTGCAGATATGTTCGTGTTCAACCTTATGAACGGCGCAGCCGCAGAACTTATGAGTTTCTTGCCGGCAATCATTTTCTTGGTTGCTTGCGTTCTTGCTTTTGCAACGGGAACTTCTTGGGGTACGTTCGGTATCTTAATCCCCATTGTTGAATCTATCTTTATGTTAGACCCAACCAACCCGTTGCGTATTGTTGCTATGTCTGCTTGTCTTGCCGGTGCTGTTTGTGGCGACCACTGCTCACCCATTTCTGATACTACTATTATGAGTAGTGCGGGCGCAGAATGCGAACACTTAAACCACGTTACAACGCAAATTCCTTATGCGGTTTACGTTGCTGCAATATCGTTCGTTTCTTTCATAATCGCAGGCTTTATCCCCAACGCACTCATCGCACTTCCACTCTCAATTGCTCTTATGATTGGCTCTCTCTTCGTTACTAAATATATCGTAAATAAGAAAGAAAACAAATGTGATTGCGAACAAAAAGCAGAATAACAAAATTTAAAAACTTAAAATCGCCGAGCGAATTGCTCGGCGATTTTTTCTATTTTATTTTATATTAATTTAACTTAACTGGTTTTTTACCGAGCAAAATTTTTGCTTATGCTCTTGCAAAATTTGTTCGGGTGCGCTTTCAACTTGATAATAACCGTGCTCGGTCATTTGCAAAAATACGTTCATTTGGTCTTGCGCGCTTTCGTTCCAGTGCTCGCCTATCAACTGCCTAAACCCTTCAGAACACCCTTCGGTCATAGCGGTAGAATAAAGCTTCACCATAGCTTTTTCTACGTTTAACATGTCTTGTAAACTGTCCTTTTCGTTTAAAGTAACGTCTGCTTTATAGTCACCCATATTTCTTCTCCTTATAACAATTCTAAAAGCGCGTTGAAACGCCTTTCGTGGTTGTTTGCAACTCTCGTCATGGCTTCAGCCAAATTAACGTCAGTTAAAGTTTTTGCATATAGTCTTGCTTTTTTGCACGCGCTTTCTTCCATAGTCAAAAGATCAGAAATAAGCGTTGCTTCTTTAGTAGTAAGCATGTTTTTGTTTTGCATATTTTTCTCCTTTTTTTATATTGTTGCTCTTTTTAATTTTTTTTATAACAATTAAACAAAAAACTTAAATGCATAAAAAATTTAGGGGCTTTTTATGGCTAAAAAACCTATATTAGCAATTCGCCTTCCGTTCCAGACACAACCTTAAACATTTCAACTTGCTTGCCTGACTGCGCGTCTATATAGATATAATAGGTGTCGTTTTCAACCGTTCCAAAAAACTCGTAACACAAGGTTTCGGTGTTCGTGCCGATAGGAACGAGTGCTAAACGCACGGAATCTACTTGAATATTTTCAGAAAGGCTTTGCTTTGCCGTTTGCACGCTTATCTTAGGCGATGAAACGTGGCGTTGAGTGTGGTTAGTGTAATAGCTTTTTGTTTCTATTCCGATTACCCCCGAAGTTTCTGCACACACCCTTATCTTTATTAAGTCGGGATAAATAACGACATCGTTTTGCTCGCCTGCGAAATTGATGGTGTAAACGTTGTTTGCAAGGTTTATCCACACCGGTTTTAAGTTGGTTAAGCCAAGCTCGCTTAAAAACTCTTGTGCTTTTTCTATTGCTTGGTCGTCAGTAATAAGCGTTTCTCTACAACTTCCCGAATATGAGAACATAACGAGTTTTCCGCCCTGCTTGGATATTTGCGCGAACAACAGTTCGCCGTCCTTTTCTCCCTGAACGTTATAACACTCTATATCGCCCGTTGCTTCGCCCATTGACTGAACGTTGGTTACACCCATTGGCGAAAAGATTTTCATAAAAGTTTCTTGCGCTTGTTCTTTGGTGATTTTTTCACCCGACAAGCCTTTTATTTGTCGCTGAGTTTGTCCGTCTGAAAACGGTCCGTCGTAAATAAGTTCTGGATACTGAACGGACATGTTTTGAAGCTGATTAAAGTCTGATATGACAAGGTTGCCTTCTCCGCCGCCTATCATAGACGAAAACGAATAATCTCCGCCCATTTTGCCAACTGTTTTTTGAAGCGATTTTTTCAGTTCAAGGTTGGCGCGGTAAAGACTATTAAGGCTTTCAAAATCAGTGTTGGTCAGCCTTTTGCCATCTATAATTTTATTGTTTAAATATTTTGCAAAGTCGCCTATTTGATTTATTAGTTTAGTAGTATAAAATTTACTTTGGTCTTCTAAGGGAAGTTGCTGAATGTCGTTTTCTGCAAGTTCACTGTTTATCGCGGTGTTTACCAAATACTTTTGCAATGCGCCCGTGTCTTTTGTGTTTATCGCCTTGCTTAAGTTTAAGTCAATATTGTCCACTTGCTCTACCGTGTCGTAAAACGACTTTTGATAAGTTGCTTCAAGCATGTTGTCGTTAACGGTTGGAACGAGTAACGTGAAGGTTAAAACAGATGCCAAAACAAGCGTGCACACGCTTAACGTTATAACCGCTGCAAGCCAGCCCGCTTTGCTTGCGCCACCATTGTTTTGCCCTTTCTTTTGCGCGTTTTTTTGCTCACGCATAGCGAGTGCTTGGTCTTTGCGCGCCTGCCTTTCAATATGAAGCCTTCTTTCGCGCTCTACTCTGTTTTCGTTTTTAAGAATTTCTCGTTCTTTTTTTCGTTCTGCTTTTAAATGCGCGCGCCTTGCTTTTAGCAGTGCTTTTTTTCTTTGCTTTTCCCTTCTTTCACTTGCTTTTTGTTTTTGCTGTTGTGCTTTTTCTATTTGCGCAGTTTGTGTTTTTTCTTCTTTCTGAAGTTCATTTTGGCTTTGGATTATACCGTTTTCCTGTTGAACGCGCTTTGAAATTTGTTCAGCTTTTTCTAAAGCGTTGTTGTTTTTTTGCTCCATTTTGTCCCCCTATATAGCAAACACGTGGTTACCGATTGTAACCGTGGTTTTCCTTGAAAATATCCATTGGCTCGTTGCCGTTGCAGGATTGTAATAATATAAAGCACCGTAAGAAGGATCCCATCCGTTAATAGCGTCCATTGCCGCCTTTCTCGCCGTTGCGTTGGGCGTTAGGTTAATCTGCCCGTCGTCAACTGCCGTGAACGCATAGCTTTGGTAGATAACGCCCGACATCGTATTGGGAAAGGACGCGCTCTTTATTCTGTTTAACACCACCGCGCCAACGGCAACCTGTCCAACATAGCTTTCCCCGCGCGCTTCGCCGTAAATTAGCCTTGCAAGAAGATTTATATCCGCGTCGCTATAAGTGCTTGAAGAACCGCCACTATTGGTCGAAGCCATGCCGAGCGCAGATAACGTTTTCTTACCCACTATTCCGTCCACAGTCAACCCGTTCTTGCGTTGAAAGTATTTTACGGCTTCTTTAGTTTTAGCCCCGAAAATTCCGTCAACCGATCCTTTATAATACCCCCAGTTTTTTAACTTTCTTTGAATAGTTCTAACCGTATCGCCCCGACTTCCTTGTTTTATCACCTGAGCGTATGCGATAACGTGGTTGTCTTTTGCCGTGGGCAACACCGACCCGACGCAAACGCAAACGGTTAACGCCAAAAGCGCAACTACTATGATTTTGCTTATTTTTCTCATGAACTTTCTTTCTCCTTATTATAAAAACGCCGTATGATTTGGAGTATTTTGCTCTTGTAAGAATATTTAACTTGGTCGCCCGTAAAGCACAACGGCGGGTAAACCACGCACCACCAATTATCCCCCTTACCACTGCCAAGCTCGATAATAAGCGCGTCATAAAACCCACTTTTTAGCTCTTTCCCATCATAAATTCTCGTAGGAAATTTTTCGTTTTTCACGCTTGCCTTTGCCGAATAATTAAATCCGTTTTCCTTTAACACGCCGTTAGCAACCCTTTCTATTTGGCTAAGCCTTTCGGTTAAAAGGGTTTTCGCTTTTTGCTTGGTATCACACTCGGCTATATACGGAGTTAAAAATTCCACTATCGCGTCTTTTACCTTATATTTTACTTGCTGTTCACTTTGCAAGTTGGAATTGGCTCTAACGTGAATTCTTAAATACTCTTTTTCGGGGCAATTTTGCTCTATGCTCATACCCGTTATACATAAAACTATTATGGCGATTATCAAAAAACTTATGCACGCTTTTTTCATATAAACTTCCTTTTATCTTCATAATTAAACACTGTTTGTTTTGATAAGTTTATTGACACATTGCTTAACTTTTATACTTTAATAAGTTTAAAACAAAAAAAGAGCCCGACTTTTAAGGTCAGGCTCGGTAAATTTTTGGTTATTTAGTTGTGTTTACAACCGTTTGTGCTTTTATTAATTGGTCAGCGTAAAGCGGTTTAAGTTTTTTTAACGCTTTATCCCTTTGCTTTTTATCTTCAAACACACCGAACGAACAAGAGCCACTTCCCGTCATAAGCGCGGTGAGCGCACCTGCCTTTTTAAGCGCGTGAACGTTAGCGTAAATTTCTGGAACGAAGGTAAGCGCACCGTCAGTTAGGTCGTTTTTGGCTATGGTTTTATATTTTTGCATATCGTTTTCTTTTAGTGCGTTAACGCTGGCCATCGTGCACGGCTTAAACTCTTTGCCTATCCTGTCGTATGCCTTATACACACCGCGTGCAGACGTGCTTTTTTGCTCGGAAATCAAAATTAAATATAAAACTTTATTAATATCTTTTTTGGATATCTTTTCGCCCCTACCGGTTAAAACGGCATAACCACCTTCTAACATATAGGCAGCGTCACTCCCAAGGTTGTTTGCAAGCGGAGCAAGCTTTTTGCCCGTATTAAATAAGGCTTCCATGCATTTCAAAACACCCGCTATATCCGCGCTTGAACCGCCAAGCCCCCCGCCGATTGGGATATCTTTTTTAATCTTTATATCCACGCCCGTCGTTTTGTTTTTATCCATAAATAGCTTTGCCGCTTTATAGGCGTTGTTGTCGAAAATGTCGCAGTCAACCTTTTTTCCCACCGTGGTTAAGGTTATAAGATTATCGCTTCTCTTTTTTACCGTTACGGTATCGTAAACGTCGATTGAAGCAACCAAAGACTTAATGTCGTGAAACCCGTCGGTAGTGCCCAAAACGTCTAAGGTTAGATTGATTTTTGCGGGTATTTTATAACTAACTTTTTTCATGCGTATCCTTTTGGTCTTATGTAATGAAAATTTTTATTCTATATTTATGTCGTTTAAGTTAACGTTTTATAAACGAGCAAGTAAAACGCCATTTAGACGTTGATTTCAAACCGTTAATCTTTAACGCTCTGCAACCAAGGTCATAATCCCCTGTAAATTATAATGCGCTCGTCTCCCGTTAATGGGAATTGCAACTCTTTGTTGGTTTCAATAAGCTCGTCAGGGCAAACGTTAAGCCGTTTCGCAAGCGACCAAAGGTCTTCGCCTTCCCTTGCTATATAAACGGTTATAGCGTTGGTGTTAACGGGTTTTTCTTGGGCAACGAGAACGCTTTTTATTATGCTTTTCGTGCACGTTTTATTTGGATATACGGTAAAATAAAGTTCGCTTTCAAGCTCCATTTGGGTTAAAGAAGTTACCCTTGCACGCGCAGAATGTGCTTTTACGGTAACGGTAGTTTGCATTTGGCAATCGTACGCCCCGTCAAAAGTTTGCTCAAAAGGTATTTCAAGCTTTCTTGCAAACACCTTTCCGTCACCATCTCTAAGCAACGCCGTTGCACAAACAGTTCCAACAACCGAAAGACAATATTCTTTGCACTCAGAACCAGCTATAAAAGCTTTTTCACTGCTAACTGCAAGCACACTTGCTCCCACGGGGAGTTCGCTCACTTGTGCAACTGCTCTGACCGTTTGGTTGTGCGACCTGATTTCGCAAGCCGTGGTTAGCGGAAGGCTTTCTTTTTGCATTTCCACTTCGTTTTTCAAACTGAACGCATCAATTGCAACGGGTAAACTTTCGGTTATAAAGGCTTCGCCGTCAAACAAGAGATTAACGCTAATGGCAACCACACTGTTTGCTCCGCCTTCGTCCACTGAAACGTCCGTTTTGAACGAACGCTCTGTCACTCTTGCGACTGAAAGCATGTTTGGCATAGCTTCTTCGCATTCTATTTCCGTTCGGAAGGGAAAAACTCTATTTTCTCTTATTATATCGTTTTTATCGTTATTTTGCAACAATACGAGCGATAAAAGAAGCTCTCCGTCAACAATAATGCACCCCACGCCACTCTGAACTGCGGTTATAACGGCTTCTGCACTATGGAATAGCACTTCTTTTACCGGATAGTTAAGCTCGAATTCTTCTTCAACGGGATAAACGCCACGTTTCTCGCCAAAACTTTTAACGAAATCCATTTCGCCCGAGTTCACGATTAACTGCTCCCCACTAACCAAGGCGTTTACGTTATCAGCTAAGCAAACTTGCGTATAAACGGAAAGATATGCAGTTAAACACAAATATGCACCCGCCGTGTCAATCTCGGTTTTTTCCACGACTGCGGTTGTTTTGCTCTTACACGCATCGGTAATGCTTGAATCTTTACTCAGACCGTTAAACGGCGTTATGCACTCGTGTTTTTTTACGTCACCGCTTTCGTCAACGAAACTTAAATAAAAAACAGCCTTACTTTCGTAGCTTACTTGCCCGTCTTTTATTTTGTCGTCAAAGGGCGCAATCCACGTTGACACGGTTAATGCACTTACAACCGCGGTAGACGGAATTTCCGTTTTCATCTCCACTTTTACTTGGTCTTTTAAGTTTGTTACACAGCGCGTGTAGTTTATTCTTTCATATACAGGTTCTACCATAACCCCTCCTATTATTCGTGCGTTTAATACATTATATAAACCGAACCATACGTTTATGACAAAAAAATAACGCAAAGCAAATTGCTTTACGTTATTAGCTGGTTTGATTTAAGCTTTCAATCTTTACTCGCCCACACATATACTCCGAATAAGAATACGACGTTTTTCCCTTAAAGGTTTTGTCGAACGGGGTTACCGTAAAAAGCGCGGGATAAACACCGATTAGTGTTCCTGAAAAATTAACAAGCTTGTTTCTGCCAAGATTTACGGTAACAGACACCGGTTTGTCTTGCATCTTCTTTATATCGTCTTTTACTTGATTGATTGACTGCGAATTTTTTATCATGCCACGATTATTGCACGATATAAAATTTTTATACTATAAAATTATTCTTCGTCTAACTCGTCGTCTTCTTCGTCTTCGTCATCTTCGTCGTCAGTGTCTTCAAAATCTGATTCGTCAACGTCGGGAATGTCAAAGTCGTCGTCGTCTTTATATTCTTCTATCTCTTCTTCTTCGTCTTCTTCATCCAAAAGGTCGCCTTCTTCTTCGGCAAGCTTGTTAAGAGAAAGCATTTCTTCGTCTTCTTCCTCTTCTTCCTCAGCGTCGTCGAGATATTCCTTCCACGAATCGTCGTCTTCAAGTTCTTCGTGCGCAGACTTATAATCCTTTTCTTCAGCACACTTTGCGCACATTTTTTCGTTAGGTCTAACGTAGTTTTGGTGGCAAACGGGACAAAGTTCTAAAGCGTCTACGTCGTCTTCTTCGTCAACGGCAAATATTAGCGGTGGAGCTTTTTTAAGCTCTGCCTTACAAACGTCGCAATATTCTTCGCCCTTGCGCATATAGTTTAAATCGCATCTGGGGCATTTTACCCAATCACCCATAGTTACTCTCCATATATAACATATATATTTGCTAAGGTCGGCATAAGTTACCTTTTACTCGGTTTTATTTTTTACCGATTAAAGTTTTTTATACTCTTTCCTTTAGTGAAGTGCGCGTTTCGCGCTACTGTCGTTGATATTATATATATATAATGGTGTTTTGTAAACTGTTTTTAACGAAAATTTTAAATTTTTTTTGTTTTTGATAATTTACATAAAAAACTCACCGCCTTAATACTCGTTTAAGGTGGTGAGTTAAACTCTATGCTTGTTCTAAAAGCATTTTATCGGCGACTAACGCTATAAATTCGCCGTTCGTCGGTTTTTCTGCGCCGATATACGCGCGCACGCCTAAAATATTGTTTATGTTCTCTATCCTTCCCCTGTTCCACGCAACTTCGATAGCGTGGCGAATAGCGCGTTCAACTTTTGAAGGCGACGTGTTGTATTTCGCACCTATCATAGGATAAAGTTTTTTGGTTATATTGTTTATAACGTCCGGTTCTTCAACAGCCATTTTAACACCTTCTCTCAAAAAGGAATAGCCTTTTATATGTGGCGGTATTCCAACGTTAATAAAAATTTTGCTTATCTTTTCTTCAAGAGAAACTCGGTGGAAATTTTCTCCAACTTCCTTTGGTGCGGGTTCGGCAACACTTTCAAGCTGAATAAGCCTTTCGCACAACACGTCAAAATTATATGGTTTTGCCATAAAATAATCTGCGCCCGCTTTGGTTGACTTTACTATTGCGTTATCACTGGTTAGCGCACTTAAAACAACAATCTTAGTGGCAAGTTTTGCTTCCTTTACTTTTGCAACCACGCTCAGCCCATCGTAACCGAATAAAACAAGCTCGGTAATAAGAAATTTAGGCTTTTTATCCGCAATCATAGCAATTGCGTTTATTCCGTCTGTTTCCGCCCCAACGACTTCAAACTCTTGTCTTTGCTCGAACGCTTTCTTTAATGCATCAGCAGCTTCTTTCGTATCTTGCAAAATAAAAACCGTCTTTTTCAAAATATTAACTCCTTTTCTTTGTATACCTATATTCTACAATATTTATTGTCAAAAAACAAGCCTTTTTGAGCATTATTGTAAATAAGTATAATGAATTTTTTACAAAAGTTTATAAATCGACTATTTTCTCTTGTTTTCGACAGTATTTGACAAGCGATTTTAATTTTGAACAAAATTATTATTTTTCGCGCAGAACCCCCGTTTAATCATTTCCGTTTTTAATTTTGAACAAACGAAAAAAAGAGCAACTGTAAAGTTGCTCTTAATGTGTTTTTTTGTTTTAATAAGTCGCGAAGAATGGATTAGAACGGGTTAACTAAAGCGTTGCACGTTGCCGTTAGCAACCACGTTTATAAGCCTTTTTATTTGAAGAATTCCTTCGCTCTTTGATAATAAAATTTGTAATTACCACCAATGTAGCTTTCAACATTTTTTGCGTCTTCGGTCTTTCTGAATTCTTCTATGTCCGCCTTAATTTCTTCGTAAGCAGCCTTGAATTGTTGGGGAAGATCTTCCGCTTTATGATCGGTAGTGTTGTAAGCTTCTATACCTTTAAGTTTGTTGAACTTGTTGGTAATCTCAATAGCCTTAACGTAAGTGTTAAGAATTTTTAAGTTTTCTTCAGAAACGCCTTCTTTAATCTTCTCGTCTGCATTGTCATAAAGAGCCTTAACTTCGTCAACTGCGCTAACGGTTAAAACGTCTGCTTCTTCGTCGTCAAATTCAAGCGTGCCAGCAACTATTTCACGAGAAAGATTTTCGATTTTTACGTTCAATTCTTTAGATTGGTCTTCCAACGTCTTTTTGCCGATTAAGTTAACGTATTCACTCTTGATAGCGTATACGGGAATGGTCAAGCTTTCGTCTGGGTCAGCAACTTCTCCGTTAACGTCTGCATAGTAAACGTAAGAATTACCAAGCGCAGAGTTATCAAGATAGAACACGAAAGTTTTTCCGTTTGCCTTAACTATTTCGGGCTTAAACCAAGAAGAAGAAACAGTGTCTTCAGAAATGCGGATTTCGTGAATATCGTCACTCGCAAGTTCGTCTTCAGCTAATTTGATTTTAGCAAGTTCGCTTTCAACGTTGTAATAATAAAGGTCACCATCTTCTATGAATAACAACGCGCTAATCGTAGAAGCTTTTGCAACCGGTCTCTTTTCAAAACCGCTTACATTGGTTAAGCTCGCTTTGAACACCGTGCTGTTTTCCAACACGTAAATTTCATCTAAGCTCTTAATAATGGTCGTTTCTTTAACGTAAGAAGCGTTTAATATTTCAGTTCCAACGAAACGATCTGCTACAGTAGTTCCGCGAAGTTGTGCAAAGTTTGCGGCATAAGTCTTTTCTTCACCTTGAGTAGGCGTATGAGTATAGAACAAATATCCGCTTTCAAACATAGTTACAGAATATTTTGCACGATTGTAAACACTTCCAGCATTACCATCTAAAGCAATCTTGCCGTAAACGTCTGAATTCTTACCGTCGCCAATGCTATAAACAAAAAGCTTGTTGTAGCTAGCGGTTGCTCTAACGTAGTTACCCTTGTCTGCCGCTTCCTTGTCGTAAGCTTCGATATAGCAAGTAACGGTAAATGCAACCACGCCGTCAGCAAGATAATCGCTATCAGCGAACGCAAACGCGTCTAAAGAATAAGCACTAACTTCGTCACTCGTCTTTGCAATGGTTATTGATTCTTTGGTAACGGTGTTGTAGTTTATAAGAGCCTTTTCTGCCGAATCGTAATAAACGATGTAAACAACGTTGTCCTTTTCAACTATTCTGTATTGCGCACTGTGTTCGCCAATCGTAAAGAAAGTTTCGGTATTGCCACTTCCATCAAGCTTGGTTTTCGCAAAAGTCATTTCGTTGTTAGCAACTTGGCCACTTGAGTTCTTTTCGGTGTTGGGCGTTCCGTAATAAACGTATCCATCGTGAATAAACAAGCCTGCGTTAGAATCGGTTGCAGAGAAAATCTTGGGAACAACGATTTCGGTAACCACGTTATCCGTGCCGAGCGTGTCCTTCTTAACAGCCATTAAAGAACCTTTAATAGGCGCGCCAAATGCGTTATTTGCAGAAGTTATGCCAACGCCGTTAATATAATAAAAATATTTTTCCGTTTCAGCAACAAATCCGTTTTGTGAAATAACGTTTCCGCCATCGTTAAGGCTTCCCGGCTTCCAGCCGTCGCCCCCGTCACATGCTACCAAGCCCGTAAAAAGAGCACAAAGCATAAGAACAGCGCAAAGTATTCTAACTAAAAATTTTTTCATAAAAACTCCGTTTTTATTTCAGTCAACAAATACAAATTAACTGAATATAAATAATTATATATAAGCCATTATATTATACAACATTGAATTAAGTTTTGCAATGGTTTTTTTATACTTTTTATTGTTTTTTGTTTTTGGGGGTGACGCATAGTGGATAAATTTGGCATTTTTAATATTTTAAACTCTCTTTTTTCCTTAAACAATCAAAAAAACCCAACCGAAAACGCCAACTCTGCGCCGTTTAGTTTGGATAAGTTTTTATCGTCGTTTAACAATAATAACAGCCAAACTCCAGCCGTAAACACGAAGCCTTTGCCCGAAAAAAAGGTTTTTGCCCCGCTTCAATCTTCTATGCTGTGCACCATGCATTCGCACGACCAATTTGTTAAAAGAGTAAAAGAAAAAAACAAGGTTTAAGCACCTTGTTTTTTTATTGCAATTATTTAGTTTTCTGTTTTTCAACAACAACGTCGATATAGTTTTGTCTTTCGGTTAAATATTCTTGATAAAGCTCCCTTTGCTCCTTAGAAAACGTTTGTATCAACTGATATTCTGCCCTATCCATTCTGCTTTTAGCAACCTTTAACTCATAATTCATTTGCTCGTTAACATCATCAGCACATTGTTTAATGAACTGTGCAACTTGTTCATTTGTAACCTTTTTCCTCATATTTTCTCCTTAAAACAAAAAGTGCGCCAACCGAAGTCAGCGCAATGAAAAACGCAAACTCCCGTTGTTACCACACAAACTGCATTTGAAAACAAAAACTTGTCATCATAGCCTTTGGGATTTGCGTTTTTACCAAATTCATAGACTATAATGTGCAAAAGACGACATAATATGCCGTTAGTTTTTGCTTTCACTTTTCAAAAATTTAGTTTGTGTGGTAAGCATAGTATATCACAATAAAAAGTTTTTATCAAGCACTTTTAAAAACAATAAAAACAAAAAACGGATGAGACTAACCTTGTTGGTTGTCGAAGTCGTTTTTGTTGATCAGAAACGAAGGATAACGACGTTTATAACCAAACAAACAAAAAAGCAAGAACAAAACGTTCTTGCTTTTGATGTTTGTGTCGTAAAAAAATTATCTCTTTGAGAATTGAGGAGCACGACGAGCTTTCTTTAAGCCGTATTTCTTTCTTTCCTTCATTCTTGAATCTCTGGTTAAGAAACCTGCTTTCTTTAATTCTGCTCTCGTTTCAGGTTCTGCTTGTAAAAGCGCACGAGCAATGCCGTGACGAATTGCACCTGCTTGACCAGTGTAACCACCGCCACAAACGTTAACTGCAACGTCGTATTTGGTGAGTGCGTCAACTAACACGAGTGGTTGACGAACGATGAACTTCAAGGTGTCGAGACAAAGATATTCGTCAATGCTCTTGCCGTTGATAGTAATAGTGCCGTCACCAGCGGGGATAAGACGAACACGAGCGATTGCTTTCTTTCTTCTGCCAGTTCCCCAGTATTGAACTTTTTTCTTAGTAGTTGCTTTTGCCATAATTACACCTCATTAAACCAATTTAAGCACTTCGGGCTTTTGAGCCTGATGGTTGTGTTCTGCGCCTCTGTAAACCTTAAGTTTGGTGAGCATAGAACGGCCTAAACTGTTCTTGGGAAGCATGCCTTTAACTGCTTCGTAAACAGCTACGACTGCTTTGTTTGCCATTAAAGTCTTGTATTGGATTGACTTTAAGCCACCGATGTGACCGGTGTGATATCTGTAATATTTCTTTTCAAGTTTCTTACCCGTTAAAACTACCTTGTCGCAGTTAACGATTATAACGAAATCACCAGTGTCAACGTTGGGGGTGTAGGTGGGTTTGGTTTTACCGCGAAGAATTGCTGCTACTTTAGAAGCTAATCTACCGAGAACTGCGCCTTCAGCGTCAACTACGTACCACTTTCTTTCCACGTTTTCCTTGTGAGCCATGTAAGTTTTCATGAACGTATCTCCTTAAATTTATTGTATATGTTTTTAGGGCGTTCGTCACGCTCTTTTACACGATTTTTCGAGCGAAAAGGGAGGGCTAATCCCTAAAAATAACGAACTTTTCCTTATAAACGCCTAATTATATTAACTTTTTTTGCCTTTTAAGTCAAGCGTTTTTACGCTGTTTTACACGATTTTTTATTAGTTTTACCACTTTTTTTGTGCCGAAATCTATATATTGTGGTCGTTGCTAATTTTGTGCGCAATTTTTTACTTTGCTATCTGTTCAAGGTATGATATAAACTCACTTGTTAATTCGCTCCTTTGTGCGCCCTTTCTTAAAATATAACCTATCCTATAAAACGACTGCGTTTTTATTTTCAGCCCCAC
>JAZTZE010000048.1:0-22087 GCA_045637285.1 Christensenellaceae bacterium | reverse complement strand
ACGGCCCGCTCCTTCTTTTTTACTACTAAATTATATCATGGCAACGCCTAAAAACTATAATATCAAAAAATGATTGACGGCAACAACTTTCTCTTATAACCTCTTTATAAAAAACACCGCAAACTTAACGTTCGCGGTGTCGTTTTTTAATATTCAACGTTTATCAGACACAATCCTTTTGCAGGAAGCGTTCTTACGTTAACGTGGCGTTCGCCTGTATCTATCATTTTAATTACGTCCGTTTTGCTTATCTCGCCTTTGCTTACTGCAACGAGCGTTCCAACCATTATTCTAACCATGTTGTATAAAAAACCATTGCCCGTTATGGAAATTTTAAGGTTTTCGTTTTGGTTTTCTATATCTATATTATATATTGTTCTCGTAGTAGTCTTTACACCGCTCCCCGAAGCACAAAACGCCTTGAAATCGTGTTCGCCAACAAACAAAAGCGCGCAATCTTGCATTTTTTGAACGTCGAGCCCGCCGTCAATCTTAACGGCGTAACGCTCTTTTAAGGGGTTTTCCACGTCTGCACAATAAAGCGAATAGCAATAAGTTTTTCGTTTAGCCGTCGAACAAGCGTGAAAATCATCGTCCACGAGCTCACTTGATAAAACTTTTACGCCTTGCGGTAAGTGCGCGTTTAACGCTTTGTAAATTTTGTGGGGCGGAATAGTACAGTCGGTGTCAAAATGCGCTATTTGGCATTGAGCATGAACGCCCGCATCAGTTCTTCCACTGCCCGTAACCCTAACCGTTTCGCCAGTCGCTAAAAGCACGGCTTTTTCGATTTCTTCTTGAACAGTCACACCGTTGGGTTGAACTTGCCAACCACAATAATCGGTGCCGTCGTAACAAATTTTAAGCTTTATTCTCATAACGTCACCGCCCAAAAGCCCGTAACGTTAAGCAAAACGACACCCGTAATCAATCCGCCAATCAAAAGCACGCCTATAAGGTCGCGCCAAGTAAGCGTCATTTTTTTGTATTTAGTGCGGTTTTTGCTACCCGAATAACAGCGCGCGTCCATAGCGTCTGCAAGCTCGTCTGCTCTCCTTAAAGAACTGAGCAATAACGGAATAAGCACGGGAATAAGAGCCTTTGCTTTTTTGAAAATATTTCCGCTTTCAAAGTCTGCCCCCCTTGCCTTTTGCGCCTTTATAATCCTGTCCGTTTCGTCTAAAAGAGTAGGAATAAATCTCAGCGCAATACTGGTGATAAGCGCGAATTCGTGAACGGGAAACTTAACGAACTTTAACGGATACATCAAACTTTCAATGCCGTCTGCAATTTCCACAGGTGAAGTGGTTAAAGTCAATAAACTTGCGCCCAAAACAATAAGCGTTATTCTTGCAATCAAAAAGCCTGCGTTAACTAACGCCACGTCCGTAATTTTGATAAACCCAAGGTCTGATAAAACCTTTCCGTCTTGATTAAATATAAGTTGCAAAACGGCTGATAAAACTATAAAGAATAGAACGCCTTTCGCGCTTCTTAAAACCTTGCGGAAGGGAATTCTTGCCGTCCAAGTCGTTATCAAAACGAACGACAAGCACGCCACGAAGCCCATAAATTGAAAAGTCTGAACCAAGAAAACTGCAACGATATAAGCAACTACTGCCAAAATCTTAACGCGCGCGTCCATTTTGTGTACGAACGAGTTCGTGGGATAATATTGACCAAAGGAAAAATCTTTCATCGTTTACCTCCGCCAATCTTATCCTTAACCGCATTAACAAACCCTTCAACAGTTAAGTCGCTGTCTATTTCAACGCCTTTTTCATTCAGTTTTTCAGTTAAATACGCCGTTAACGGAATATCTAAGCCCAACGCCTTTATTCCTTCGTAATCGGCAAAAATTTCTTTTGGAGTCCCAACCGAATGAAGCTTTCCGTGCGCAAAAATCGCGCAACGTGTGCAATTTTCGCTGACAATGTTCATATCGTGCGACACTAAAATTATCGTTTTAACAAACATTTTGTGCAGTTTTTTTAGCAGTGCCAAAAACTCTTTTTTACCCACGGGGTCTAATCCCGCCGCCGGCTCGTCCAAAACAAGCACTTCCGGCATAGTAACGATAACGCCCGCTATAGCCACCCTTCTTTTTTGTCCGCCAGAAAGCTCAAAGGGTGATTTGTCTTTAATTTTTTGGTAATTTAAGCCAACTAATTCGATTGCTTGCTCTACTCTTTGAGCAATTTCTTGCTCTGAAAGTGTTTCTTTTAAGTTTTTAAGCCCAAAAGCAACGTCTTCAAACACCGTCTCTGCAAAAAGCTGGTGTTCTGGGTATTGAAAAACCATGCCGACTTTGGCGCGAAGCGACTTAAAATCGCATTTTTTATCAGTCAGGTCAAACTCGCCTATTTTTATACTGCCTTTATTCTTTCCTATTTTTATCAAACCGTTTAGGTGCTGAACCAAAGTGGTTTTGCCACTGCCCGTTTGCCCGATTATTCCGAAAAACTCGCCTTCTTCCACGTTAAGACTAACTCCGTCAAGCGCGCGAACGCTAAGGTCTTTGGAACTTTCGCTATAAACGTAGGTTAAATCCTTTATTTCAATGCGCATAATTCCTCCGCCAACTGCTTTTCGGTAAGAATTTCGTCCGAAAGACTTATTCCGAGAGCCCTAAGCTCGTCTGCAACTTTCATTGCGAGCGGAAGCTCTAAGCCGTATTCTTTTATTTGGTCTTTGTGCTTAAATATTTGGCTGGGCGTGCCTTCTAAAGCAATTTCGCCGTCGTTTATAACGAAAACTCTATCCGCTTCCACCACTTCGTCCATGTAGTGCGTTATGGTTATAACGGTAACGCCTTGTTCTTTATTAAGTTTTCTAACAACGTCTAAAACTTCTTTTCTACCTTTGGGGTCAAGCATTGCAGTAGACTCGTCAAGCACCAAAATTTTGGGTTGGAGAGCTAAAACACCGGCAATAGCTATTCTTTGTTTTTGCCCGCCCGAAAGCCTTGTGGGTGAATAACGCCTAAACTTTTCCATTCCAACAGCCTTTAACGCAAAATCAATGCGATTTGCTATTTCTTCACGTTTTACTCCTAAGTTTTCCGGACCGAAAGCAACGTCGTCTTCCACGATAGAAGCGACCAACTGGTTGTCGGGATTTTGAAACACCACACCCACACGCTTTCTTATTTCGTAAACGCTCTTTTTGTCGTTTGCGCTAAACCCGTCTACGACAATTTCGCCTTGGTCTGCCTTAACAAGCGCGTTGAAAAGTTTGGCAAGCGTGCTTTTTCCGCTACCATTATGCCCGATTATAGCAATATATTCGCCCTGCTCTACGCTCAAGGACACGTTTTTGATAACGTCGTTTTCCTTATCGTAAGAAAAACAAACGTTTTTTGCCTTTAACAGTGCCATTATTTCTCCAAAATATCCCAGTATAATGCTATTTTACCACAATGCAATAGTTTTTACAAGCAAACTGAACCAAAAATTACAGTAGCGCACCCACATACGCGTGTGTACGCATTTTTATTTTAAAAATTATAAATTTTCGTTGACTTAAACATTATTAAGGCGTATAATGTTTAAGTTAAATTGTATATCGAACGGAGGAATAATAAAAATGAAAAAGATGACAATTGACGGTAATACCGCAGCCAGCCACGTAGCGTATGCGTTTAGTGAAGTTGCTGCTATTTACCCCATTACCCCGTCTTCTCCCATGGCCGAAGTTGCAGACGAATGGTCTGCCAACGGCAGAGAGAACATGTTCGGCCAAAAGCTTCGCTTAGCAGAAATGCAATCTGAAGCAGGTGCTGCAGGTGCTGTTCACGGTTCACTTACTACTGGTGCACTCACCACAACTTACACCGCTAGCCAAGGCTTGCTTTTAATGATTCCGAACATGTATAAAATCGCAGGCGAACTTCTCCCCACGGTTTTCCACGTTAGTGCAAGAGCTCTCGCTGCTCATTCACTTAACATTTTCGGTGACCACGCAGACGTTATGGCTTGTCGTCAAACAGGCTTTGCTATGATAGCAAGTAACTCTGTTCAAGAAGTTATGGACCTTGCACTCGTTTCACACCTTTCTACTTTGAAGTCAAAAGTTCCTTTCCTTCACTTCTTCGACGGTTTTAGAACCAGCCACGAAGTTTCTAAGGTAGACGTTATCGACTACGACGAAATGAAAGAACTCGTTGACATGAAGGATATCGAAGATTTCCGCGCACGCGCTCTTAACCCCGAACACCCCGTTCAAAAGGGCACTGCTCAAAACAGCGATATCTATTTCCAAAATAGAGAAACTGCCAACAAATATTACCTTGCAACCCCTGCTATCGTTCAAGAAATGATGGACAAGGTTAACAAGCTCACGGGCAGAAACTATCACTTGTTCGACTACGTTGGCGCACCTGACGCTGAAAACGTTGTTGTTCTTATGGGTAGCGGTGCTGACGCTGTTGAAGAAACCATCAACAAGATGAACGCTGAAGGTCACAAGGTTGGTTTGTTGAAAGTTAGACTTTATCGTCCTTTCGCTATCGACGCGTTTGTTGACGCTCTTCCTAAAACCGTTAAGAAGCTCGCTGTTCTCGACAGAACTAAAGAAGCTGGCTCACTTGGCGAACCTTTATATCTCGACGTTTGCTCTGCTCTTCTCGAAAAGGGCATGACCGACATTAAGGTTGTTGGCGGTAGATACGGTTTAGGTAGCAAGGAATTCAATCCTTCAATGATTTATTCCGTTTATAAGAACTTAGAACTCGCTCAACCCAAAAACCATTTCACCGTTGGTATTTTCGACGACTTAACCAACTCTTCACTCGATTTCAGTGAAAAGTACGATGCAGCTCCCGCTGGCACTATTTCTTGTAAGTTCTGGGGCTTGGGCTCTGACGGTACTGTTGGTGCAAACAAGAACTCAATTAAAATCATCGGTGACCACACGGATAAATACGTTCAAGGCTATTTCTTCTACGACTCTAAGAAGTCAGGTGGTATAACCGTTTCTCACTTGCGTTTTGGCGACACGCCTATTCAATCAGCATACCTTATCGACGCTGCTGACTTCGTTCAATGCTCTAATCCTTCTTACATCACTCGTTATAACATGACGAACGATATCAAGGAAAACGGCACCTTCCTTTTCAACACTTCTGCTAAATCAGCTGCTGAATTAGAAGACGTTCTCCCTGCTTCTGTTAAGAGAGATATCGCAAGTAAGAACATTAATCTTTACGTTATCGACGCTATTAAGATCGCTGCTGAACTCGGTCTTCGTGGCAGAACTAACACCATTTTACAATCTGCATTCTTCAAGGTTGCTAACATTATACCTTACGACCAAGCGGTTGAATACATGAAGAAGATGGCTTATAAGTCATTCGCAAAGAAGGGCGACGCTATCGTTCAAATGAACTACAACGCTATTGACTCTGCTGAAGCTAACCTTATTAAGATTGACGTTCCTGCTTGTTGGAAAGACGCAACTACTGGCGCACCCATGGCAGACGTTGCTGATAACAAATACTTCAAAGATATCGTTCACCCCATTCTCGTTCTTGAAGGCGACAAGCTTCCTTCATCTGCTTTCAATGCAGACGGTTCTGTTCCCACCGGAACAACCAAATACGAAAAGCGTGGCGTTGCAGTTAACGTTCCTAAGTGGGATGCTACTAAGTGTATTCAATGTAACCAATGTTCGTTCGTTTGTCCGCACGCATGTATCAGACCTGCTCTCGTTAAGAAAGGCACTGATAAGCCCGTATCTTTCGTAACCAAGGATATGATCGGCAACAAGGATTACGAATATAGAATGCAAGTTTCTGCGCTCGACTGTATGGGTTGTGGCGTTTGTGCTGACATTTGTCCTGCTAAAGAAAAGGCTCTCACCATGGTTCCGTTCGGCTCTATCGTGGAAGAAGAAAAGGTTAACTACGAATTTAGCGAAAGCTTACCCGAAGTTGACGTTTCAGCTTGCCCTGGTTGCAAGACTTCAACCGTTAAGGGTAGCCAATTCAATAAGCCCTTGTTTGAATTCTCAGGCGCATGCGCAGGCTGTGGCGAAACTCCTTACGTTAAACTTATCACCCAACTTTTCGGTGACAGAATGATAGTTGCTAACGCTACTGGTTGTTCTTCAATCTACGGCGGTTCTGCTCCTACCTGCCCTTACACCACAAACAAACAAGGCAAAGGTCCTGCTTGGGCAAACAGCTTGTTTGAAGACAACGCTGAATTCGGTTACGGTATGAACCTTGCTATGCAAGCTCGTCGTGCTAAGATTGAAGAAGATATGCGCGCAGCATTCGACAGTGTAAACGAAAAAACCAACGCGGCTTTCTCTGCATGGCTCGCTGATAAAGAAGACGCTGAAAAATCAAAAGTTGCAGCTGAAATGGTAAAAGAAGCTCTCGCAAACGAAACGGCAGACGGTCTTGACTACATTAAGGGCAACCTTGACTGCTTAGTTAAACCTTCAATCTGGATTTTCGGTGGCGACGGTTGGGCTTACGATATCGGTTACGGCGGACTTGATCACGTTCTCGCAAGTGGCGAAAACGTTAACGTTTTAGTTCTCGACACCGAAGTTTACTCTAACACTGGTGGTCAAGCTTCTAAATCTACTCCTACCGGCTCTGTTGCTAAATTTGCTGCCGCTGGTAAGAGAATTAAGAAGAAAGACCTTGGCATGATGGCTATGAGTTACGGCTACGTTTACGTTGCTCAATGCGCAATGGGTTCAAACAAACAACAACTTGTTAACGCGCTCATCGTAGCTGAAAAGTATAACGGACCTTCACTCATCATTTGTTACGCACCCTGTATCAACCACGGTATTAACATGATGAAGTCACAAGACGAAGAAAAGAAGGCTGTTGACTGCGGTTACTGGCAACTTTACCGTTACAACCCCGAAGCAATTGACGAAGGCAAGAATCCGTTCACTCTCGATTCTAAAGAACCGACTGGCGACTATAAGGCATTCTTACTTGGCGAAACCAGATATGCTTCACTTATGAAAGCACGTCCTGAACTTGCTGAAGAGTTGTTTGAAAAGACTGAAAAAGATAGCAAGGTTAGACTTGAAACTTATAAAAACCTTGCTGGTAAATAATTAACCGTTCGGTTTAATTAAATGATATTTAAGGCGGAAGCACTTGCTTCCGCCTTTCATTTTTTGTTTTCTTTTATATTATAAATATGTTTTATGATTATCGTTTAATATTAACGGGCATGGCTAACTTGCCACGCCCGTTTTTTGTTTGGTTTTTATTTTCTTAAATTTTTGGGTTTTCTTATGCGGAGAAGTTGCTTGTTCATTTTAAGAAGTTCTTCTTTAGTGAAGCTTATATCAACCATGCCAAGCATGCTGGTAAGTCTAAGCACGGTGAAACCACTCATCATCTTCATAACGCCTTCGCCTAATTCAAAGCCACCAACCTTGCTTTCTCCTTTTTTCTTGCCTTTGGTCATCATCTTCTTTAACTTTAAGCCTATTTTAACAAACCAGAGCTTGCCCCTAAAGCATTGAAGAATATCGCCTATTTTATCATTTAACGAATATCTGTTTTCTTTTGTTTCAACGTCAAACCAGTTGAGAACCGCACCCTTTTCTTTCAAAACGTAGTCGGGGTTCATTTCTTCAACTTTTCTAATCGTGCCTTCGTCTTTCAACTGTCCTGCAACGGCAACAATTTTCGTTTCGCCCTTGTTTTCAACATCAAAATAGAAGAAATGGTCTGGTGCTTGTTTTTTGCCGATTGAAATTCCGTTTACAAACAATTCCACTTCGGGCTGGTTTGAATATACGGTTACCTTCGTAACGTCTTCAACCCTGTCAACGTATCTCTTTCCGCAAAGGTGAACGAACGGTTCTGTAGACAACCACGCTTTATACGCATAGAAAGAATCTTTTTTATACTTTCTATCCATTGTAACAAGCCCCTTGTGGTTTTGTCCGTTTTCACCGCCTTCCGCTCTTGCGTCCGCACCAAAGTCAAACATGTTCCAAACGTGAGTTGCCCAAATATATTTTCTTGAAAATAATTGCTTGATAAGCTCTTCGTGATAAAACGCTTGATATTCTTCGGTGTAGTCGCCTTGAACGGGATTAGAAGTGTGCCAGTTAAGTGCTTCACAACCGTATTCGCTAACGCCGATAGGTTTGTTGGGGAACTTAGCGTGGAATTCATCAAACCAAGGTCCGTTCATTGACGTATCCCCGCCATACCAACCAAAGTAGTGGTTATAAGAAACAACGTCTGGTATTTGAACGTATGGTTCATCCATACTGCACATTGAAACGCACGCCATAGTCGTTAGTCTTGTTTTATCCATTTGGTGAGCAAGGTCGTTTAATATATTATGGTTTTCAATCAAATCAGGCGTTGCACCGTTCATGGTAATTTCGTTAGAAAGTCCCCAAACAACTATTGTCGGGTGGTTATAGTTTTGAGAAATAAGTTCTTTCATTTGAGAAATAGTGTTTTCTCTCGCACTTGGCATGTGCTTAGAAATATATGGTATTTCCGCCCAAATTATCAAACCGTTTTTGTCACAAAGGTCATAAAAATATTGGTCGTGTTGGTAGTGCGCAAGACGGATTGTGGTTGCGCCCACTTCCATAATAAGCGCGATATCTTCTTCGTGATGTTCAGGAAGAAGCGCGTTGCCAACACCAAGTCTATCTTGGTGTCTTGAAACGCCCCTTAAGGGATATTCTTCGCCGTTTAATATAAAGCCGTTTTCAGGGTCAATTTCAAAAGTTCTAACGCCGAAATTAGTGCTAATCTCGTCAACGCTTTGCCCATCTTTAATCAACGTAGCGGTTGCTTTATATAAATAGGGGTTCTTTCTTCCGTTCCAAAGAACAACGTTAGCTATTGACAGCACCGCTTTATCTTTTTCAACAGCAGTTGCAAGTTGCTTTCCATCCGCATCGTAAATAGCGTATTCAACTTGGTCGTATTCGCCAGAAATAAACGTTTTAATTTCAACGTTTGCACTTTCGCCGTCAACCGTTGGCGTTACCATGATTCCGGGAGCTCCGTAATAGTCAAGGTCAAAGTGAGAATTATTCACACCTATTAAGTTAACCGAACGATAAAGCCCGCCGTAAAAAGTAAAGTCCGCCATTTGCGGATATACAAAATCGTTTGCAGAGTTATCAACCTTGATTGCAAGGGTTGTTTCATCTTTAATCTCATCGGTTATATCCACTCTCCAAGTAGAGTATCCACCGTGGTGAACTTTTAAGCTCTTACCATCGACAAAAACTTCTGCCGAAGAATTTGCACCGTTGATTTCCAGATACACTCTGTCGCCTTTAGGCAAATCACTTTTTAATAACTTTTTAACGTAAAAACAACTGCCCCTAAAATAATCGTTTCCGCCGTCTTGCCCGTCAACAGCGTTCCATGTGTGCGGAAGATTAACTATTTCCGCCCCGTCGGTCGGCAAACTTAAATCAAGTTGGTTTTTATAAAAATTCCAGCTTTGGTTAATACTAATAATGTTTCTCATTTATCCCTCCAAACTAATTAAACGTCTAATTTTTTTTACCATCATATCGTATTATACTTTAACAACCTTAATGTGTCAATAACAATTTTATATTTTTGGGGGTGTTTTTGGGGTGTTTTTTAAATTTTTTTATAAAAAACAGCCAATTTTAATAAAAATCGGTATTGACAAAGCGTCACTTTTTATATATAATGGTTATTGATTATTGTTAGTTACTGATATTAATTATAGCCACTTTTATTACTTTTTAGGAGATTTTTATGAAAAAACCTGCTATCAAAACTCGCCCTTTCGGCATAATGGATAAGCTCGCTTATGCAGCTGGTGACTTTGGCTGTAACATGAGCTTTTCTTTGAAAGGCACTGTTCAAACTTTCTGGCTTGTTTTCATGATGATGGAAACCGGTCTTCTTTCTGCGCTTCTTTTAGTCGTTCAAATTTGGGATGCAATTAACGATCCTATTATCGGCAGTTTAATTGACGCGGATAGAAGAAAATACAAAATGGGCAAATTCAAAACGTATATCTTGATAGGCGCAATCGGACTTCTTGTTGCCGGCGCACTTGTATTCATTCCCGCCCCCGACGCTGCTGTTTGGCTTAAAGCCGTTCTTTTTATCGTTGGTTATATTATCTGGGATGCTTTCTATACGGTTGCAAACGTGCCTTACGGCTCAATGCTTTCATTGGTAACCGAAGACCCTGCTCAAAGGGCATCGCTCTCTACTTGGCGTTCAATCGGCTCTATGATTGGCAACATGCTCCCCATGGTTATTCTTCCTATGCTTATTTGGAAAAAAGAATTTAACCCAGACGGCACGCCGTTAATCAGTACTGAAACGGGCGTTCAAGTGGAAACTTTGCTTGGTGAAAGAGTTTTCTGGGTTGCTCTCCTTATGGGTATTATCGGCTTTATCGCATTTATCTTTATGATTAAAAAAATAACCATTAGAGTTGACGAAAATTCTATTAAGGTTAACGAAAACGCGCAAAAGTTTAACGTTGCAAAAGCGTTCGTTAACTTTATGAAAAACCGTGCGGCTGTCGGTGCAACGCTCGCTGCTATGGCAATGTTCCTTGGAATGAACTCTGCAGTTACTGCAAGCACCATTATGTTCACGACTTATTTCGGTCAAGCTTCTTTATCGGGTTTAATTCAAGTTATTGGCTTCTTGCCCATGTTCTTATTTATGCCTTTCTTAAAGAAAATCGTCGAAAAATACGGCAAGAAGGAAGCTTCTGCGGTTGGCGCACTCGTTTCTGTTGCAGGTGGCGTGATGATGTTTATCTTCCCGCTTATTCCCGACAAAACTTTGGCTCTTATTTTCTTCGTTCTTTCTTTGTGCATTTTCGGTATCGGTATGGGTATTTACACTTGCGTTTCTTGGGCACTTATGGCAGATGCTATTGACTACAATGAATGGAAAACTGGCAACAGAGAAGAAGGCACCGTTTACTCGCTCCACTCTTTCTTCCGTAAACTTGCTCAAGGCGTTGGACCTTCTATAGTTCTTTTGCTAATGGGTGCACTCGGATATATTTCTGATTTAGGAACGGGCGGACAATCAGCGGTAACCGCTTACAATATGTGTTGGCTTGTTGCTGGCTTATATTTATTCAGCGCAATCTTAATGTTCGTTGGTCTTGCTTTCGTTTACAATCTTGACAAAAAGACCATGGCTAAGATGAACGCAGATTTAGCTGAAAGAAGAACGGTTGCTGATACACCTAACGCAAACTAATTGGCTCAAACGTTAAACGATTAACTAATAAAATCCATCGATTAATAAAAAGGCGTGGACTTTTGGTCCGCGCCTTTTATTTTTTATTTTTATAAAACTATTGGATAACTTTACACTTTACTTTTTTTGATAGAAAATATTTTTTTATTTGTTTTAATTTTTCTTTGCTTGGTGACCAGTTTTCTTTGCCTTGATATTCCATACCCAAGCTGATATACTTACTCTCGCCTAAGCTGTGGTGTGCAAAAATTTCAACACGTTCGCAGTTTTTTAAGTCATTATACAGTTTTACAATGCCATCAAAATGCTCTTCGTTATCGTTTATGCCTTGGATTATAATACAGCGCAAAACGGTTTTTATGCCCGCGCTATCAAGCGTGAAAAGGTTTTCTAAAATCTTTTTTAAGCCCACGCCCGTGTATTTAAGGTGGCGTTGTTCTACGGTATCCTTAACGTCAAACAAGCATAAATCCACCTTTCCTTTCATTTGCTTAATTAGTGCGCTGTCAAATTGCCCACACGTTTGAATTACTACGTTTAAGCCCTTTTCTTTCGCTTTGTTTATAAGCTCTATCGCCTTTTCGCCGTGAAACATTGGCTCTCCGCCAGACAAGGTTATCCCGCCCGTTTTATCGTAAAAAGCTTGGTCCTTTATTGCAACGGCGATAATTTCATCAACTGACGTTTGCTTTGAGCATTCTTCGATAGCACCTGCCTTACAAACATCCACGCACTCCATGCATTCAACGCATTTTTTCCTGTCAATCTCTTTTATTTGGTTTGTAATTTTATGCGCACCAGCCTTACAAACTTGAACGCAAGCCCCACAACCGACGCAAAGGGACGGAGTGTAAAAAAATTGCCTTTTTATCGACTGTGTTTCAGGGTTATGACACCACGAACATTTTAACGGGCAACCCTTTAAGAATACTGTAGTTCTTATCCCCGGTCCGTCGTGCAGACTAAACCGCTGAATTTTTACTACGGGTAAAAGTTTATCCATTGTGTTCCGTCCTTTGAATTATCATATTCTGCCACTCTTTGGTGAGCGTGATAAAGCGCGCGTTCCAACCTGATACCCTAACCGAAAGGGTTTTGAAATCTTGGGGTTCTTCCTGCGCTTTTTTTAGCGTTTTAGCATTGACCGCGTCTATTTGAACAAAATATCCGCCAAGCTTAACAAAACTCTTTACAACTTGCTTTAAGGCGTTTAAGCCTTGTTCCCCGTCAAGCGTTTTAGGCATAAGTTTAATGTCGAGTGCCGTGCCAGTAACCATCTTAGTTAAATCAGCCTTGCAATAAGACTTTATAACGGCGGTAACGCCTTCGGTATCAGTGCCTGGCGTGGGAGATGAATTGCTTGCCAAAATCTTGCCTTTATTTTCGCCGAACGGCGCAGATAATCTATACTTTGCCCATTCTATTTCTCTGCCAAAAGTAGAAATACCTGCTGGGAATTTTAAGCCTTGCACGTTGTCTTGCTTTTTGCAAGCAAGGTAAAAGTCGTCTATAAACTCCTTATAAATTGCATCAACTTCGTCGTTATCCGTTCCGTAAAGTTTCAATTCTTTTACCTTTCTTTGAAGTTGTTCGTTTCCACACCAGTCATCGCATAAAACTTGCATATACTGTTCAAAAGAAAGCATTTTTTGGTCAAAAACAATCTTTTTAATCGCGTAAAGCGCGTTAACTACATCTGCAACTCCACCTGCGTGTGGCGAATAAACTCTATAAACGGGTCCGCCTTCGTTGTAAGCACGCGCGCTTTCAATACAGCCGTTTTCAAACAACGAAACGACAGACGTGGGCGTATTCAAGTTTTGCTTTTCGCCCCAATGAATAAAAGAACCTTCTTTAACTCTATCACAAATTTCTTTAACTTGGTCGAACAAATCGTTTTTATAAGCCGAATACAACTGTTCATAACTTTCAAAATTTGCATTCTCAAACGATTTAAGCGTTCTGTTTTGTAAAAGAGCAAACGCATCGAACGGGTAATACATAAAATACGTTTTACCGGGGATTTGAACTTCCCAACACCCGTCGTTAGCAAAATTTCTGGCTTCTCTTTTGTCGTAACCGTAATTTTCAAGTGCTTTTAAAATAAGATCTTCATTGTAAATGGCAACAACGCCCCCGCCGTGGCGGATAACGCGCGCAACTTTATTCAAAAGTTTTTCTTTGCTCTTTTTGTTTATTCTAACAGTGATAGGAAAATCGCCTATACCAAGTTCTTCGATTATATCCAAAACGAGATAAGTAACTTCGTTCGTAACGTCTTTTCCATCTTCGTCAACACCGGCAAGAACTATGTTTTGATAATGCTGAGCATCGCCTGAACTTAAAGGCGTGTCTTTTTCAATCCATTCCGTTCCCTTAATGAAAAAGGAAGCTAAAATTTCTCTCGCCTGCTTTATGGTAAGGCTACCATTTTCAAGGTCTTTTTTAAGATAATCGCCTAAAATCCAGTCTATTCTGCCAATGCCGGGCCAGTCCCCCGCCAATCGAACGAACGAAAAGATAAACCATAACGATTGAACGGCTTGATAAAAATTAGTCGCCTTCTTAAAAGGAACTTGCAAAAGATTATTGTAAATTTCGGGCTTAGCGTCCTTGGTTGCTCTTAAATATTTTTCGTGATAGATATGCATGCAGTCGATAACGTTTTGCAAGCTAAATAAAAACTTTTTTTGCCCGTCAGTTAAACTTTTATCAAGCAATCTTTCTTTGATTTTTTGCTCGTAATAGTCTATTCCGTTATCTATTGCCGTCTTAAAATCAATGGTTAAATGACTTGTGCTCCAAAATTGATATTCTCCCTTATAAGTAACGGGAACCATGTGCTTAGTCGCACCCCAAAGGGTTGCCGAGCCTGAAACCATTTCGTATTCGGTTACACGCACGGGTGCTTTGTTAACGATTTCTCTAAGCATATAATCATATTGTTCTATATTCGATAATTTTTCAAACTGCTCGTCAATTATATCAATATTATGTGCAAAACCTTTAAGCTGTTCGCCGTATTCACCGCGAAGCGATTTAAAAGCAAACTCACGCGTGCTCTTTTTTAGCCTTTTCGGTCGCGTTGAAGAAGATGCCGTTAAAAATTCCATAAGTTTTTCTCCTGTTTTTTCTATTATCATTATAATAGATTAAATTATAAAAATCATTGACTATTTTATTATTTTTTTGTATTATATTATTATGAAACAAGATTTTAAGATAGAAAACATTATTGTTAAAGCGGTTTATCACGGCAGTATGGTGGGTGATTTTGAAGGTGTTTTTCACCAAAAAATTCTTTCCACTCTCTCTATCGTTCAGTCGATAGAAGGCAACTATGAAGTTTCAATCGACGGTTCGGAAACGCTTTCAACGGGGAAAAACGGGGTTTTCGTTGCGCCAAAAGATAAAATGCAAAAAATTATGCACAGAAACGGCGTTAACGGAAACATGTATGCACAATGGGTGTTTATCGACGCAGTTGTTAACAACGAATATTCTTTTGACGAGTTGTTCTCTTTGCCTGTTATATTACCTGCAAAATACAATCAATCTGTCTACGAGCTTATTAGCGTTATCCGTTCGGATGCAGACTGTTTTGAAAAAACTAAAAGCACTCTTTCTTTGCTTAAAATTCTATATGAAAACGCTTCTCTTAATATAAAACAACCTTCCGTTAAAGAAAAAATTCAAAAATACGTAGAGCAAAATTACTCTCATCAAATTTCCGTTGAAGACATTGCAAAAGTTCTTTTTTGCTCAACGTCACAAGTGTTTAAGTATACTCGAAAATATTTTAACTTATCTCCCGCAAATTACGTTAACGTTATAAGGCTTTCTAAGGCTGAAAAATTGCTCGTTATGACCAACGATAACGTAACGCAAATTGCAACAACCGTTGGTTTTGATGACGTTAGTTATTTTTCAAAACTGTTTAAAAAACACTATGGGCTAAGTCCGTTAAACTATCAAAAACAGTTTTCTTAAAAACAATATAAAATGCTTGACGCAGAAGAATACGAAACCCTAATAGAACAAGAAATTCAATATAATGAAAACGGTTGTATTTTTATAAAACCATAATAAAAAGCGAGGCAAAAGCCTCGCTTTAATTTTTTTACAACAATTCTTTAACAACTTCTGGAAATTCTAAATAGTTATCCACTTTTAAGAAGTTAAAATCTGAATTATAAACGCTTTCATCGTTACCGCCCAAGCCGTAATCATCGCCAACGAACACAACTTCGCTGTGGCTAACGCCCATTTCTTTGCAATAAAGGTCTAACGCGTAATATTTATTATAGGGCTTTGGTGCCATGTCGAACGAAGAAGAACCGCCAACGAAAACGTGGTAATCAGGAAATGCGTTTACAACGATATCGTAAACTTTTCTTCTCTTTTTTCTGTCTGGGTCAAAATCAAGTTTATCTTTTAAGTCGGCTTTAGTCCCTAATATAGGAAAAGTTATTGCTCCCGACGGATGAAATTCAACGTTTTCGCCTGCAAACTCAATAAAGCCTAACTGTTTTCTCAATTCGGTGATTATCTTATCTACTTTTTGTCTATCACACGGCAGAACGTCGTCTCTAACCATATCAATACTTTTAGTTTTTAGGTTATATTTGCCGTATTGAAGTCCATAATTTCCAATCACGTCTATGGGAAATTGTTCCATTTGGTTAAAAATACGCATTACTTGGCCCGCACCAACCATAACAAGCTTATATTTTTCATTTAACTTCTCTAACGTGTTTCTGTTTTCTTCGACCATAGGTTGCTTGTGTTGAGTAAGCGTTCCATCAAGGTCAAAAGCAATTATCTTTATTTTGCACATCCATTTAGTTTTCTCCGTTCAAATCGTAGTTAAGCCACAAAACAGAATATCTGTCTTTTAAGTCTTTTGCGTAAACAACGGCTTGCTTTATTTTCTCTGCACCGTAGAGCGCGTAAAATTCCTTTTTATCGTATCCGACTTTTTGTAAAATTTCTTCCACTTGCTTTGCCGTGGGCATTTCTTTTAAGATTTCTTTTATCTCGTTTTGTTTGTCAACGTAAATTTGGTAACGGTTTTTATCATACGTTCCTAATTTTTTATGCAAATTAAAACATCCTTCGCCAACGCTATCGCCATAAACCTTTTTTAATTTAGCTATTAAAGTGTCTTTATCGTCGCGATAGTTGGGTTTATCAAAATCTTGCGTGCAAAGCTTTTCTCTAATAACAGCCGTTTCGATAGTTGAATATGCAACGTCTATTCCGTGTGGGAAGTATTCTTCTCCCCTAACAATTCCCACTATTTCAAAGAAGTGCGACAAATGGTGTTCGCTTCCCGATGCTGGACGCGAAGTAGTTGCAAAACTCATCATTATTCCTACCACGGTTAACGCTTCCATAAGTGTTTTTACACTCTCGAAATCGCGCTTAATCAGCCCATCTGCAAGTTCAACCGTCTTTTTAATCATACTGAAGGTTATATCGTAAATGTATTGGCAAAAATATTCGCCCGTTACAACGGCAGAAAGCTTCCAGTCGTTAAGAGAAGAATATTTGCCTATAATATCTCCGTAACCAGATTTAATCATTTCCATGGGCGCGTTTACCAAAACGTCCACGTCTGCAACGATTGCAAGGGGTAAGCCCGCCGAATAAGTAACTTTCATTCCGCCAGTTATCATTGCTGCACCAGTTGAAGCATATCCGTCCATAGAAGGTGCTGTGGCAACGATAAGATACGGCACTTTTTTATCAAAAGAAACGTATTTACAAAGGTCTTGAATAACGCCAGAGCCTATTCCTACTATCAAATCGGCATCACAAAGGCTGTTTTCCACTTTTTCAATGCTTTGTTCGTTAGGAATTAAAATTTTTTCTCCAGAGAAAATTACTTTATTAAAAAGTTTATCGCCTAAAACAGCAACCGTCTTTTCGCCCGCAACGCCAAAAGTATTCTGGTCTGCAACAAGCAAAATCTTTTTATAAGGCGAGCATATTTCCTTTAACCTTTCAATCGCGTTCTTTTCAATATAAACGTATTTTATATCGCACGAGTGCTTTTTTCCACAAGCACAGTCAACACCTTTAAGTAAATTGTTAATATCCATAAATTTCCCTTTACATTTTTTCTTGCTTATATTATACTTTATTCAATCAATAAAAGTCAAAAAAATTAATAAATTTTATTATTTCAGTCAATAATTAGGCAAATTTACACATTTTTATGACCGTTTAATCAAAAATTAACACAAGGAGCACTATGGTTAAAACACAAAGAGAACAACAAATATTGAATCTTTTAACTGAAAACGATGAGTTTTTAAGCGTTTTGTCTATTTGCGAAAAGTTATTCACCAGCCAATCGAGCGTGCGCAGAGACTTAAAGCGCATGGAAAGCGCAGGATTAATCGAACGCACTCACGGCGGTGCAAGGCTAAATAAAAACTATTCGACTATTATAAACTTTAACGAGCGTTTTGCGCAAAATTCATACGAGAAAACTTTAATCGCAAAAAAAGCTGTTGAACTTATTTCAGACACGTCCGTTGTTTTTTTGGACCAATCAACCACGTCTTTCTTTTTAGCAAAAGAGTTGCCAAACAAAAACTCTTTGACCGTAATTACCAACAACGTGGAAATTTTAAGGCTTTTATCTAACACGCAAATTAACGTTCTCTGTTCGGGCGGACAATTGTTCCAAAAAAATAGAAATTGCTTAATTGGCATTGATGCTGAACGAATTTTTAACGAAACTTTTGCAGATTTCGTTTTCTTTTCTTGCAAGGCTTTGTCTTGCGACGGCGTGGTTTCAGACTGTTCGAGAGAAGAAGTCGCTTTAAGAACGGCAATGCTTAAAAACGCAAAGCACAAGGTGTTTTTGTGTGATAAAACTAAATTTAACTCTCGCTCAACCTTCACTCAATGCGACTTATCTGACGTTGATTATTTGATTTCAGATACGAAAATTGACGCAAAATTAACAACTCTTTTCCCGCATTTAACCGCGTTATAATAAAATTTATATAACAAAATATAAAAAATTTTACGATTTTTGCGGTTTTTTGCTTTACATTATCTTAATAATAAAGTATAATATGTATGCTTTAACACTTTACCGTGATAAAGCGATAGAATATTTTTAGGAGACTTATTATGAAAAAGTTTTTAACTCTTATGCTTACTTTAGTTGTTGCTTTAACGGCTTGTTTAGGTTTAACCGCATGCGGTGGAAACGATAAACCCGTTATCGTAAAAAACCTTGTTCTCGCAGAAGAACAATACGGCATTGCTGCTAAAAAAGGCAACGAAGCTTTAATTTCTAAGATTAACGAAGCACTTATCGCTATCGCAGACGACGAAATGCAAACGATTGCCAACACTTACGGCTTAGCAAGTGAAATCGCTGTTACGTCATCAACTGTTAACCCCTTAAGTGGCGCATCTGATGAAAGTTGGAACGCTGTTGTTTCAAGAAACAAAGTTGTTATCGGCTACACCATTTTCGCACCTATCGCTTACGACGTTGTTGACAATGTTCCCACCAAAGGTTACGATATCGAACTTGCTAAAGCAGTTTTTGAATATCTTAACTCAACTTATTCAACCAATATTGAAATTGAATTCTTAAAAATTTCTTGGAATGCAAAAGAAACTCTTCTTGATAACGGTTCAATCGACTTAGTATGGAACGGCTTAACCATCACTGACGAACGCCTTGCACAAATGTGCATTACCGTTCCCTATCTCAACAACAAGCAAGTTGCAGTTGTTATGAGCCAAAACGCTGAAAAATACGCCACCGTTGCAAGCATGAGCCAAGCTATAGTTGGTGCTGAAAGGGGTTCTGCTGGTAATAGCATTATCGTTGATCAAAACATCGGTAAAGAATTCATTGAACAAGAAAGTCAATTAGACGCTTATAACGCTCTTAAAGCAGGCACGCTTGAAGTTATCGTTATTGACTCAGTTATGGCTAACTACTACATTTCATTAGAAAAATAATAGGAGTCTTACATGACTTTTGAAGTTTTGACGAGTAGATTGATTAGTGGGTTTGGCAATACAGTTTTACTGTTTGCCATAACCCTTTTAATCTCTCTGCCACTTGGATTAGCAATTTCATTCGGCTCAAGGTCGAAATTTTTACCTTTGAAAGGTTTTTGCCGTGGCTTAGTTTGGATAATCAGAGGCACTCCTTTAATGCTTCAAGTTCTTTTGATTACTTGTATTGCATGGTATGGGTTTAGAGTAACTAATCTTCAAATTATGGCGTTTTTCGGCATAGGTAAAATGAAAAACTTGCTTTTCATTTATGCATGCATTGCCTTTATTATCAATTATTCTTGTTATTTTTCGGAAATTTTCCGTGGCGCAATTGACGGTATTCCAAAAGGTCAATACGAAGCGGGAAAAGTTTTGGGAATGAAAAAAGGTCAAATTTTTAAAGAAATTATCCTTTTCCAACTCATTAAGAAAACTCTTGCTCCCGTTAGTAACGAAGTTATTACGTTGGTTAAGGATACCGCACTCGCATCGGTTGCAGGCGTTATAGACCTTTATACCGCAGCACAGGGCTTGGTTAACGAATTCGTTGTTTTATCACCCTTACTTTACGCTGCTGTTTTCTATTTGATTTTCAACGGCGCGCTCACTTTGCTTTTCTCTTTCTTAGAAAAGAAAATGAGCTTTTACAAGGAGTAAGCTATGGAATATTTGAAAATAGAAAATTTTTATAAATCGTTTAATAATACCAAGGTTCTTAAAGGCATTGATTTTTCACTTGAAAAAGGCGAAGTTTTATCTATAATCGGTTCTTCTGGCAGTGGTAAAACAACGTTGTTAAGATGCATTAACTTTTTAGAAAAAGCCGACTCGGGCGTTATGACGCTTGACGGCGAGCTTTTATACGATGCAAATACAGATAATAGCTTAAACGAAAAGTTGTTGCGTGAAAAACGTTTGAATTTTGGGCTTGTTTTCCAGTCGTTTAACCTTTTTCCACAATATAACGTTATCGACAACATAACGCTTGCACCTAAAATGTTATTAAAAGAAGAAGCAAAAAGTTATTCTCGTTCGTTAAAAGCGCAAGGAAAAAAGTTTATTGAAAGAAAAATTGCAGTAAAAGAATTTATAAAAACTAAAAAAGAAAACATTGCGCAAGAAGGCATTAGCTTGTTAGAAAAAATCGGTTTAGCCGAAAAAGTTAACAATTACCCTTGTGAACTTTCTGGTGGACAATGCCAACGTGTTGCTATTGCACGCGCACTTGCCCTTAAACCTAAAATCTTGTGCTTCGATGAGCCGACCAGCGCGCTTGACCCAGAACTTACCGGTGAAGTTTTAAAAGTTATTCGTTCGTTAAAAGACGAAGGTAGAACTATGATTATAGTTACTCATGAAATGGCGTTTGCAAAGAACGTTTCGGATAAAATTATTTTTATGAGCGACGGCGTTGTGGAAGAAGCAGGCACGCCCGAACAAATTTTTGATAATCCTAAATCAGAAAAGCTAATCCACTTTATAGCAGGACTTAATAATAACGAATATTTAGAATAAATTAATTTATAAAGAAAAACCACTCTTTCGAGTGGTTTTTTATTTTTAATATTCTTTTTGATAATTTAATATATTTATAACGCTTACGTTATTTTTTATTGCGTAATTCACCGTATACGAAGTTCCCGTTTTTTCGCGTTTATAATAAGCGACTAAAACGCTTGCGTTATCTACCATAAACCTATTGCGTTTTTGCATGCAATATTTGTTATATTGTTTGCTGACGTAAATATTTTCATCAGCATTTTCTAACATTTTTTTGTACTCTATTTTTTGCTCTAAACTATACTTATAATCTTGGTTTTCACAAGGAATGCACGCGATTATTTTTAATTTTTTTTTTGTTTTTATTTCGCTTAGCACATTAAAACAAAGTGTATCAAACCCCAAAGCCATTCCTATTAAAAAAGTGTCAAAACCTTTTTCAATAAGTTTAATAAACAGTTCTTTTAATTCTTTCTTATTTATATCTTTTTCTAATATTCTATGTCCTGTTACTGCACACGTGCGCGCTTTATTTATAAAAATTTCACTCACAGTGGACTCTTCCTTTCTTTTCCGTTTCCGCGCGGATATTTTTTATCGGTTTCTTTAATTTTTTCTATGCTTATTAAGCTTCTTTTTGCACCGTCTAAAGAATATTCAAAGTTTTCTTTTAACTTTCCGCCAAGAATCTTAATTGCATTTTGTGCTTCAGTAACTTCTTCAGCTCCATCGCCTTTATAAGCAAGAAATAATCCGCCTTTTTTTACGAAAGGCATGCAATATTCGCAAAGAGTATTTAACCTTGCAACTGCTCTTGCCGTGCAAGTAGAAAATTTTTCTCTATATTTTTCATCTTTTGCAATATCTTCTGCTCTGCCGTTTATAACGGTAACGTTTTTTAAGCCTAATTCACTCACAACAGTTTTTAAGAATTCACACTTTTTTCCCGTTGCTTCTAAAAGAGTTAAATTAACGTCTTCTTTCATTATTTTTAACGGTATTGCAGGAAAACCGCCACCGCTTCCTATATCAATAATTTCGTTACCCACGATTTTATCCACACCGAGTGCACTGTCAATAAAGTGTTTTTTAATAACTTCTTCCCTTTCAGTAATGGCTGTTATATTGAACTTTTGATTGTAAAACACTAATAAATCGTAATACTTATTAAACTTTTCTTTTTGGGAGTTATTAAGAGTTATCCCATAACTTATGAACATTTTTTCCATAGAAAAAGTATAACATAAAAAAGCCTTTTTCTCAACACTATTTTGTATTCTTTTATATTATTTTTTTTTGTTTTTATTGCTTTTT
>JAZTZE010000047.1:0-1116 GCA_045637285.1 Christensenellaceae bacterium | reverse complement strand
AGCGCTCATTTCCATGGCAAAGGCGGTGTTTGTGCCAAACGGCTTTGGCGATATAAATGTGACTGCACTCGCAGTTTCTGTAGGAATATATGTGGCAATGACATTTCTGTCCTTTAAGGTAAAGCTTCATCCCATAGTGGTTATAGGGATTTCTGCACTTATTGGAATAGGGATGATGGTGATTAATCCTTCTTTTTTATAAAAGAAGTAAAAACTTTAAGTTTTAAGTTTAAATAGCTTCCTTATCACCTATATGATTTTTCTTTTAAAAAGAAAGCAAAACCCTTCTTTGCGGTCAAAGAAGCAAACCCTAAGGGGCATTTAGGCACGCCCCTTAACCGCGCCCCTCCGCTGTGAAATCTGCGGGGAAAGTAAAAATATAAAAGGCAAAGCTCTATCGCCGTTGCGGACGCGACAATTTTGTCGCTTGTCCTCACTAAACGGCACTTGAATAAGGGAACTTAATTACTTCAAGTGCCGTTTGCGATAGCTTTGCCTTTTCTCTTTTTCCTTTCTAAACCCCGCATATTTCAATGCGGATATGGAATAAGGTGGATTTGTGCTAAGGCACAAATCTGATTATTTGTCTGCGGTAGCAGACAAATATATTTCTTCTGCTTCCTGTTGGATTTTTTTGAGATTTTCTATTACATCTGTTATTTTGTTAAATAGCTCATAATACATCTTCTTATAATCTTCCATTGGCATTTCTCCTTTTCTTAATTTTAGTATAAATTAAAAAATGCGCCGGCGCGGAGCCGACGCACGAAAAATGCACAGCTCCAGGTGCGAACCAGTTTTAAGAAAATCCGAAAGATAGCTTAAAAAGAGAGTGCATTTTTACCAATGGTAAAAAGCAACCTTTCGGCATATTCTATTTAACTGATTCGCAAGATTATCGTATCATATATTTTATTAAAAGTCAACCGAGAAACATGTCGCATTTTGTAAGAAACAAACTTTTTCACTTTTCTGCCGATGTTTCGACTGTCACCCTTGTAATCCGCATTGGACTTTAAAGCGAAAAGAAAACCCCGATTAAAAACGCAGAGACACCGCAAACGGCGCTTGCACAAATTCAGTTCCATTATGCAAGCGCCGTTTAGTGAGGACTTA
>JAZTZE010000046.1:0-5539 GCA_045637285.1 Christensenellaceae bacterium | reverse complement strand
AGGTTCGCCCGAATCCGTTTTGATAGGCTTATAGTTCCCTGCATTTAAGCTACGCAAACTCTCTCCTACTTCAGTAATTTTGCCCGATATTTTTTCAGACAATACGTTAGAAATTATAATAGAGCAAATCAAGCATAAAACTAAAACCACAATTAAAATAGGAAGCGCAACGCCTAAATATCCGTTAATTTGATTACTTTTTATCGCTAAACGTAAGATAATTTCCGTTCCGTCCGAAAGTTCCGTTTTCAAAGCATAGTAGGTCATATTACAACCGAACGTTTCAGAATATCTTTCTACCGTTTCAGGCTTTCCGTTCAAAGCATTTTTTACTTCTTCACGGTTGATATGATTTTCAAGTGGAGATTTTGTGTCGCTTTCATATAAAACGTTTCCGTCTAAATCCATAATGGTAACACGGAAAGCATCGTCATTAGAATATCTTGCAAACCCCGAAAAATCTTCTTCCGTTTGAACGAGCGAGCAAGCAAGCTCCGTTTCTTCCGCAAGTCTTTCTTTCATCATTGTTTTTGCGTTTATGTTCACGGCAACGATACCGAATATAAACATTACAAGAACGGAAAGAAAGGTAAGTGAAAGAATTTGAAATAATGTTTTCTTTTTCATTTACTTATTTTCAAATCTATATCCGATACCACGAACAGTAACGATACAGTCTTTTCCTCCTGATTGTTTGATTTTATCTCTTATCGCTGCAATGTGCATATCGAGCGTTCTCGTTTCACCCATAAAATCATCGCCCCATACTTCCTTAAACAGTTCTTCACGTTCAACCGTAACGCCTGCTTTACCGATAAGAATTTTCAAAAGCTTAAACTCTTTAATTGTAAGCCCTAAATCTTTATCATTATAAAAAGCTTTATAAACGTTGTTATCAATCGAAAATCCGTCTGCGTTTGTTATGTAAAGTTTTGCACGACGTAAATTGGTTTTTACACGTGCCAAAAGTTCAAGAACTGAAAATGGCTTTGCCATATAATCGTCCGCACCTTTATTAAGTCCTTTTACAAAACTGATTTCGTCAGACTTCGCACTAACACAAATTACGGGGATTTTTTCATCTACTTCACGAATTTTCGTTAAAATAGTAAAACCGTCCATAATCGGTAGCATTATGTCAAGAATTACAAGGTCAGGCTTTTTAACGTTAAACACGTCAAAAAAGTCTTTGCCGTTTTCAAAGATTTTAGTTTCATAACTTTCTTCAAAAGCGCCTTCGTAAACTTCTTGCATACCTTCGTCATCTTCAACGATATAAATTAGCTCTTTCATTATACTTTTACGTGTACTCCCGTTTCGTTATATTTCGTCCACTCGCAAACGTTTACTGCGTGGTCACCGATTCTTTCTAAATATTTTGCAACCATCATAAGTTCGATTGCTTGGTCGCCATTATTACCGTCTTTTTTAATAAGTTCTATCAAATCATTTTTAACGGCTAAAAACATTTCGTCCATCTCGTCGTCAAGTTTAATTACTTCATCGGCAAGAGCTTCGTTATTATTTATAAACGAGTTTACGCTTTCTCTAACCATTTTTACGGCAAGATGCCCCATTGCAGTAATATGCGTAAGTTTTTTGATATACTTATCGCCCGGCATTGTGTAAACCAAATCGCCAATATCACTTGCTTGGTCGCCAAAACGTTCAATATCCGTTATCATTTTAAGTGCGGTGGAAACTTCTCTAAAATCTTTTGCAACGGGTTGTTGTTTTAATAGGATTCTCATACAGCGTTTTTCAATATCCATTTCGTATTCGTCAACACGCTTATCCATTTGCCCGATGCTTTTGCCAAGTTCTCTATCACGATTAACGAGCGCAGTAATTGCATTTTCAATCATTTGCTCGGTAAGACGGCACATTTCCACAAGCTCGGTTTTGAGTTGTGAAAGTTCTTCTTCAAATATTTTTCTAATAGACATAATCTTTACTCCTTAATTATACTGTTTTTTTCTGAAAAAATCAATCGCTTTTTGGGTATCAACCAAATCTACCCGTGATGTAGCGTTCAGTTCTCTCGTCTTTTGGTGACGTGAATATATCTTCGGTATTACCAAATTCAACAAGTTCACCAAGCAAGAAGAAAGCCGTTTTATCTGCGATACGAGTTGCTTGTTGCATATTGTGGGTAACGATAACGATGGTTAAATCTTTTTTGAGTTCTTCCATCAATTCTTCAATTTTACCCGTAGAGATAGGGTCAAGTGCAGACGTTGGTTCGTCCATAAGTAAGATTTTAGGGTTTGCAGCCAAAGAACGTGCAATGCAAAGTCTTTGTTGTTGACCGCCCGAAAGTCCTAATGCAGATTTATTTAATCTATCTTTTAATTCGTCCCACATTGCCGCTTGACGAAGAGATTTTTCTACGATTTCGTCCAAATCTGCGTGCTTTCTAATACCAAACGTTCTCGGACCGTATGCGATATTATCGTAAACGCTCATCGGGAACGGATTGGGTTTTTGGAATACCATACCAACGTTTTTACGGAGTTCGTTTACGTCGATTTTACCATAAATGTTTGTTCCCCCGACGTAAAAATCTCCTTCTATTTTACAACCGTTTACCAAGTCGTTCATACGGTTAAAGCATTTTAAGAAAGTTGATTTACCACAACCGGACGGACCGATAAATGCCGTTACTTGTTTTTCAGGTATTTCTACACTTATATTTTTTAAGGCTTGAAAATCTCCGTACCAAAGGTTGGCGTTTTTAACGGAAATACTTCCACCATATTCATTTGCTTGTATTATATTCTTCATTATTTATCTCCTTGTAATTTCTTGTTGAGTTTCCCTGCAATAAGTTCCGCCAAAAGGTTTAACCCAAGAACGAGTATGATTAAAACTACTGCCGTTGCATACGCTTCATTTACGTACCAACCTTCACCCGAAAGACGATAGAGTGCAACTGCAAGCGTTGCGTTACTATCTAAATATCCCGTAGGCGTTGCAGAGATAACCGAACCCATCGTATAAATAAACGGTGCGGATTCTGCAATTACTCTACCCATACTTAATATAATTGCACTCATTATACCGGGAAGAGCAGACGGCAATACGATTTTGAAAATCGTTCTCATTTTTCCTGCGCCGAGAGCAAGGCTTCCTTCTCTTAAACTATCTTGTACCGATTTCAAACTTTCTTCGGTGGAACGAACAATCGTTGGTAACAACATTATACTTATCGTAAGTGTACCTGCAAGGATTGAACTTGAACCTTTGATTAAAGTAACAAAAGTAATCATACCAAACAAGCCGTAAACTATTGACGGAACACCGTTAAGTAGGTCGATTGCTCCACGAATAATTTTAATAAAGAAGTTATTTTTACTTGCATATTCATTTAAGAATATTGCTGTGCAAAGTCCGATAGGAACGGAGATAAGTAAACTTAAACCAACCGTCATCAGCGTTGTGATTATCGACGGAAGTATTGTAATTTTTTCGCTACCAAACTCATATTTACCAAATAACAAGTGTGGATTAGTAAATAAATGCGGTGCGCCTTTTGCGAATATAAAGCCAATTACAAGCAAAAGTGTTATTCCTGCAAAAACTCCTGCGCAGATTGCTGCACCCGCACCGATATTTGCTGTTTTCATTTTGAACTTAAAATCTGCAATTTTATCTTTACATTTCGTCCAAAAGGTGTATTTTTTAGTTTTTTCACTTCTCTTAAAGATTTTAGAGAATATGCCTTTTCCTTCTACTGCACCTTTTACAGCTCTTTTTGAGATAGCGCCGAAAACAAGATTTACAATAAGCACGAACACAAGAAGAATTGCACCCGTTGCAACGAGCGCACCTTGTTGAACTTCGCCCGCATAACCCATTTCCATTACGATATTTGCCGTAAGCACACGGAAACTGTTAAAGAGTGAGTCGGGATATGCTACCGAGTTACCTGCAACCATTACGACTGCCATCGTTTCGCCAAGCGCACGTCCGATACCAAGAACGAGCGAAGCAGTTACACCTGATTTCGCCGCTTTGGTTACCGTTCCAAAAACTGCTTGTGAGTGTGTAGAACCAAGTGCAAGCGCACCTTCGTAATAAGAACGTGGAACTGCTTCTAAACTTGTTTTGGAAAGAGATACTACCGTAGGCATAATCATTATACCCAAGATGAGCGACGTTGCGAGTAGTCCACTTCCGTTATTCGGTGCAAAATTCGCAAGTAATGGGAGCAAGAATACTATACCGAAGAAACCGTAAACTACCGATGGAATACCTGCAAGTAAGTTTACCATTGACGAGAATATCTTTTTTAATTTCTTCGGGCAATAGAAAGCAAGGAATACTGCGGTAAAATAACCAAGCGTGCCACCAATTAAAAGCGCACCAACGGTTGTTGCAAGTGTTCCTACAATCATCTTTAATATACCATACGAACCCGAAAGGTTGGAAGTTTCATAGTTATCAAGTCTATCGGGCGCCCAAGTTTCTCCAAAGATAAAATCGAACAAACCTATTTTGTTAAAGGCAGGTATGCTTTTAATTAGCATAAAAACGAAAATGGCGGCAACAGCGATTACGCATATAATCGCTGCCACCGTGAATATCGTTTGACCTGTTTTTTCTTTGATTTGAGTCTTATTCATATTAACCTACAATTTCGCTAAACTTCGTTACTTTGCCGGTGTATATATCGTAGAGTTGTTCAAGAGTAAGGTTGTTTACCTTATCGTTTGCTTTGTTTACGATAACTGCTACCGCATCAAGGCACACGTTGAAGCTATTGATTCCATCTTCTTTTACACTTGCAGAAGAAAGTCCGATTACGTTACCGTTTGTATCGTCGTGAACATCTTTCTTACCTACCGAAGAGCCTTTTAAGTCTAACGTTTCGAATATGGTTTCTACACTTCTACCGTAAAGGGCTGCATATCCACTCATTGCTTTTTCGATAAACTTTTGCATACTTGTCGAACCGCTTATTTTGATTTTGCTACCCGAAGGAAGAGAAGATTTTACTTCGTATTCTACTACGGGAATCGCCGTTTCGCCTTCGTTTGCTCTCATTGCGGGGTCTGCAAGGTAAATACAACCTGTATTATCAGCGTGTTGTTTTGAGTTTTCACTCTTTAAGTAGAGCAAGAAGTCTGCTGCAAGGTCTGTAAGTTGAACTTCAGAACTTGTCATAATTACAAACGGTCTTTGAATTTTATAAGAACCATCTAAAACAGTTTCGGCAGATGGAGCAACTCCATTTACTTTTATAACTTTAATAGTATCGTTTACTGAACCGAGCGAGATGTAGCCGATTGCGTTTTTATCGCTTGCGACTTTGCTCATAACCGTACCCGTTTTTTCCTGAACAACTGCTTTATCCGTCGTAAAGAAGTGTCTGTCGCCGTTAATCTTCATTTCAAGATAATTGCCGTTTCCGTCCGTTACAACTTTATCAAATGCTTCACGTGTTCCACTACCTTGAGTACGAGCTACTACCGTGATCTCCTTTTCACCGCCACAAGCGGTAAGTCCTACTGTGCCACAAATTAAAAGTACGCAACTG
>JAZTZE010000045.1:0-51500 GCA_045637285.1 Christensenellaceae bacterium | reverse complement strand
AAGTCCGCAGGGGTAAATTTGAAATCTGTTGCGGGTTCAAAAATTTTCGTCATATTTTTTCTCCTTTAAATATTACTGTTTTTATATCAAAAAATTGATTTACGATAACTAAATCCGCTACGTTGCCCTTTGCTATGTAGCCTCTGTCCCATATCCCTAACGCGCGGGCGGGGTTGGTTGAAGCAAATCTAAATGCATCGCAAACAGAACAGCCCATGTGGAAAAGAACGTTCTTACACGCAAGATCCAAGGTCATGCCTGAGCCCGCAATTTCACCTGAATGGTCGAAATTGATGTCGGTTGCTTCTTCAAATCCCGGTGGAACTGGACCGTCGTCAACAAACTGGTCGGATATAAGAATTATTCTATCGTCTCCCTTTACCCTTCTAACCAAACGTTGCATATACGGAACAACGTGCGCACCTATTCTATCGCAGATAAGCTCTGCATAAATTTCTTTGTTGTAATTAACGGCTTCGTCTACGCAAACGCCACGGCATTCTGAATAGTGTTCGATTGTGCCAGTTGCGTTAGTGTGGTGGGTTGCTATCTTTAAGCCGTATGGAATGAATTTTTCCACTTGTTCGGGCGTTGCTGCACTATGCGCAACCGCAAACAAACAGTTGGGAATAGATTTCTTAACGTCTTGAACAAACGCTTCAATCCCATCTCTTTCAGGCGCAATACACCAAATTTTTGCATAATCCTTAGCCGCGTCGATAAGCGGTTGATATTGCTCCTTAAACACGCCAAAACGCCACGCGTTCTTGTCTTGGTTGCAACCAAAACCTGGGTTAAGATAAGGACCTTCCATATAAAAACCGTAGAAGTTAGGAAAATCTCCACAATCGTGAGATGCGATTATCTTTTCTATTGCATCGACAAACGCCTTCTGGTCAAGACTATAATAAAGTGCGGGAAGAACGCTCGTTACACCGTGCTGTAAAAGATTTTTACTGCACTTTTTTGGATCTTCGGTAAAATAGGTCTTGTCCGCTGCGTGAGTGTGAATATCAATTAAACCTGGGCCAACGTAATTATTTTCCGCGTCAATAATTTCCGCGTCGGCGGGAACTGCAACGTCCTTTGCCTTGCCGAAATCAACGATAACGCCGTTATCAAAAAGAATAACGCCGTTGGGAATAACGTGGTCGGTCATTATTATGTTTGCATTTATTATTGCTTTCATTTTTTCCACCTAAAAAACAAGTACGTATATATTATATACGCATTTAACAAATTAGTCAAGGTAAAACTTAAAAATCGCTCAAATTATTTATTAATTCAAGCGATTTTATAATCTTTTGTGTTATATGCCACGTGGCATTTCGGTTTTCATCTCTCCTAAATAACTATCCACCGTGTCAATCAAAGTATATTTGCCGTTTTCGTAAATTACTTTCGTTACTGAAGCGTTAGATACGTATGGCAATTTTTCACTCCATTCTTCTATGGGAATATTCAAAACGAAAGCAGTTAAAACTTTAATTACCCCGCCGTGCGCAACGATTACCACCGTCTTTCCGTCACTAACGGACGAGATTTTTTCAATCTCCTTAACGGCGCGTTCTTGCGCTTGCAAAAAACTTTCACCGTTGGGCGGATAAGCATTTCGGTCGTGATTTTTCCAGCGTTGATATAAATCGCTTTTGACAAGATTTTCCACCTTTTCCCCTTGCCAATTTCCACAGTGCATTTCCCTAAAGTTTTTATTTTTTACTATGGGCACACCCGTAAGTTTTGAAAGAGGGAGCGCAGTGGCGTAAGCACGACTTAAATCGCTTGAATATATTGCGTCTACCTTATAATTTTCGTATACATATTGGCTTGCAAGTTCGCCCTGTTTTAACCCCACTTCAGTGAGCGGAATATCAATTTGCCCAGTGAGCGTTGCCGCTGCATTTGATGCGCTTTGCCCGTGTCTTATAAGCAAAAAAGTAATCATATAATTTCTCCTTAAGAATACTGTTTAAGTATAGCATCATTTTATAAACAAGTCAACGAAAAGAATAATTATAACTATTCGTTGTTAAAATTATATTTTTAACCAATTTTTGTTTGACTTTTTTTAATATTATGATAAAATATTATGGCAAACGTAATTATGTTTTTATTATTGACCGTCAGGTTAATAGTGTGAGCGTAGTTTGTTGTGATATGCGAGCATGGCGGAATTGGCAGACGCGCTAGACTTAGGATCTAGTGGGAGACCGTGGGGGTTCAAGTCCCTTTGCTCGCACCAAAAGAGTTCAAGTTAAACCGAATGGTTTGATACGAGCTCTTTTTTTATGCAAAAAGTTATAAGGGACTTGAATTAGGAGCTAGCAACTTTAGTTGCGTGTTCGCCGAAGGCGAAAAAACAGTCCAGTGGACTGTTTTGCGGGAGGCTCGAGAGAAGCAAGTCCCTTTGCTCGCACCAATTCGGTCCGATGAAAAACTCACGCGAGCCCATTATTATTAAAGGACAAAGTTCTTTTATTATAAGAGATTACTTAAACACCTTAGCGAGCATTGAATACACTTCCCCTGCCAGCCTTTTTGAACGTGACAACTGCATCTCTGGCATATTTGCAGAGCTATTTAAATACGACCAAACGCATACTTTATTTGCACAAAAATCGCAATGATACATAAGCTTACAAGACTATGCAGAGAATTTAAATTTGAGCGACGAATATTATTTTTCTAAGCTATTCAAAAAAGTGGTTGGCGTTAGTCCAATAGAATATAAAAAGCGCGTATATTAAAAAATTTACTTAAACGAAAATAAAAAAGGCTTGTGAAAAATTCACAAGCCTTTTTCATTTTTATGTTAATATTTCCTACCGACTGTTTAATTGTTTTTTATATTTTAAGTGGTTAGAAAGAAACGTGACGCTTCATCCAAGCTGACTCGGAGCGTGACGCTCCACTCAAGCTGACTCGCATGCTTTAAGTGTTTAGAAACGAGTTAACCAAGGCTCGCGAAGTGTTTAGGGTGAGATTGACCTTGCTGGTCATCGAAGTCCAAACACTAAGCAGTAACGCAGGATAACGATGTTTATAAGCAGTTAAATAAGTGGTTAGAAACGAGTTAGCCAAGGCTCGCGAAGTGTTTGGGACGAAACTAACCTTGTTGATTGTTGAGATCAAAACGCTAAGCAGAAGCGGCCTGCAACGACGTTTATAAGCACTTAAAAATTACATGGTTATGTCATTAGCATTAAACGCTTCGTTCGTGTTTTCAATTACACAAATGGGTTTAACGTGGCAAATCTTGTAAAGTTGTTCTTCGGTCAAAGTGATTTCAGGGTTAAACTTGTCGCTTTGAACGTATGAAAGAACGTTTGCCTTAAACCAACGCGCACCTGCATCGTCTTCGGGAAGATTCATGGTGCAAACGAATAATTTTGCATTGCCAACTTTGTATTCAAACACGAGAGCTTCTCTTCTTGCATATTTGTATGAAGATGCAATTTCGATAATAGGCTCGTATGGAACTTCGGTTAAATCAAGCACCGCTGAATAACCTTCGTTAAGCATATTTCTGAATTGCCAACCACAAAATCCTTCGTGCGGGAATTTTTCCATAAGCGGATGGTCGTTAATAACTGTTGCAAGGTGACCTTCCGTTCTTCCTGCACAAGCCATTTGGAATGCCGTGTTAATTTTGTAGAAAGGACCGTTGCCGAATAAAACAACGTCTTTGCCTGATTTAAGGTTTTTAACCAAGCTTTCGTAACTCATATCACTTGCAATAACCATCTTGCTTGCTCTTTGTGCTTTAATGCCTGGAAGCGCAGTTTTTGCCTTTGGATATGCGTATATTTCCCATTCGTTCTCTACGTCAGTGTTCCCACCGTTAAGAGTTGCGTTAAGTTTTATTCCTAAAGGAATATCGCTCTTTGGCATAGTGAAGTTAAGATCACAAAGTTTGGTTATTTCGCCTGCTTTAAGGTTTTGAACGCGAACGGTTTTACGCAAGAACACTTTGCCGTTTGCAGTAAGCCTAATTGAAAGAATGGCGTTATCTATAGCGTCCGCATAGTGAGAAACGAACACGGGAATATTTGCTTTTTGTCCGCATTCGTAATTCAAGCTTTGCGGTAAATCAGCAAGAAGCACGGTGTCGCCACTGTAACGACGAACGTTTTGCACGGTTTCACTGGGCTTTAATTCGTAGAATTCGTTCATCATGCCAACACAGTAACCGAAAGTATGCCAATGGTGGTCTATGTCGCCCAAATAGTCGTAACCAGCAAAGGTTTGTGCACGGCGAACAGTTTCAAAACAGTGTTTTCTTAAACGGCGTTGCCACTCACAAGAATTCTTGTAGTATTTTGGCGCACGATCAATTAAGCCCTTATCTTCAAGGTGGCGTTCAACCGAAGTAAATATTTCGGTGTCACCTATTCTCGTGCCTTTGTAGCGATCTTTTAACGAAAGGTCGCAATACGTTCCGTGAATGCAAATTTCGTGTGACAAAAGGGGTTTTTTGTAAACGGCGTTCCTTTCGTCTATCATATCGTAAGTACCTTTTTCCGACCAATAACTCGTTCTGCCGAGCGAATAGCTGTTATAAACGTCACAGAACTCACCGAGAGTTTTAAGTCTAACGGGGTTGTGCGGGAAAGGTTCGTCCACTTTGTTGTCGCCATAGGTGAAATATTCTATACCGCGCATTGCTGACATCGGTGAGAAAAGCGAATCGGTGTTTTCGTGAACTAATTTTGCACACGCTCTTAAATGTTCGATATAATCTTCGTCTATAATCATTTCGTTGCCGGAAGAATACATTATAACCGAAGTAAATTCACGCGTGTAGTTAACGATATCGCACCATTCAGCGTAGGTGGTGTTGTTGGGCGTTTCCACTTCGATAAGCATACCCAGTTCGTCTGCTGCTTGACAATATTCCTTCATGGGCACCCAAGTATGGAAACGAATCGAGTTGAACCCTAAATTTTTCAACGTGCGAATAACGTTGCGATAATATTTTTTATCCTGCTCAGGTTGAACTTTTTTAGCGTAATAGCCGTGTTCGCATATACCACGGAAGAAGAACGGCTTGCCGTTGAGTTCTAAGTGCAAGCCATCGCCTGCAACGGTTAATCTTCTAAGACCGAAATCCTTTGATATGCTTTGATTTTTCGTGTTAACGATAATAGTGTAAAGCTTGGGGTTATCGGTTGACCAAAGGGTTAAGCCGTCGGTTGAAAGTTCAATGCTTTCCTTGCCTGCGGGAATAGTTGCACACGATACTACTACCGCCCCGTCTTTAATAGTTATTTCACGGTCCACGTCAGTTGCGCCAACGGTTGAAACAGTGAATGCAGACAAATCTTTTTTTGTGCTTACGAGAACGCTTTTAAGCCCGTCTTCATAAGCGCGAATTTCAACGTCGCCGTATACGCCACCAGTGCATTCGTTGGCAGCACGGTTGGTACAACCAGAAACAGGTCTACCCTTGTATCCTTTTTGTAAAAGATTAGATACTACGAGCGTTACGACGTTTTCGCCGTCAATTAAGTCGCTCGCATCAATAGAAAAGGCAAAACAAGAAGAATACCCTTCGTGTTTGCCGATAAACTTGCCGTTTATCCACGCGCTAACGGTGTTTTGAACGCCACCGAAAAACAATTCTATTTCACCCTTCAACGCCTTTTTATCAACGTTGATAGTGCGAGTATATGCAAACGTTCCTAAAACGTTATTAAGTGCCATATCGGGCACATAACCTGCTTGCGGATAGCGTTGCAACGTGTAGTTAGGATTATATTTTAATAAAGTATGTGTCGGGTTAGAACGAAATTTATCAAGCATATCTTCCCAATAGCCTGGAATAGCACTTTCTGTAAGATATCCTTCTTTAATTTCGGGTTCGGTTTCACTTAAATAGAGATCAGAACCTAAATACTGCATGGTCCAATCGCCGTTTAACGACAAAAAACTCTTGAACATAAAAAGTCCCCTTTATAAAATTATTGATTATAGTATACCATATAAACACCCAACTATCAATCTAAAAAAGGATAAAATTACGTTAAATTACATATATATTGCAACAATACACAATACTAAAGGGTTTTTCCTTTCCAAAAGCTTTTTAAATTTATAAAACATTAACAAAACACTTGTAAATTTTTTTTGTATTTGATAAAATACAATCGATAATTGAATAGGGGTATCGCCAAGCGGTAAGGCAACGGACTCTGACTCCGTCACTTCGTTGGTTCGAATCCATCTACCCCTGCCAAAAACAATAGCACCCTTTTGGGTGCTATTGTTTTTGTTTGCGGATAGTAACGAGAGAAACACTTGGTGCGCCCGTCACATGATGAGCTTGCTTTGATGGACAAGGGGATCGTAGTTGTTATGCAACGGAGATTTATCCATCACTGCCAAAATAAACCTAATCCGAACTCTTCCTGTTTGGGTTAGGTTTTTTTGTTAGCTGTAACAAAAAAGGCAAGTCTTTTTGACTTGCCTTTTACCTATTCCTTTCTATTCAAATATTCATCACGCAAGAATTCTGCCATTTGTTCGGGAGTTTCCCTACAGTCGTATTTAAGCCATATTCTGCACATTTCCTTTACACCCGCCCCAAAAAAACTTGCGCGGTAAAACACACCCATTCTATCAGCTTTGTCTATATTGGCACTGCTTCCTATATTCTTTAACACTTCTATTTTAATGCTTTTTTCAGCAAACGTTTCATAAGGAATATCAAGAAAGGCTCTATAGAAATATTTATTTTTTCTTATGAAAGTAAACATATCTATAAATGCTTGATGCGTCTGCCTTTGCCCGAAATTGAATATGCTTGCTACAGAATTAGAAAATTTACTTTCTATTTTAATTATAAGATCATTAATATCGTCGTAATGACAATAAAAGGTACTTCTGTTTATATTGGCTTGTTCGCATATTTGTCTTATTGATATATCGTCGTATTTATATCTATTTAATAAACTCAAAAAAGCCGTTTCTATCTTTTCACTGCTCGCTTTATATCTTGCATTGTTTTTTACGTTCATTTTTTCCTCTTAAATTATTATTCCAACAAATGTATGATTATTGTAGCGTGCAATCAATATTATTGGGTTGCACTCACGAATAAAATATACTATAATTTTATTAACAAGTCAAGTGTTGGAATAATAATGATAAAAAATTAAACAATATTTTAAGGAGGACATTACTATGTCAGACAAAAAAGAAAACATTATCACCAAAACAAAAAAATTTTTTAATGATGCTTTTTGCGATATGAAAGAGAATGCAAAAGCTCAACACAAAGTTGATAAAGCCAACTTTAATGCGGTAAAAGCCGAATCTAAAGCAACCTTTGAAGAAAACCGTGGAACGAATACTTTTAGAAAAGCAAAAGAAATTGGAAAGCAATCTTGGGAAGACGCACACATGAGCCCTGCTGAAAGAACTGCAAAAATGCGTGAAGAACAAAAGAAGCAAATAGAACAGGCTAATGAAAGAATTGCAAGAGCAAACAAAAGATACGAAGCTGCAAAAGTTAATAAGGACAAATAAAGGAGTAACAATATATGAAGAAAAGTCATTTTATTAATTTAGTGATTGGAGTTGTTGCAGGTCTTTTATTTTCGTTAGGCATGTGCATGTGTTTATTGCCTGAATGGAATTCATTTACGCTCGGAGTTGTTATAACTGCAATCGGCGGTGTTGCCCTTCTTATTATGGGAATTATCGGTTTTGTTAAAAATGCAAAAAATCGCAAAGCAATCAATTGGAAGCTCGTTGGAAAAATTATTTACGGCGTTATATCTGCTTTAATTTTAGGGCTTGGAATGAGCATGGTTATGGTGTGGAAATTAATGCTAATTGGCATTATTTTAGGCGTTATCGGTATAATAATGTTAATTTTCTTAATCCCTATGCTCGTTGGATTTAAAAAATAATTAAACAAAAGAGAAACGCTTCAAGCGTTTCTCTTTTGTTGTTAAAGGTCGTTATGAATTGGAAAAAATTTGGACTTTTCTTGTTATATCCCCACGTTGCAATAATAATTTGTATAACACCAATTTCTATTGCGTTTCTTGTTTTTTCGCTAATATTTTTGACCACTGACTCTATTATCGCTATAATTTCTTACTTGCTTTCTTTTTACGTTTTGCTTACGATTTGTCTTAGAGTCCCTAATATTATTAAGTTTTTCAATATAATTAAGCGTGAAAATATATTAGTTAATAAATTTGTTACAGATGCTCACTTTAGAATGAATATTTCATTATACAGCTCGCTCTTATACAATATTGCTTTTGCAATTTTTCAGTTAGGGCTTGGTTTTTATCACCATTCCGTTTGGTTTTATTCTATGTTTGCTTATTACGTCACACTTGGTATAATAAGATTTCTATTGGTTAAACACACGACTAAATATAAAGTAAAAGAGAATATTTTGCTTGAACTTAAAAAATATCTTCTTTGCGGAATTTTGTTGCTCATAATGAATTTAGCACTCGCCGTAATCGTATTTTTCGTTGTATATCACAACAAAACTTTTTACCATAATATGATTACCACCATCGTATTAGCTGTAGTTACATTTATTCCCTTTATTTTTTCAATTATAAATTTGATAAAATATAAAAAATATAAAAGTCCGGCGTATTCTGCTGTAAGAAACATAAACTTTATAGCCGGTTGCGTTTCAATACTTACGTTAGAAACCACTATGCTTACGACGTTTGGGCAAACTTCTTCCCCGATGTTTAGACAAGTTATTATTTCTTTAACTGGATCGGCAGTGGTTGGAATAGCAATAACTATAGCAATCGTTATGATAGTTAACGGTAGAAAAAATACTAAAAAACGCTCTCGGTAAAACCGAGAGCGTTTTCTCTTTTTTATTACATTGGCACTAATGCACTCATTGCTAAATACATTAGCGGAATTGTTAGTATTGATAATATAGTCGTTAATAGAACGAAAACGGACGCAGAGTCTCCGTCTCCACCGAATTTAATTGCAAACATTGTCGTGCTGGTTGCCGACGGCATAGACAACAAAAAGAACATAACGTATTTTACAATAGGATTAAAAGGTAAAAACGCTACGACAAGAATAGTTAAAACTGACATTACAATTAGCTTCATTACAGCAACTATATACGCCCATTTGTCAACGAAAAGGTCCTTTATTTTAACGTTTGCTAAGCGAATACCTATAACGGTTAATGCAAGCGGAGTTACCAAATCACCTATTATCCCAACGCTTGACATAACTTTTTCCACCAAGTTATCCGCTATCGTGCCTGATGCTAAAAGATCAACGATAGGTGTTCCTATAATAAAGAAATATAACGCGCCGATAACTATTCCTAAAATAGTTGGATTAAGCAAGATTTTCTTAAAAGAAATTTCTTTTTTGTCACCCGTTAGCATAAAAATGCCCAACGTCCAGTTCAAAATATTGAAAATTGCAATTACTATTGCAGCGTAAATAATAATTTCGCCACTGCCTTGAAACACAACGTTTAAAAAAGGCAATCCCATATAACCACAGTTACTGAAAAGACAAGCGTATCTTGCAGTAGTTATTTTTGCACTTCTACTTTTGTTTCGCAATAATAAAGCAATAATGCCAAACATTATAATATGTATCGCAAGTGAAAGAACTGCAACGTATAACATATTAAGTGCGATATCAACCCTGAAGTTTTCTTGAAAGCTCATAAAAACCAACACGGGTTGACAGCCGTATAGCACGATTGTAGAAAGTGCCGCCCCTGTGCTTTCGGGTAGCATTTTTAATTTTGTAAGTATAAATCCTGGAACGGCAAGCACCATAAGTGCTATTACCGCGGTTAGCACGATCACAAAATCTATTTGCATATAAGCTCCTTTATAGTCTGATTAAAGCCACTTTTTTAGTCCTTCAAACTCTTTTTCACATTTAATAGCTTGGTTTACGGCAAGGTAAACCGCACTGGCATCAAAGCGCGCATCGTGAAAGCCTGATTCAAAACCAAAAAGCTTTTCACTCTCTCTCCTAATTTCCCAATCTCGCACTTCTAAATAAGCGCACAGCTCGTTCAGTTTGGGATATTTATAGCCATCACCTTTCGTTCGCGAAAGCTTGCACATAGGCGTGCTTTTTTTCATAGAACAAAACTCGTTGTTAACAATAAAGTCCTTTTTAAGTCGCTCAAACTCAGCGCGCAAAAACATAAAGTCAAAAGCGGTGTTATGCGCTATCAAAACGTCTGCACTTAACAAGTCTTTTTCTATTTGGTCAACATGGTCTAAAAATCTTTTTCCGCCAGATAAAAGTTTTAGTTTTTCTACTGAAAAGCCGTGCACCTTAAACGCTCCGTAATCCATTCCGTCCACGGTAAAAAAATAGTTTTTTGCATTCACTTTTTTCCCGCTTTGCATAACGTATGAAAGCTGACATATTTGCCCCGGATAGAGCGACGTTGTTTCAGTATCTAAGTATAATATCATAGTTGGTATTTAATAAAAGGCAAAACTAATTAGCTTTGCCTTTTAATTGATTATATTAAGTCTTTATAAACCTCGTCGAAACGTTGAACGAAAGAACCGTTATTGATGTATTGTTTAATCGTTTCTGCGTTTTTCGATTCAAGATGTGCTGTAATCGCGTTGCTGGTAAGCGAGTTAACTGCTTTATATAAATAGTTGTTCGTTTCTTCCCAGTTGTACCAATTTTGCAACATACCAACGATTGCTCCGTCACTAGATCCTTCGAGATACACTTCCCAAGTATATTTGAAGTCGTGCGCAAAGTCGTGATCTAAATAAGCATCTAAAGTTTTATAATTGTAGCCGTCACCGTATTTTTCGCTAAGGAACATAACGTGTAAGCCGTGTTCGGTTGCCTTAATAACGTAGCCGTAATCGAGATAATTGCCCGCAATAAGTTCTTTTCCGCCTTCCCAGAACGCAGGTGACCAGCCTTCTGCATTATCAGGAGAAATTACGTAGCCCTTATACGAATTAAGCGCGGTTTCGCTGTCGTCATCTGAGAACGCAAACATAAGTTCTTCAATTTTGTGTTCAAAAGTAACGCGGTTTTCAGGAATACTTGTTACAGCGTGATAGTTCTTTTTGCTATAATCCGTTCCTTCTTCTTGGTGTTCGGTCTTATTGTATAAATAAGCATCAACTTTTGCTAAGAATTGATTTACGGTCATCTTGTTTGCATCGGTTATTTCTGCAAAATATTCTTTTTCTTCTGCACCTTCTTCGCTTATTTCTTTAACCGTTCCTAAGTATGGGAATGCTTCTGCGTGATCATGCCCGTCAAGACGAGAATATTTACCAGTAAAATAAGTTCCGTCAAAATCAAAGCCTTGCATAATCCAAGAAGTACGCTTATCGTAAACTTTAATGTTCTCAAAATAAATTTGATACATTGCGTTTTCTAAGTCTTCTGACTTGTGGTTGGGGTTAGCAGTTTTCCAATCTTCAACCAATTGCTTGGTTTCTTCATCTGCTGCCAACAAAATATGGTAAACTTTGCCGTAACCATTTGCTTGTTCACCAGTGTAAACGATAGGATCGGTGTCAGCTGAAAGGTTTGCTAAAGCATCTTTAAACTCAGTTATATTCCATGCTTTTTGCTTTTGATAAATTTCGTTGTAGTGTTCTTCTAATTTTTCATAATTAGTTTCGTTTCTAATGTCACTTGAAAGAGCACGTTCGTATTTGGTGAGAAGTTCTTGTTCGTAATAGCTATTTAAAATATTCTTAAAGTAATCGGTTTTGGTTATATCCTTTCCGTCGTATTCGTCGCCTAAAAGTTCGTTATTCTTTAAAGATTTAATAGTGTTGTTGAAGGCTTTACGTCTTGAAGCAACTTCAATACCGTTAGCTTCGCAATCCCTAACGTAATCCTTCTTATCGTATATGGTAATTTCTTCGTCGTTAACCGCGCCAGTGGGAACAACTCTCTTTTCCCCTACGTAAGAATCTTGAACCTTTTCTTCTTCAACTTCGTCTGAATAAGAATCAATTAAATCGTCGATAGATTTATACGCGTTGTATTTTGCTTGGTATATTTCATCTTCGCCTAAAAAGCTTTTAACGCTCCAATCAGTAACCACTTTATCTTGTGCAAAATATAACATTGCGGCTTGAACCACAACCTTAGTTTCGATTATTTCACTAACAATAAGATCAAAAACTTGTTCTCTCGTGTATCCGTAATTTTGTTCGTAAACGTAATATTGATTGATATACGCTAAAATAACGTCTCTTTTATAAACGGTTGCGGTTTCAATATCGTCAGAAATTTTAATGGTGGCAACCACCTGATTCATATCCTTCTTCGCGTCCGTATGAATAAGAGTGCACCCCGTAAGCATGGTAAAACAAAATACCATTGCAAGCACGAGCGATATGGTTAAGGTGAAAATTCTTTTCATATATATTCTCCCAATTTAAGAAACGATTTAATATTGCTCTATAAAGTATATACTATTTTTAAAATAATTGCAATCGTTTTATTGAATTTTTTGCACTACTAAATAGTTTTTAGCAGCTTTTTTTACCCGTAACTTAAAATCGTGCATACAGACTTTGAGCCGTTGGATTTATCGCTTGAAAAACAAATGGATTATTTATGGCGTTTTCTTTTTTTGAGAACGTTTATCAAATAGCAAACGAACACTTAAAAAGGGCACGTTATTAAACGCGCCCTTCGTATGCTAAAATCATAAGCCTTTTATTATTTTAAGGTTGCTAAGAAAGCACCAATTTGACCCATACCCATAACCCAAACTATTGCAATATAAATGGTAATGATTGCACAAACAGCTACGCCGACAATAGCAAGAATATCTCTGCTCTTTTTTAAGGTTAAAAGAGAGAGAACGAGACCACCGAGAGCCATTGGCAACGTAAGTAACATAAGAACGGGAACTTCCAACAAGCAGAAGAACAAACCAACTGCACTAATTCCTATACCAGCAAATGCCATAATAAAATCCTCCTTAAGACTGACCGAAATTAACTTTTAAATTGTAAAACAAACAATTATTTCACTTATAGAGTATATACTATATTCAAAAAAATTGCAATCGTTTTTATAAAATTTTTATGCTTATTTCTACATAAAATTTAAAAACTCAACTAACAAGCGCGCTTTTTAATTTACACGAGTTAACAAGTGGCAATTCCCACTATCAACAATATAGCCGAAACAAGAACGAGCACCAACCCTATCACTGAACTTAAAGTTCCCGCCAAGCTGAGTTTTAACAACGTTTTATCTTCTTTGTATAACTTTTTAGTCTGCTTTAGCGTTTTAACACCCATATTTAGCATTAACGACAAAAGCACTGCAAGCATGGTAATATACGTTACGTTCGCACCAAAAACGCCAAGTTCTAATCGCGAAGTAGACAATATCAATAACAACAACGATATCAATGCGCCTGCCCCACCGATAACCGTGCTCGTCAACGCGTTGGTAAGCCCCACTCTTTCTTTTTCGTAATTCTTTTTGTAAAAATTATAGCCGAGAACAACGACCATTGAAAGAACGAACAGAACACTGATTAACTGAGAAGTTGTCATTCCGAGCAAAAACCCACGAGCGGGGTCGCCCCTGAAATATTCTAAAACGAAACGGATAAACGAATATCCGATTATGTATAAACAAGTGCAAAGTCCTTTTCTCTTTGACTTGTAGAAAACGAGTTCAAGAATAACGTAAAGAACCAATAACGATATAGCTTCAATGAGTTGAACTGCGAGCCTTGATTGCCCAACCGCGTTAATATCTGCGGTTATACCTTCTAAATAAGTAACCGAGAAAAACCCGTCGTGTGGCATACCGTAGCAACAGCCCGACATAAAGCAACCTATTCTTCCAAAAATGTGCCCCAAAGGAACGCTAACCGCATAAGTATCCAAAAAGTCAACGACGGGAAGCTTAAATTCTCTGCAATAAAGAATTAGCCCGATAAATCCGCCGATTAAACCGCCGTAGAACACAAATCCGCCTTGCATTATGCCTTGAAAAACAACTAAAAAATCTAATTTTTGAAAGAGCGTGATAATTACGTCTAACGAAGTCATCCAAGCAAACAGTTTTGCCCCGATTAAACCGCCAATACCAGCGTATATTGCGCAACAAAGTGAATCGAATTTATCTATGCTACGCTTTTTACTTCTTATTGAAGAAGCAAGTCCGCCAACGCCCATGCCAAGCACGAACAACACCGCATACCACGGAATTTGGTGACCTGCTATATAAAAGAAGGAGTTTGGTGATGGAATCATAATTTTTTTCCTTTATTTTATTTATAGTTAAGTTTTAATGCTAAAACTGAATATGTTTAATAAAATTTTTAAGCACTGATTACGTGGTTAAAAACGAGCAACACAAACCGACAGCAAAGTCAGTATCACCTATTGAGCAGTATTACGACGTTTAACCAGTTAAACAAAAAAGCACATCAAAATAGATGCGCTTTTTGTTAACATTTTTTTTTGGTTCTGCAAATTAAAGAGCCACTGCGCCTAAAAGGAACAAGATTTGGCAAAGACCACAAGTGAAGAAGAACAATGCAGAAATTACTAAACCGATGATACCAACAACGAGACCGCCTTTGGTCTTACCAGTTTTTTCAACTTTGCCTGCTTTAACACTGAGAACTAAACCTACGATACTTGCGATGATACCAACGAGTTGGAATGCAAAAGCATAAGGTAAAACAAGGCTCAATACACCAGCTACTAAACCAACAATACTTAAAACTAAACCAGCCATACAAAACCCTCCTTTGACAAAACTCTCAATTTTGCCTTATTTTATAAACTTTACGCAAAAAAACTGCCCAAAAGCACTTTTTACGACAAGTTTCAACATATGTTAATTTTAACATATATTATTTGCATTGTCAACAATTTTTTTATTTTTTTCAAGTTTTTTTCAATAATTTAGACCACGTTAAACGAATAATAAGTAAAGTGCTGACGATTTGTGTTAAATATAAATCACGAATTTGCTTGGATGAGGAAGTTTTTAACGGCAAACAACATATCGTCGTTACTTTCTCCGCTGTTTATAAATTCTAACGCGGGCGCGCTTGTCATAGAAATTCTTACCCTTTCGCTAAACTCGTCTATCGCTTTAGTTAAACCTTTATCCGCAAATGCGTTAAACGAATTAAAAACCAAGTTTGTTGCGCCCTTTTTAACGTTAATTTCTTTTACCTTGAGTTTAGTTGCAAGCATTTTTACCACGGCAATGTTAACTAAATTATCCGTTTCCATAGGCAGTTCGCCATAAGCGTCTTCTATAGCCGTGCGGAACTCTTTTTCTTCTTCTAAAGAAGAAATTTCAGCAATTTCTTTATAAACGTCCATTCTCGTAACGTTGCTTTCAATATATGCGTCCGGTATAAACGCGGTTACTCTTACGTCTAATTCGGGCGTAATTTCTTCCTTGCCCGAAAGTTCTTCGCGCAATAATTTAGAATACAACTCGTAACCGATTTTTTCCATGTGCCCGTGTTGCTCTGCGCCTAAAATATTGCCTGCCCCCCTAATCTCTAAGTCACGCATCGCTATCTTTATGCCACTGCCCATTTCGGTAAATTCCACTATTGCGTTAAGCCTTTCGTAAGCATTGTTTGAGAGCACCTTTTCACGCTTAAAGGTAAAGTAAGCGTAGGCTAAACGGTCACTCCTTCCCACTCTGCCCTTTAATTGATAAAGCGTGGACAAACCAAGCTTATCAGCGTCTATTACTATTAAGGTATTCGCCTTTGGCAAATCTATTCCATTTTCTATTATCGTAGTTGAAATTAGCACGTCACTTTCGCCACGGTAAAAGCCTAACACGTTGCTTTCCATAACGCGTTCTTCCATCTGTCCGTGAACGACGGTCACTTTTAAGTTGGGCATAAGTGCTTTTACTCTTTCGGCAAACGTGAATATGCTATCCACTCTGTTATAAAGTATAAACGCCTGACCACCACGATTGACTTCCTTACTTATTGCGTCCTTTATCAAAACGTCCGTTTCTTCGGTAACGTAAGTTTGAACGGGCAAACGCTTTTTGGGTGGAGTATTTATCGTGCTTATTGAACGTATGCCCGATAACGACATGTGGAGCGTTCTGGGAATGGGAGTTGCTGTAAGCGTGATTGCGTCCACGTTTGATTTCAACAACTTAATTTTTTCTTTATGCTCAACGCCGAAACGTTGCTCTTCATCTAAAACCAGCAACCCTAAATCCTTAAACTCCACGTCTTTACTAAGAAGCCTGTGCGTGCCGATTATAAAATCTATTTTGCCTTCTTTTAGCTCTGCCAATATCTTTTTTTGTTGAATGGGCGTTTTAAATCTATTTAAGCACGCAATTTTTATGCCGAAAGAAGAAAATCTTTCTTTTGCCGTGTTGTAATGCTGTTCGGTTAATATGGTTGTTGGCGCAAGCATTACCGCTTGCTTTCCGTTAACGATAGCACGGAAAATTGCCCTAAACGCCACTTCGGTTTTGCCAAACCCAACGTCTCCGCAAACCAATCTATCCATAACGCGCGAACTTTGCATGTCTTGCTTTATATCTTCGTTAGCCGTAGTTTGATCGGGCGTGTCTTCAAACGGGAAAGAACTTTCAAACACGCTTTGAAGCTCGTCGTCTCCACTAAACTTAAAGCCCTTTTGTTCGTCGCGCTCTTGATAAAGTTTCTTTAAGTCGAAAGACATCTTTTTAATGCTTTCTTTTACGCGCGCTTTAACCCTTTCAAAGTCTTTTCCACCTATTTTAGAAAGCTTAGGTTTTTTTTCACTACCGAGATAGCGAGTGAGAATATCCATTTGCTCAACGGGAACGTATAGAACGTCTCCGCCAGAATACTCAACGGCAACGTAGTCTTTAGTTCCTTCAGTGGTTGATATTTTTTTGTTGCCGAGCACTCTGCCAACACCGTGAACTTCGTGCACGCAAAAATCGCCTACTTCGGGCGCGGTGAAAAAGCCTTTTTTCTTTGTTTTTATTCTTTTTAACGACGCGGGCTTTGCGTATAAGTTACCACTGCCGATAACAACGGCTTTTTCTTCGTGGAAAATAAACCCGCGCGATAACCTTTGCGTTAATATGTCAACGCCTTTAAGTTCTCCCCTACCTTCGACGGTAGAAGCTATTCCCCTAATGGATAATTCAAAATTGAAATTTTCCGCACGTTTTCTTTCGCCCGTGCACACGGTAACCGAATAACCCGATTTTAGCCAGTTGTCTATGTCCGTAAAAACTTCCTTAAAGTCTAACTGATAATCGGCAACGCCACCGCACGCCGGATTAATTATTTTTAACGGATTAAAAAACGGAATGGCAGTAGACAACGCCTGCATTGCTACCAAGCGGAATTTTTTAAGTTTTTCGATAACCGCTTGCCAATCGCACGCCGAGCGTTCTGCAAACGAAAATACTTCGCCCTCTTCCTTTAACGACTTAAATCTTTCCTTAAATTCGGTATAGCTTAATTCGCCGAGCTCGTAAACACGCTTTGCTTCATCGAAAATTATAACCGTATTTTTATCAATCACGTCTAAAAGGTTAACCGAATCAAGTGATAACGGCGATAGCGCGCCCAAAAAATCAAGGTCGCGGTTTTCTAAAGCAACGGAAATATCGTCAGACAACACCTTTAGCCTTGCTCTTGCACTTGAACTTGCGTTTTTAAGTTCGTTCTTTATTATTGACTTAAATAAATTAACGTCGTCGTCAAAAAAGCAAAACTCAACGGCTTGCGGTAAAACTACTTTGTCGATATACCCCAAGTTTTCGCGCGATTCTACGTCGTATTTTTTTATTGCTTCAACCGTGTCGCCAAAAAAGTCAACTCTTACAGGACATTCCGAATTTATGGGATAAACGTCTAATATATCTCCGCGAACGGCAAAAGTGCCCTTTGCCGATACCGCTTCCACGCGTTCGTATCCTAAAGAAACGAGCGTGATTATAACGTCTCGTTGGTTTACGTCTTTATCCTTTTCCAAAGTTAAACTGCGAACGGTTTTTGGCGTTATTTGCATTAAGCTTTCTGCCGTTACAACGATAACGTCTGCTTCTCTCATTTCAAAAAGAGAGCTTATTCTCGTGTGCAAATTGTCTTTAGAAAAGGCGCGCGACGTTAAAAGCAGTTCGTCCTTTGCGGGTATATAAACGGCTTTTTTATCGGTCATTTCATTTATAGCGTCAACAGAAATTCTTGCAGTTAGTGCATCTTTAACGACGTATAAAACACGCTCGTTTAGAGTGCAAACGGCAAAATTCTTAAATGCATCCGTAACGCCGAAAACCGCCAAAGGCATGCCTTGGCGGACTGCTTCTATAAACTCTGAAATAGAGTTGTTTCTCTTTGCTAACGCGAAGATTTTATCAAGCATTTTTTATACCTTACGACAACTATATTTCAACCTTGCCGTTATATCTTTGCATTATTTGTTGAATACCCTTTCCGTTGGCAAAATCAACGGCACAATCACTTGCAACGCCGATAACTTTGTTGAAAATGGGTTTATCTTGCTCTTTAATTCCCGATAAAACGTAGTTAATTAAAGGTATGTTAAACTCGCCTTGGGGCTTAAACCCCACGCGAACTCGGCAAAAGTTGCCGTTACCCAGCAATGAAATAATGTTTCTCATGCCGTTGTGCGTGCCCGCAGAGCCGTTTTCTCTTATTCTTAGCGTTCCAACTTCTATATCAAAATCGTCGTAAATTACCATAAGGTCTTTTTGCTCGATTTTATAAAAGCTCATAAGCTCTCTAACGCTTTCGCCACTTAAATTCATATACGTTAAGGGCTTTGCAATTATGACTTTTTCGTTGCCGATTTTTGTTTCGGCTATCTCCGCTCTACACTTTTGCTTATTAAATTGTATCGAAAGTTTTTTTGCCACTTCATCCACGCACATAAACCCTAAGTTGTGAAAGGTGTTTTTATACTGCACGTCGGGATTGCCCAAACCTACGATAAGCTTCATTTTAATTTATCTCCACTAAAAAAGCCGTTAATAAAAACGGCTTCTTTTGTTTGTTTAATTTATTACTCGTATATTGCCGACAACGATGCGTCTGAATAAATAGACGTGATTGCTTTTGCTATGAGTTTTGCAACTGATAAAACTTTAATCTTAGGATTGTTTCTAACGTGTTCAGGAAGGTCAATAGTATCTAAAACTACGATTTCCTTTATGGGAGAAGCAATAAGTCTTTCCATTGCAGGACCGCTCAATACACCGTGAGTACAACAAGCGTAAACTTCCTTTGCGCCGTTGTTAACGAGTGCTTGCGCGCCTTGGCAAATAGTGCCAGCAGTATCAATCATATCGTCGAGCATTATGCAAGACTTGCCGTTAACGTCACCGATAACGTTCATAACTTCGATTGCATTTGCCTTGGGGCGACGCTTGTCTACGATTGCGAGTGACGCGTCTACTCTTGAAGCAAAGTTTCTTGCTCTGCCAACTGAACCAACGTCTGGTGAAACTACCACCCAGTTTTCGTCCATTTTCTTTTTGAAATATTTTGCAAGCAAGGGTGCGCCGTATAAGTGGTCAACGGGAATATCGAAGAAGCCTTGAATTTGCGCAGCGTGAAGATCCATGGTAAGAACTCTGTCTGCACCCGCACTGGTTAAGATATCCGCAACGAGCTTTGCCGTAATCGGGTCTCTCGGACGTGCCTTTCTATCTTGCCTTGCATAGCCGAAATAAGGCATAACTGCCGTAATTCTACCTGCTGATGCGCGCTTACAAGCGTCGATCATGATAAGCAATTCCATAAGGTTATCGTTAACGGGGATAGAAGTAGACTGAATAATAAACACGTCTCTTCCTCTAACCGTTTGGGGAAGGGTTATGCTAATTTCCCCGTCAGAGAACTTTCCTACTTCCGCATTGCTGAGCGAAAGACCAAGCTCTTGCGCAACTGCTTCAGCCAAAGGTCTGTTTGAGTTGCCTGCCAAAACTTCAATCGTGTTGCCGTGTGTGATCATATTAAATTTTTCTCCTAATGTAACTTTGTGTACATATAGTACCTATCTCTATTTTAAGACAAATATTTTATTTAGTCAAGGCTTTTTTTAATTCGTTTTGATTTAAAATAATTTTTTAGCATATTTGCACAAGTTTCTTGCTCTATTCCACCTTCAAATTGGGTAGTATGGTTAAGTCCGCTTTGGGTTAACACGTTAAATTTACTCTCCGCGCTCCCGCTCTTTGGTTCGTATGCACCAAAATACACTTTTCTCATTCGCGCGTTTACTATTGCCCCTGCGCACATCGGGCAGGGCTCTAACGTAACGAAAAGGTCACAATCGTCAAGTCGCCAGCTCTTTAACTTTTTGCACGCTTTATTTATCGCAAGCAATTCTGCGTGTGCAGTGGCAAGCTGAGTCTTTTCCATTTGATTGTATGCGCGCGCTATAACTTTGCCGTCCTTAACGATAACCGCACCAATTGGAACTTCGTCTACTAATTGCGCTTTTAAGGCTTCTTTAATTGCCTGTTTCATAAATTTTTGTTTCATTTTCTTCCTTTAAGAACTGTGTAGTTGCCAACAAAACAGTTCGGTTTTTGTCAAATATCTCTTGCAAACGTTCCTTGCCTATTGGATGACAAAGTTCATCGCTCCCCACTTCGATAGTTATTGCTGGAATTTTTAAATGCTCAATGCACCAATCTTTATATCCACCGCACGAATTGGGCGTGCTCTTTATTTTGTAGCCCGTGCAGTCTGCAACCACTTTGGCAAACTTATAATCTCTTTCTTGTCGCGCCTTATCTTGAAAAAACTCGTAATAAATTTCTTCGCCTTTTGAATGATAGCTTATAGTTGCCGTGGGCTTTACTCTAAGCGTAAAATCTCTAATCGCTTGAGTTTCGGGCTCTGAAAAAGGATATGCTCCAACGTAATTTTCACTGCCCTTTTCAAATGTGTTTTTCTCGCCTTCGCCCCAGCGCGCGTCAAAATTAACGTTTAAATCTACTCCCCTGGCGTTTGCCTTATACAACGGGCAAGTTTGTTGCGCTATTCTAATCCCATCAGGATTAACCGCGGGAATAAAATAAACCGTGCCAAACTTTCCCTTTTGTCTATATTTTTCTATCTGTTTTAAGGCAAGTAACGCCGTAATATACTCGCGGGCGTGGATAGCGTATTGGCAAATTATTATAGGTCTTAAAGTATGCATGACCTTGAAACAATAAATATCTTGCCCAAGCAGGCTTTTGCCTATGGTGAATTTTTCACCCTGATATCGTCTGTAAAAACTTTGAACTTCACTCATTACGTCCATACTTAATAGTATGAATTATTTGTGATACGCGCTACCCGCGTTTATAGAAAACGCCCTATATATTTGCTCAGTAAGCATCAGACGGAACAAGGTGTGTGGAAAAGTCATATCCGAAAAGGAAATTAACGCATGCGCTTTGTTCTTTACCGTATCCGCTAAACCGTATGAACCGCCTATCACGAAGGTTATTACGCCTTCTCCTGCATCACAAAGCGTTTTTATTTTTTTTGCAAACTTTTCGCTTGAAAGCTTTTCGCCTTCAATCGCCATTGCAAACACTTTGCCTTTTAAGTGCGGAAGAATTTTTTCTCCTTCTTTTTCTTTGATGGTTTGGATTAGCGCATCGTCTACTTTAGCATAGTTTTCTTCTTGCAATTCTATTATGGTAAATTCGCAATATTTTCCTAATCTTTTTTTATATTCTTCTATGCCTAAGGAAAAGTATTTTTCCTTTACTTTTCCAACGGCAATTATATTAATTTTTATCATTTACGCCACCAACAAATTGCCCAGTATGAGCAACGAACAAATAAGTATTCCAAACACGCCGAAAGGCAAAAAGAATTTTTTTACCGCGCCAAATTCGCCTTGCTGGCAAGGTTGCCTTTTCAACGCTTTTACCGCAACCAAAATAAACGCACATGCAAACACTAACCCAACTGCTATTATCTCCAGACTAAAAAGGTCTATTTTAACCTTTAAAAACTCTAATAATATAATGGCGAAATTGTTTAAGAAATGCGCTACTATGCAAGTGATTACGCTTTTTGATATTATAGCTAAAACAGCCAAGCCAACGCCAAACAAAAACTGATAGAAAAACTGCGTTAGAGAGCCGTGATAAAAGGCAAAGCATAAAGATGTTAAAATGATTGAATAAACCCTTTTTGCCCCGATAGTTGCACTGAGCATAAGTCCGCGGAAAAACATCTCTTCAAACACGGCTGGAATAAGTGCAAGCGTTACGGTGTAAACTACCACGTCCGTAACGGTTAATATGCTTATAGAGCCGTTTGGCGTGTTTAAGCCTATTGCTTTAATAAAAATTTCAACCGCACCGTTAACGCACCCAAAGCCAAAAAACATTGCAACCAATAGCACTACGGACAAAATAAGCCAAAACGGATTTGTCTTTTTTACGCCCGTTAAGTCGACGGGGCTAAATCTTTTATAAAGCCAATAATATAAAATAACAACCCCCATTGCAAGTGCAGGAAAAAGCGAGCACAGCGCAATATACCCCATCGTTCCGCTCTTAAAAAAGCTTGCGACGATAGATTGACCTAAAAAAGACATGAAAACGTAAAGACAGGTCATGGTAACAAAAGCAAGCCCTGCATCACGACTATTCATTTGTAAATAATTGTTTTTTTGTTTCATATATTTGTTATTTGATAAAGGCTCCAAATACAGTTTTGGAGCCTTTTTGTTTTTTATCCACGTGGTGAGTAGTTGGGTGATTCTTTAGTAATTGAAATATCGTGGGGATGTGATTCAACTAACGATGCACTCGTAATCTTAACGAACTGAGCGTTCTTTCTTAAATCGTCGATAGTTCTCGTTCCACAATAGCCCATACCTGCACGAATACCACCGCACATTTGGAATACGATGTCTGAAAGTGCTCCGCGATAAGGAACTCTTCCTTCAACGCCTTCGGGAACAAGCTTTTTAGCGTTTTCTTGGAAATAACGGTCCTTACTACCGCAAGCCATTGCAGGAAGTGAGCCCATGCCTCTATATACTTTGAAGTTTCTGCCTTGGTAAATTTCAATTTCGCCAGGGCTTTCTAAAGTGCCTGCAAACATTGAACCAATCATAACCGCAGCTGCACCGCCGCCGATTGCCTTTGTTATATCGCCACTGTATTTAATACCGCCGTCTGCAATAACTTTTTTGCCGAATTTTTCTGCGCGTTCTGCACAGTCCATAACAGCAGTAAGTTGTGGAACACCGATACCTGCAACTATTCTGGTTGTACAAATTGATCCTGGGCCGATACCAACTTTAACCACGTCTGCACCCGCACTGATAAGTGCTTCCGTTGCGTCTGCCGTAGCAACGTTACCAGCTATGATGGGAAGGCTTGGATATGCGCTCTTAATATTGGTTACCATATCTAAAATATTCTTAGAATGGCCGTGAGCACTGTCAACTACGATAATGTCTACCTTAGATTTAACGAGTGCATCTACCCTTTCTAACGTATTCTTTGAAACACCAACTGCCGCACCAACTAAAAGTCTGCCGTTAGCATCTTTTGCTGAATGTGGATATTGGATAGCTTTTTCTATGTCTTTTATTGTGATAAGACCTTTTAAGTAACCGCTTTCGTCAACTATCGGAAGCTTTTCTATTCTGTGCTTGCCGAGAATTTTTTGAGCTTCTTCTAAAGAAGTGCCAACGGGAGCGGTAACCAAGTTTTCTTTGGTCATAACGTTCTCGATAGGTTGCGCGAAGTCGCTTTCAAAACGTAAGTCACGGTTGGTAAGAATACCAACGAGTTTACCGTTCTTGGTGATAGGAACACCGCTTATGCGATATTTTTCCATAAGAGCAAGAGCATCGGTAACGGGGTTTTCGGGAGCTAAGAAGAAAGGATCGGTTATAACGCCGTGTTCACTTCTTTTAACTCTGTCAACGTGCTGAGCCTGTTCTTCAATAGACATGTTTTTGTGGATAATACCAATACCGCCTTCTCTTGCCATAGCGATTGCAAGGCGTGATTCGGTAACGGTATCCATAGCCGCACTCATTAGCGGAATGTTAAGCTTAATAGTGGGCGTAAGCGCAGTAGATAAATCCACGTGTGCAGGCACTACTTCGCTCGCTTGCGGAACGAGCAACACGTCGTCAAAAGTTAATCCTTCTTTAATAATTGTTCCCATATTCATCTCCTTTGTTTGTTAGCTTTTTATATTTCCTTTATAGTTTAGGTTGTTTTATGCGCTAAGTGCAATTAGGTCCACCGTCTTAAACGCCAACTGAGTAAGCGAGTCGACGTTCGTTGTTCCAGTTATTGCCTCTTTTAATTGTTCTTTCTTTTCCGCCATATTGTCTTCAATATAGTCGGTTATTAAAACTCTAAGCGGATTAAATTCGGTATAACCGTATTTTTCCACGAAAGTTTCTCCATTTTCAATCGCCATATCGAACTTGCCGTTTCTTGCAAGCGATAAAACCAAGTATCCGTAATAATATTCCTTGTCTTCTATCGTATAATTTTCAAAGTCCGCGTGGTCGATAATCTTTTTTGCAAACTTTTCAGTGTTTGCATAGTCTTTATTGTCGTTTACCTTAACGAAAAGCTTTTCTAAATCCTTTATGTCTCCCGACTTATCGCATTGCTTTTCATAAAAGAAAACGGACGCAGAGTAATTCCCCACGTCGTCAAAAAACCCCGCAATCGTTGCGGGCGCAAAAAGGCACAATGCGCTGAAAGTTATTACGAGCGCACCCATAAAGCATGCAAGTGTTATTAAAGTTGTTTTTACTATTAGCCTTTTCAAAACAATTGCTCCGTGCCTAAAAAGTATTTTTATTATTTTATCAAAGTTTTATATAAAAATCAATACTTTACACAAAGAATTTTTTCACTTTTAAGAATTACTTGATTTTTTTATTCATATTTTTTTACAAAGGAGCTTTTTATGAAAAAAATTTGTATTGCCATCTGCTTTTTATGCCTTGTTTCGTTTGCTTTGCCCGCGTGTAAAACGCAAAGCACTTTACTTAACTATGTAAGCGAGCTTAGAAGCGACGTTTTTTTCGGACAAAATGACAATTATTCAGTCAAAGCCAGTTACGGTTTTAAGGAAACGCCTTTCGATAACGACGCAAAGGTTAGTAAAAAAGTTTATCAGCTTAACTTCGTTTTACTCGACATGCAGTCAGACCAAGCAACTTTTTCCGTGACCTTTAATTTTAAGGATAAGGAATGCAACGCACTATTTAAGTTAAACCCCGTTAGTCACGCACTGACTGCAACCGTGAACGTGGAAGACTTTGACCTAAAAACTTTTGAAGTAATTATCCGCCGTGACTCAAACAGCCAAACAGTTACGCTAAACTCCTTGCTCCCTGCCGACACTATAAGCCCCGTTCAAGCCCTTGAGTGCCTTGAAAAAACCCAAAAACCGCTTATAGATGCCTATCGCAGTTCGGACGGCGGTTTTAACGCAGAAATATATCTTAGAGTATTGGTTAAAGACCAAAAAGCATATTACTACGTTGGCTTTGCAAGCGGTAACCAAAACTTAAAAGCATTGCTTTTAGACGGTAAAACGGGAAAAGTGCTTGCTATAAGAGAAATATTTTAGTTAAAAGAAAAAAGCGCACTGACGTGCGCTTTTTTTATTCTTCAATCATATATGCTTTTTTAATAACGATAGGTTGAACGGGAACGTCGTCATAATACGCCCAAGAAAAAGTTTCAACCGTAGAAATATCAATTGCAACTTGCAAACTGTCTTCATCACTCACCTTGCCAAATGCTGCGTATTGAGCGTCTAAATACGCTTGGTCGTCAACACAAATGAAAAACTGAGACGATGCTGAGTTGGGGTCCATCGTTCTTGCCATAGAGATAACGCCTGGAGCGTGGTGAAGGTCGTTTTTAACACCGTTCATAGCAAACTCGCCTTTTATGGTTTTGGGAGCTTTTTTATCTTTAAGTCCGCCTTCCCAACTAAATCCGCCACCTTGAATCATAAACCCAGGGATTACGCGGTGAAAACAAAGCCCGTCGTAAAAACCGCTTTTTACCAAATCGATAAAGTTTTCCACGCTGATAGGAGCGTGTTCAGGCATAAGGTCTATGTTAATTTTTCTTCCGTCAGTCAATTCAAAACATGCTTTTGACATTTTTATTCTCCTATTATAAGATTTGTCTAAATATCTCTCTTTAAAACGTTAAGAAGCAAGCGCAGTCAGTAACGATGCCACGCGACGCTTATTAGTGTTTGTAAAAGGTTAAGAAGCGAGCGTGGGAAGGCTCGACAAGCCATAGGATGAAATAGACCTTGTTGGTCATTGAAGTCTATGGCGCAGTCAGTAACGATGCCACGCGACGCTTATTAGCGTTTTACGTTGAAGTTATCCTTTAACGAAACTATTTCACTCACTATTTCCTTTCCGTTTACGTTAAGACGTTTAAAATAACCGGTGCGGAGAAGTTGATAGTTTGCGTCGTAATCATTTTCTAAAATATAAGGCTCAACTTTACCGTTAAAGATTTTAACGCTTTGGGTGTTCATACGTTCAGAGAAGTCTTGCCCTGCGTATTCTTCGTCCTTTAACAAGTGCCCGTATTGGCGAATTTCCATATCAACCGCACTATCTGCATTTAACCAGTGGATAACGCCTTTAACTTTTATTCCAGAAGTATCGTTTCCGCTTCTGCTTTCGGGAACGTAAGAACAAAGAATCTCTTTAACGCTTCCGTCATCACCCAAAATAACGTCGTCACACTTAACGATATACGCACTCTTTAAACGAACGTATCCATCTTTCTTTAAGCGGAAGTATTTGGGGGGCGGATCGAGAGAAAAGTCATCTGCGTCAATATATAAATTCTTTGAGAAATCTACTTTTCTCGTTCTCTTAATTTCTTCGTTGGGGTTAATTTCAAAATCAACTTGTTCAGTTTGACCTTCGGGATAGTTCGTTATGGTCAACTTAACGGGATTTAATATACCCATTGCACGTTCTGCATGCGCGTTAAGATATTCCCTAATGCAAGCTTCTAAATAACTGATTTGAACTTCCGAGTTGGCTTTGCTTACACCTATTCTTGCACAAAAATCTTTAAGCGCGTCCGCAGGGACACCGCGGTTGCGAAGACCCGTTAAGGTGGGCATTCTCGGATCGTCCCATCCGTTAACCGACCCGTCTTCAACCAATTTTTTAAGGTAACGTTTACTCATAACGAGATTGGTTACGTTAAGGCGCGCAAACTCAATTTGACGGGGCTTTGGACTAAAGCCTAATTCAATGCCAACCCAATCGTAAAGCGGACGGTGGTCTTCAAACTCCAAAGTGCACAGCGAGTGGGTTACGCCTTGCATATAGTCACAAATAGGATGCGCGTAGTCATACATAGGATAAATGCACCATTTATCGCCAGTTCTGTGGTGGGTTTGGCGCAATATTCTGTAAATTACGGGGTCACGCATGTTGATATTGGGCGAAGCCATATCAATCTTTGCACGCAAGCACTTTTCTCCGTCAGCAAACTTACCTTCGCGCATTTGAGCGAAAAGTAAAAGGTTTTCTTCCACGCTTCTATTGCGGTATGGGCTTTCCTTGCCCGCTTCGGTAAGAGTTCCACGGTTTGCACTTATTTGTTCAGGCGTCATATCGCACACGAACGCTTTGCCCTTTTTTATAAGCTCGATTGCAAAATCGTAAATCTTTTCAAAAAAGTCTGAAGCGTAACATTCTCTATCCCATGAAAAACCAAGCCACTTTATGTCGGCTTTGATTGCTTCTACGAATTCTGTTTTTTCTTTTGACGGGTTCGTGTCGTCAAAGAAAAGGTTACACTTGCCGTTATACTTTTCTTTCATTCCGAAATTGATGCATAAAGACTTAGCGTGGCCAATGTGTAAATAGCCGTTTGGTTCGGGCGGGAAACGCGTTTGTACTGCGCTCACCTTGCCTTCGCTAAGTTCGTCGTTTATAATTTGTTCGATAAAGTTAGTAGCTTCTACCATAAAAACACCTTTTTTCGTTGGTTATGCATTAAGTATATCACAAATATTCAAAATAAAAAAGCAAAACGAGCAGTTTGCTTGACTAAATTTTAAAGATAATGTACAATAACTTGTGATATTTTAATAATACGTGTATAAGGAATACGATTATGGAAGAAAAAAACGTTAATACTATGGAAAAGGTTGTTAACCTTTGTAAAGGCAGGGGCTTTATATTCCCCGGCAGTGAAATTTACGGCGGACTCGCAAACACGTGGGATTACGGTCCTTTAGGCGTTGAACTCAAAAACAACATTAAGCGCGCTTGGTGGCAAAAATTCGTTACTGAAAACAAGCTTAACGTTGGGTTGGACGCTGCTATTTTAATGAATCCGCAAACGTGGGTGGCTTCAGGTCACTTGGCTGGCTTTTCTGATCCTTTGATGGACTGTAGAGAATGCCACGAACGTTTTAGAGCAGACAAACTCATCGAAGATTGGTGCGCTCAAAACAGTTTCGTTCTCCCCAAGCCCATCGACGCATTCTCTCACGACGAAATGAAGGCTTTCGTTGAAGAACACAACATTCCTTGCCCCACTTGTAAAAAACATAACTTTACCGACATCCGTCAGTTTAATCTTATGTTTAAAACCTTCCAAGGCGTTACTGAAGATGCAAAAAACACAGTTTATCTTCGCCCTGAAACAGCGCAAGGTATTTTCACCAACTTCGTTAACGTTCAACGTACTACCAGAAAGAAAATGCCGTTCGGCATCGCTCAAATCGGTAAATCGTTCCGTAACGAAATCACGCCCGGTAACTTTATTTTCCGCGTGCGCGAGTTTGAACAAATGGAACTTGAATTCTTCTGCAAACCTGGAACTGACTTAGAATGGTTTAGCTATTGGAGAAGCTTCTGCCGTGATTGGCTTTTATCTATCGGCTTAAAGGAAGAAAGAATTCGTCTCCGTGACCACGACCCCGAAGAACTTTGCTTCTATTCTAAAGCTACCACCGACTTCGAGTTCTTATTCCCGTTCGGTTGGGGCGAACTCTGGGGCGTTGCTGATAGAACTGATTACGACCTTACTCAACACAAAAACGTTTCAGGAAAAGATTTATCTTACTTTGACCCCGAAACTAACGAAAGATATATCCCCTACGTTGTTGAACCCAGCCTTGGCGTAGAAAGAACCGTTCTTGCCGTGCTCTGCAACGCATTCGACGAAGAAGTGGTTGACGCTGAAAAGAACGACGTTAGAACTGTGCTTCACTTGCACCCCACTCTCGCTCCTTTTAAGGCTGCTATTCTCCCGCTTTCTAAAAAGCTTTCTGAAAAGGCAGACGAAGTTTATTCAGACCTTATTAAGTCCTTCCCCGTTGATTACGACGAAGCGGGCTCAATCGGTAAACGCTATCGCCGTCAAGACGAAATCGGAACGCCCATGTGCGTGACTATTGACTTCGACACCTTAGAAGATAACGCCGTTACCGTTCGTGATAGAGATACTATGGAACAAGTTAGAATTCCTATCGCTGAACTCAAGAATTATATCGCTGAAAAGATTAAATTCTAATAAAATTAAAGCCTACCCGTTCGGGTGGGCTTTTTTATTCAAAATTCGACAAGAATTTTTTTTATTTCCTATTGACAAACCTTTTATTGTGCAATATAATTTACTCAAACGTTTAATTAGGAGATTATTTATGGAATTGAAAGGTTCTAAAACAGAAAAAAATTTGTGGGAAGCTTTTGCAGGCGAATCACAAGCACGCAACAAATACACTTATTTTGCATCAAAAGCTAAAAAAGAAGGCTATGAACAAATTGCTTCTCTCTTCTTAGAAACTGCTGACAATGAAAAAGAGCACGCTAAAATTTGGTTCAAGCTTTTGAACGGCATCGGCACAACGGCTGAAAACTTGTTAGAAGCTGCAGGTGGCGAAAATTATGAATGGACTGATATGTACGCTCGTATGGCAAAAGAAGCCGAAGAAGAAGGTTTTGATGATATCGCAAGATTATTTAAGGGCGTTGCTAAAATAGAAAAGGAACACGAAGAAAGATATCGTGCACTTCTCAAAAACGTAGAAGAAGGCTCTGTATTTAAAAAGAACGAAAAAGTTGTTTGGATTTGCCGTAACTGCGGTCATATCGTTGACAGTGCAGAAGCACCCGAAAAGTGCCCCGTTTGTGACCACCCCAAAGCTTATTTCCAATTAAGAGTTATCAATTACTAATTTGATAAAATTTAAGCCCACACCTTTCGGTGTGGGCTTTTTGTTTTTGTGTTATATGCGCAATTTTCATCCAAGCTAACTATCATAGGCTTAAGTGGTTAGAAAGGAGCGTGACGCTCCACCCAGACTGACTCGTATGCTTTAAGTGAATAGAAAAGAGCAAGATAAGGCAACACCCGAAGGCAATAGCACGCATATTGCCGAGCGGTGTTAACGCAGTATTGCGAAGTTTATAAACACTTAAGCGGGTGTCCAACCCATTTTTTGCCCAGATAAGATATGTATGTGCAAGTGGAACACGGTTTGACCTGCATCGTCGCCTTGGTTAATAACTAAACGATAACCGTTTTCCAAGCCCAATTCCTTAGAAAGCGTGGGGATTTTTTCAAAGCATTTTTTAAGCATTTCTGCTTGTTCACTTGTCATATCCGCCAATAACTTAAAATGGCTTTTGGGCACGCAGAGATAGTGATTTTTTGCCTTGGGGTCGATATCCTTAAATATGAGCATGTTTTCATCTTCATACATTTTTGTCGCAGGAATTTCCCCTGCAATAATTTTACAAAACAAACAATTTTCCATGATATTCTCCTTATATAATCTCGGCAAGTGCGCCATCGTTAAAGGGCGCAACCACCTTAACTTTTGCAATTTTCTTTTCGCCCGAATAGCCCTTTACATAAAGCCTTAAATAATTTTCCGAATAGCCCACGGCATAACCGTCTTTTAATTCTTCAAACAAAAATTCGAGCGTTTTGCCCACTTGTGATTTGGCAAAGTCCAACTTTAATCGCTCTTTTTCCTTAAGCAACTCGTTTAAGCGTTGTTTTTTTATTTCTTTAGGTAAGTCTTTCATTTTATAAGCCACCGTTCCACTTCTTGGGCTGAACGGAAAGGCGTGTATATCAGAGAACTTAACCTTATCCACCAATGTAAGCGTATCTAAAAAATCCTGCTCGGTTTCAGTTGGAAAGCCCACGATAATATCGGTGGTTATGCCCGCGTTGGGGAAGTGCTTTCTTATCAACTCCACTTTTTCTAAATATTGTTCCGCCGTGTAATGACGGTTCATTTTTTTAAGAACGTTATTAGAGCCTGATTGTAACGACAAATGGAAATGCGGAGCAAAGTTTTTTAAGCCTTTTAGCGCGGTTAAAAACTCGCCAGTTATAACCCCCACTTCAAGCGACCCCAGCCTTATACGGCAATTAACTCCACTTAGTTCTTTTATAAGCCCAGCAAGGTCTACCCCGTCATAATCGTATGCTGAAAGGTTTATGCCGTTCAAGACAATTTCGTTCGCGCAAAGTGAATTTATTTCTTCTAAAATACTTTTTGGGTTTCTTGACCTACTTCTTCCGCGAAGATATGGGATTATGCAATAAGAACAAAAATTATTGCACCCGTCTTGCACTTTTACATAAGCACGCGTTCTTAAGCTTTTGGGAAAGATTAAGTCTTCAAACTCTTTTTGCTCTTGACTTAACTTTTGCCCGCTCTCGCCTATCATATCTAAAATCGCACCTTTATTGAAAGTGCCCGTAACAAGATAATCTTGGCTTTTTTCTGAAAAACGCGAAGGGTTTTTTTGGCAAGCACAGCCCGTGAAAATAATTTTGGCATTGGGATTAATAGCCTTTATTCTCGCTGACGTTTGGCGCGACTTTTTTTCGGCTTCTAACGTAACTGCGCAGGTGTTAACTATGTATAAATCAGCATGCGTAAGCTTGTCACTGACTTCATAGCCACGCTCGATAAGCCCTGCTATTAAACTGTCACTCTCGCACTCGTTAACTTTGCAACCGAGAGTAAACACAACCGCTTTCACTAATTATTTCCCGCCTTTACTACGAGTGCACTCCACTCGCCTTTTATTTTTTGTTCAACGAAAATAAAGCCCGCATCTAAATACGCTTGCTTTACCGCATCTAATCTTTCAACTAAAATTCCGCTGAGTATTATAACGCCGTTATCTTTTAAGTTTGCGCCAATATACGGTGCAAACGCAATAAGAACTTCTGCCATAATATTGCATGCTATAACGTCGCCTTTAATGGTGTTGTCGTCAAGCAAGTTTTTAAGAAGAACTTTGCCGTTCTTAACACCGTTAAGCAACATATTGTGCTCGGTTGCAACCACTGCGCATTCGTCTATATCGGTCATTATAACTTCTTTTGCGCCAAGCTTACTTGCCGTAATACCGAGTATCCCGCTACCGCATCCAACGTCTAACACAACGTCGCTTTGTTTAACGTATTTATCCAAAAACTCCACGCACATAGACGTAGTTTCGTGTTCGCCCGTGCCGAACGCCATGTTTGAATCGAGCAAAACTTTAATTTCATCGCCTTGCGCTATATAGTCTATCCATTCGGGCACTATCACGATTTTACCTAAATGAATGGGCTTGAAGTGTTCTTTCCACTGTTCGCGCCAAAGGTCACCGTCAATTTCACGCTTAACCGTTTCAAGCGTGCCTAAATCAAGCGGACTGTTTTCTTTAACACCGCTTAATCTGCGTTCTATTTGACTGATAGTTTCTTTTGCCGTGTCTATTGGAAAATATGCTTTAACCAAAACGGTTTTATCTGCCTTAAATATGCTTTCATCCGCATAGTCCCACGCCCTGCCGTCACGCGCCAAAGCGATAACGTCTTCCACGTCGTTAATAACTACGCCAGAGTCGCTATATTCCCATAAAAGGTCACTGATTATTTCCCCGCCGATATGCGTGGTTGAAATTGTAAGTTCAACAAAATTATTCATAGTAATTTAATTTTAAACTATTTATACACAAAAAGTCAATTAAAAAAGGAGCTTGATAAAAATCAATCTCCTTTTATTTTATTTGCCGTAAGGTTCTTTGCCATACATAGCCTGAACGTTATCGCTATACTGTCTCATTTGCGGACATTGCTTAATGTCGGTTGCTTGCTCTAAGCTTTCCAAAAGCTTTTTCTGTTCGCGAGAAATTTTTGTGGGAACTTCCACAACTACTTCGATGTAAAGATCGCCCGTGCCACGAGAAGTTTTTATGCCTTTCCCACGAACGAAGAACACCTTCCCACTCTGAGTGCCTTCAGGTATTGTGTATTCTAACGTGTCGTCAATAAGTGGAACTTTCACCTTGCCACCGAGTGCCGCGGTCTTAAAACTGATAGGAACTAAAACGTAAAGGTCAAAGTTCTTTCTTTTGAAAATCTTGCTCGGCTCGACCTTCATTACCACGATAAGATCGCCTGCAGGCCCGCCGTTTTCACTTGCTTGACCAAAGCCCGCCTTTCTTATATAACTGCCCGTATCTGCGCCTGCGGGAATATCCAAAACTACCTTAGTGGTGCTTCTATTATAGCCTTTGCCGTTACATTCTTTACACGGCTCGATTATTTTCTTTCCCGTTCCCCTACACTCGTCACAAGCGCGAACTTGAACTGAACGGAAAAAACCGTTGCCTGCCGTGTATTGAATTTGACCTGTACCGCCACACTTTTCGCAAGTTTTATAAGCAGTGCCCGATTTTGCACCCGTGCCTTTACAGCTTGAACACGGCTCGTTTCTATGGTATACCACTTCTCTCTTACAGCCTTTCGCTGCATCTAAAAAGCTTAGCGATAGTTCAACGGTTATATCGTCGCCTTTAACTTTGGTTTGTCGGCGCGCTCTCGAACCGCCAAAGCCACCGAAAATGTCACCGAAAATATCGCCAAAATCACCAAAGCCACCAAAACCGCCTGCGCCACCGCCGCCAAAACCGCCCATTCCGCCGTTTGGGTCACCGAACGTGTCGTAATTCTTTCTCTTTTTTTCATCGGATAAAACTTCGTGCGCTTCGTTAAGCTCTTTGAACTTCTCCGCAGCAGCGTCATCGCCGGGGTGCAAGTCGGGGTGATATTTTTTCACCTGCGACCTATACGCTTTTTTTATCTCATCGGGCGTTGCGTTTTTAGATACGCCCAAAATTTCGTAATAATCTTTTTTTGCCATAAATTACCTTAAAATCAAATGTCGTTTAGTTTTTATGCGCACTCTTTTTGCTCTTCTGTTTGAACTTGTTCTTGCTTGCTTTTCTTGTCTTTACCCAAAATATTGTAGCGAATAATTGCTATTGATATGGAAACGGCTGCAAATATATCGTGAATTAACGCTATGACGTATCCCCTTGCTATTCCGTTTCCGATCCATAAAAGAATAACCGTTAAAAATAAGTAACGATATGCTTTTTCGTCCATAACAAAATACGCAACAGTGCTGATTAATCCACCGAATACTGGGAAAAAGGAGAAAAGGTCCTTCCAAGTAAAAATGCTTATGCTTAATTGGATAATTAAGAAAAACGCCAACCAAAACTTACTGTCTGCCCACTTGTATTTTCCGCGTTGAAAAAACACCGTAAGCTGTGTAAACCCTATAAAGTTTGCGAGTGCGCTCGTAAAATCTCCATAAAGAATAAAATACGCAACCCAGCACATCGCGCTCAAAATAGCATAAAAAATTATTCTACTGCGCCTTTTGTTTTGCGTTTCTAAAATTTTTATAACGATTGCAACTGCGCCTATGCCGTTAATTAAAACTAAATATCCAACTGTCCCTAAAACACCCGTAAGTGCGCTAACTATACCTTCGCCAACTTGAGCGAGTGAAAATAATAAATTATTCATAAAGTTATGCTTAAAAAAATGAATTTACACACAAACCAAAAGGCGGTTTTCCGCCTTTTGGTTTGTGCTGTTTATATTTAATTATTGATGAAATTCATCTGCTCCGCTTTGACCAGCGTCACCACCCATGTCGCCGTTGGGGTTTGCTTGTTGATAAATCTTGCCAAAGATTGCTTGTGATTCGTTAGAAAGCTTTTCAGTTGCTTTAACGATTCTATCGTTGTCGTTAGAAGCAAGTTCTTCTTTTGCAAGCTTAACTTCTTCTTCGAGTTTCGCCTTGTCTTCTGCACTGATTTTATCGCCAAGGTCCTTGATTGACTTTTCAATAGTGAAGATAAGTCCGTCAAGCTTGTTGTGGTTTTCAACCACTTCTTTACGCTTTTTATCTTCTTCTTCGTATTGTTTAGCTTCGTTAACAGCCTTGTCAATATCTGCGTCTGAAAGGTTTGAAGACGAAGTGATGGTAATGTTTTGGAGTTTACCAGTGCCTAAGTCTTTTGCAGAAACGTTAACGATACCGTTTGCGTCGATATCAAAGGTAACTTCAATTTGCGGTACGCCACGGGGTGCGGGCGCAATGCCTGAAAGTTGGAAGTTGCCGAGAGTTTTATTGTCTTTTGCAAATTCTCTTTCACCTTGTAAAATGTGAATGTCAACAGCCGTTTGGTTATCTGCCGCAGTAGAGAATACTTGTGATTTCTTAACGGGAATAGTAGTGTTTCTTTCGATAAGCTTAGTGCAAACACCGCCGAGCGTTTCGATACCGAGTGACAACGGAGTTACGTCTAAAAGAAGAACGTCTTTAACTTCGCCAGAGAGAACACCACCTTGGATAGCTGCGCCAATTGCAACGCATTCGTCAGGGTTAATTCCCTTGAAGGGTTCTTTGCCTGTAACTTTTCTTACTTCGTCGATAACGGCGGGAATTCTGGTTGAACCACCTACCAAGATAACCTTGTCGATATCTGAATAAGAAAGACCTGCGTCTTTCATTGCATTTTGCATAGGAGTTACGGTTGCTTTTACTAAATCTTCGGTGAGTGCATCGAATTTTTGCTTAGTAACGTCAACGTCTAAGTGTTTAGGACCAGTTGCGTCTGCCGTAATAAAGGGAAGGTTTACGTTGGTTTTGCTCATGCCAGAAAGTTCGATTTTTGCCTTTTCAGCTGCTTCTTTAAGTCTTTGCATTGCAAGCTTATCGTTTGATAAGTCAATGCCTTCTTTAACCTTAAATTCGCTTACGAGATAATCCATAACGCGTTTATCGAAGTCGTCACCGCCGAGCATGTTGTTGCCGTGTGTAGCTAAAACTTCAAATACGCCGTCACCAATTTCCATAATAGAAACGTCGAACGTTCCGCCACCAAGGTCGTAAATAATAACCTTTTGAGTTTTTCCTTCCTTGTCAAGACCGTAAGAAAGTGCTGCCGCGGTAGGTTCGTTTATAATACGAAGTACGTTTAAGCCTGCGATTTTACCAGCGTCTTTAGTTGCTTGACGTTGGCTGTCAGAGAAGTATGCGGGAACGGTGATTACCGCGTCGGTAACAGTGCCACCTAAGTAGCTTTCAGCATCCTTTTTGAGTTTGGTTAAAACCATAGCTGAAATTTCTTGGGGGGTGTAACCCTTTCCGTCGATATCTACTTTATAATCAGAACCCATGTGTCTTTTGATTGAAGCAACGGTTCTATCAGGGTTAGAAACTGCTTGGCGTTTTGCAACTTGACCTACTAGTCTTTCGCCGTCTTTTTGAAATGCTACTACCGAAGGGGTAGTTCTTGAACCTTCTGCGTTAGCGATAACAACGGGTTCTCCGTTTTCCATAACCGCTACGCAAGAGTTGGTTGTTCCTAAGTCAATACCTATTGTTTTCATATTTATATTCTCCTTGATTATATACTATTTTATTACGCTAACTGTAGCGTATCTGATAATTTTATCTTTCTTTTTATATCCTTTTTGGAAAACTTGTTTAACCGTGTCCGGCTCTTCCCCTTGTTCTGCGGGAACTTGCATAACCGCTTCTGCGAAGTTAGGATCGAACGGTTGACCTACGGGATTAATTTCTTCGATATCTAAACTCCTTAACGTATCGTCGAACTTAGCTCTTATCTTTTTTATGCCTTCAGTCGTCTTTTCATCAAGCCCAAGCCCTAACGCCCAGTCCAAATTATCTCCTACTGGAAGAACTTTTTTGATTATACTTGCTTCGCCTTCTGAATATCCTTCTGCCCATTGGGTTGCCGTGCGCTTTTTATAGTTGTCGAACTCAGCAACGTTTCTTACCCATTTATCTTTATATTCTTCCACTTGCTTTTTTAATTGTTCGTTTTCTTGTATTAGATTTTCGTTCTCTGCAATAAGTGCTTTTTCTTTTGCGGAAACTTTGGTGTTAGCCTTCTTTTCCGTGCAGTTTTCTTTCTTTTTTTCGTCCATTTCTATATCCTTTATTTTTTATTGTTCAACATATCTTCAAGAATTTGACCAACCCCTTCCAAAACGGATATTACCTTTTGGTAATCCATGCGAAGTGGCCCTATAACGCCGTAAGTGCCTATTTTCACCCCGCTTGCCGAATAAGTTGCCGTTACGAGTGAACAACCTTCGGGCACGTTTTCTTGTTCTTCTCCGCCTATCTTGATGTTAATCTCAATGTTGTCGTTTTCTTCTTTTAATAACTGGGCAAGTTTGTTTTTGCTCGTTACTACCGATAAGAAATTTTTAACCTTTTCAGAATCGCTATATTCGGGGTTGTTTAAAATTTTGTTTTCGCCTTCTAAAATTACGTCCGTTCTTTCGCCCGAAACGTAATCTTCTATAGCCCCCATAACGCTTTCAAAAATTTCACGGTATGATGCGAATTCTTCTTTAATAGCTTCAGATAAATTGATTATTTCGCAAAGTTCTTTGCCCACGAATAAATTAGATATCAGTTCTTTTGCTTCTTCAATATGCGCGTCAGACATGTTTTCGGGAATGGTTATGAATTTATCTCGAATCAACGTACTTTCTGTTACGATGAGAAGCAAAGCTTGGTTTGTTTTATATCTAAAAATATCTATCTTAACAATTTTTTGGTTTTCACAATGAGAACTGAAACCAACAGACGTGTAATCGGTGAGTTCACTTATTACCTTAACCGTGTTTTGAACAACCGTTTCTAAGTTATCCGCCCTATCCTTAAAAGCATCTTTTATCTTATCAACGTCAGTTAAACTTAGTTGATTTTTATCCATAAGCTCGGTTACGTATAACTTATACGCTTCGATTGATGGAACGCGCCCACTACTCGTGTGTAACTGCGTTAAAAAGCCAAGCTCTTCTAAGCCCGCAAGTTCACTCCTTACCGTTGCCGAGCTGATATCTTGCATATACTTTTCGGTTATGCTCTTGCTGGAAACCGGTTGCGCAGTCGATATATAATCATCAACTACGTATTGCAATATTTTCTTTTTTCTGTCAGAAAGTTTCATTCTTTCTCCCTCGACTTTGGCAGTTCTTGTTGTTTTTTGTTAGCACTCTTTTGCATTAAGTGCTAATCGCAAGATTATTGTACAACTATTATGCTTATTTGTCAAGGTTTTACGACTTAAATTTAAAATTTTTTTAAGATAACAAAAACTCCCCGCAAACGTATGCGGGGAGTTTTAATTTGGTTATATTAACCCTTTATTCTGTTCTAAGTGCTACCACGGGGTCTTTCTTTGCTGCCGCGCGAGATGGGATTAAACCAGAAATTAAGTTTAGCACAACGCTTATACCAACGAGTATTCCTGCCGCACCGAGCGGTAAAATTGCGTTGAGCGTGTTTAAGCCCGTAAGCAAATTAAGGATAAGATTTATAGGCAAGCATAAAAGGTAAGTAAACAACACACCTGTTAGACCTGAAATTAAACCTATTATAACCGTTTCCGCGTTAAACATGCTCGAAACGTCTCGTTTAGACGCGCCAATCGCACGAAGTATGCCTATTTCTTTAGTGCGTTCTTGAACGGATATTAAAGTTATAACGGCTATCATTATCGAAGAAACGATAAGCGCGATAGAAACGAAAGCAATTAAAACGTAAGTTATTGCATCTATAATAGTGGTTATAGACGACATTAAAATTCCAACATAATCGGTATATTTAATTTGGCTTATTTCGTCTTTATCTTCGTTATATTCGTTAATAGCTTCTATGATAACGTCCTTATTAGCAAAAGAAGACGTGTAAATATTGATAGATGCCGGCTTAGCTAAATCCAAATATCCAAGCATTTCTAAATTTTCTTCGTACGATAAGGTTGCAAATTCAGTAACCGTGTCGTAATGCTTTGCAAGCGTTGCTTGGTCGCTCGATGCAATTAATTGGTCTAATTGTGTTGCGAGTGCTTGGGGATTAGTTGCTATTTGACCTGCATACGCTTGCTTAACTTGACTTGCGTAAGCTTCTTGTATGCCAGCAGAAACAACCATCATGGCGTAATTTTTAACGTCTTGGTCAGACATCTCTTGTAAATACGCCTTTATCTGATTTTCGTTAAGCCCCATTTGAGTTGCTATTGCTTGCGCAATCAAACCTTCTTGCGAAGCTCTGTCAGGATAAGCTTGCATTGCACCCGCAAGTTGCGTCATGAGCATGTCTTGCGGAATTACCGACATTATTTGAACGTATTTTTCAGCTTTTTGCTTTGTAGAAAGCTTTCCAACATAATCGGTAAACGCCGTTGCTTTTTCTTGCTCGCTTAATTTGCCAGTGGTTGACTTAAAGGGCTTTCCAGTAATCACGTCCACGTCTGGAGTTTGCAACTGTGCTTTAACAACGTCTGAGTGCTGTGCTTGGTTTATAATGTACTCGGTAAGCTTATAAGTATAACAAATCGAGCCTTTTAACATGTGAGTTTCGGCATCTGGATTTTCACGGATTATGCCCGCAACTTTCAGGTTGAACCCTTTGGTTTCGTATAAAAATCCGATATCAAGCTCACTCACGTCAACAAACCCGCCGTTACCATCAGCAACGTAACAATCGTAAGGCAATATAGTTCTGAACTCTCTGTTGCAAACTTCTTCGTACGTCCATTTGTTGTTAAGATTGTCTTCAAGCTCCTTGCCTTCAACCGCCGCGTCAATTATAGCGTCGATTTCTTCTTCCCCTATAAGCCCTAACGCGTATAAAGTAAGGTCATCAAGTTCGTTGTTTTTATCTAAAACCAAAACTATCTCGTTATAAGCTTTTGGCCAACTGCCGTGAACTAAATCGTATTGCTTATATATAAGATCGTTTATCACTCCGCCATCAGATGCACTAAGCAATTCTTGCCACGTTCCACTCTTCATTGTGCTACCGAACATGCCCATATTAGACATTCCCATATCAAACGAACCCGTTCCCGACGATTGATTACCCCCAGTTGCTCCACCGTTTGACGATATGCCGACCATAAATCTGCCAAGCATATCCATCATAAGTTCTTCGGTGTCTGATTTAACGATGTCGCCGTCAACGTTTTTAGTATAAACGTTTAACTGCATATTGTATGAATATTGAACGCCTGTAACCGTGCCGTAAAGCTTAGAGTTTTCGTCCGCCATTTGCTCTTCTATGAAAGCTTTGAACGCCTTAAGGTCGTTCTCGTTGGTTTCAACCTTGGCAAGAGCGTTGACAAGCTCTGCTATAATTGGGGCTTTATACACCGCGTCTTTATCGTGCGTAACGTCTCCATTCCCCACGTTCATGAAGCTTTCCATTAAAGACGTTAAATCCATAGTTTGTTCTTCAATAGTTAACGGATAAGATGATAACGTGGTTTCTTGCACATGGTTTATATACCCAGTCGTACCTTGCGATACGGCAAGTATAAGTGATATACCTATTATTCCGATTGAACCCGCGAACGAAGTTAAAACCGTTCTTCCGCGCTTGGTGAATAAATTGCGAAGCGAAAGCTTAAACGCAGTCCAAAAACTCATTTTTGCTTGGCGTTGCTTTTTCTTTTTTGTTGCGACGGGTTTTGTTAATTTCTTGTTTTCTTCAATTTCATCTTTTTCGCTGAACGGATTGTTATCTTCTGTAACTTCACCGTCAACAAGCCTTACTATTCTCGTTGAATATTCTTGAGCTATTTCTGCATTATGGGTTACCATTATTACCAGTTTGTCTTTGGAAATTTCCTTAATGAGCTCCATAATTTGAACGCTCGTTTTGCTATCGAGCGCGCCAGTAGGCTCGTCTGCAAGCAAAATATCAGGTTCGTTAACGAGTGCACGCGCGATGGCAACCCTTTGACATTGCCCGCCTGAAAGTTGATTTGGGCGTTTATATTCTTCCCCTTTAAGACCAACTCTCTCTAAAGCTCTCATAGAACGCTTAACGCGATCTTCTTTACTTACACCTGAAATAGTAAGCGCAAGTTCAACATTGCCCAAAACAGTTTGGTGCGGAATTAAGTTATAAGATTGAAACACGAAACCAATTCTTTGGTTACGATAAGTATCCCAATCACGATCAGAAAAGTCCTTTGTGCTTTTGCCCTGAATTATAAGGTCACCCGAAGTGTATTTATCCAATCCGCCCACGATATTGAGCATAGTGGTTTTACCACAGCCGGAAGGACCTAGGATAGACACGAATTCATTTTTGCGAAAACAAATGTCAACTCCCTTTAATGCAGGCACTTCACCGTTTGCTACTTTATAGTTTTTTGTAATGGATTTTAAGCGCAACATATTCTTCCCTCCTTTACGTTTTTTTATATTATATCATAAAAAGTTTAAATTTTTATTGAAAAATTTCCGAGCAAAATAGGACTTTTACTCGGAAATTGATGTTTTTTACACAATTATTAAATTTTTTTATATAATTTCTGATATTGCCTTAACAAAGTCAGTGGGGTTTTCTAAATCTAATCCCGCCAAAATTCTTGCATTTTCGTACAACACGGTTGCATATTTATTAAGCTTTTCCTTATCGCTATCAAACACGCTGATAAGCGTATCCAAAATGCCGTGTTCTAAACTTATTTCAAGCACTTTTTCCGCTTTTACACCACCGTCCGCGTTGGGCATTGACTTAAACACCTTTTCCATTTCGAGCGAAACGTTTCCGCTTGCACAAAGTGCCACCGGATAGTTTTTAAAGTTTGCAGTTAGCCTTACTTCTTTAACTTTATCTCCAAGCGCATCTTTTAACGCGGTTAAAAGCTCTTTGTTTTGCTCTGCTTTTTTATTGAGTTCTTCCTTTTCACTGTCGCTGTCAACCGAAAAGTCGTTTTCAGAAACCGACTTAAACTTTTTACCTTCAAAATCCATTAAGATTTTTGCAACAAAGTCGTCTACCCCGTCTTTAAAGTAAAGAACTTCGTAGCCTTTTTCTTTTAATTTTTCTATTTGCGGAAGTGAAGCTATGCTTGAATAGTTATCACCGCACGCGTAATAGATAAATTCTTGATCGGCAGGCATTTCCTTAACGTATTCGTTAAGCGTAACGAGTTTTTCTTTCTTTGAAGAATAGAACATAATCAAGTCTTTTAACTTGTCTTTGTTCATTCCGAAGCCTGCGTAAACGCCAAACTTGATAGAAAGACCGAATTCAGCAAAAAGCTTTTCGTAAGCTTCCCTATCGTTTTCGAGCATTTTTTTGAGTTCTGCAATGATTTTCTTTTCTAAACTCGTTGCAATGGCTTTAACCTGCCTATCCTGTTGCAAAATTTCACGCGAGATGTTAAGGCTAAGGTCAGAGCTATCCACTATACCCCTGATAAATCCAAAATAATCAGGAATAAGTTCTTCGCACTTTTCCATAATCATAACGCCGTTGCAGTATAATTTTACGCCTTTTTTAAAGTCCTTTGAATAATAATCGTAAGGTGCTTTTGCAGGAACGAACAACAGCGTGTCGTAAGTAACTGCACCTTCAATCTTTGCGTAAACGCTCTTTAACGGGTCGGTGTAATCGTGAAATTCGTTTTTATAAAATTCATTTAAATCTTGGTCTTTAACTTGTGCTTTTTGCTTTTTCCATAATGGAACCATGCTGTTAAGCGTTTGAAGTGCAGTAACTTCTTCATATTCAGGCTTGTCTTCTGGGCTACCTTCCTTAACTTGAGTATGCACCATCATCATTTGAATAGGATAACGAATATAGTCTGAATATTGCTTAACGAGTGAAGAAATTTTATATTGTGACAAGAAATCGGAATATTTATAATCTTCACCGTCCAGCTTAATCGTCATAACGATTTTCGTTCCAACTTCTTGCTTTTCAGTTGGCTCTATCGTATAGCCTTCCGCACCCTTACTGGTCCACTTATAAGCAACGTCCGAGCCGTATGCTTTGGTGTAAACTTCGATTTTATCAGCAACCATAAAAGCCGAATAAAATCCTACGCCAAATTGACCGATAAGCTCGTTTTCTGCTTTATCTGCATTTTCCTTTTTGAAAGCGAGCGTGCCTGATTGCGCTATCGTGCCGAGATTTTTTTCCAAATCTTTATCCGTCATACCGATTCCGTTATCGGTTACGGTAAGCGTTCTGTTCTGCTCGTCAATATCAATAAATATATTGAAATTAGAGTTAACGTTAGTGTCTGTGAGCGAAATAAATTTTAACTTATCAATAGCGTCGCTTGCATTTGAAATAATTTCACGAAGGAATATTTCTTTGTTTGTGTAAATTGAATTTATCATTAAATCCAAAATTCTTTTTGATTCGGTTTTGAATTGCTTCATTTTTAGTCTCCGTATTTATGTTTTAGCACTCTCGCCTTTTAAGTGCTAAATTATATTATATTCACCCGAAAAGTTTTGTCAACTCTTTTTTATAAATTTGTTAACTATGTTTAAAAAAGAAAAGCCCCGCACTTATGTGCAGGGCGTTTTCTTTTAGTCTATTTGGATGGTTTTTTTAACGGGAAGTTCTTTTTCTTTCTTAGGCACGTCCATAACCAGCGTGCCGTTAACGTATTTTGCTTTAATATCTTCTTCAGTTACCGTGTTGCCAACGTAAAATGTCCTTGAACAAGAGTAAGTGCGTTCACGCCTTACAAACGCATCTTTATCTTCTTCTTTTTGCGCTCTTTGCGCCTTTACGGTTAAATAACCATTGTCGAGCGACAACTCAATGTCCCCTTTTTCGTAGCCTGGCATGTCAACCGAAAGCTCATACCCCTTGTCAGTTTCTTTAACGTCAGTTTTCATTGCGTTACCGCTAAAATTAAACGCAGGTCTGAAAAAACTGTCAAATGCGTCTTCAAAAAAGTTAAAACCTAAATCGTTACGTCTGTTAGTTAAAAAGTTTCTCATATTATCTCTCCTTCTAAAATATTTTCTAATTTGTTAGCACTCTTTTGTTCTGAGTGTTAGCACTCTCTATCGTTGACTGCTAATTTATATTATACACACAATTAAAAAGTTGTCAAGAGTTTATGACAAAATTTAAAAAATATTTTTTCACATGCTATAAATATTTTATAAACATTATTATATACGCGCGCATGATTTTTATACTTAGCTATACAAAAAGACACAAACGTTGCACGGCACAACTGCAGACGGCTTGAACAACACAGCTGAAATATAGCAAACCACAAATACAAAAAAGGCAAGCGCTATTTAAGCGCTTGCCTTTTGTTTTTTTATTTTTTAATTAAAATAAAATTATCAAGAACTGCGAAACCAAAACTACTGCTATAAGCGCAATAGGATAAGTAGCAGCATATGCTGAAGCAACGTCTTCCGTTTCAGCAGTTGAAATCAACGTACCTAGTGCGGGAGTTGATGTCATACCACCGGTAATTGAACCAAGGTTGTTTAAAAGTGGAAGCTTTAATACGAATTTTGCGAACACAAAACCTATTATCATTGGAATAATGGTCATCAAGATGCCATATACAAAGTACATTGCATCAAAGTTAGCCAAGAATTCTGCTCCGCCAGGAATACCTGCGCCAACCAAGAACAATACCAAACCTAATTCTCTAAATATTTTAAGAGTGCTGGTATTTGGCATAATGCTTACTTTACCAATACGTGAGAAGTGACCCAATATTAAACTTGTAAGCAAGCAACCGCCCGTGCTTGTGAGAGAGAAACATGCTCCACTTAAACCTTTATCTGTTAAAGGAATTTTGATTGCGCCGATAAGACAGCCAAGAATTGCCGCGAGTGAGAAAGCTGCAATACCCATATGGTCAAACTCGAAAAGTTTACCTTTAATAGGTTTCTTTTCTGCTTCGTCTATAGCAACGAGTTTTGCTCTTTCTTCAGCCATATTTGCTTTGGTAATTTTGGGGATAAGTTGAACGAACAACACAACGCCAACAACACCGAAAATATAAGCAATTCCGTGACCAACTGAAACTAATGGTTGATAAATTGGATTAACAGTTGCTTTTGCTGCAGAGAAAGCGGGCGTTGATGTAAGAGCGCCTGAAAGAATACCAACAATCATTGCAACAAATCCATCTTGATCCGTGATTGAACCGCCATAACCAACGACTTCGCCAAGGCCAATACAGCCAGCCGCAACCAAGCCACCTGAAAGAATTATAATAACGCCCAAAAGAACGTATGACTTAAAGTTCTTTTTGAAATTTCCAAAAAACTTTGGACCAGCAATAAAGCCAACTGATGTTACGAATAAAATCAAGCCAAAGCTTTCAACAAGAGTCAACGCACCCGAATAGTCAACTGGATTTTTTGACCAAATAAAGGATAAGCCTGTTGCATCTGCAGTGAACAATAAAGCACCAATAAGCAATGCTACGATAAACACACCAGCATCACCCAAAGATACACCCTTAATGGTGATTCTACCAAGAGCGTAGCCAGCCATCAACACGAAGAAAACCACAAGCAAAATGGTCATCATATCATTAAAAGCGATAACACCGCCAAATAAACTCATTTCTAATTATCTCCTTATTATAGTCTATATGTTTTGTTGCTTTGTATAGTTAGGAAGAAGTTTTGGTGAAAGAACTTCAGTTTCAATACCAGCATCTTTAAGCTCAGCGTCAAAAGCTTTAACGTGATCTAAGGTGAGTTCTTTAACTTCGATATCTTTATAAATCTTACCAACGCTCTTACCTGCGTTTCTACCGAATACGATAATATCAAGTAAAGAGTTACCCATAAGTCTATTTCTGCCGTGGATTCCCCCTACTGCTTCGCCAGCAACGAAAAGGTTGGGAACAGTAGTGCTCATGCCGTCAGCTGAAATATCCAAGCCACCGTTTTGATAGTGGAGTGTTGGATATACTAAAATGGGGTCTTTTCTAATATCAATGCCGTATTTACCGAACATTCTAAGCATTGCGGGAATACGTTTTTCAATAGTGCCTTCGCCACCAATCATATCAATCATCGGTGTATCAAGCCATACGCCTTCGCCATCGGTAGTCTTAATACCGTTGTCACGCTTTTTACATTCTCTAATAATTGAAGATGCCGTAACGTCACGAGTTTCAAGTGAGTATACGAAAGCTTCACCATCTTTGTTAACGAGTTGTGCGCCGAGTGAACGAACTTTTTCGGTAACGAGAGCACCGAAGATTTGAGTAGGTTCAGCAACGCCAGTGGGGTGATATTGAAGGGTGTCTGCATAGAGAAGCTTTGCGCCTGCTCTATAGCCTAAAACTAAACCGTCAGCAGTTGCGCCGTAGTGGTTAGAAGTGGGGAAGCCTTGATAGTGAAGTCTTCCTGCGCCACCAGTTGCAATAATAACCGTTTTAGCCTTTGCAACTAAGATGTCCTTAGTTTCCATGTTCATAAGAACTGCACCCGCTGCCTTACCTTCAGTATCTTTGATAAGTTCGATTGCAGCAGTGAAATCAACAACGGGAATACCGCGGTTTAACACTTCGTCACGAAGCGTTCTCATGATTTCTGCGCCAGAATAGTCCTTACAAGCGTGCATACGCTTTCTTGACGTACCACCGCCGTGCGTGGTAATCATAGTGCCGTCTGCATCCTTATCAAACATAACGCCTAATTCGTTAAGCCATTTGATACAGTCAGGAGCGTCACTAACGAGCTTATATAAAAGTTCGGGCTTAGCAGCAAAGTGACCGCCACCAAATGCGTCAAGATAGTGAATTGCAGGGCTATCGTTGGGTTTATCAGCAGCTTGAATACCGCCTTCAGCCATCATGGTGTTAGCATCGCCAATACGAAGTTTAGTAACCATCATAACCTTTGCGCCAGCGTTATCTGCTTCAATTGCAGCAGATGAACCTGCGCCACCGCCACCGATAACTAAAACGTCTACGTCATAGTCAGGCTTAGAAAGGTCGATTTCCTTGTCTAATACTCTTGATTTACCTTGTAAAAGTTCAGCGAGTTCGTGAAGAACTTTGCCACCTTTGTTTGGGCCAACCTTTAAGAGTTCGTAAGCACTTTCTATGTAGTCGGGGTGATTTTCTTTTAATACAGTTTGCTTTTCTTCAGCAGTCATTCTTGTGAATAACGATGCAAGTCTTTTTTCTCTTGAAGCTTCAACTTTTTTCATTGAAGCGAGTTGTTCTTGAGTATAGTTATACATTGCTTGTCCCCCCTTACTTTTCGATTTCTCTATTGTTATAGAGTTCTTTAAGTTCATCGATAGGCTTGTTCATAAGAGTTTCGATAATTTCTTTATAAACGCCTTCGTCAATTTCTTTAACCCTGTCAATAAGGTGCTTAGATTCCGGAGCTAAATATTTGCCGTAAATACGTCTTGCGAGTTCAGCAACTTGGGGGTGTGAAATGCCTGCGGGACAACGTGATGAGCAAACACCACACATTACGCAGTCGAAAGATTCTTCCGCACAGTTAGCAAAGTCGCCACGTTGAGCGTAAGCGATGTATTGCATAACTTTAAGACCTTGCGTACAAGCCTTAGTGCAAGCGTTACAACCAACGCAAGCATAAATTTCGGGATAAAGTTGCATCATAATTTGTTCGCCAACCTTAACCTTTTCAATATCGTAAACTTGTTTTACGAGCGGGAAGAAAGGAAGGGTTGCAACGTACATATCGTTTTCAACTTTTTGTTGGCACGCTAAGCACGCGTGTAATTCTCTGTCACCTTTGATACGGTAAATAGTAGAGCACGCACCGCAGAAACCGTTTCTGCATCCGCAACCGCGAACTAATTGATAACCTGCGTATTCCATAGCCTTCATAATGGTAAGGCTTTCGGGAACTTCGTACTTTTTACCGAAAAAATAAACGTTAACTGTCTTTTCCATTTGTTTTTTCTCCTTATTAATACTCATCGGGAAGTTGGTCTAACTTGTCGAATCTGAACACCGGACCGTCTTTACAAACGTATTTACTGCCGACGTTGCAACGACCGCACTTACCTATCCCGCACTTCATGCGTAATTCAAGCGTGGTGAACACTTGTTTTTTGTCAAAGCCTAATTCTTCTAAGCCTTGAAGGGTGAACTTAATCATTATCGGCGGACCACAAAGCACTGCCGTTTTGTTAGGTTCAAAGCCAAGTTCTTTTACATACGACGGAACGAAACCAACGTGCCCGTCCCAGCCTTCTTGCTCACGGTCGATGGTTAAGTGAACGTTAACGGTGGGGTCGTTTTTCCATTCGTCGATAATTTCTTGATAGAAAACCAAATCGTCTTTACTTCTCGATCCGTAAACGATATCAACCTTGCCGTAGTTTGCGCGGTTATCACGAACGTAGTTAATAACTGAACGAACGGGCGCAAGACCGATACCACCTGCGATAAAGAGCATGTCTTGCCCTTTAAATTCGGTTTCTACGGGGAAACCGTTTCCGTAAGGTCCGCGAACGGTAATTTGTTGACCAACTTCCGCTGCGTGAATCCAACTGGTTACACAACCGCACTTTTTGATTGAGAATTCAACGTATTCAGTGTTTGTGGGAGAAGACGTGATTGAAAATAACGCTTCGCCTATTCCCGGCATTGAGAGCATTGCACATTGTCCGGGTTTGTGGATAAAAGGCTTTTTGCCATCGAGCGTTAATACTCTGAACGTTTTAACGTCGGGCGTGTCTTGTCTTATATCCGTTATATGACATACGGTAGGAATTAATGGTTCTTTAATATTAGTCATTTTCTTTTCCTCCTAACGTTTTCATAACTTTAACAATATTCATTGAGATTGGGCACTTAGCAACACATCTACCACAACCAACACACGAGAACATTCCGTCGTTATTGGTTGGGAAATATACGAGCTTATGCATAAATCTTTGACGGAAACGTTCAACTTGTGACAATCTCGGTTGACCTGCACTCATCTTGGTAAAATCCGAATACATACAAGAGTCCCAACAACGGAAACGTTCAACGCCTTTATTCGTCTTAAAGTCTTTTATGTCGTAACATTGGCAGGTAGGACAAACGAACGTGCAAGTTCCGCAACCCAAACAACTTTCTGAAAGAGTTTTCCATTCGGGTCTATTAAAATATTCGTCAGTTTTGTCTGCACCGAAAGCGTCTGCCTTTAAGTCTTTAAGCGGAAGCTTGTTTAATATCTTTTTAATGTTTTCTTTTTGTTCGTTAACAGCTTTGTCGTCGCATTCTTCGGTAACGCCTTCGAGTTTTGCCATCAAAGCCTTTCCCTTTTCCGTTTTAGCGTCCAAATAATAAGCGTCTTCAGTCTTGTAGCAAACGATATCGCCTGCGGGAGCTGATGCGTCTATTCCGAAAGTACCGCAAAAACATGTTTCTTCAGGACGAGCACACGCCATTGAAATTATAACGCCGTGTTCACGCTTGGTTTGATAATAACTGTCAACAGGTTCAGCAAGGAAAACTTTATCTAAAACTTCTATGCTCTTAACGTCGCAACCGCGAACGCCGAAAACAACGAAATCTTCACTTTCCTTTCTTGAATCAATTACTTCAATGTTTTTTCCTTCCGTCTTGAATTCCATAAGGTTTTCAGTTTGAGGAAAGAAGAAATCCTTTGCACTTCTGTCGGTTTTAAGCGCGTTGCTAACAACCATGCCGTCAGCGAATTTTCTATACGCTACTCTACCCTTTTCAAGGTCAACGGGAACGAATAGGGTTGCATTTTCTGCTATTGCGTTAAACAAAGCGTTTGCATTTGCTAAATTACATTTACGCATATTAGTTATCCCCCTTTCTTACCGCATCGGTAGGTTCAATGTCTTCTTTTGTGTAGTTAACGAGCGGTGCGCGACTGCCTACTTCTTCACCCGCTTGATAATCACCGTAAAATTCGTTGATATCCTTAATAAACTTTCTGTTGAGCAAGTGGAGCGGAATGTTTTGCGGACAAACTCTTGAACATTCACCGCAGTCCGTACAACGACCTGCAACGTGGAAAGCACGGATAATATGGAACATCTGTTCTTCAAAACTGTTTGCCGGTGATTTGTTTTCTACGCCTGAGTTAGGATTGCCAAACACGCACTTTTCACAAGTACAAGCAGGACAAGCGTCTCTACAAGCGTTACAACGGATACAACGTGACAATTCGTTTTGCCAGAAAGCAAATCTTTCGTCTGCGCTCATAGCTTCTAACTTTGCAACTTCATCAAAACGGTTGCTATCAACAACGTCGCCTTCTTCACCGATAAGTTCATCGTAAGCAACGTGCTTTTTGCTCTTGCAGTTTGCACAACGTTCTTGTAAAACGTCTGCCTTAGCAATTTCTTTAACGCCGTCGTAAAGCGTTTCTACCTTTAAGGTATCTCCGCTCGTATCAACACTGATTATACCGTCGTCAACGGCGAGTTTAATCTTGTTGATGTCAACCATGCCAGCGCAAGGAACGCCAACCGCATAAACCTTTTCTCTATCGAAACGATGTTCGGTTAAGAGTTGGTTAAAGCTATAGGTGTCGCACGGTTTTAAGAAAACTAAAACCTTGCCTTCGTCCTTTCTCGTTTCTTTAACTAAATATTTAGAGAAGTTTGCGCCAGAGAAATCGTCGAAAACGAAGTTGTTTTGCATATCTTCTACGTTGGTGAACACCGCGGGAGTTACGTCGTAAGAAAATTCACCTTTCTTCCAACCGAGAACTTTAGTTACGGTGCCGTTATCTAATAATTTTTTTGCAACTTCAATAAGAGCGTCTTTAGTTATCTTTTGCATCTTAAATCCTCCAACCTCTTATTTTCGCCGAGTGAAGCAACCTTTTGAGCAAAGTCGTTCATAGTAGCGGCGAATTTTGCACCTTCAGCTGCAGAAACCCATTCAACACGGGTTCTGTCTCTTTCAATTCCCAAGTAGTCTAACATTGAGAATAAAAGTGCCATTCTACGTCTGGTGTAATAGTTACCTGAAGTGTAGTGACAATCCCCTGGATGACAACCACAAAGGATAACCCCGTCTGCCCCGCGTTGGAATGCGCGGAGAATAAACATCGGGTTAACACGGCACGAACAAGGAACTCTGATAATTTTTACTTCAGCAGGATAGCCTAATCTGTTGCTTCCGGCAAGGTCTGCGCCGGCATACGAACACCAGTTGCAACAAAACGCTACGATTTTGGGTTTATATTCGTTTACTTGCATATTGCGTCAACCTCCGCCATAATTTGTTTGCTTGCAAATCCTTTAAGATCCATTGCACCTGACGGACAAGCAACCGTACAAGCACCGCAACCTTGACAGATTGCTTCGTTAACAGATG
>JAZTZE010000044.1:0-10292 GCA_045637285.1 Christensenellaceae bacterium | reverse complement strand
AAAGGCGTTCCCTATAAGGGATTTTTTGAAACATTAAAAATTTATAGGAAATTGCACTTCAAGCGGTCAAATGAAATTAGAACTTGGATTTAACGTCCAAGCTCTTTTTCATTTATATAACTATATATCTTCTTCAAAAAGTCGCAAGCATTTTGCGATTTTTTTCATCTTTACATAAACTTTACATTGCCTAAACTTAAAAGTGATAGTTAGAAAATTTTTAGCGCAGTATAATAAGGGTGCAAATTCAAGAAAAGGAGAAAAATCAAATGAAAAAACTTTTAACAATTTTACTTTCTTGCTTGCTCCTTGTTACGGGCGCAGTAGGACTTACCGCTTGTGGCGGTGAAAAAAACATCACTGTTGTTGCTCGTGAACAAGGCAGTGGAACGCGTGAAGCCTTTGATAAAGTTATCACCGACGGCAACGGAAATTTCCTTGAAATGAAAGTTGACGGAAAGAAAGTTTATAAGACAACTTCTAACGCCGACATTCAAAAAGAAACGGGTAACGTTATGAGTAAGGTGGCAAGCGATAAAAACGCAATCGGCTATATTTCTCTCGGCTCGGTAAACAACACGATTAAGGTTGTAAACGTAAACGGCGTTGCGCCTTCTTCCGAAACCGTTTTAGATGGTAGCTATGCGATTCAAAGACCGTTCGTAATTATGACAAGTTCTACCGTAGAACTTACCGATATTGCGGAAGACTTTTTACTCTACTTAAAGAGTGAAGCATCCGAAACGCACGCAGAAGAAGCAGGTTGCATTTATCTTGCGGACGAAACGAAAAGAGCAAATGAAGGCGAAACGGCAATCCCCGTTGTAGAATATACGGTCAAATCTTCGCTCCCTGCAGGTGGAAAAATCACGGTAAACGGCTCTACTTCTATGGAAAAGTTTATCAAAAAAGCAATGAGCGGTTATGCAACCCTTTACGGCAGAACGGCTGACGAAATTTTCACTCTTGACTTGCAAGGCTCTTCTGTTGGTAAAACCGCAGTACAAAACGATAAAAACGGCAACGTAATCGGTCTTTCTTCCGCAAGCGTAAAAGAAGAAGGTATCAACAGTTTCAACGTATGCCTTGATGCGGTAGCGGTTATCGTAAACAATGCTAATGAAAACGTAAACGACCTTACGATTGCACAGCTTTACGATATATTCAGCGGAAAAGTAACGAAATTCAGCGAGATTGTAGGTTAATATGAACACCACGAAAATCAAAGAAAAAACAGGACAAACGATATTCACGGTAGCGGCGGTTATATGCGTAATCGCCGTTGCCGCCATTTTCGTTTTTATGCTGATTAAAAGCATACCTGCCCTTAACAAAATCGGTTTATTTGACTTTATCTTCGGGGATAATTGGTCGCCCGACAGATTAGATAAATACGAAAACGCAACTCTTTCAGGCTCTTACGGTATCTTAAAAATGATTGTCGGCACGCTTGCGGCAACAGTCGGCGCGCTTTTAATCGGCGGTACGCTTGGATATTTTACCGCAGTATTTATAGCGTTCTATTGTCCGAAGAAATTAAAAAAGATTTTCTCTTCAATGGTAAACCTGCTCGCAGGGATTCCGTCGGTAGTTTACGGCTTTTTCGGTATCGTATTTCTATTGCCCCTGCTTGCGAACTTTGCGCCGAACAATGGAAGCGGACTTCTTGCAACGTCGCTTATTTTGGGTATAATGATTATGCCCACCGTCGTTTCCCTTTCTAAAACGAGTTTAGAAGCAGTTCCACGTTCTTATTACGAAGGCGCGCTTGCGCTTGGCTCTACGCACTCGCAAGCGGTTTTTGGAACGGTAACAAAAGCGGCAAAATCAGGTGTAACCGCTTCGCTCGTTCTCGGTATCGGACGCGCGCTTGGCGAAACGATGGCAGTCGTAATGGTTGCAGGAAATTCGGTTGCTTATCCCGATTCGCTTTTCAATAGTTTCCGTGTTTTAACCGCAAATATCGTTATGGAAATGGGTTATGCAGGCGAAGTACAACAAGGCGCGCTTGTTGCTACGGGTGTAATACTTCTTGTGTTTGTACTTATTGTAAACCTTGTGTTCGGGGCTATCTCGAAAAAAGCAATCAAAGGCGCAGTTGAAGGAAAAGGCTTGTTCTCTAAAATTTTTAAGAGAAACGAAAAAACGAAGAAAACTACCTTTTGGACGAAATGCAAAGACAAAATTGCAGGTTTTAAGTACAAAATTAAAACGGCAAATATCGGCGCGGGGGCGGCAATTAGCGCAGGAGTTTTTGCAGGAACAATACTTTTACTTGTAATTGGATTTATATTTGTAAAAGGCGCGCCACATTTATTTACTAATCCGCACTTGCTATTTGGTAAATATGAATTTGATAGCGAACAAATAACGATTTTACCTTCCATTATTACAACGCTTATGACGGTTGCATTGAGTTTGCTTATATCCGTTCCTATCGGGCTTTGCACGGCAATATTTTTGAACGAATACGCAAAGAAAAATAACTTCTTTATCAAAATAATTCGTGGAGCAATCGACCTACTGAACGGCGTTCCGTCTATCGTTTACGGACTTTTCGGTATGATAACGTTCGTTGCATTGATTGGCGGCACAAGCTCTATTTTGGCAGGTACGCTAACAATAAGTATAATGTTGCTACCAACGATTGTTCGTTCCACCGAAGAAAGTTTGAAATCGGTACAAGATAGTTTGCGAGAAGGAAGTCTTGCTCTTGGCGCAGGAAAAATGCGTACTATTTTCAAAATTGTGTTGCCGTCGGCTCTTCCCGGAATAATGAGTGCAATCATTTTGAGTATGGGTAGAGTAATTGCGGAATCCGCACCGTTTATTTACACAATGGGCTCGGTAATATCTGCAACGCCTACGGGTTATTTAGACAGTAACGCAACACTTGCGGTTGCACTCTATCGACTTTCGGGCGAAGGTTGGTACGTAAATGAAGCATATGCTACGGCACTCGTTTTGATTATACTCGTGCTTGGGTTAAACCTTTTAGCGGAACTTATCGCAGGGAAACTCAACAAGAAATTACAAGGAGATAAATAATGAAGAAGATAAAAGAAATAAACGAATACGGGCAAAATATTTCCGTGAAAAATGCCAACCTTTGGTATGGGGATTTTCAAGCCCTTAAAAATATAAGCGTAGAAATTCCTGAAAAGCAAGTAACGGCATTTATCGGTCCATCGGGTTGTGGTAAATCTACTTTCTTAAAATGTTTTAATCGTATGAACGACTTGGTGGACGGTTGTAAAATAGAAGGTGAATTTTACGTTGGCGAAACGGATATTTACGGCAAAATCGACGTAAACGAACTTCGCAAGAACGTTGGTATGGTATTCCAAAAGCCCAACCCGTTCCCGATGAGCGTATATGATAATATCGCATACGGTCCGAGAACGTTTGGTATTACAAAACACTCTGAACTTGATGAAATTGTGGAAAAATCTTTACGACAAGCAGCAATGTGGGATGAACTCAAAGACCGTCTTAACAAATCGGCATTAGGGCTTTCGGGCGGTCAACAACAAAGACTTTGTATCGCACGTTCTTTGGCTGCAAATCCCAAAATTTTACTTATGGATGAGCCGACGAGCGCTCTCGACCCTATTTCTACGGGTAAAATTGAAGAACTTATGGAAGAATTGAAAAAGGAAATTACCATAGTTATCGTTACCCACAATATGCAACAAGCAACCCGTATTGCAGATAAAACGGCGTTCTTCTTGCTTGGCGAACTCGTGGAGTTTGGCAACACCGACGATATATTTACATCGCCCAAAGATGAACGCACTGAACGTTATATTACGGGCAGATTCGGTTGATACCCGTCATAGTATTGATTTTTTTGTAAAAAAACGCTATAATTAAGGAGTAAAGACAATGTCAATTAGAAAAATATTTGAAGAAGAACTTGCCGCTTTGAAGACGGAACTTGTGGAAATGTGCCGCTTAACCGAGCAAATGATTGAAAATGCGATTACTGCGCTCGTTAACCGTGATAGAGAACTTGGAAAAAGTATCGGTCAAATGGATAAGCGTGTTGACGAATATGAAATGGATATCGAAAAACGCTGTATGCGAATACTTTTGAAGCAACAACCCGTTGCAAAGGATTTTAGAGAAGTTTCCACTGCTCTTAAAATGATAACGGATATCGAACGCTTTGGCGACCAAGCAAGCGATATAGGCGATTTGGTTTGCACTATGCCGGGCGAAAAGTATATTAAAAAACTTACACACATTACCGCAATGGGAAATCTTGCCGTAAAAATGGTTAGAGAAAGCGTAAATTCGTTTATAAATAACAATGAAAGTTTAGCGGATGAAGTTATTAAACTTGACGACGAAATGGACGAAATGTTTTTAGCCGTAAAAAACGACTTGATTGAACTCATTAAAAAAGACGGAAACAACGGCGACCAAGCCATTGAACTTATGATGGTTGCAAAGTATTTGGAACGTATAGGCGACCACGCGGTAAATGTTGCCGAGTGGACAAAATATAATGAAACGGGAGTACACCAAAAATTCTAATGAAAGAACTTATTTATATCGTAGAAGACGACGAAGGAATGCAAGAGGTTTACGAAGGCTCTTTTGAAGAAAGTTATGAAACGAAAATCTTTGAAAACGGTAAAGATTTTTTTGACGTGTTCAATACTAAAAAGCCCGACCTTGTAATTCTTGACATAATGTTGCCGATTATGGACGGGTTTACGATTTTAACAAAAATTCGTGAAGTTGATGAGAAAATCCCCGTAATTTGTGTAAGTGCAAAGTCTGACGAAATCAGTTTTGTAAAAGGCTTGAATAAAGGCGCGGACGATTATATGGCAAAGCCATTTTCGGTGCTTGAACTTTTGGCACGCGTAAAAACCAACTTGCGCCGTGCAAAACTTTACATAACAAGCGCTGATGGTTTCTCAATCGATAACAACGTTTATAAAGCGTTTTATAACGATAAAGATTTAGGTCTTACCATTAAAGAATTCAAACTTTTGAAAATCCTTATTGGAAAAGCAGGCGTAACCGTAGAGCGTGAAGAATTATTCCGTGAAGTTTGGGGCGACGATTTTATGGGCGAAACGAGAACGCTCGATATGCACATAGCAGCGTTAAGAGAAAAAATAAAGCAAGCGGGAGGGAAAGACTGTATCGTTACCGTTCGTGGTATCGGATATAGGTTTGAAAATAAGTAAATGAAAAAGAAAACTTTATTACAAATTCTTTCGCTTACCTTTATTTCCGTACTTGTAATGTTTGTTTTCGGTATCGTTGCCGTAAACGTCAACGCAAAAGCAATGATGAAAGAAAGGCTTGCCGAAGAAACGGAACTTGCTTGCTCACTCGTTCAAACGGAAGAAGATTTTTCGGGGTTTGCAAGATATTCAAATGATGATGCTTTCCGTGTAACCATTATGGATTTAGACGGAAACGTGCTTTTTGAGAGCGACACGAAATCCCCGCTTGAAAACCATATTGACCGTGAAGAAGTTAAAAACGCATTAAACGGAAAACCCGAAACGGTAGAAAGATATTCCGAAACGTTCGGTTGCAATATGACGTATTACGCTTTGAAAACGGAACTTTCGGACGGTACGGAAATTATACTGCGTTTAGCCATAAAAAGCAGCCAAATCAACGGATATTTGGGTGTTGCGCTTCCTATTTTGATTGTCGTTTTGGTTGTTTGTTTGATTGTTTCTATCGTCATTTCCAACGTATTATCTAATAAAATATCAAGCAAAATCACCGAAGTTGGCGACAGTTTGCGTAGTTTAAATGCAGGCAACTATAAGCCAATCAAAACGGATTCGGGCGAGCCTGAACTCTACTGTGTTCTTAATCAAATTAATGAACTTAACGCAAATACCGCTATTCATATCCAAAGGGTTCAAGAAGAACATAATAAACTAAATACGGTGCTTGAAAACGTATCGCAAGGTATCGTCGCTATTGACGAACAAAAGAAAATTATCTTCGTAAACAAGAGCATTTCTACTATTTTCGATTCTACCGAAAACGTTACGGGTAAAGATTTCATCTATTTGATTGACGATTTGCCCCTTTGTGAGAAAATTGCCCGTCATCTTGGCGAGAATTACGTTTCGGAATACACCTATAAGAGCAAAGAGTTGTCCGTAGTTATACGCAAGGTGGATAGCCAAAGCGATAACGTATATTCTATCGTGATTATTACGGATATAACCAAAGAAAAAGCAATACAAAAGCAAAAAAGCGACTTCTTTGCAAACGCTTCGCACGAATTAAAAACGCCCGTTGCCGTTATGCAAGGTTTGTCGGAATTACTTCTTTCAAAAGATACGCTTGACGACGGCTCTAAAAAGCAAGTGGATAGAATACACAAGGAAAGTTTACGCCTTGCTTCGCTTATTTCGGATATGTTGAAATTGAGTAAACTTGAAAACGGCGAAGATATTGATATGGTTCACTCTTCCGTTGACGTGAAAGCCGTTGCGGATGAAGTGGAGTTGGAACTTGCTTCTGAATTAAAGAAGAAAAATATAACTTTGGAAGTAAAAGGTGCGGGAACGGTTTTAGCAGATAATAAAAAGATTTTTGAAGTGGTTGAGAATCTTTGCTCGAACGCAATCCACTACAACGTGGAAAACGGTAAAATTACCGTTTCAATTAGCGAAAATGAAGATGAAACGAAATTATCCGTAGCCGATACGGGAATCGGTATTGAAAAAGAAAATATCCCACGCCTTTGTGAAAGATTCTATCGTGTAGATAAATCACGCTCTAAAAAAACGGGCGGTACGGGATTAGGTCTTGCAATCGTAAAACATATATGCGCCCTTTACAATGCCGAACTTTCCATTGAAAGTGAAATCGGTGTTGGCACAACGGTTACAATAACTTTCGACAAAAACAATTAAAAAACTTTCAGAAAAGTAGTCAGGTGTACAAGAACGTGTACACCTGACTATTGACTTTATAGAAAAGTTATGATAAAATAGAATTACAAACACGAACATATGTTTAGATTATGCTTTGTGTGGGTATATATAATTAAGGGGTTTCTGCCCCTTGTTGAAGCTTGCAAGCATCGGCAGGCTTTGTAAGTGTACGTTTTCGTACGCTTGTAGGATAGTTTCTTACGTTTGCCCAAAGTCGTTTATATAAAGGGAAACAAATCGGCTTTTATGGGCTTTATTGCCGTACAATTTTTTGCGGCAATATGCCGTCCTTTCTCTATCTATTAGTGAAGGGCTTGAGATGACTGACCAACGTTTCAAGTAGGCGCGCCAACGTTCAAAAACGGGTTTGGCGATAGGTCTATTTTGTGGTACAAATTTTTAGGTATTACACTCTTACAACTTCATATTCGGATATTTAATCCGTGCGAGGTAGAAACGCTATAAGCGTGTTTTGATTCGTACGGATTTTTTGTCCCTTTAGGTCGGTGGTAGTTTTATCAGCGACTTTTTTGCGCTCTTTTTTAAGAAAGGAGCAAAAATACCCTGCCAAAAGGACATCGAAATGTCCATTAATAGTGAGGGGTAAAATTATATTAGGAGGAAATTAAAATGAAAAATTATCATCATTATCACCCGCCGTGAACGGAAGCAAAACTTTAAAATATTTTGTAAAGTGTAGCCCACTATACTTTGCCCTGCAAAGCGTGGGCTCTGCGAGGCTAAGTTTAAACACTTGATGCGGTGCGAAATCTGAAAAAATGTAAGCAGGTTAAGAAAACCGCACCAAATGGCAATTTACCGCTTTTTTCAAGCAGGTAAAGGGAATTGCCAATATGTGCAATTTTGACTATCTAAACAATCGGGAAACCCGATTTGTATTCTTCTACCAAAATTAAAATTTTTGCTCAAAACAGCTTGACTATTCCGTGTTAATACGATACAATATTGAAAAGTAATATTAAGGAGAAACAAGCAATGAGACAACCGAGAGCGGTAACAGACAAAAGGTATGAAGAGAAACACAAGGAAGAAAGAAAAGCAAAGAGTTTGGTTTGGGGAACGAGTGTTCCGAGACAGTTTGCGGAAGAAATAAACGCTTTCCTTGAAAAGCATCACATGTCCAAAGTAAAACTCATAGAAGCAGGTTTTAACGCTCTTATAGATGAAGTTGCCGAGAGCGATTTAGGACTTGCCAAAATTATGGACGGGTACGACGACTTTTTTGAAACGGAAAAGAAATAACGTTCTCTAACCCCTTTCTTCCTTATAAGCGAGTATCAATAACCGAAAGGCAACTCGACTTTCATATAAGGAGGATTATTATAAGTAAGAAAATTAAGAAAACAGTAGAACCTGTCGTAGATAAAATTGTACATTACTACGACGACGAAAACGGGAATTTGGTTAGAAGCCGACAAGTAAAAATCGGCAAAACTATTTACACGATAATATCCCGTGAGAAACCTAACGCCAAATCAACGGCGTTTGATATAACCAAGAGATTGATTGAAAGTCAAGCGGAAAGTTTGACGGACGATTTATCTATAACAACAGAATCGCTTGAAGGTTGCAATTCGGGAGGTAATAAACAATGAATTTGCAATCGAATAGAAAAATAAAACATTTAGAACAACAGTACACAGCCCTTTATTGTCGTTTAAGTTCAGACGACGACCTTGAGGGAGATAGCAACAGTATTAAAAACCAAAAGTTATTGCTTTCGGACTATGCGAAGGAGAATAAGTTTAGAAATATCCGTTTTTACATAGACGACGGTTTTAGTGGTAGTAATTTTGAGCGCCCTGCGTTTAAGAGATTATTAAATGACGTAGAAAACGGCGAAATCTCTACTGTAATCGTAAAAGATATGTCAAGATTTGGGCGTGACCATATTCTCGTAGGATATTACACCAAGTATTATTTCCCCGATGCGGACGTAAGGTTTATAGCAATCTTCGACCAAATGGATACGGAAACTAACCCCGATGACGATATTATCCCGTTTAAGAACATTCTAAACGAAATGTACGCAAAAGATTGTAGCCGTAAGATTAAAGCCGTTGTGAAAGCCAAAGGCAATTCGGGCAAACATCTTACTACGATTCCACCCTTGGGATATATGAAAGACCCCGAAGATAAGGATAAATGGATTGTTGACGAAGAAGGTGCTTTAATCGTAAAAGAAATCTTTAATCTTTGTGTTAAAGGTTATGGACCTTCGCAAATCGCAAGAATTTTAACCGAACGTGGAATAGAAACGCCATCGCTTTACTTGCACAGGAAGAAATTGCCTTGCTCTGTAAAAATAAAGCAAGATGCGGAAGTTTGGGATTATTCTACCGTCGTGGGTATTCTTGAAAACGAAGAATATCTTGGGCATACAGTCAACTTTAAGACTTATAAGAAATCGTATAAGTCTAAAAAATCTTACAATAATCCAAGAGAAAATTGGGTTATTGTGAAAAATACTCAAGAGGCAATAATAGACCAAGAAACGTTTGATATTGTTCAACAAGTCCGTGCAGGACGAAGGAGCTTAACCGATATGGGTACACCACATATGCTATCGGGATTGCTCTATTGCGCTGACTGTAATCAAAAGATGTATCTTTGTCGTTGTACAACTATGAATCAAAAAGAGTATTTTAATTGCTCAACCTACCGTAAGAAAAAGAAGAAGTATTGTACGTCGCACCAAATAACGGCGCACGCCGCTTTTGCTTTAATACAAAACGATATACAATATACGATTAGGTTTGCGAAGAAATATAGGGACGAGTTTTTCAATATTCTTAAACGTTGTACTGACATAAGGACTAAACGGGAAATGACTTCTGCTATCGAAGAAAAAGAAGAAGCGGAAAATCGTATAACCGAACTTGATAAGATAATTCAAAGTCTTTATGAAGATAAGGTTGCAGGAAAATTATCTGAAGAACGCTATATGAAAATGAGCGATAACTACGAAGCCGAACAAAAAGCCTTAAATGAAAAGTTAAGTCGCATAAAGGCGGAAATAGAAAAAGCCAAAACCACGTATGATAACATACAAAGGTTTATGGCTATCGTTAAAAAGTATAGTGATTTTGACGAACTAACACCTGAAATCTTACGCGCTTACATAGACAAGGTTTATATCTATGAAAAGCAAAAAGTTGACGGACATTATACTCATACCGTAGAAATCATCTACAATTTAGTTGGAGCAATAGATTTACCCGATTTTGGTGATTTATTAGATGAAGAAAATTAAATAGCACGAGAAAAGGCGTGGCATTACGCCACGCCTGACTCTTAAAAAGGACAGCCTTCCCGAAAAAATCCCTTGTAGGGACTCGGTAA
>JAZTZE010000043.1:0-55570 GCA_045637285.1 Christensenellaceae bacterium | reverse complement strand
CAAGGCTCGCGAAGCGTTTGGGGTGAGATTGACCTTGCTGGTCATCGAAGTCAAAACGCTAAGCAGTAAACGCAGGATAACGACGTTTATAAACGCTTAAATAAGTGGTTAGAAACGAGCAAGAGCAGGAAAGCAAGGGCGAACGTCGGGCGTGTGCTTTTGCGTACACAACCAAGTGAGCACGATGCTTGACGAACTATTGCGAAGTTTATAAACACTTAAATGTCTGCTTTCCAGCAACGGCGACGTTTATGTTGCCTTGCATCAAAGTTCTTCCAAAAGCTTCTAACTGCTTCATTATGTTCTAATTCAGGTCCAGTTTCGCAAATTCTAACATTGTTTTCAACGCACATTCTGGTTAATTGGTGCATCATTATTGCAGGCAACCCCTTGCTTTGATATTCGGGTAAAACTGCCACGAAATACATTTCAAGAGTGTCGTTTTTGCCCTTTAACGCTTTGAGCAAACGGAACATTCCGAATGGGAACATTCTGCCGTTCGATTTCTTGAGTGCCTTTGCGATTGACGGAACTAATACCGCAAACCCTGCTATCTTTCCATCTTTTTTAATAGAGCAAATATATTTTAAGTTAACGATTGGTATGTAATCTTTAAGCACGCCCTTAATAACCGCGTCCGTTAGCGGAACTGAGCCGTGAAGCACTGAAAATGCAACGTCGATTACCTTAAACGCTTCGTAGGCATCTTTTTCAAGAACCTTTCTATCTTTATATTCAACGAGCTCAAAACCGTTTCTTTTCATAAGATAGTCTGAAAGCTTTTTAAACTTTTCGTCTTGTTGGTTGCCAACGGTTATTTGATATTCAACCCAGTCAACGTCCTTAACCAATCCGAGCTTTTCCATGTGGGTTATGTAGTAAGGATAATTATAGAAAGTGATTGACATATTCATTTCGTCAAAACCTTCAACAAGCATGCCTTCGTGGTCCATATCTGTAAAGCCTATCGGACCCATTATGCCAGTATATCCTTTTTCCTTGCCCCATTCAACAACTTTATTGAAGAGTGCGGAAGAAACTTCAAAGTCGTCTATAAAATCAAAACGGGTAAATCTGATTTTGTTTTCATTCCATTTTTTGTTAGCGGCGTGATTGATAAGGCCACCAATTCTGCCAACAATTTTCCCGTCGCGATAAGCTAAAAACAATCTCGTTTCGCAAAAATCGTAAGCGGGGTTTTTGCCTTTTGTAAAGGTTGCCATTTCGTCCGGAAACAAAAACGGAACGTAGTTATCCACCTTTTTATACATTTTGTTTGGGAAATCTACCCATTTTTTTAAGTCTTTTTTTGTCAAGACTTCTTTTATAACTATACTCATCTTTTCTCCTATCGATTAAAGAAATTGTTTAATCGACTTTCCGTTAATTTTTCTTGAAACCACAAGACCGATAGTTCCCGGCCCACAATGTGCGCAAACGTTGATGGGAACGATTCCTAAAATATAAGCGTCTTTGCCAAGTTTTTCTTCCATATTTGCGGTTATGTATTCAACAGTTTCCATTTTTCCATCGAAATTAACAAGCGTGTAATCGTATTCGTCAGCTGGGTATTTTTCCTTAAACGCGATTATGCTTTCTGCAAAAGTCCTTCTAACGTGTTTAGTAGTTCCTTGCTTTTCAAGCGCGCCGTCGGTTAACTCGATTATGGGTTTAATACCCAAAACGTTGCCAATTAAAGCCACCGCAGGTGAAATTCTTCCACCGTTCTTAAGTGCGGTTAGATTTTCGGGAATAAACACAACTGCATAGTCGTTTCTTCTTTCTTCAAGCTTTGATAAAATTTCTTCAGTAGGTAAATCTTCCTTCGCCATTTCATAAGCAAGCAAAACTTGCGATAACATTATCGAAGATAATCCGTATGCGTCAACGATAAAGAGCTTGCCTTCAAAATGTTGCTTTGCAACGTTATCGAACAATTCATACATTGAAGAAAGCTTGCTGGATATGGTAAAATGGATAATTCTTTCATATCCTTTTGCAAAAAGATTTTCAAAATATTCAATTATTTCGCCAAGCGGTGGAGTGCTGGTTTTTATATCCTTGCCCGAACGCATTGCGTCCTTCAACGTGTCTTGGTCTATGGTTATTCCATCTAAATACTCTTGCCCGTCTACTATAACGTTCAATGCAAAAGTGCTTATGTCGTATTTTTTAAGTGATTCGTAATTTACCAAACACGAAGTGTCGGTTGAAATTAAAGTCTTCATTTTATTCTCCCTGAAATCAAACTTTTTCGCTCGATGCTATTTTTTCCAAATTGTCACACACTACTGCCAAACTGCTAAATAACACCGTTCGTTCTTCTGTAGTCAAACTATCGCTCGCTTCTATAAACATTTCGTCTATCTTTTCAGCGAGATGCTTGCCTATAATTTTTCCTTTTTCGGTAAGACTCAAAGGGCTTTTGTATTTCTTTTTCTTGTCAAGGTTTACGATAAAGCCTTCCTTTTCAAGATAGTCGATAGAGCGTGAAAGCGCACCTTTATCTTCTTGGCAAACTTCGCAAAGCTCTTTTGCCGTAAGCGGACCATCTGTGTAAAGATAATAAAAACTGGAAACGTGCGGACATTTAAGATTAAACTCTGCCATAAGATCGGTTTTTAACCTTTTTATATTCCTGTTTATTTTCCTTACCATTACCGTAAACGATTTGAACCCTTCTTGCATCTCTACACCTCTTTTCGCCAGTTAATAAGTAAGCATTATTTATTACCGCTAAGTTAATTATATCATACGCTTGTTGATATGTCAACAAGTCTTTAAAATTTCTATGCTATACGGCATATTTTTTTAAAAAGGAAAAGGCGCGGTTTCGCGCCTTTTTATTAAACGTAATTTTTAAGTGATGCGTAGTCTAACTTATCGAACGTGCCGATAAACTCTAAAAGTTCTTTTGCGATGATTTTTGCTCCGCCAACTTGGTTGCTTTCAATGTTTAAAGGAAGAAGTGGGTCGTGGAGTGACAATCTAAGCAAGAACCAGCCATTACCGTGGCTCTCGTCAAGGTTAACTCTAACGCCTTCGTAGTTGTTGGGAACTAAACTCCAGCCTGCTTTGGTTTTTGCATATTCTTCAAGCTTTGAAATAACGCTCATTCCGTATTCTTTGAAATCTTCAAGCGCAATGTTCATTCTAAATTCTACGCTTTCCTTGGGCTCAGCAAGGCTTTCGATAAGCGACGCTAAAGTATAGCCTTCTTTCTTTCCGCGAGCAAGTTCGATTAAAAGCTTGGTTACGATATACGCACCGTCATCAAGGAAATAGTTTTCCTTAAACGCGCCATGCCCCGAAGTTTCGATTGCAAGTTGACTATCTTGCCCAGCATTATTTAAGCGGATAGATTCGTTGATAACGTTTCTATATCCCCTTTTAAAGCGATGGTGTACCCCGCCCTTTTCTTCAATAAACGCCTTTAAGCCTGTTGAAGTTATAGAGTCGGTTACTATGGTCGTGCCGGGGTGTTCGCGGAGAAGAATTGCAGAGAGCATTGCAATAATGCGGTTGCGGTTTAATTCACTGCCGTCAGATAAAACTGCACCTGCACGGTCAACGTCCGTATCAAAAATAATACCTAAGTCTGCACCCGTTTGTTTAACGGCTTGAGTTATACTTTCCATTGCTTCTTTATTTTCAGGATTAGGAATGTGGTTGGGGAAGCTTCCGTCAGGATCAAGATAGCGACTACCTTCGGTGTCTGCCCCCAAGGGTTCAAGCACCTTGTTAGCGTAAAATCCACCTGCACCGTTGCCGGCATCAACAACGATTTTGAAGCCTTTTAAGGGTTGGTCTTCGCCCGTTGCCGCTCTAATTTTGTCAGCGAGAATTTTTGAATAAGTATCCATAAATTCACCTGAAACGAGTGTGCCTTTTGCTAAACCCGTAGTTTCGTCGCTTTCTGCGTATTCTAATATAGCCTTAATATCTTGTTTTTCAAGACCACCGTCGCTAATAAAGAACTTAAAGCCGTTGCGGTTAAATGGCAAGTGGCTTGCCGTTATCATAACCGAACCGTCAAATTTATATCCATCGGTAACGGTAGACATAAACATAGCGGGAGTTGAAGCCATGCCAAAGTCAACCACGTTAAGCCCTTGTTCAACCATGCTTGAACAAATCCAATCGCAAAGATTAGGTCCTGACAAACGAGAGTCTCTGCCCACTGCAACCTTAAGATCGGTTTTACCCTTTTTGCCAATCAACCAAAGCGCGAAACCACGACCAATGTCCTTGCAAACTTTTTCGGTAAGGTTAACGTTTTGTCCTTCTATTCCTTCTAACGCAACGCCACGAATATCACTGCCGTTTTGCAATTTTTTGTAATCCATTTTTATCTCCTTTTTATAAGTTGAATTTTTATTTTTATCTCACTTTGTAATTATACTGGTTAATAACAAAGTTCTAAAATTTCTTTAATTTCTTTTACCCCTAAAGGTATATAAGACTTAACAGGTCTATTTTTGGTGTTAAAGCAAAGCTCTGCAAGACCTTGAAGACTTTCCTTTGGAATATTGAAATCGCTTATTTTTGTTTGCAAGCCGATTTCCTTAAAATAATCTGCCATTTTTTGTATGCCGAGCTCGGAAGCCTTAATATCGTCTTTTTCAACCACGTCCCAAACCCTACGAGCAAATTGCGCAAACCTTTCGGGCTTATATTTATAAACGTATTTAGCCCACGCGGGGAATAAAACGGCTAAGCCTGCACCGTGTGCAACGTGGTCGTATTCACCGCTAATAGCGTGCTCAATTTGGTGAACTGCCAAATAATTTTCTCTTCCGCAAGCAGTAAGCCCGTTGTGCGATAAGCTTGATGCCCACATAATGTTTGCTCTTGCTTGGTAATCGGTGGGGTTGTCTATTGCAATTCTGCCCGCTTGGATAACTGACTTTAACACGCTTTCTGCAATTCTATCCGTAAGGTCAGTCGGCTCAAAAAGAGTGAAATATCTTTCCATAGTGTGTGCCATAATATCGGCAACGCCACAAGCCGTTTGATATTTATTCACCGTGAAGGTAAGTTCGGGATTCATGATTGCAAATTTACAGCGATTAAACTCCGTTCCGCATCCCCTTTTTTCGCTCTTTGAAAGGTCTGAAACTACGGCAGAGTTGCTCATTTCACTGCCCGCCGCCGACATCGTTAAAATACAACCTACTGGAAGCGCGTCCTTAGGCGTTGCTTTTGCCGTTGCAAAATCCCAAACGTCTCCGTCGTATTTTGCTCCAAGCGCAGTGTATTTACAAGAATCGATAACGCTTCCACCGCCAACTGCTAAAATAAATTGCACCTTTTGCTTTTTTGCTATTTCAATAGCTTGGCGCACGAATTCGATTTTGGGGTTGGCTTCTACTCCGCCCATTTCGATAACTTCTATGCCTTGTTCTTTAAGCGCGGACATAACAACGTCGTAAAGCCCAGAAGCTTTTATGCTGTTTTTGCCGTATTGCATCATTATATTTTTATAGCCGTAACTTGCAATAATCTTTCCTACTTCTTTTTCTTTGCCCCTTCCGAAATGTACGGTTGTTGGAGTGTTATAAATAAAATCTTGCATATTTCCTACCTAACTAAAAAATATATTGCTTAACTTCGCCCACGGCAATTTCATCGCTAATCGACTTGCCATAAACGGTTAAATTAAATTTTTCCACGTTGTTTTCAAAGCAATTCATATTGAGAACGCTAACGTGATGCTTACCTTCAAATTCACGAACGGTGAACGAAACGTTTTTGTTATCACACTTAAAGTTGCTTTTTTGACCTAAAAGTTTAAGCGTGTTTTTAAGCACTTTTATATCTTGTTCTTGCTTTATATAATCGCAAAGCGCAATAAAATAAACTTCGCCCTTGCCAAACTTGTTTTTGTAAACCACGCCGTTTCCGTTTTTATCTTTGCAAATAACTTGCGCCGTGGTCGTATTACCAACAGCAAGGTCAATATCTTCTATGAAATCTATCTTTTCGCCATCAAAGTTGAGTTCGCCTTGTATTTTGTTAACACCTTGAATATCTAAACCGATGAAATCTTTTATTTGCTCTGATGCTGGATAAATAAACTCTAAATCGTTTCTATCGGTAAAGTTCATTTGCGCATAAGAAATCATAAGACTTCCACCGTTGTAAACGTAATCTTTGAGCTTATCTAAAAGGTCAAAGTCCATAGTGTTCCAACCAAGGAGCGCCAAAGTTTTATACTTTGATAAATCTTTATCCACACTAACCACGTCAACGTTGCCGTAAGGGGTGCCAGAGAAAAGATTTTTATTTACAGGGTTTTCAAACACGTTGGCTTTCTCGCTTGTAGGAAGCCACTCTTCACTTGCGTTCCACGCAATATGGTAAGCATTATCCCACTTGCCCCAAACGTTTGAATCCCAGTCCTTTTGCTTTAATTCTGCTATCCTATCATTGAGCTTCCACATAAAGAACTCGTTTTTGCCATAGAGAATAGCGTTTTCAACAACTAAATTGCCCTTTCTTTGATTGCTCATGGCAAAATCAAAGAACTCACGTTGATATTTTCTATTGTCCACGCAAAACTCATCTTCCCAATCGCAACGTTCAAAAGCGTTAGTCTTAAAGAGAGAGTTTTCAGCATAAACGTAAGATGCACCGTTTAAGTATAAATATTGCATTGCTAAGCGATATTTATTTGACTTAACCTTGTCAACAGGGATACCAAAATACCAATCGGTTGGAACGTGTGCGCCCCAAGTTTTAACGGACGTTGCCCTAACAGCACCGACCAATAAGTTAAGGTTAGAAACGGGTTCAACGGTCAATCTATCAACACCCGAATCGCCTTCGTAAACACACATTAAACTTGGCGAACCTAAAGAAGTTAGCCCTTTGCCTTTAGAGAACTTTTTTGTTGAACGTTCTAAAACGTTCATATATAATGCCCTGCCTTCACCGAAAGACTGCAAGTTTTTAAGTTTTTCGGGTTCGCATAAAAAGTGTTGTTCATAAGGCGTGCCGAAAAGCGCAGGGTTAAAGAACAAATATGGTTCGTGGATATGGTCACCATAAAAACTTTGTGGGCACATATCGGGTGCGTGTTGCAAAACAACGTCTGCATCGCAAAGCCCATATTTCATACCGAAGTCATCCATCAAACTAATGATAGACTTTAAGTCATCATCGCTTAAAAGTTTATAATGGTTTCTTCCCGGTTGTGGGCGAAGTTGAATAAAGTTGCCCATGTTTGAAAAAATTGCCGTTTCAAAAATGAAAGCCGTTTCACTGCTATCATCGTGGCGATGGTCGTCACTATCCATACCAAAAATAAAATCTTCAACATTTTCAACAACGTTTGGCATTGATAAATCTAAGTCATAATCCCAAAAACTTACACTTGCTTGCGAAAAGCCTATTTTTGTTGCTATAAACGATAAAACGAGCGTATCTTTATAATAATTAACACGGTCAAGAACACAGTTTGTTGCATTTTTTACAGTTACGTATTCTTTTTTTATGTCTTTTATAGCCACGCCAAAACGTTCACCACACTTTACAAAGTTGCGAACGGAAATTTGCGTTTTGTCTTTGGCAAGTGGATAACTAACAATAGAGAGTTCGCTTAAATATAAACCTGCTTGGCTAGAATTGTTTGTGAAAACTTTTATTTGGTTTTGACCTATGATTAAATCTTTTTCATCAATGGCAATATAGAGCGCAGGCCAACCTAAATTAACTTGTTCAAAAAAGGTTTTATCATTTTCATAAACAACCTTGCCGTTGACGTTAACGCATAAGTGGTTAACGTATTTTTCCCAATTAGGCAAACACGCAATTACTTTTAAGAAAAAGCGCCTGTTAGTGTTTTTAATATTAAATTCGGCACATATATTCTTGCCGTTAGAAATATCAATACAAGTCCTTTCTTTATAATCGCCATAAGCCCAAGTGGTAACGTCGCTATGCAAACTGGTTTTTGAAACAAAGGAGAAAAAATCGTCTTTATATTGAGATAAATCCATAACGATTTTTTCAGTCAATTCAAAGTATTGGTACATACTCTCCCCCGCAAAAAAAACCATTTTCAACTGTACATATTTATTATACAATAAATAAGGGGCTTCGGTCAAGCCGTGCCCCCATTTTTAATATTTATTTTAGTATTATTTTAATAAACCGTTTTTCTTAATAAATGAAATATACTTTTTCGCCATGCGGTAAAAACCAAGGTCGTTGGTGTGCGTGCCGTCTACGGTACAATCAAAATAGAAATCACCACTTAAAATAGTCTTTCCGTCGATAAAGTAAACGTTTTTGTCACCTTCTGCCTTTGCTCGCTCGTAACTGTCAATAACAATCTGCCTTCTTTCAACGTTTTGTTTTTGTTCGGTTACATAAAAAGTAGTGGCGTAAAAGTCAGGTTTACTTACAAGTATAATAGGCATATTGGGCTTTAAGTCGCGCACGGTTTTATAAAAGGCGTAATGTGTTTGCCTTAAATGTTCAACGCTGGGTGCGTTATGGTCATATTCTAATATGAGCATACTTGCATCAATGCTACCGATAAACTCCGCCATCTGCCTTTCGCCTTTTGCGTTGCCAGAAAAACCAAGGTTGATAAAATCACTGTCAAAACACCTTGAAACCATGTGACTGGTTGCGTTACCGGGCTTACTTGCCGATGCTCCTTGAGTGATAGAACTGCCATAAAAAACAATAGGTTTTGAATACGTATACTTTTTTCCATGACCAAGCGTAGCTTTTTTGTCAAGCGCGATTTCCAAGTCTTCCACGATAGAATAAAGCGGGAAATTTATGGTAATATACCTTTGCTTTTTGGTTGGGAAGGTTACAACGCCTTGCCAAACTCCGTCGTGCCCGTATGGCTGAATAAAACTTCTATAAAATTCACTTTTGTTTTTACCGTCAACGTAAAGGTCAAAGCCAGAACTTGCTAAAAAGTTAACGTTTCTACAATGAATTTCAGGCATCGTTACTTTAATAGCAATAGTTTTTGAATTGGTTGAAAACCTTATTCTACCGCCAGAAGTGTTTTTAGCAAAATATTCCATTCCCACGCCCATTTCTTTGCATTTATCCATAGGCACGCGGATAAAGCCCCCTTCTTTTTTGGGCTCATAAAGCCCGTAAATATCAATTTCGGGAGTGGTTTTAACGTTGTAGAAAACTGTTTTTTTAGGGTCGATATACGCTTGCGATTTAAGGTTTTGGTCAAGCATTTCTATATATTCTGTATAGTTCATTTTCTATCTCCATAAATAAGCACGTTGTTTTTTTAATTATACTATAAAATTAAGGACAAGGTCAAGCCTTGCCCTTTATTTTATCATTTTAAAAGATTGTTTTTGTGTATAAACTTAATGAACTTTTGCGCCATGCGATAGAAGCCCATGTCGTTGGGGTGCACGCCATCCATTGTGCAGTCTTCCCTATTAGGTCCTTTAAGCAAATCTTTACCATCTATGAAGTAAACATTTCTGTCGCCTTCAGCCTTTGCCCTTTCAAAGTTTTCGAGTATAACTTTTCTTCTTTCAACGTTTTCTTTTTGAGATTTAACGTAATAAGAGCAAATATAATAGTCGTGTTTACTAACCATTATTATAGGCATATCAGGTCTTAATTCACGCACTTTCTTATAGAACGGATAGTGCGTTCTTCTCAAGAAGTCCGCATTAGGAGCATTGTGGTCATATTCCATAATTAGTAAACTTGCATCAATTGAACCGATAAATTCAGCCATTTCTTGCTCACCATGAGCGTTGCCTGAAAAACCAAGGTTAATAAAGTCTGCGTCAAAATGACGTGAAACAAAGTGGCTCGTTGCGTTGCCCGGCTTGTTTGCTGACGCGCCTTGAACGTGAGAACCACCGTAGAAAATTATTGGTTTTTTAACGGTATATTCTTTACCATGCCCAAGATTAGCCGTTTTTTGTAAGCCGACTTCAACCTTTTCAACCAGATTGTAAAGCGGAAAATATATAGTAATATTTCTTTGCTTTCTGCCACCTGGAAGGTCAATTATTCCTTGCCATTCTTCCTTAAAATCAAATGGTGGAATAAAGATTTTATAGAATTTGCTGTCTTTTTCACCGTCGATATAAAGGTCAAATCCTGCACTGCCGGCATAATTCATATTTCTAAGGTGAATTTCAGGCATTTTTACACGCAACGTAATACTTTTAGAATTGGTTGAAAACCTTACTCTTCCACCCGCTGTGTTTCTGCCGAAGTATTGCATGCCTACGCCGATTTTATCACATACGTCGAGCGGAACACGATGGAATTCGTTCGTATTTTTAGGGTCAACTAAACCATAAATATCAAACTCGTCATACTTTCTTATGTCGTAAAAAGTATATTTCTTTTCGTCGATATAAGCGTTTGACTTTAAGTTTTGGTCAAGCATTTCTATATATTCAGTATAATTCATAGCGTTTTTTCCTTATTTTAAATTTCGGCTCAAAAGCGATTGCTTTTGAGCCAGAAACAACTGATTATTTTTCTTTTGTTAAGTTATTAAACTTCAAAAATCTTCATTCCGAGAACTTTTGCAACTCTCTTTAATTGTTCGGTGCAATCGCCCAAAGTAACGATACAGTGGTGTGATACACCGTAATCGAACACTTCTTCTAAGTATTCGTTAACAGGCTTTTCAACCTTGATAACTGCGTGAAGTTCGTCGAACGCGAGTTGCGGGAAGTCAATGCTTTCGCCCTTAGAAACTAATAATCTATATCCGTCAGGACCTTCCATGATGTGTGCGATGGTAGCTACGCCCGGTTTTAAGATAAGTTCGTAGTTACAGCCTGCACCTTCAAAGCCCCATTCTTCAGGAGTTCTGGTTAAGAAGATGTCCTTTTCGTCTTTAGCCATATCGGGAGTGCCGAGACCGTGACCGATAACGAAGATTGAGTTAGATTCGGTGTCGTATTCACCCCATTCACCCATGAGAGCTGCTTTGCCGTTGCAAGAACGCATAAGCATCATGGTAACTAAGCCACCTAAGTCGCCTTCGCAGTTGCAAGACATACCCGTTCTTTCCATAAGGAGTGAAGCACCCATTCTTGCAGAAGTCAATACTTGGCGTTGAACGAAGTGTTGATCAAGGAAGCACATTGCATCGAGAGAGAATCTCTTAGCGAGTCTTTCCATAGCGATTGCAAGCTTCATAGCACGGAAAACGTCGATTCTGGTAACGTTCTTAGTTTTGAAACGAGCAAGAATTTTCTTGGTTTCTTCTTCTGCTTCTTCGTCGGTTACTTCTTTCCAAATGTCAAGCAAGTGTGAGCTTTGAATTTGAATGATGTTTGCACCGAAAGTGCTCTTGAAGAAAGTTTTAGAAAGTTCGATATCGTACATACCACGGAAAACGTGACCGATGATACCGATGTTAGCTTCGTTAAGATCCTTAACAGCTTGGATACCACCCATATAGTTGTCGATTTCCTTGTATGCTCTTTCATCGTGGATGTGACCAACTACGATTTTGTAGTCACGCTTCATCTTACGGAGAGTACCGGTAATTTGAGCAATACCAATAACCGCACTGTTACGGAGTGAACCTTCGTAATCGCCGTTTTTGTCAACGTTTGCGTGGGGTTGTTCTGAGAAGATGATAAGGGGTTTTTCAGACACGTAATCAAGTGCTGAAAGAGTAATAAAGTCTGCCGTGTAAGTGCCGTAAACGAGTAAAACCACGTCAACGTCTGCTTTCTTTAACATTTTGCCTGCTTCTGCAGCGGTGTCAAGCGTGTCAACCATACCGGTGAAAATTGCACCTGGATATGTAGCCTTAATTCTATCGGTAATAACTTTTAAGTCGCCTTCTACTTTTTCTCTTAAAGTAGGATACATTCTCCAGTATTCAAAATATCCACAGGTTAATACACCTATTTTAATAGGACTTTGAACCTTACCACCAGTTAAAATATCGCCAGATTGATCTGCGCCTTCTTCAAATGAAACAACTTTTGCATATTCTGCCATTTTTCTTTTCTCCTTTTTATATACTTTTTATCTACCCATCTTATCTAAAATTGATAATGCGGTGTTTCTTAAAATATTTTCTCTGTCTTCATCGGTAATGTCTGCGAACAATACGCTACCGATTGCATAGTTGGGATCGTACCAAGGTAAGTCCGTGCCGAACACTACTCTGTCTGAACCAACTTCTCTACACATTTTTGCGATTATACCGTTGTTACGGTGAATATCACAAATATCTAAATACAAGTTTTTGTGCGTTTTTGCAAGTTCGATAACTTCGTCTAACGCGCCCGGTGCTGAGTGACCAGCAATGAATTGAACGTTGTGGTATTTTTCTAATACCGGCTTAACGTTTTGCGGGTGGTTGCAAGGGCTCTTTCCCCAAGTGTGTGAAAGGAAAGCAAACTTGTTGTCGTCTGCAAACTTAAGCACGTTGTCGTATTCAAACGATTCGAGCTTAGTGTGATGATATTCAGGTAAAACCTTTATACCGATAAATTTCTTATCCTTAAAAGTTTCTTCCAATTGAGCTTCGTATTCCTTGTAGTAGCCAGGAATAAACGAATAATAAGCTTTTACTTTAGTGGGATATTTATCTAAATATTTTTTAATGTCGGCATTAAAACTGCCACCACAAAACATATCGTTATGAGGAGCACACCATATCATTTCGATATTTTCTTCGTCAATAAGCTTCATGCATCCATCAATGTCCCAACAGGGTGATGAACAACCTTTAATGTCGTCCATATGGGTGTGGGCATCTATAACTTTGAAAGACTCAATTCTGCCCGTATCCATAAATTCTTCAATGTATTTAGACTTAATTGCCAGTTTCATTATTTAACGTCCCCCTTTGCAAGATTTTCTGCCCATAATCTTTCAGCGTTAGCGTGCGCGATATTTTCTTTGTCTTGCGCACTAATTTTTGCGCCGAGAAGAGTGGTTATTGGTCCGCCGATATTGTCTGACGGGAAGTTTGAACCGAAAAGCATTCTTTCTGAACCGAACTTGTTAACGAACGCTTCAATACCGCGAACTTCTTGGAAGTCACTAGTGTCAACGTAAACGTTCTTATATGCGTTAACTAACGGATAGAAAAATCTGTCGCTTCCCCACAAGCCATAGTTAGTAATAATAACGGTAAGTTTTGGGAAATCTTTCAATACCGCAAAGATGTGTTCCCAATCGTGAATAGGTGTAAGATATAAAGGAACTTTCTTTTCAGTAAGCATATCAAGCGTATCGCCACAAGTAATTCTATCAAGCATAAAGCGGTCTGAATACGGATGAGCGCGAAGCCCGAAAACTTTGTTGTTTTTCATTTTTTCCAAAAGTTTTTCTACCGTATGTTCCTTATCCGTAATTGAAGGAAGCATTGCGAGAACTGCTTTAAGTCTGTCATTTTTCATATCCTTATCTTCAAGTAAGGTTTTGTTTCCAAAATCGGGAGCACAGTCATAAGCATTTTGATGCCAAACGATAGCCTCGTCTATACCGCAACGATCCATTTCTCTTAAAAGTGCCGCAGCATCAGCCGCTTGATCAACTTTTTCGCAAATAATGTAATCTTCGTGATTTACTATGTACTTATTAACGGCTGCAAGACCAATGCTTGCACTACAATCAATAAATTTCATAAACTCTTTTCTCCTTTATTTTTTGATTAAATATAATTTTTAGAAATCTAAGAAATTTGCGGGGTTATCAACGAGCATTTTTTCAATGTCTCTATCGCTGACACCTTGGTCCTTCAACATAGGCTTAAAGTGACGGAGAAGATGAACGTATCCATTACCGCCGTAAGGAATTAACATGCTCTTTAAGCAAATGTCGTTTGAAAGTAAAATTTTATCCGCATAACCCTTTTTAACAAGTTCTGCAACAACAACAGCACGTTCTAAATCGTAAGCAAATCTTCCGTGCAACAAGCCTTGATTTTCCTTTGGAACGTAAAACTCTTTGCCAATGTTGTCGAACTCAACGTAAGCTCCTTGATCTAAAATTTCAAAAAGATAATCCATTCTCAAATCAACGTCTATGTGGTCGATACAAATCTTTTCGGGCTTAACTCCAAAAGAAGTCATCTCTTTGATGATAGCAGAAGCGTTTCTTCCCCAAAGCGCAGTGTGGAAATGCACGCCTAAGCCAGTTTCCGCAGCCGCAATACCTGCTGCACGAACGTTTTTCCACTCAACGTCTGATATTTCCATTGAAGTTCCAACTTCACCGATAACGCCTGCTTTGATGTCAGTGCCTTGCGCACCGATTCTTATATCGTCAATAATTTCTTTTGCAAGAACATCCACGCTCTTTGCTTTATCTATTTCACTAATAGAACCACCAACGTATCTACCCGTTGCCATAACGATTTTAACGCCAGATTCAAGTGATAATCTCTTTAATTCTTTTGCGTCTCTACCAAAATCGTCCGTAGTAACTTCTACGATCGCGTCTCCACCCCATTTCTTGAAGATTTTAAGGTCTTCCAACGTAGAAGCAGTATCAAGATATGCGTTGTCTAAAACGTTATACGGGTCTTCGTTTACAAGATAACGCTTGTCAACCGTTAAAGGCTTATAAAAATCTTCGTGGTCAATTGGATCAACCAACGGGCGAAGATCGCTCATAACGTGTTCGTGCGCACTGGTTACGCCTAATTCTTCCTTTTTAATGTCTCCCAACACAGTTCTAATCATATCGCCTCTCCTTGTACGCAAATATTATGCATACCATTTTGTCAAACATATTATATCACTTGTAAGTGATAAAGTAAACTCAATATATTACACAAATATTCCAAAATATTCTTCTTTTTTTCACCCTCTCAAATTATTTAACCTTTTACACAACCATTTAAATTGACACGCGTTATGTAGTTCAAAATATTATTCTTGAAAAAAATTAAAAAATCTTTTAATATATTTTTAAAAATTGTTGTATATTAAATTTTATTGTGTTATAATAACGATATGAAGAAATACTTAAGGCATAAAGTAACCAATCTTGTTGTGGTTGACGAAATATGCGCGCTCGAATACCGCAATCATAGCGGTGCTTACAGCAAAGAAGTAGATAATCACGATTTTTGGGAATTGTGTTTTGTTGAATGCGGAACTATGCGATGCAAAATTGATGGGAAAGAAGTTCTGCTTAACGAACAAGAAATGATTTTTATTCCACCGAACACACCCCACGAGTACGAGCAAAACGAACGCACGAACGTTTTTTGCATTTGTTTTACTTGCATCTCCCCCTACCTTAAACCGTTGGGGCTTCAATCGTTTAAAACCACTTATGAACAGCGCAACGCTCTGCTCAGCTTGCAACGCGAGTCGAGAACGGCTTTCATAAACAATAAGGAAGAGCAACTCGTTCAGCTTAACGAACAAAAGCTTGGCGGAATGCAAATTTTGATTATCCAGTTAGAATATCTTATTCTTTTAGCGTTAAGAGAACTGGTTGAATCAAAAAACTCTCCCTTAGTTATTTTGCGCGGTGGCGACTTTTACGAACACTTAATTGAAAAGATTAAACAGTTCTGCCAAGAAAAAGTTGCAAAAAAGCTTTCCCTTGATGAAATTTGCAAAAACATTGGATATTCGCGGTCGTTTACTTGTAAGCTTTTTAAGGAAGTAACCGGCGAAAGCATTTTCACCTATTTCAACAGGTTGAAAATTGAAGAAGCAAAAAAACTTCTTGCAAACACCGAATTTTCCGCAACGCAAATTTCCGACATGCTTGAATTTACAGACGCTAAGTATTTTAACACTCTTTTTAGAAAAATCGTGGGAACGAGCCCGCTAAACTATAAAAAGACGGTTAAGAAAGACGTGCAGAAAACACACAAAAAATAAACTTTAACAAACAGGCTTAAACATTTAAAATATATAACGGACAAACAATTAAGTTTGTCCGTTATTCATTTGTTAAATTTATTCTTCGTAAATATCAAGTATTTCAGAACTTCTGTTGTTTACTCTAAAGATAATGGTATCTCCGTTATATAATCTTGGTTTTGCCCAACCGGGTTTACCAATAACGTGCGCTTCCTTAACCTTGAACGGCATTTTTGCTATTGGTTGGTTAAAGATATTTTCACGGTTGATTGCAACCATGCGGTAGTGCTTATCACCCATTTTATAGAGATAAAGATTTGTGTTGCCTTTCTTTAAGTCGCCAGCGTATGAGTGTTGACCTTTTGCATTAATAATTGCATAAGGTCTTAAAAGATAAGGAATTACGTTTTGTTCGTTGATATACGCAATTAAATCTTTATATAATCTTTCGTTAACCTTGTTGTGACGGGGATTTTCCGGCCAATTTCCACGAACGGGGTCGTCATAGTAAGTTGACGCTTTAACATAACCGTCGTATTTTTTGTTCACGTTTCCTTTAGCGTTATAAACTTTTGCTATAAAGTCACCACACTTAAAGGTTGCGTTTGCTTTTCTATCCAGCGCGTCTTTATGCCCTACTAAAACGAGTAATCTATCCGTTTTTTCAAGATAATCTTTAAGTTCTGCCGTTCTAATAGAGTCACTGCAAATAAGAAGCGGGCCGTTTGAATTAACGATTTCCTTTCTGTCTGCAAGCGCAGTTATGGGCAAGCCTTGATATTGAAGATCGTTGTGAATAAGCTCAGTATACGGTCTTCTTGTATCAATAAAATCTTTAACTTGTGCTTTAATATCGTCGTCAAAAAGTGCCGTAAAGCCGAGTGAACCGATAGGTTCGCCCACTTCAAAGTTATCAACTACCTTATGTATTAAATCCCATTGATCTTTAGGTATACAGTCTGACAAGCAGAAGATTGAACCATCACATGAAGGAATAAGTTTTCCGTCCTTCCAAATGAACGCAATACTTCTTCTTGCAATAGCCGTTCTATATTCGTTTGGTGCGTTGTTAATAATATCCCATTGTTCGTTTGTATCGTGAACGGAAGTCATATTAGATTGCGGTATCTCAGGGCAATATGCTTTTAACGCGCGTTGCTTTTCCATAAAGCGATATTGGCTACTCCAACGTGATTGCTCTAAAAGTTCCATTTCGTTACCAAACCAGCATTGGATAGCAATTGAGTTTGCGTCTTCAAACATAATTTTATCGATGCCGGCTTGAGCCAACGGCTTATAGTCAATACCAAACCTAAAGAGTGCTTCAACGGGCGATAAAGTCCAACAGTTGTTCATGGTAACCTTTTTACCAACTGCGTGCATTGCTTTTGTAATCTTAGCCGTCCATTCGCCAAAACGTTGCGCAACAAATAAAGTCCATTCGTAACGAAGATTATTTATTATGTATTTAAATCTTTTTTGCAAAAGTTTTTTATTCATTCCGCACACCATTGGGTATTCGGCAGGCAATTTAATGCCCGTTCTGGTAACGAATTGTTCAACTAAATCGTCGGTGTAATCACCAACGATTAATCTTTGTCTGTTATGACAAGTTCCGTCGGCAAGGTGAAGCCCGTCAAAACCGTATTCAAGCATTGGACGTTGAACTTTTTCTGTGAACGAGTCTTCTAAATAAGTGCCGTCCTTAAATCTCTTGATAAAATTAGCACTTCGCCAGTTAAGGTTCATGCGAACTGAAAATTCACAAACTTCAGGCGCAACTTCAACTAACGTTTTTTCTTTAATTACGTTGCCATCCCAGCCAACTGCCGCGTTGTGAGCAAAAATAGTCAAATAAACTTCAACGCCACGCGCATGGAAAATATCTATCAATTTTTTCAAATCCCAGTTAGTCCAAGGTTGAATTTCGCGTTCGTCACTATATTGGTGACCACCATAAGAACAGGTATTTCTTGACAAGGTGTATTCGGTTTCTAAGCCGTCGTAAAAATAACAAACGTCCCAACTGGTTAAAAGAAGGTAAATCGCATCTACTCTACCGCGGTTTCTATCAATAAATTTATCGATAGAGCCTTCTATATCGTATTTATCAAAACCGATAAGTTCTATCCAATAACTATTTTCCAATTTTTTGATTTCCATAATTTTCTCCTATTTTGATTAACAATAACGCTATATATCGACTGGACACTCGATATATAGCGTTGGATTTTTATTCTTCAATAATGTCTAAAACTTCAGAACTTCTGTTGTTTACTCTAAAGATAATAGTATCTCCGTTATAAAGTCTGGGTTTTGCCCAACCGGGTTTGCCAATAACGTGCGCTTCTTTAACCTTGAACGGCATTTTTGCTATTGGTTGGTTAAAGATATTTTCACGGTTGATTGCAACCATGCGGTAGTGTTTGTCACCCATCTTATAAAGGAACAAGTTGGTGTTACCCTTCTTTAAGTCGCCCGCGTAAGAGTGCTGTCCTTTTGCGTTGATAATTGCATAAGGTCTTAAAAGATAAGGTATTACGCCTTGCTTATTGATGTATGCAATAACGTCCTTATAAAGTCTTTCGTTTATCTTGTGATGACGGGGATTTTCGGGATAGAAGCATTTAACTGGATCGTCAAAGTAAAGCGATACTTTATTATAGCCACCGTACGTTTTGCTTACGCTACCTTTTGAGTTATAAACTCTAACCACGAAATCACCGCACTTAAAGGTTGCCGTTGCCTTTCTATCAAGAACGTCCTTATGTCCAGCAAGAACAATAAGCCTGTCCGTGCAGTTTTCAAGATATTCTTTAAGTTGTGCCGTTCTAACTGAATCACTACAAATAAGGAGCGGACCGTTAGATTTAACGATTTCTTTAGAATCCGCCATTGCTGTCAACGGTAAGCCGTGATATTGGAAGTCGTTATGAATAAGACCAGCGTAAGGTCTTCTGGTATTGATAAATTCTTTAAGTTGAGCCTTGATGTCGTCATCGAAAAGTGCGGTAAACCCAACTGATTCAATGGGCTCACCAAGCTCGAAATTATCAACTACTTTATGAATTGAATCCCATTGTTCCTTGGAAATACAGTCAGATAAACAGAAAATAGAGCCTTCGCAAGACGGAGTGAGTTTGCCGTCCTTCCAAATATAGCTTATGCTTCTTCTTGCAATAGCAGTTCTATATTCGTTAGGCGCGTTGTTAATAATATCCCATTGTTCGTTGGTATCGTGAACAGACGTCATATTAACTTGGGGAATTTCCGGACAATACGCTTTCATTGAACGTTGCTTTTCCATTAAACGGTATTGAACGTTCCAACGCGTTTGTTCAGAATACTCCATTTCCATGCCTGCCCAGCACTGAATAGCACTTGAGTTAGCGTCTTCTTTCATAAACTTATCAATATTAGCGTCAGCTAAAAGTTTATAGTCAACACCGTAACGGTAAAGTGCTTCAAATGACGAGCACGTCCAACAGTTATTAACCGTTCCCTTTTTGCCTATTGAGTGGAGCGCGTTCATAAGCTTGGTCATCCATTCGCCAAAACGCTCGGAAACGAACACGGTCCATTCGTAACGGTAATTATTGATTAAATACATAAATCTCTTTTGCAAGAGCTTTTTGTTCATTCCGCATACCATAGGGTACTCTGCGGGAAGTTTAATGCCCGTTCTCGTAACGAATTGGTCAACCATATCGTCGGTAAAATCACCGCACGCAATTCTTGTTCTTGGGTGACCTACGCCGTCTGCTATATGTAATCCGTCAAAGCCGTATTCAACGAGTGGACGTTTTACCCTTTCACTAAATTCGTCTTCTAAATATCTGCCGTCTTTAAATCTCTTGATAAAGAAAGCACTGCCCCAGTTAGCATAGTTTCTAACAGAGAATTCACACACTTCGGGCGCAACTTTAACCAAACATTTTTCTTCAATAAGTTTGCCATCCCAACCTACACAGTTTGAAGCCGCAAAAACGGTAAGATAAACTTCAACGCCACGCGCGTGGAAAATATCTATCAGTTTTTTCAAATCCCAGTTAGTCCAAGGTTGAATTTCGCGTTCGTCACTATATTGGTGACCACCATAAGAACAGGTATTTCTTGACAAGGTGTATTCGGTTTCTAAGCCGTCGTAAAAATAACAAACGTCCCAACCTGTTAAAAGAAGGTAAATTGCGTCAACTTTACCGCGGTTTCTATCGATGAATTCATCAATAGTTCCTTCGATATCATATTTGTCAAAGCCAATAAGTTCTATCCAATAACTGTTTTCAAGTTTTTTTTGCGTCAAATTATTCATAACGCTATCTCCTGTTTTTTAAATTAATCTTTTATTTCCCACTTAGGATCTTCTGGAGTATCAAAAAGGTCGATAATTCTCATGCCACCGGGCGCAAGGAATCCACCTTCATCAGAAATATTATATTTTGAATATTCGCCACGGAACTTGATTGAGAAGTTGCCGTTTTCGTTTTGACTGCCGTTAACAATCATAACGCGTTGACGACCGTCTTTATCAGCAAATCTACTGATAATCATATGGCGATTGTAAAGACTTCTAACGTCTTCAATATATTCGTCCTTTTCATACTCGAAAGACTTGAAGTTGCCATATCTAAACATCCAATGGTATACTTCTTGTAATTCAAAGCTATCAAGTTTTTCAGCAACAGAACGCATAAACGCTTTGTTTTCGTGCTTAAGCCATGCATAACTCTTGGTTTTTTCATCAAACCCGTCAATAGGTGCACCTGCACTTTGTTGTCCAGGATTAGCTTGGTTTTCTTGTAAATGATACCATACAAAACCTTTTACACCGTGCGCAGCCATAACGTTCATTTGCCATCTGTATTCGTTTTGGTTGGGCTCTCTAAACGACCAGCACGCCGTACACATAGGTGACGCCCAAAGCGGAATATTATATTTTCTTGAAGTTTCAAAATACATATAGAGCTGGTGATAAAAATTCACTACGCCTTGTTCTTTTTCAAAGCCTTCTGCAAGAAGTTGGCTATATACGTTGTAAAGTAAAAAGTCCGGATGAACGGTGTTAACGTAATCATCAAGAGTTTCTCTTGCTTTTTCATACCTATCGTGAACACCAAGGAGTGCAATGTACGTCCAATACTCAGGTGCTGTATCGCGAACTAACTGAACGTAATCACGGCAACCATCCATTGCTTTGTGTTCATCCTGATGTCCCCACCAAGGTTCGTCACAAATATATATACCGCCGATGGTATCGCCATATCTTTCTTTTACGTAAAGCAACCTTTCTTTTGCTTTTTCAAGAGAAGGTTTTGCCCATTTTCTATTGTGCATAAATCTTCTATCAATATAAAGTGCAGGAAGTCCTAATTTTTTAGCACTTGCCATTAATTTATCAAGTTGAGTTTCTTCAAACCCAGTTTTATCGTAGTGGATATGTTCGGGCATGGTTGCAAACGTCATTCCCAGATCCTTTTGCGCTTCAATGGGATCATACTGTAAGTCATAACTAGTCGTTCTGTAGTGCCAACAGCCTATTTGATAGTGTTTGAAAAAATCCTTCATGTTTTTATCTCCTTTTTGTTTACAGTATATTTTACTGCAAATTTCTTCTTTAATATTTTATCAATATTAAACGAGTGTGTAAACCCAATTTTTTCCACAATTATTCCAAAATATTACTTTGTTTTGCAAAAGAAGAAACGCCCCGAAAAATCGGAGCGTTTTTTATCGTTTTAGTCGGGAATATAATCGGCTGGGTCTTCGGGAGCATCAAACAAGTCGATAATTCTCATACCGCCCGGAGCGAGATAGCCCGATTCGTTTGATACGTTATATTTCGCATAATCGCCCTTAAACTTAATAGAGAAGTTTCCGTTTTTCGTTTGGTCTCCGTTAACGACCATAACGCGTTGACGACCGTCTTTATCAGCAAATCTACTAATAATAAGGTGGCGGTTATAAACACTTCTAACGTCTTCAATATATTCGTCTTCAGCATATTCCCACGCTTTGTAGTTACCGTATCTAAACATCCAGTGATATACTTCTTGTAATTCAAAGTCTTCAAGTTTTTCAGCAACACAGCGTTGGAAGGACTTTACTTCATGTTGGAACCAATAATAGTACGGTGACTTTTGATTAAACCCATCAATGGGCGAACCAGCAACGCCTTGACTGGGGTGAATGGCAGTTTCTTGCAAGTGATACCAAACAAAACCTTTTATGCCGTGCGCAGCCATAACGTTAAGTTGCCATCTATAATCTTCTTGAGAGGGCTTTCTAAACATCCAACAGCTTGAACACATTGGCGATGCCCAAACGGGAATGCCATATTTTTTACCAATTTCCGTGAAAACGTAAAGATTATGATAGAACCACGCAATGCCTTGTTCTTTTTCAAAATCTTCCGCCATCATTTGACTATAAACGTTATAGAGCAAGAAATCGGGATGAACGGTGTTAACGTAATCTTCTAAATCTATCTTTGCTTGTTTATATCTGTCGTGCAAACCTAAAAGTGCAATGTATGACCAACAGTCAGGCGCTTCTTCACGAATCATTTCGTTATAACGCTTACATTCATCCATCGCCTTGTGTTCGTCGCTTCTGCCCCACCACGGTTCATCGCAAATGTAAATTCCACCTATTTTATCGCCGTATTGTTCTTTAATGAGCTTAAGCCTTTTTCTTGCTTTTTCTAATCCGGGTTTTGCCCATGCCCTATTGTGATAAAACGCTCTATCTATGTAGAGAGCAGGCATACCGAGTTCATAGGCTTTATTGATGTACTTATCAAGATTAGCTTCTTCTTTTCCCGTTTTTCCATAGTGAATATGCTCGGGTAAAGTCGCGTAAGTCATGCCTAAATCACGTTGAACTTCAATTGGGTCAAACGGAAAGTCATAACTTGTCGTCCTATACCACCAAACGCCTTGGTGATACTTCTTAAAAAAATCTTTCATAATGTTCTCCTTCTGCCACGTGATTATTGTGGCAAAACTAATTTTTAATATTTTATCAATATTAAACGAGTGTGTAAACCCAATTTTTTCCACAATTATTCCAAAATATTCTTTTTTGCAAGAACAAGGCGCGCTCTCGATTGAAAGCGCGCCTTAACAAAGTCATATTGTGTTTTATTAATCAAGCACAGCGTGAGCGGGGTCTTCAGGAGTATCGAAAAGGTCGATAATCGCTGCACCACCGGGGCACAAGAAACCTGATTGATTGCTAATGTTGTATTTAGCGTAGTCACCCTTAAACTTGATTGAGAAATTGCCGTTTTCGTTTTGGCTTCCGTTTGTAATCATAATCCTAATCTTACCATCGGGTGCTTTGAACTTACTGATAATTAAGTGACGGTGATATAAACTTCTAACGTCTTCAATAACGTCGTCGTCAACGAATTCCCAAGCCTTAAAGTTAGATTGGCGGAACATATAGTGATATACGTCTTCAAGTTCATAACCTTCGAGCTTAGATACGATTGAGTGCTTAAACGCACTGTTTTCGTATTTCAACCAATCGTACATATAAGTCTTTTCATCGAAGTGATTGAGTGCGCCCATACTGCTTCTTTGTCCGGGGTTCATTGCAGTTTCTTGCAAGTGATACCATACGAAGCCTTTTACGCCGTGCGCTGCAAGGACGTTAAGCTGCCATTTAATTTCGTTTTTGTTTGGTTCAGGGAAAGACCAGCAAGCCGTACACATGGGTGAAGCCCAAAGCGGAAGCCCTCTTTCTCTTGCCGTTTCGTAATACATGTAAAGTTGATAGTAGAAGTTAATCATGCCTTGTTCTTTTTCAACTTCTTCAGACATTACTTGGCTATAAACGTTATAAAGCAAGAAATCAGGGTGAACGCTGTCAATATAATCGTTCAATTCTGCTTTACCTTTTTTATATCTATCATCAACGCCTAAAAGCGCAACAAATGTCCAAAGGTCAGGTGCTTCTTCACGAACCATATCAACCATTTTTTTAGTATCGTCTATGGTTTTATGTTCGTCCATGTGTCCCCACCATGGTTCATCTGTAACGAAAACACCAACGATTTGGTCACCGTATCTCTCTTTTGCAAATTTAAGACGATCTCTCGCTTTTTCGGGATCAGGTTTTGCAAAATATTTAGTAGCGAAGAATCTTCTATCAACGTACATAACGGGCATACCTAATTTTTTTGCACTCGCCATATATTCATCAAGTTTCTTTTCTTCTTTACCAGTTTTGCCGTAATGCCAGTGTTCAGGCGTAGTAAAATACGTCATTCCCAAGTCTTTTTGAACTTCTGCAGGATCGTATTTTAAGTCATAACTCGTTGACCTATAATGCCAACAACCTATTTGATAATGCTTAAAAAAATCATTATACATAGCAATTCTCCTAAAAATTTCGTTTTTTATTATTATAATTTTTTTGCATCAAAACCGCAATGCAAAAAAGTCTACAAAAAGTATAAAATAATTTACAATTAAATTAAATCGTAAACGCTTTTACTCTTTGCTTCTTTGTAAGGTTAAATTAACCTTGTTCGCTATAAAAATTAGCGTAGTGCTACACGCTAATCTGCTCTAAGCCGTAAAAGTGGTTAGTTTGAAGCAATACAAGGTGAGCAAAGTAAAACAGATAAACTTAAACGTCTATTCACGAAAAAGCCTTTTGCCAAGAGCAGTATTAGCAGTATTACGACTAAATAACCGCTTAAATGTGATACATGCAGTTGACACTTACCGTCTTCATCCAACTGTTAAAGCTAATCGCGCCTTTTTTATCACTGTCAAGAGCTGGGAAAGGAAGAATTTCTTCTTCAAGCTCTGAAAGCTTATCTATCTTTCCGTTAACGTAATCTAAGATGTTATCTTTGCAGTTTTTGAGTCTTCTATAAAGACCGCCGATTCTAACGTCTTGAATATCAAATCCGTGAGGCTTGTTTTCGCGATACCATTGCGCTCTATAAACGTTATAAAAATCTTCTAATTTAACGAAAATTTCGTCTATAATTTTTGTGCAATTTTTAAGCGCGTCGTTATCTTTTTCCGCATACGCTTTGCGAATTTTGATACCAAGCGTGCCTTTAAGTGCCAAAACTTCACAAAGTTTTTCAAGCGTGTCAAACACGTATTCAAACTTGCTTCCTTTCTTGCTTTTTCTCAAAAGCTCTGCGGTAGCTTTATAATATTCATCACAACCTTCGGGAATAGTTTTATCCAAGAAACCGCGGAAAGCATCGTTATATAACAAGTATTTAGCTGCACAAACAGCACCTTCGTTAGTTTCAAAGTCACCGATATAGTTGGGCAAGTCAAGAGCCATCATACCGTCAAAATCTTCGCCGGTGATATCCTTAAATTCTTTCTTAATAACGTCGAGATTTTCTTCGCCGTCGTAAACGCGTTTAATATAGTAAAGCGACGGAAGATTAGAGTAACGAGAACATTCCGCACCGTCATCTCCCCACATGGTTATTAAAACGTTATCAACGCCGTTTTCTCTGCATTCTTGCATTGCAGGAAGCATAGTTCCAAGAGAGTATTTGTTTAATGGCGCGAAGCCTCTCCACGTCCACGCACCGCCCGCAAACCACACGTTATCAGACATGCGATAGTGCGCCTCAATCATCTTCTTATACATTGAGCGTTCGGTGTTATAGTAATCCCAATAAACTATACCAACGTCACTGGGAATTTTATCCTTTATAACGTCAACGGCATCTGCTTGCAAGTCACCTTCTAAATAGTAATCCCCGTGATTAATAAGTCTAAAGAACATATCAGACCAAATAAGCGGTTCTAAGCCGTGCTTTTTGCATATATCCATAACTTTATGCAAGTGACCGATTAAGATGTCGAATCTATTCTTGAAACCGTATTTATCAAGATATTTGCCAAGACCAACCATGTGCGCTTCGTCCATACCAACGTGAACGATTTTAGAACTGAAATTTTCTTTGATAGAAACGATTAAATTTTCGATAAATTCATAAGTTCTGGGCTCGTCTATAAGCAAAATGTCATTAACGTCGTTAAACTTTTGATATTCACTCCATCTAAAAATTGCATTCATGTGTGCGAGAGTTTGAATGCAAGGAATAATCTCAACACCGATTGAAGCACAGTAAGAATCTATTTCTTTGATTTCTTCCTTGGTCAGTCTACCACGCATATAACCAAAATAAGGTTCTTCCTTAACTTCGTAAGTATCCTCGGTGTAAAGTTGAATCATGTTATAGCCCAATTCTGAAATGGTTTTTGCGAATTTTTTAACTTCTTCAACCTTCATAACGGCGTTTCTTGACATATCAAGCATAACACCAAATCTCTTGTTTGCCATTTTGTTCTCCTATGCTAAAAGTTTTATTTTATTCTATTATACCAACAATATATTGTTTCGTCAATGAAAAATTAATATTTCCCTTGTTTATTCGTATTTTTTTACTTACTTTTTACTCTTACATTTTTACACGAAATCACACTATAAATATTATAATTAAATTTATGAAATGCCTTGACAAAGTTCCTTTTATGATGTATAATGTTTCGTAGATTAGTGATTATGGGAGATTTTTATGGAAAACTTTAACAACAACGAAATGATTACCGTTAAATCTAACGATAAAGTTCTCGGCGATAAATGGTATAAATTTTTGATTTATTTCGGCATTTGGTTCGGCGTTGTAACTAATATCGTTCTCGGCATTCTTTATCTTACTGGAAACGTTTACTTGGGAGCTTCTTCTTTCATTTACGACGATTTGCATTATCCCGCGTTAGAAAACACAGACTTTATTTACGGCATTTACAGAATAATATTCGGCATCTTCCTTGTTTTCGTTGGTCTTTCCATGATGAAACGCAAACCTGATGCTACTTCTCTTTTATACGGTTCAAGCATTGCTGTTATTCTTACTGGTTTTACTTATAGCTTTATTACTGGAAGTAACATTGCTGGTTCTGTTATTACCAACCCCATCAAACAAACTATTTGGACTTCTTTCATCTCGTCTTATCCGCTTAGATCAACCGTTTTAGTTGAATTTGGCTTCGCTTTATATGGACTTGTTATGATTGCTGTTGGTGTTGCATCACTCGTTTGGAACATGCTTTATTTCAGCAAACGTGAAGAATGGTTTGAAGTTAAAAAACAAATGCATCTTAACAAGAAATAATAACAATTAAAAATTTAAGGGCTATCCGATTGGATAGCCCTTTTTGTTTTATAAAAACAACGCCATTTGAATAACGTATAAAATTATTAAATGCAGTGGATAGAAAATGTAAAACGCATATTTCAGTTTAATCTTTCCCCTTCGCCCGTTATAAAACGCCAAAGGAACGATTGCAAGCAAGCCGAAATATTGAATTCCGCCGTAATGTAATGCAAGTAAAAACAAAACTATCATTGCTGAAATTAGCTTTATCCACTTGTTTTTTGAATAATATATTACTACAGGAAGTGCAACGCCTATAACCGTATAATCTAATCTATACCCATGCTCTTTTAGTAATATCGGCAATACACACGATATAAAAATTACTAAAATTAGCGCAATTAACCAAACATGTTTTTTATTGATTCCGTTACCTTCTAACAGCTTGTCTATACTATATATTGTTATAATTGATAGCGAAAAGGTTATTAAAACGCCCATATAAAGCGACTGCATAAATAGATAATACACAGCTTGAAAGGCAACGCCCATTCCCCCGATTAAACACAAATATCTAACTCGGTTTTTAGTGTAATAACACCCTTCTGCTATCATATAAGCAAATATAGGAAAAGATAGCCTGCCGATTATTTTTAATATTATTATATCTGGATACAACATTTCGCCTATATGGTCGACGAGCATTGTTACCATCGCTATGATTTTAAGTTGATTGTTAGTCAAGCCAAACGTTTTTTCTTGCTTTAGTTGCATAATTCTCCCCATACGTTAGTTTATGATATTATAGCATTTTTTTATAAGTTTTTCAATCATTGTCGTAATGGTTGCCATTTTTACACTTTCTTTTTTGGTAAAAGTTAGTGAATCTTGTTTGCTTTCTGTTGACCTTATGCTATTTTTGTTAAAAAGTTTAAAAAGTAAAAGTCAGTAAATTGTTAAAAATTTACTGACTTTTGTTGGTCGGAGTGACGGGATTTTCGCTCTGTGGCGACCTACCCGGTAAACAGTGGGTGTCCACTGTTTAGTCCTAAAGGACAAATTGCTAAAAGCAATTTCCTCCCTATTCAAATCCCGTCTTCCTTTACAATAAAAAAGAGTAGGCTTTTATCCTACTCTTTTTTATTGGTCGGAGTGACGGGATTTGAACCCACGACCTCTTGGTCCCGAACCAAGCGCGCTACCAACTGCGCTACACCCCGACGCCACAAAAATTTTCGTAAAAATTTTTGTGATGTATATGGTACTTTTTCCTCACATAACCGATTGGCACGGTTAAGCATAAATTATTATAACCTTTTTATAGCAAAAAAGCAATCTTTTACACACTCTTTTTGGTCAAAAATTATTCCTTCTTTTTCTAAAAGTTCCCTTTGCGCGTTTTTACCGCCAAATGCAAACGCGTTTGAAACTCTTCCAAAGCGGTCAACCACACGATAACAAGGAATATTTGCGGGGTCAGGATTAACGTGCAATGCCCACCCCACTTGCCGTGAAGCTTTAGGGTTACCTAAAATGCGTGCGATATCCCCGTACGTTAATACTTTACCGTAAGGAATTTGTTTAACTACTTCATAAACTTGTTCAAAAAAATTCATATTTTTAATAATTAATAAGGCTAAGCGGTAAACGCAGGTTAACGACGCAAATTACTGCTTAAAAAAGACACCAAACCCCCACCCCAACAAGTTACCGTTTTTTATGTATTCCTTTGCTTTTCTTTGCAAGTAAGTATTTTCAGGAAGAGAATCTATATCTTCAATCTTTTCCACGTCAAAAATTCGCCACGCTATACTATCGTTTGTTTTATAAAGGTCTTGCTCTATTATATCAAAGTCTTTTTGAAAGCGAAGCACGTTAGAATCTTCGCGCAAGATTAAATTGTTATTGGGCCACAACAACCACGTCCAACTGGTAAAAGCTATTGCGCCCTTAAACACGTCTGGAAAAAACTCCTTAAAAAAGGTTACGGCAGAGTTATACGCTTGTTTACACGCCTTGTCAGAAAACTCTTCGCCAGACCCCGGTATATGAACACTGAGCGACGGTTGCGCCTTCTTAATCGTATTTTTACCATCAGTATATTCGTCAAGACGATAGCCATCAATCTCAAACTGCAAACGGCCAATGCCAAAACAACGCTCTTCCAGTATAGCTTTAAACCAGCTAAACTGCATAAGCCCTTCATAGCCGTAAACACGCTTGCACTCGTTCATTTTATAAACCAAGTCAATAACGGTTTTATCAATAATCAGTTGGCTAACTCCGCGCTTTTTTAGCCTTTCTTCAAGCAGTTCGAGCAAAGAAAGCACGCCCAAAAGGTTAACAACACGCTTTTCTAATCCCGTTTGTTCAACCACTCGTTTTAACACGGCTTCCATTTGGTCAATGTTTAGCGGATAATCTTTTGAATAAAGACTGCGCAACTCCTTAAACGGATTTTCGCCAACCATATTAAAAGCGTTTAATATAATATTTGCACTTGAAGATGGAATTGAAAACTTTTCAAAATAGTTTTTTACGTACTTTTGCATAGTTTAACTTATTAAATTGGCTACACCCAATTAGAGCGTAGCCAATGAACGTTTTATTAAATTCTGTTTACACCCGTTTTGATTGCCGCTTCTTTTACCGCTTTTGCAACGGTGAATGCAACTCTCTTGTCAAACGGTGAAGGAATAATATATTCTGCTTTAAGTTCTTCGTCAGAAACGAGCGAAGCTATTGCGTTTGCAGCTGCTATCTTCATTTCTTCGTTAATATCAGTTGCTCTGCAATCTAACGCGCCACGGAAAATACCGGGGAATGCGAGAACGTTGTTGATTTGGTTGGGGAAGTCACTTCTGCCAGTTCCAACCACTGCCGCGCCAGCTTCAATAGCAAGGTCAGGCATAATTTCAGGAACGGGGTTAGCCATAGGCATAACGATAGCACCCTTGTTCATAGTACGAACCATCTCTTGCGTCAAAAGACCTGGTGAACTTACGCCAACGAATATGTCTGCGCCCACGAGTGCTTCAGCCAACGAACCTTTCTTGCCGAGCTTGTTCGTAAATTCTGCAATTTCTTCTTTTGCAGAGTTCATGCCAACTTCTCTGCCCTTGTAAATAATACCGTGACGGTCACACATAACAACGTCTTTCGCGCCCATGGTAATCATAAGTTTTGCAATAGCTTCACCGGCAGCACCTGCGCCACTGAAAACGATGCTAACTTCGTCCCATTTCTTGCCAACGAACTTAAGCGCGTTAATGCACGCTGCAACACACACGATTGCAGTGCCGTGTTGGTCGTCGTGGAAAATGGGGATATCTACTTCGGGATCTTCCTTTAATCTCTTTTCAATTTCAAAACAACGGGGAGCTGAAATATCTTCTAAGTTAACTCCACCAAAGCTACCTGCTAAAAGTTTGATAGTGTTAACGATTTCGTCAACGTTTTTGCTTCTCACGCAAAGCGGAATAGCATCCACTCCACCAAAAGATTTAAATAACACGCACTTACCTTCCATAACGGGCATGCCTGCTTCTGGTCCAATATCACCTAAACCCAAAACAGCCGTTCCGTCCGTAATAACGGCAACGGTATTACCACGAGCGGTAAGCTCAAAAGACTTGCTATAGTCTTTGTTTATTTCAATACAAGGTTGCGCAACGCCTGGAGTATAAGCAAGAGACAAATCTTCTTTATTTTCCACCCTAACTTTTGAAATTACTTCTAATTTACCCTTTAATTGCGCGTGTAAGCGCAATGATTCTTCTGCATAATTCATCTAAATGTCTCCTTAAGTGAAGTTTTTTATTATTTGTTCCTTAATATATATTATATATTAAAAGTTGCTTTTGCGCTTTATAAATTACAATAAATTTTTTACACAATAAGCCACAAAAAATGCATTGTGTAAAACAACTTCTCGTACAATATAATATTTATTGTGCACTACTTTTTATTATATTTTAAGGCCCTTTTGTAACTATTTAATAAACGCGTTATAAATTGCCGAAATACACTTCTCGTAATCGCTATTTGAAACACCGATTATGATGTTAAGTTCGCTTGAACCTTGGTCTATCATTCTAATGTTGATATTTTCTTTTGCAAGCGCATTGAAAAGGGTTGCCGCTGTACCAGAACGCATTGCCATGCCGTGACCAACGGTTGCAATGAGTGAAATGTTTTCGATAACGTGAACGTAGTCGGGGTTAACGCTTTCTCTGATTTCGTTAACCATGTCAGATAACACACCATCCTTAAGCTGTTCACTTTCTAAGACGATTGAAAGAGTATCTATACCAGACGGCAAATGTTCAATGCATATATTGTAGTGTTCAACAACCGATAAAACACGACGAATAAAGCCCACTTCGGCGTTCATCATAGATTTTTCAATAAGTAAAACGGTAAAGTTTTTCTTACCTGCAATACCCGTGATTACACTGTTTGAAAGCTCGCTCTTGTATTGGTCGTTAGGAACGATCATCGTGCCAACATCTTCAGGCTTAAAAGTGTTTTTAATGTTAATGGGAATGCGCCTTTTCATAACGGGGGCAATAGCTTCTGCGTGAAGAACTGAAGCACCCATATAAGAAAGCTCGCGCACTTCTTTATATGTAATTTGAGTTATAGCTTTTGCGTTGGGAACGATTCTGGGATCGCAAACTAAGAACCCACTAACGTCCGTCCAGTTTTCGTAAAGATCAGCCTTAACGCCACGAGCAATTATAGAGCCGGTAATATCACTTCCGCCACGACTGAACGTCTTTATTTCGCCTTGAAAATTTTTCCCGTAAAAACCTGGAATAACTGCGTATTCAGATTTAGCCAAACGGCTTGAAACCTTGTCGTCGGTATAGTCAACGTTTAACTTACCGTGACTGTCAAACCTAACGAGTTCAGAAGCGTCTACAAATTCATAGCCCAAATATTCAGCCACTATGCGCGCGCTTAAGTATTCCCCGCGTGAAGCCGAAAAATCAGGGCTTTTAATATTGTCTATATCCTGTTCCGTTTGGTCTAAAATACTTTCAATATCAAGCGATAAATCAAGGTCTTTAACTATTTCGGTAAATCTGTCTCTAATAAGTTTGAAGCTCTTCTTACAAGTTCCGAATTCCACTACTTCGCTATAACAACGATAGAGCATGTCGGTTATTTTAATATCGTCTTTAAACCTTTTGCCCGGTGCAGAAACTACAATATATTTTCTGCTTTTATCTGAATCAATAATGCTTTTTACTTGGTTTATTGCCTTTGCGTCCGCCATAGACGTTCCGCCAAATTTACATACTTTAATCATTTTGTAATCCTTCTACCTTCAAGATAATAACGTTTTTCAACACCTTCCCCCATTGAAAACGTTTTTCGCGGGAACGCTCCGTTCTTTGAAACGTATTTGAAAAGGTCTTTTTTATCAAGCTTTTCAAAGAGTATTCCCACAGCGTCTGACCTGCCGTCCACAAGCTTAAATAAGTTTTCTTCACCGTGAACGTAGTCAACTGAACCGCCGTTATTTTCTATAAATTGTTTAATGAATGCATCGACAGCACGAATACCCGTGGGCAAATCGTTTTGCCCGTCAACAGTCGTTAAATTGTCGTCGCTATACACGCGCATCTTTCCGCCGTCAACAGCCTTTAAGCCTTCAAGGAACTTAGTTTTGTCCACCCCGAAAACGTATCTGAATATAGGCTCGAAATAAATGCCTTCATCGTAAACGTTAACGAGTTCAACGAGCGCGTATCTTGCAGGGTGATTTTCTTTTTCTTCTTGGCTAAGCCCCGCTTTAACGTTGTTCCAGTGCGCCTTTGCCGTTGCGAGTGAGTGATTTCCGTCACCAACAGCAAACATGAATTTATCTGCAACACCGTATTTTGCAACAAGCCTATCTTCACTTAAAAGCCCATCGAATTTATCAAGCACGTTTTGGTAGTCGTTTATAAAATAGCCTTCAATGTGCCCACCGCCCATGTTAAGTTCAAAATCGTAAACTTTTTTATAGTTTTGCCTGTTGGCGTAAAGCGTTTCGGTAATATCGCGCTTTTCGTCGTCAAACAACACCATTACGTGTGGAAATTCCACGTCTGCATTCTTTCTTATTTTTAGGCGTGGTGGAATTCTTTCTTCTATAGTGCCTTCGGTTGCACGGATAAGTGCTTTATTGCCAACCGCGTATTCATACTTTTCAAGGTCGATTGCAGTAACTAAACCTATTCTTCTCTCAACGAACGGCGTCTTTCTAACCGTTAAAACAAAGCCTTTTTCAAGAGCCTTAAATACTCCGTCTGACAAATAACTTTTTATGTTTTGGTTGATTTTTTCTATTCTCTTTTCAGGTTGGTCTTCTAAATAAATTTCAGGCAAGGTTAAGTTAAAGGTTGATTTTTTACCTTCAACTTGACTTGCAAGTTCGTTCCAATAATCACTTTCACTGGTAAATTGGTCACAAGCTATGCACGCCCACGCCGTCATGTCACTTACTGATGGCAATAAAATATTGTCTACTTTTATAACTGATTGTTTCATTTTTAGTCCTTATGCATTGATATTTAAGTTGAGCACGAAAACGGTTAACGCCGCAAGCAAGATTGCCAAAAAAGCATAGCCAACGCGTTTCCAAAAACCTTTTGATTTTCCCTTGTTTTCGTTGTTTTCAGATGCATTTTGAAAATTTCTATCCATACCCTTCTCCTATCTGCGCGCACTTTCTAATTCTTGCCAATAATATTTGGTAAGCGTTTTCTTCAAAGTTTCAAAGTCAGCGTATCTTGTAATCTTTCCTGCACGAGCGACTGAAATAATCCCCGTTTCTTCTGATACGATAAGTGAAACTACGTCTATTGTTTCCGTTACGCCTATTCCCGCTCTATGTCTCGTTCCTAAATCCTTGGGGATATTATCCACGTTTTGTGATAACGGCAAGAAACAACCTGCTGCAACAATTTTCGTTCCGCTTATGAACATTGCTCCGTCATGCAACGGCGTTTTGGGAAAGAACACGCTTTCAATTATAGCACTGCTGATTTCGCTGTTTAGCCTTACGCCACTGTCTAATATCTGACTGGGAATATTGCCTGCCGATAAAACGATTATCGCGCCAACGTCGTTCTTAGACATGTTTTGGAGTGCTTTTATTATTTCGGCAATGCACTTTTGAACTTTTTCTTGGTCGTAAGAAGCTTCACCGTGTTTTAAGTCGGTAGAACTCTTTTTAGTCCATAAAAGTCTTTTTACTTCCATTGAATATAAAATCAAAATGGCAAGAATGAAAATTGCTGGAATTATCAAGTATATTGCCGTGTTTATAAAATCGATAAAGGTGAGTATCGCTGCCGCAACTAACATTACGAAAACGAACAATGCAACGAGCACGCCCGCTTTATTATTCATTAAGAACTTTATCATGTAATAATAAAGCACAGCAAAAACGAGTGCACATACGGACGACGCGATTATTGCTTCCGGACTTCCTATCAATCTACTTATAACTTCGTTAACCTTTTCTACTAAATGCATACTGGCTCTCCTATTCGTCAGTCATTATCTTAAACACGCTTAAATACATTGCGTCAAGTTCGTCAATCAATCCGCTTTTTATGCGGTAATCGGCATCGGTAAGCGCGTCAACTGCGCTCTTAAGGGATTTCTTCTTAAAAAAGCTTGCTTGCTCTTTCATCTTTCTAACGGCTATTTCTTTAACGCCCAACGCTTTTGCCAACTGTTCGCCGTTCATGTCGCTTATTGCAACGTGCAATAGCCTTCTAAAATAATTGTAAACCGAAAGTATAATGCGTTGGGGCGTTTCCCCTTTGCCCATCATATCCTTTATAATCAAAAGTGCTTTGTCAAACTTTCTTTTGCCTATAAAGTCGGTCATTTCGTAAATTTTATATTCGGTTTCGCGAGCGACCATTGCATCTACGTCCGATTTTTCTATTCTGCCACCTGAACCCGTATATGCAATTAACTTTTGCGTTTCGGTTTCTATTCTCGTCATATCGGATAGGCAATACTCAGCAAGCAACTTTGCGCTTTCCGCATCAATTTCAACGTTTTGATTTGCGCATTCTGCTTTTATCCATCTGACTAAAAGTGCAACGTCTTGCTTAGAACAGTCTATTACGCTAACGCTATCGTGTTTTTTTAACGCTTCGCACGGCTTTTCGTTAAGTATTACCAACAAACCATCAGGAGCAGGGTTTTCTAAATAGGCTTTAAGTCCGCCCTTAAAAAAATCTTGCTTAGGGTAAAATTCTCGTAACACCGTCATTCGTTTTTGGCTCATAAACGGATAGCCGTTAAGCGATGACGTGAGTTCGGTAGGAGTGCAGTCCGAAGATAAATATACTAAATTGAGCGCAGGTTCTTGCACGAATTTATTTTTCAACAAATTCATTCCGCGCTCTCTAAAATATACGTCTTCCCCTTCAAACAAGCAAACGGAAAAATTTTTGCCGTCGCTTAAGTCGTTTTTAAACTGCGTGTACTTCAAACCACATACTCCCTTTGTATACATTTTAGCACCTTTTTGTCAAATTTGCAACGATATTGATTTTCTTTTTATTTAATTATAAATAAAACTTAGCTAAAACTTAAAAATAAAGGTACTTATCAGGAGTTTTTGTTTAGCCTATCGCTATGCGCAAGTTACCGTTTGACTGAGCATTTTCGTACACGGCACTATACAGATAAGATATTGCCCTTTTCGGTTTATATTTAGAAAGTAAAAAATCCGCCCTATCAAAACATACCATAAGGTCGTAATTATATCCGTTAAACTGCGAGAAAAGCAACTCCGCGTTGCCTATTTCCGAAAAGATAGCAACCTTTTTGTTTTCTACGTTGCCCGTAAGAACGTGCCCATCTAAAACAAAACTAAGATTGATTTTATAAAAGTTTAGGGTTTGCCCTTTAGAAAGATTTGATATTTCTTTTATATCAAACGAACGCATTAAAATACTTTCCATAATCTCGTTGCGCTCACCGTAATAGTATACGCTTTCAACTTCAAACGCCGTGCGTAGTTTTGTTATAAAAACCTGCATATCCACGGGAAATCCGCCCATAAAAACCAAATTGTTTAAAACTCCGTTATTAGTTGCGTTAGCTATCCTTTTTAACCTGTTTGCAGAATAAATATGCTCGGCACTGCTTACTATTAGAGTTTGTTCTTCTCTTGTAGAGATTAGCGTTGCGCTAACCCCTTTGTCTCCACATACATAAATTTTGGTGGCATTCTTATCGCGCACGGTATATATACTCGCACTCAACGCAAATATTCCAACTAAAGTTAGCGTTAAAATAGTTTTCAACGTACTTTTTACTTTTACTATTCCGCAAGGAATTATTAACGCAAGATAAAAGGCAACTACGCTCCCGCCCAAAACAACGTCGCCAATCATAAAAATATTGTTATCAAGTGCGGGTATGCACATATTAACAAATTTTAATATGTAATTGGATAAAAACAAAGTCACGTTCGATATAGAAAATATTCCACCTATTATGCAAGCAAAAAACGTTAAAATATAAATTATCGAAACAAATGGCACGAAAATTAGATTTGCACAAACCGAAATCCACGAAAAAGAACCAAAGTGAGCTATTGAAATGGGAATTGCAACCAGTTGTGCGGCAATTACCACTCCCAATGCATTTGCAACCTTCTGTGGCAAAAACTTAAAAATCTTTGAAATTGGCTTTGAAAACAAATTTATTCCTATTACTACCGCAAACGATAATTGAAAGCCAACGCAAAGTAAATTTATCGGCGAATAAGATAGTATTATTATACCAGCTAACGCTATTGCAGATAGTGAGTCGTAACGATAGCCCTTTCCCCGCGAAAACAGCAACACTCCTGCCATTATAGTCGCACGAATAGACGACGCAGAAAACCCGCAAACTCCCGAATACAAAAATAAAATGGCGGTAATTAATATCGCCTTTTTATACCCACGAATTTTTAACTTGTCAAAAAGAAAAGTTAGCGTGCCCGCCAATAAACCTATATGCAAGCCCGAAACTGCAAAAATATGTGCAACACCTGCTATTCTATATGCAGATATTAAATCGTAATCCATATATCCGTCGTCACCGGTAAGCATTGCATAGCCCACGGCGAATTCATGTCTATCCAGCCCCACCTTTAGCGATTCTCGCATAAATAGGTTTATTCTTTCAAGAATAGTGGGTGCATAACCGTTAACAACCAATTCACTTGAATTTATGCTGGCGTTATATCTTATTCCGCGCTCCACGTCAGACACGTTAAACCCGCCTTCATAAGTGATAGAATTATCATAAACGTGCGTAGAAAAAGTGATAACGTGCCCAACGTCTAAGTCGTTTTCCCCGTATACGATAAGCGCGAGATTGTATTGTAAATTTTTGTCGTGCGTTCTTTTTACACTCACGGTATCTAACACGAGTTTGGTTGAACTCCCCGTTTGGTAAACACTTTTCACCCTACCCGTAACGCTATAATATCCACCGTTCAAATTGGGCTGATTATACGCGTTTAGTTGCGCACTTACACCAATAGCACCAAACAAATAAAAAACACATAAAACACCAACAAATAGAGTGTTTTTCATTCTCGCGCTTTTGTCAGTAAATAAAAGCAAAAACAGCCCTGAAAATAGCACGAAAGTGCAAATGAACATAACTGCCCACACGATTAAAGCTTGCGTCAAAAAATAAGCCGTTGCAATACCCATGCAAAGGCTTATGGCAATAAATAATATAGGCCTAAAATTAACAATCTTTTTCATTAGTGTTCCTAATATTCGTGCAAACACTTAAGTGTTAGAAACGAGAGCGCGACTCCCCACACTTCAAATCTTTTGAGTTTAAGCGTTTAAAATCGAGTTAGCCAAACCACGACAGCCCAAAGGATAAGTTTGAAACATGTAAAAAGCCTTTTTTGCAAGCCAGCAACCGCCCTGCAACAACGTTTATAACCGCTTGAATAAAATTTTAGGACATCTGCCAAAAAAAGTCAATCTTATTTGTTGATTTTTATACTTAATATTTGATACAATATTATTAGCCTTCATGGTGCGATAGGAAAGGCAAAAAAAATCCACAGATAATTATAAAGAAAGCTTTCGGCAAGTTATTGATTAGCGGAGCTCTTAGCTGACGATTATTCCAGCTATTACAATAGAGATGCAGAGGCAATACACCGGGCATTCACCTGTTTACAAAACGGGTTATTATTTTCTTTTCCGTCGGCCGATGCAGGTCATTTTTTGAATAACCGTTTCAATCGTTTGCAAAAGGCAAAAGATTGTGTTAAAATATTGTTCGCTTAGTGTTAGTTTCCTTGCTGACATTTGGTCGTGCAAAGTTTTTTATAAAAAGTTTTTTCAACTCTTTATTGTTGTTTTTATCAAAATTTAGTTTTTCTCGCAAAAATTGTCGAAGAAATTTTTGCGATAAGGAGGAGCCGACCTTTAGTCTTGCAAAAAACGTTAGGTTTTTGCTGACATTTGGTCGTGCGACGACGTGCCATCATGGTCAAGCGGTTAAGACGCCGCCCTCTCACGGCGGAAACCGGGGTTCGATTCCCCGTGGTGGTGCCAAATCGGTCCGAGCCGAACCTTTGTGTTTGGGTTGGACCGATTTTTTGTACAAACAACAAGGGGAATCGAATATGGAGAAAATTGCTAACGGCAATTTGTCCGAAGGACTAAACAGTGGACACCCACTGTTTATCGGGTAGGCCGCACAGGCGGGATTCCCCGTGGTAGTACCAAATAAAAAGACAGTTAATATGCGCGTCGCTCTTAGGGATTTTTTAGAAACTATAAAAGGATAGCAAGTTTTGCTATCCTTTACTTTTTGCTTTGTAAAACACACGACTTTCTTTTGAAAGTATAGTGTGCTACACTTTTGAAAATTTTTCCACAAAGAATATCAAATCGATAAATTGGAATTTGTCGTTATAAATAGATATTGATTTCGTATTGATTATCAATGAGTATGTAATTCGCATTATGCTTTTGTGCAAGGGAAAGAACCTCAGCATTATCTGCCAATATACTCTGCATTGTACACCATTCATCATCCACACGATTTTCAATGGCATTTGCATAATTCTTTATGTCAGCAAAGTGGTTTTTGATATATTTCTCACTCATTACAAGGCAGAAATATTTGATGTTTTCAAGATACTCAGAGTCAAAGTCCTTTTGCCAATCGAACGGAATATAGCAACCTTCAATAATTAAGTTCTGCTTGTTTTCAATAGCAGTTTTTATCATTTCACAAACAATTGGCCACAAGTATTCGGTTAATTCATTATCATCCATAGGGGTAAGTTCTGTGTTGCCACTACGAATTAATCCCATTTTAAGATGGTCGATTGAGAAATATGGGTATTTATATTTTTCGAGCAACCTTTGAGCAAGTACGGTTTTACCTGTGTGCGATGCTCCCGTTATTAAAACAATCATACTTTCTATCCTTACAAATTCTTATTTATCGGTGAGTTTATTATAACATAAAATAAAATTTGATTCAACTTGTTTTGCGTGGACAAAAGAAAACTCGGCTTGTTAAAAGTCGAGTTTTATAAGTTGCATATTTAAATTCCCTATGGGAAGAGCGCATAGCTGTCTTTTTTATTTTTTCTTAGTTTGAATCGAACCCCTCCGGTGTTTTCGATCCCCTAGCGGGTGACGGCTACCCTTTTGTCGCATTGCACATCTTTGCAAGTCTTTGCTACATTTCCCCTAACAGGGGAATTACCAAATAGTTGTGCTAAACAAAAATACCGTTATTTTTTACATTTTTCTTTTATAGCACTATTAAACTCACATCCGTTGCTTGGTTCGCACCATTTATCGACAAACAAAAATTTTAAAACCTATTGATTTTTAGCTCAAACCATTATATAATGTTTATAGGAATATACGCACACAGCGTTAAAGATAAAGGAGGATTTCTATGAATATAGTTACTATTAGCCGTGAATTCGGTAGTGGTGGCAGAGAACTTGGAAAAAGACTTGCCGACATTTTAGGCTACGACTATTACGACCGCGAAATTATAACTGAGATTGCAAAGCGACACGACGTTGACGAAGACTACGTTGAATACGCGCTTAACAACCATGCTTGGCAGACTTATACGCTATCTTTTCACCACTCGTTCGTATCCCCCTTCGTTATTGACTCTCCAGACGTTAAACTTTTACAAGAGCAAAAGAAAATAATTGAAGAAATTGCTTCGGCAGGAAAAAACTGCATTTTGGTTGGAAGAAATGCAGACGTTTTGTTAAGGGATTATAATCCGTTAAATATTTTCGTTTGTGCAGATATGGATGCGAAAATTAAGCGTTGTTTAGAGCGTGCTGAAACAGGCGAAAATTTAACCGAAAAGAAAATTAAGCGCATGATTAAACGCATTGACAAAAACCGTTCGCGCACTCGCTATCTTATTGCCGATGGAGAGTGGGGCGACAGACGCTCTTACGACCTGATTGTAAACACCACCAAATGGGATATTAAAGAATTATCTAAGGCAGTTGCATCTTTCGTTACTACTTGGTTTGAAAACAAATAACATGCAGAAATATACTATTGAACCGGTTGCTTATATTAAAAACGATTATAAAGAAAAATTTGGCATTCCCCGTCAGAGTGGAAGAGCACCTTCCGTGCTTTCTAAAATAGTGTTTTACCCAAAATATCGAGTAAGCGACGCACTTAGGGAGATTGAAACCTTTTCGCACCTTTGGCTTATTTTTGACTTTTCTCAAGCGCACGGAGACGGGCAGTTCACCCCGCTTATTCGCCCGCCACGCCTTGGCGGAAACAAAAAAGTTGGCGTTTTTGCAAGCCGATCCCCCTTTCGCCCAAACAACTTGGGGCTTTCGGTAGTGAAGCTTATGGGCGTTGAAAAAGACTCGGAGTTTGGCGACGTTTTAGTCGTTTCCGGTGCAGATTTGTTGGACGGCACGCCTATATTTGACGTAAAACCTTATTTACCCTTTGCCGATAGCATTACAAACGCGGTGGGCGGTTATGCAGACGACGTGAACGATTATAAAGTTAACGTTGTGTTTAGCCAAGGTGTAAAAGAACTTTTTCCACAAAATAAATTAGCTGGACTTATTGAGTGTTTAAGCGACGACCCAAGACCTTCTTATCACGAAGACGGCAGGATTTACGGCATGGCGTTTGCAGGCTTCAACGTTAAATTTACGGTTGAAGGAACTATTTTAACCGTTCTCAGCATTGAAAACAAATAAATTTATACTAAAAAACGGCGTTCAAAAAACGCCGTTTTTTTGTTGTTTATATTATAACTTTAAGTAAAAACGTATTTAACGCTACTTATAGTCATTTACTACTCAAAAGGCTTATAAGGCTCGTCTGGAACTTCCCCTTTCTTCCAACCGAATTTGGTCAAGTTGTAGTCGGGATATGCTACATAGTGGAAAGAACTTTGAGTATGATCGGGCATTTGGATTTTTATTTTCGCGCTCAAACGGATATCTTGGCTTGATGCACCAACCATAATTTCAAAGTTGCCACTTTCAACATGCCAGTCCTTGAGTGGAATGCTATAAAATGCAAATGCACTTTTATCGAGCTTTACGCTAACGCGCTTTGTTTCGCCAGCTTTAATCAAGTCTTTAGAGAATCCCTTTAATTCCTTATAAGGTCTAACTACTCTTGCTAAAACGTCACGAACGTAAATTTGTGAAATTTCCTTAGCGTCAATATCCGAATTGTTAGTTATATCGTAACTAACGATATAGTCAGTTTCGCTTTGTTTTTCTACTTTTAAGTTGCTATAAGTGAAGTTTGCATAAGAAAGACCGAACCCAAACGGGAACAACACAGGCTTAGAAAATCTGTCGTAATAACGATAGCCAACAAACAAACCTTCTTCATAAAAATCAACGTAACCGTTTCCGAGTTTTGTGCCAGAAGGAGTATCTTCAACGCACAGCGGAAACGTTTCTGAAAGTTTACCGCTCGGACAAAGATTTCCTGCGATTATAGGTGCTAACGCTTCGTGAACGCCCTCGCCTGCAAGACCAACGAAAATAACGCCCTTAACTTTATCAATCCACGCGCTCATATCAATTGCACAACCAGCGTAAACACAAACTACAACGTTGGGATTTGCTTTTGCCATGTTAAGAATAAAATCTTCTTGATAATCGTGAAGTTTAATTCTAACCCTATCTCCGCCCTCGCCTTCGTCTGGACCTTTTACACAGATGATAACCGCGTCAGTTTCAAACGCACTGTCGTAAGCCCCACCAGCAAAAATTGAAGACCTTTCTTCGCGGTGAATAATATATTCTTTGAAGTTTGCTTGCACGCCTTGTTCGTTAAGCACGTCACAAAGGTTTTTTAACTTATAGCTGGAAGTAACCATTGCTGAACCAAACGCTCCGATAGCGGGTTTATTAACTTCCATACCCGTAACCATAATTTCACCCGATTTAATAGGTAAAATTCCGTCGTTTTTAAGTAAAACTATACCTTCACCTGCAACTTTAACTGCATTTTCGTGGCGTTGTGAAGGGGTAAATTTAGCTTTTCTGCTCTCCTTGTTCTTGTCGCACTTTTCGATTAAATCTAAAACCCTTTGAGCGTGAAGATCAATTAGTTCTTCGGTAATAAGTCCTTTATCAAGCGCGTCTTTAAGCACTTGATAAGAAGGTTGGTTTGATGGCATTTCAAGGTCAACGCCAGCAATCAAAGACTTATATGCATTCTTAACCGCACTCCAGTCTGAAACTACAAGACCTTCAAACCCCCAATCGTCACGAAGAATGTCCGTTAAAATCCATTTGTTTTCGCTTGCCAAAATGCCGTTTACAAGGTTATAAGCACACATAACCGTGGTGGGTTTGGAATTCTTTACTGCCATTTCAAAAGGCTTTAAATAAATTTCGCGCATAGTGCGTTCATCTGCTTCGTTCGACTGGAATAAGCGTTCAAAATCGCGGTTGTTCATGCAGTAGTGCTTTAAGCTTGTGCCAACGCCAGAGTCTTGCGCCCCGTTGATGAATTGTATTGCAAGCTCGCCTGCAAGGAAAGGATCTTCTGAAAAATATTCATAATTTCTTCCGCAAAGGGGCGTTCTTTTAATGTTAACGCCTGGTGCAAGCAAAACGTCTACGTCGTTTTCAATACAATCGTCCGCAATGGTTTGAGCACTCAAGCGAACACTTTCTCTATCCCAACTATTTGCAAGGTTTACCAAACAAGGCATTGCCGTTGCGGGAACGGTTGCGTCATTTACGCGCTTTCTTAATCCGTGTGGTCCGTCGCAAAGCCAAAGTTCCCTAACCTTTCCGTCGGCATCGCCCGTCGTCCAATATGTTTTTCCCGATAAAAGTTTAATTTTTTCGTCAATAGTGAAATTTTTAAGGTCGTATTTCATTTTTCCACCTTCGTTATTATTTTAGCAACGCAAAATTTCTATAACACTGCCTACCGATATTATAACACTAATTTGTGTATAAAAAAACAATTTTCGCCACTTTTTATTCTCATTTTTTTACATTTCAAAAGACTTGGATAAAATCCAAGCCTTTTTTAACTTAATCGTTGCAATAAAAAGAAGTTGAGGGTGCGGCGTTTGCCTTTCTTCCTACCGAAGTATTGTCTTTCGTTCGGTCACGAAGTTCAGGAACGGGGTTTGGTGCGGTTTGATATCTATAATCCATTCCCCTGCGCTCAATAGAGTGTTGTATAACGTTGTGTGACGGAACTATTTCCGTTGTAGGGTTAGTTATGTTTTGGAAGGTGAAAAAGTCTGCGTTTTCTGGCAAATCTTTTATCTTAACGTAGTTATCGCGGTCGGTAGTAAACTGCACGGTATCAGCCAAAATCTTGCGAACATAATCAATATTTTCGTGCAAGCAAATAGGCGCAGGAAAATCTCCTATGGGAATAACTTGTTGCCAATCTTTATTTTCGTACTTTTTAAGCAAGTCTACCGCTCTATGCAAGTGTGAAATTTCAAACGACAAGTTTTCTTCCCATAAGTTCTTAATATACGCATCCGTTTCAGTCATATAACAAGACCAATACAAATAACACTCACAATATTCGTGCCATAAAAGCATTTCAAGCCAAGTAGACTCCCCGTCCATTAGTGATTCGTAATGAGTTACGTGTTCTTCTTCTACAAGCGCGATTTCCTGATAAAGTCGCCTTCCTATATCAGACCTTGCAAAATTGGTCACGTTCATATAATAGTTCATAGTTTGTTGCTCTGCTCCGGTGATTATCATAGTGTTAAGCACCGTTTGAACGTCGCTCGTCTTGGCGTTTATACAACATCTTACGTTGTCTTTCGGGAAGCGGTGGTGAGAAATAGTGGGTCTACCCGGCATTATTTCGGTATATCTACCTACAAGCCACTCTGCGTATACCCCTTGTTCCATTTCCAATAAGTTTGCGTAGCGATACAAGTGGTCAAAATCTTCAAGCAAGGCAAAGTCTAAAGCGGTTTTTACAGAGCAGTCAAGTTCACGTTTAGCAAGCTCTGCCGTCAAGTCAACTGCAAGTTGTTCATAACCGATAGTGTGTTCTAAAATGCTTTCGTCTTTGGGCTTAAGCAAAGAAATTTTTAATTGCTGTTGCTTCTCCACTTCACGCGTCAACGCTATTTCACGGCGAAACTCGTTATTGCAAGTGTGGCGGGCGAGTTGATGCGAAAACCAGTTTGCTTCAAACTCCGTGCCGTTCATTAATATTATTCGACACTTAGTATACGGATCAACTTCCCTTTTGTTATACGGCTTTGGGTATAACTGTTGCCAGTTTTGTAACGTTTTTTCTATTGGTCTCGGCTTTTCGTTAAACGGATTCATATTATCTCCTTTTTTGAGTTTTTCTTTCCATTTAACAGTATGTATTTGCCATTTAAAATGTTAAAACGCCCGAAAATCAGGCGTTTTTATTTATTGTTCTTTTGCTCCAATCCTTTTAATCGTAGATATTACGAATATCATGTTCGTTACCATACACATAAGCCAGCTTATTGGGTATGAATAGAATATCATTTCAAACGTAGGATTTAATAGATATGCAGTGTTAATCCAAATCACTCTAAATATGCATACGAAGAATATACTTATTATCATTGCCGTGGTAGACCTTCCTAACGAACGCAATGCATACGTTAAAACGTCCATAACCGATCCGATCATAAAGGTTGAACACAAAATATATATTCTCACCTTTGCAATTTCTATTACGTTATAATCGTTAGTCATAATTCCGCAAAAACTATCTGCAAATAAAATGATTAACCCTGACATCAAAATATCAATTAAAATAACCGTTAACGTTGCGTAAATTATTGAGCGAACTATCCGTTTTTTATTTTTAGCACCGTAGTTTTGACTTACAATAGACATATTAGCAACGGCAACACTCGATCCTGCCGTAGCTACAAGCCCATCAAATTGTTGCGCAATCGTATTGCCTGCCGTATATAGAGCACCAAAAGAGTTAATCGCAGATTGTATAATTACGTTTGAAAGAGAAAACATACTTGCTTGCACTCCTGAAGGCAAGCCTACTTTAACAATTTCTTTTAATTCTGCTTTATTAATCTTGAAATACTTTAACGACAGCCTACTAAAGCCTTCGTTTTTCAACATAACCATTACACAAAGCACTGCCGATATACCTTGAGAAACAACGGTTGCTATAGCAACACCTTCAACGTCCATTCCAAAACAAAACACTAAAAAAACGTTTAAGCCGACGTTGACGATACCGCTTATTATCAAAAATATCATTGGGCGGAAAGTATCTCCCACCGCGCGAAGTATGCCAGAACAAAAGTTATATAACATCATTATAGGCATACCTAAAAAATAAATGGTTAAATAGGTGGTTGCCTTGTCCAAAAGCACTGGGTCACAATTTATCCACACAAGAAAAGTTCGTGAAAAAATAACTCCAACGAACAATAAAATTACACCTAATATCAAACTTAAAAGCACGGCTGTGCCAACGAGATTTCTTGAACGATTCAAATTGTTTTGCCCAACGTATTTGGCAAGAACTACGCTTGCCCCCGCACCTAACCCAACGAACAAGTTAACTATTAAGTGCGTAAGAGCGTTGGTTGCGCCAACCGCCGCCATCGACTCTTCGCCACGGAAAATGCTTATAACCGCAACGTCTGCCGCGTTAAAAAGTAATTGTAAAATATTGGTTACTACCAAAGGTAACGCCACTATAAGCAACTGTTTAAACATCGGTCCTTGTGTTAAATTAAGTTCACATTTTGCCATTGTTTGCATTTTCTCCTTGTAGACGATATAAACGGCACTATAAAATAGTGCCTTGTTAATCAAAGTTCTTTTACTTTTAAGTTTTTATATTCGGCAAAACGAATAACGTATCCGTTAGATTCAATGGGTTGAGATATGTTTATCTGTTCCCAACTGTCTAAATTATCCAAGTTGTTTATAAAAGTATCTGCGTTGCCGTTCGCTTGCACCTTGGTTACAAAAGCTTTTTCGCAGTTTTGCATAAACGAATTATACATCATAGCTCCGCCAATCAAAAACACGCTTTCATTAGCGTATTCCTTTAACGCATTTTTAAGTTGGCTTACGTTTTCAACCACTATACAATCATCGCGCTTTTCCATAGTTTTGGAAAGAACGATATTAACGCGATTTTTTAACGGTTTTCCGTTTGGAAAAGATTTTAGCGTGCGGCTACCCATAACAACCACTTTGTTCATGGTAGTCTTTCTAAAAAAAGCCATGTCTTCGGGAATAGAAAATAGCAAGTCGTTGTTTTTGCCTATCCCCCAATTTTCATCTACCGCAACTATCGCTATCATTATATAGCAACCTCGATTTTATCTTCCAATTTAGTGTATTCGTAACCTTCAAGCTTAAAGTCGTCTACAGTAAAGTCGTAAAAATTCTTTACTTCTGGGTTAATCCAAAGCTTTGGTGCTTCAAACTGTGGATTTTTTAGCACTTTTTCAACGATGGGAACGTGCCTATCGTAAATATGTGCGTCCGCAATAACGTGAACGAGTTCGCCAACTTCTAAGCCCGAAACTTGCGCAAACATGTGCAAAAGAATTGCATATTGCACCACGTTCCAGTTGTTTGCGGTAAGCACATCGTTACTTCTTTGATTGAGTATTCCGTTTAACGTCTTACCAGACACGTTAAACGTCATCGAATAAGCACATGGATAAAGGTTCATCTCGGATAAGTCTTGATGAACGTAAATATTAGTCATAATTCTTCTTGAAGACGGGTTATTTTTTAAGTCGAAAAGCACTCTATCTACTTGGTCGAACATTCCTTCCTTATATTTGTGCTTAACGCCCATTTGATAGCCGTATGCTTTGCCAATTGAACCCGTTTCATCTGCCCAACTATCCCAAATGTGAGAGTTAAGCTCGTTAACGTTGTTGCTCTTTTTTTGCCATATCCACAAAATTTCGTCAATGGCAGACTTGAACGCCGTTCTGCGCAAGGTGATTATGGGAAACTCTTTCTTTAAATCATACCTATTTACTATGCAAAACTTTTTAACGGTGTGTGCCTTTTGCCCGTCTTCCCAATGCGGACGAACTGGTAAATCGGTATCCCAAAAACCGTTGTCAATAATATCTCTGCAAGTTTGAATAAAAATTTTATCTGCTAAGCTCATTTGTTTCCCCCTGCGCACTAAAACGCATCTTTACGCAATTTTTTCCAACGCCTTGCGATATACGCAAGAACTATTCTTTTGGGTGCAAACTTCATTAAGACGTATAGCACTTTATTAAACGCACCCGGTATATATTTAAGTTTATTTTTCTTAACTTTTTTAAGAGATTTTTCCGCTACGAATAGTGGCGATTTGCTCGATAACTTACCCCAAAGTCCTTGACCTTTTATGTCCTGAACAATATCAGGTCGCGTTGGAACTCCGCCCGGCATAACCGTGGTTACGAACACACCTTGTTTTTTAAGTTCGTAATGAAGCGAAGTGAAAAAATTAATGAGCAACGCCTTGGTTGCACTGTAAAGCGCAAAGTACGGCATCGGTGACGCGCCCGACATGCTCGAAACAGTTATAATCTCGGTGTGGCCTTGCCGTCTTTGAACGAGCGCGTGCGTCAGTGCTATGGTTGCTTCCACGTTAACTCTTATTTGAAAAAGCACCTTGTCTAAGCTGTATTCCATAAACGCCATTTGCGTGTCTACACCCGCAACGTTTATTATTCTGTCAAACTTAACACCTTGGCTATCCATAAAGGCTATCATATCCGCCCTTTCGCGCTCTGAAGTAAGGTCGCACGCAAACGTTTTAACGTCAACGCCGTATTGGCTTAAAATTTCAGCTTTTAACTCGGATAGTTTTTGTTCACTTCTACCCGTCAAAAAAAGGTCAAAACCCTTTTTTGCCGATGCGTTTACGAACGCTTTACCTATTCCGCCAGTAGCCCCGCTAATAAACGTATACGCCATATTACTTTGTAGTGAGCACTTTACTGCTAACGCCGTCTATCATTCCGAGCTTACCTGAAAGAGAGTTGATTATCTCTTGCGGTGCATCTATAACTACGCTGATTATGTTTACTCCCTTTTGCTTATACGGTAGCCCTAACCTTCCAACAACGTAATCCCCAAAGGTGTGGAGAAGGGAATTTATTCTTTCAACCGCGTTCTTGTCGCTTACTATTATCGCAACGACCGCAATCTTGTTTTCCATGCTTTTTCTCCTTTGAGTATTATTGTAATACAACGACATTTTTTTGTCAATAAAATGTATTACATTTTACCTTTTTTAGGCTTAAATATTTAACAATAAAATTGCCCCTTTTTTACCACTTGTTTTAATTTTTCTATAGCTTTCTTTTCTATGCGCGAAATATACGAGCGCGAGATTTTAAGAAGCTTTGCAACTTCCCTTTGAGCGTAAGTCCTTTCTCCTTTTAGTCCGTAACGCAAGCAAAGAACGGTGTATTCACGCTCGTTTAAAACGCTTTTTAATAGTGCCAAAAATTTATCGCGCTCTATGCTTTTATCAACCTTTGCAAACACGGTGTCGTCCTTTTCACACAAAAGGTCCATTAAAGTCAGTTCATTTCCGTCTTTATCCGCCCCAACAGTATCGGATAAGGATATGTCGTTTTTGTATTTTTTAGAAGCTCGCAAAAGCATTAAAATTTCGTTTTCTATGCACCTTGCAGTATAAGTCGCAAGCTGAGTGCCTTTACCCGCTTCAAACGTGTTAACCGCCTTAATAAGTCCTATACTTCCCACCGAAATAAGATCGTCTGTTTCGGCAGACCCCGAATACTTTTTTACAACGTGCGCAACTAAGCGCATATTGTGATTTATTAGCTTTTCGCGCGCTTTTTCATCCCCCTGCTTCATAAGCCTTAAACACTCTGCTTCTTCGCTCGCAGACAAAGGCTTAGGAAATGAACTGCCGTTTAAAACACTACCAGTAAAAAAAGTTATTTTGCCTATTAAAAACAAAATGCCGTCTAATAACATAACCCCTCCAAAAAAACAAACAAATTAGTAAACGGTTAGTTGCAAGCGTTGATAGGTTGGGTTAGAAAAACGGACGAGATAGAACGCCTGCTTATAAATGCGTTTTTCTATGAACACAAACCCTGCCACGCGTTGCAAATAAACGCTTATAGATTAAGTTATGCGCTTACGTTAAGTTATATAATTAACTGCAAGTCCTTAAAATTTACGTCATAAGACTATTTACTTTTTTTACACAAATGCTATTATTATCGTGCGTTTGGAAAAATATAAGGAGGTGGCTGATTGAAAACTTTCCGCTATATCAGGTTAGTCGGTTTTTATCAACGACTAAAAAATGCGCTTCGCGCAAGATAATCCGTTTGCTACCCCCATAAAGGTGAATTATGGATTATGTTTTACTAAAAGATTTTTTTGCAAACTACAGCCTACCAGTTTTAATCATCGCACTGTCCGTCGGACTAATTAAATTTATTTTCGATAAGTTTTTTTCTGATAAAATCTTCAAACCCCTTTGGTCGTATCTACCTTTTGCCCTATGCACGGTTATCTATATTGCTTACGACATGCTTTTTGTTCTAAAGGCGTTTGCCTTTAACGCACACTCGCTTTACGCAGGAGTGCTTAGTGGCTCGCTATCCGTCGTTTTTTCTTCTGCGCTTAAAAAAATCGACGCTGGAAAACCATTAAACGTAAGCCAAACCGTTTTGCTGATTGAAGGTATGCTTCACGGCTTTATTAGCGAAAATTTGTTAAACCAAACCGCTATTGAACTGGAAAAGGTTTTGTCCGAAACCCCGTCCGAACAAGATTTAAGCAACCGCGTTGCCAATACCATAAAAACCAACGCCTATTCGCTTTTTTCAGACGATGATCTTATGCATTTAGCATTATTGATAATTCAATCAGTAAAATCACTTAAAAGTGGCAATAAAAAAGCATAAGCCAAAAAAACAAAAAAGCACCGCAGACATAAAGTTCCGCGGTGCTTTTTTGTTAGTGTTTATTTATTTTTTCAAATATTGTTGACTTATCAACATTTATTTGTTATAATATCTTTATTAAATCAACAGGTTGCTTTTAGGGGGTTACTATGATAAAAATTTTTGTTGATTCAGGCAGTAGTATAAAAAAAGAAGAGCGAGATTTTTATAACGTTGAAGTTTTACCGCTGAAAATCCTTTTAAATGATAAAGAATATTTAGACGGCGAAAATCTTTCTATGGAAGTTTTTTATAACGCTTTGATGCAAGACGGGGTTTTCCCAAAAACTTCCCTGCCTTCGTTAAGCGATGCCGAGCGTCGCGTTAACCAATGCGTTGAGCAAGGTTACGAAGTTATTATTTTAACCATTTCATCAGGTATTTCCGGCACTTTTAGCGCTATAAACATGTTGTTTGAGCAAAACGAAAAAGTACGCGTTATCGACACAAAAACAGCAGTCGGCGGAATTAAAATATTAGTTAAAGAAGCAAACAAATATTTAAACGAAAGCTTGGATTTCGTTGAAGAAAAACTGAATGCTTTAATCCCGCGCATTAAGGTTTTGGCTATCCCCGAAACGTTAGAATATCTCCACAAAGGTGGAAGATTAAGCAAAGCAGGCTGGGCGGTAGGCACGATTTTGAGAATTAAACCCGTTATTCAATTAAAAGACACGGTTAAGGTTGCAAGCAAAGCTATAGGATTAAAAATCGCCATGAAAACAATTCTATCCGAATTAGAAAATTGCGACGTTAACTACCCTATCGTTCCTTCTTACACTTTCGACACGGCAAATCTTGATCAAATGATTGCAAAAACAAACAAAGAATATGTTGATATTATGATCGAAAAGGATAATATTGACCCTGCTATTGCAGCACATTGGGGTCCTAACGCCTTTGGATATATATTCGTTGAAAAAAATTAATCATTAAAAAAGCAGGTGCATTTATTTTGCACCTGCTTTTTTATAATCTATTATTTTCTTTTTCCCTTTTTTGCAACGGGTTTTTCTTCTTGCCAATAATCAAGTTCTTCAGTAATTCCTACGTTTTTAGCAATAAACACGGGGTCTAACCCTGCTTTTTTCTGCCTTCTATAATCGTTCAACGCACGGATTGCCTTTCCACTTAAAATTATTATAACGGGAACGTTAATCACGGTCATAAGCCCCATCAAAATATCTGCAATATCCCATAAAACCGATGAATTTAATCCCGCACCTAAAAGAATAAGGAGCGAAGCGACAACATAATAAACGTAGTTGAACTTTTTGCTCGGTTCTCTCTTTAACAAGTGATTGAACGATTGGTTTACATAGTAAAGGTTGCCAATCAACGTGGTGAACGCGAATAAAACCATTGCTAAAGTAATAAACACCACGCCAAAACCACCGAAAACCGTGTTCATACAAAGATTAATATAAGCCGTGCCGTCCGTGCCAGAAGGTTCAACCCCCGAACACATGCACATGAACGCAGTTGCCGTACAAACTAAAAGCGTGTCAATAAATACGGAAAGAACTTGAACTAAGCCTTGTTTTACAGGGTGACTAACTTCCGCCGATGCAGAAGCGTTAGGTGCAGAGCCCACACCTGCTTCGTTAGAGAATAAACCACGCCTTATTCCGTGCATTACGCAAGAGCCACTGAATCCACCAAATATAGCGGTAAAGTCAAACGCTTCGCTAAATATGCGCCCTATTACTGCGGGAAGACTGGTAATATTCAAAATCACAACGATAAGTGAAATCAATATGTAAGCAACGCCCATTATAGGAACAAGAATGCTAGTAGCTTTCACAATTCTTGAACCACCGCCGAATAGACAATAACCAACCACTATCGCAACTATTAAACCTATTATCCAAGGCGTGAATGCCGGATCGTAGAAAACGTATGCTTGGAACGTTAACTGCAAGTTGTATGATGCAAGCATGTTAAAGCCCACACCGTAGGTTAAAATTAATAATATTGAAAATACTACTGCTAATTTACGACTCTTTATTGCCTTTTCTATATAATAAGCAGGGCCACCGTAACAACCTAAAAGCCCTTTCTTTTTATAAATTTGCGCAAGCGTGCTTTCAATAAATGCGGAAGCCGAACCTATTATGGCAATAACCCACATCCAGAACACTGATCCAAACCCACCAACGCACAGCGCGAGCGCAACGCCAACGATATTCCCCGTGCCAACACGCGATGCCGTTGAAACCATTAACGCATGGAATGAAGAAACACTCTTTTTATCCTTTGGTTTTTCTGTAACGACTCTTATTTGTTCGGGAAGCGTTTTTGCTTGCACCCCCTTGGTGCGAACGGTAAAATATATACCGCCTGCTATAAGCAAAATGATAACGACGTAAGTGTAAAGATTTGCACTTATACTTGAAATAATTTCAGCCAAAATTTAGCCCTACCTTAGTAATTGTTTAATTAATTATACCAAATAATAAAAAATAAAGCAAGTCTAATCGTTTTTGTTCGGTTATTTTGCACCGTTTTCTTTACCAAAACCAAAAGAAACCCAACAAATCGTGTTGTTATAAATAATATAAAGTGACTATTTCCCACCACTCAAACGATAGAAAACTAAACGTCTAATAAAAAGCTTAAAGAAAAAGACCATCTACTGATGGTCTCATTTTGTTGGCGGAGCGTTAGGGATTCTATTCTAAGGCAATATCTTCATTATTTTCAAATCTTTTCTTCAAAACTTTATAATGATTTTTATTTGATTTATCGCCGTTGTTATCGGGAAAAAGACAATACGGCAAACTGTCCGTGTTACGGTGTTTTATCACACACGCACAACATTTTCTGTGATTAGGACAGGTGTTTTTAGGACAGATACATTCTTTTACGTTGACACAATTCATTTTAACACTTTTCCTTAATCAGTTTTTCAATTTGCTCAACCGATAACATTCTACCCATAGCAACGACTTTTCCGTCAATTACAATGGCAGGGGTTGACATAACGCCGTATTTCATAATTTCCATTGTATCGGCAATATTTACGGGCGTTTCAACACCGCAATTTTTTGAGGCAATCACAGCGTTTTCGTGATTTTGTTTAGACTTTTTGCAACAAGCACCAAGAGTAATAAGTTTCATAATATATATCTCCTTAAATTTTATTAAACGAATAAGAAATTAAAGGCGTTAAAAGTAAAGCCTATAATCATTATTCCGACTACAACGATAAAGATAAACCAAAATAACAGTTTCGGCTTAACCGCCTTTGAAAGCATAATCATAGACGGCAAGGAAAGCGCGGTAACGCTCATCATAAAGGAAAGAATCGTACCAACGCCAACACCTTTTGCAAACAACGCTTCCGCAACGGGAATTGTACCGAAAATATCCGCATACATAGGCGTACCAAGAATTGTCGCAAGGGGTACGGCGTACCATTTATCACTACCTAAAATCGCTTGTATCCATTCGGTAGGAATAAAGTTGTGAATAGTCGCCCCGATACCAACGCCGACAAGAATATAAATCCATACCTTTTTTAACGTTGACAGCATTTGGTCTTTTGCGTAAATCAATCTATCTTTTTGCGTAAGTTCTACGCCTTCCACTTCGGCAATACTGCCTTCCAAAATAAAATCTTGTACGTGTTTTCCTACGCCCGTTTTTTCAATAATCGTTCCACCGACAATAGCAAGGATTAAACCCACGATAACGTAAGCAATCGCAATAGGAAAGCCAAACACGCTCACAAGTAGAATAAACGCACCTAAATCAACGAGCGGACTTGAAATTAAGAAACTGAACGTAACACCGCTTGAAATTCCTGCACGAGTAAAGCCCATAAAGATAGGAATAGACGAGCAAGAGCAAAACGGCGTAACCGTACCAAGCAAAGCACCAACCGCATTTGCACCGATACCCTTAAATCGTCCAAGTATTTTTTTTGTTCTTTCGGGCGGAAAATAACTTTGAATATACGAAATAAGAAAGATAAGCAAGCATAACAATACGACTATTTTTACCGTATCATATACAAAAAATTGTATTGCTTGCCCCCAATGTCCCGACATAAAGGTTTCGCCAAACATAGCGGTAAAAGCCATGCCGATTAAAGCGTTTAACCATTTCATACCAAGTATTTGGTCGGTTATAAAATCGCCTATTGCTTTCAACCCGTTTACCCCGTCCACAAGTAAGGCAATCCCTATTGTAAGCAACACAACAGCAATTACACCAATAAGCCACCATAACCATTTGCGTTTTTTAGTTTCCATAATATTGCTCCTTATATTTATTTTTGTCTATATAGACAATTATCTATATGATAGAGAAAAAATATATGCGAACTTAATCGCACGTATTTTTTTTGCAAGTATCTTCGCTTATTCTTCCCGTTCTACATTTCGTATCGCCGAGAAAATCAAGCATTTCATTGAGTTTGCAACAAGCAAGCGTATAATAAGTCCATTTCCAATCTTTATCCGCTTTTACCAAACCGCAATCGCACAATACTTTCATATGGTGGGAAAGCGTGGGTTGTGTAATATTGAGTTGTTCCAAGATTTTGCAACCACAAAGCGTCCCACCACGCAACATTTCAAATATCTGCATACGAGTATCGTCCGCTAAGGCTTTTAAGATTTTCGTGCATTCTTCTCTTTCCATTATACACCTCACATAGATTGTTATCAATACTATTATACTCATCACATTGATGTTTGTCAATAGGAAAAAAGGGTTTTTATATTTTTTAACGAATAAATTTTATTTTGACATTAAAGAGAGGACATACAAGATTGTCTTGTAAGCCCTTAAAACGTGGTTATTTAGTCCAAGTTCCTTTATTTCTTTTAAGTGTTTTCCAGTGTGTTGAACGCCTTTGTTCAACTACTTGTGTAGGAAATATAATTCCTGCAACACCTTTATAACAAAAATAAAGCAACCACATATTAGAATGCGGTTGCTCTTGGCGGAGAAAGAGGGATTTGCTTCTCTCGAGCCTCCCGCAAAATAGTCCACTGGACTATTTTTTCGCCTGTCGGCGAACACGCAATCTAAAGATTGCTCGCTCCTAATTCAAATCCCCTTTCTTTTTTCGCAA
>JAZTZE010000042.1:0-1178 GCA_045637285.1 Christensenellaceae bacterium | reverse complement strand
TAATCCCCACCGCTTTTCTACCGCCTCTTGCGGTCTAAAACTTCATATACAATGCTCCTATGATTACAACGGAGCTACATTTTTTTGATTTTTAATATTAAGTTGTCGTTGTTTTTGCCATTCGGCATAATCTTTTTTACCGTTTTCAGAATTACAATATTCTATTATAGAAGAGTATAATACTCTTGCAATAGAATCGAGTTTCGAGTCGGGCAGTCCCGTAGTGTTCTTGCGCCTTCTTGCCATTAAAATTATAGTTTGTCATTCTCCCTTTCAAAATTGTTTCCTAAATGGATTCCTCCTTTACACGTCCTCTCGTGTGTTCGTTTTATTTTCTCTTGTCATCTGCGACTTTGTATCTATCATTCTCGTATTATCATTCTAAGTCGCACCAAATCTTAAATAAAACCTTGATTTCTATCCGTTCTCGACTACAACGGAATTACTTAGTCCACCAATTTTTCTTTTCGCTTGTGGTGGGCTTTTTCTTTTGCGAAATTACTTCCCGATAAATTTCGGGGTGTTCTTGCTTTAAACGGTGTAACACGGTAAGCGCTATCGAAGTTTTTACCTTGTGTTCTTTCAGTTCTTTGTTTTCCTTGTCAAGTTCTAAAACTTCGCCCATTGACGTATCTAATCGTTTTTTTAGGTCAGCGTTTTCTGCCGTTAGTGCAACAATTTGCTTTTTCAGCCCGCCTTTTGACCAAGCAAATTCGCCTTGTTCGGCTTGAGTTAGTGCTTCGGCATAATCTTCTGTTTCCGCCTTTTTGCTTTCGGCTTCTTCTAAAATCTTTTTCGCCTTGTATTCGGCGGTGGATAAATGCTCAACGTTGCTACCTGACTTGCCACGTTCTAATCCGTACTTTTGACCGACTTCTTTCCATATCTCCGTTTGAAGTTTTACAAGTTGTCCGTCAAACAATTCCTTTGCGCACAACTTCCCGTCAACGATAGGGATAAGGTTTAAGTGCAAGTGCGGATTCGTTTCGTCCAAATGGACGATAGCGGAAAGTACGTTTTCTTCGCCGTATTTATCTTTAAAGAAATTAGTAAAGTCGCGGAAAAATCTTTGTTGTTTATCGGGCGTTGCTACCTTGAAAAATTCGGGGCTTGCCGTCAACACGAAAGAACACATATACACGGCATCCGAGCGAACTTTACGTTTCAAGTTTAAGTCT
>JAZTZE010000041.1:0-1939 GCA_045637285.1 Christensenellaceae bacterium | reverse complement strand
GGCTGTGTAATCTGGGATGATACGGGTAGTTACTTAAAATCGTTAAAAAACGATAGATAATATCCGTTGACAAGTGTGGGGGCTAGACCCCTGCGACTAACTTCAATACGAATTAGCACTCATCCGCAGCGACTTAAAAATGAGAGTATTGGCGGATGATTTTTTTATAATCGAAAATCGACACACACGGCAGAGTTTACAGAGCACACAAAAAGTTAGGTAAAAGGAGAAACCAAAAATGGCAAGTCAAAAAATCAGAATTAAACTTATGTCTTACGACACCGAAATGCTTGATCAAGCAGCAGCAAGAATCGTTGACACGATGAAGAAATCAGGCGCGAAGATTAGCGGACCTATTCCGCTTCCCACTGAAAAGGAAATCGTAACCATCCTTCGTTCGCCCCACAAATATAAAGATTCGCGCGAACAATTCGAAATTAGAACTCATAAAAGACTTATTGATATCTATTCGCCCAATGTTAAGCTTTTGGACAAGATTCATTTGCCTGCAGGCGTAGACATCAAAATCAAATTGTAATCAATTAAACATTATATAATATATCGGAGGTGAACTTTATCTATGAATAAAGCAATCATTGGCAGAAAGTTAGGGATGACTCAATTGTTTTCCCAAGACGGCAAAGTTATTCCGGTAACGGTTATCGAGGCAGGTCCTTGTCCCGTTGTTCAGGTTAAAACTTTGGAAAGAGACGGATATTCAGCAGTTAAACTCGGTTTTAGCGAAACTGATGAAAAATCCTTGAACAAACCTCAACTCGGTCAGTTCAAAAAAGCAGGCGTAGCTCCCCAAAAAGTTTTGAAGGAATTCAAGCTTGAAGGTGCAGATGCAATGACGGTAGGTTCTGTAGTAACTTGTGACGTGTTCCAAGCAGGTGACAAAGTTGACGTATCAGGCGTATCAAAAGGTCACGGTTTCACTGGTGTTATCAAAAGATGGAACCAACACAGATTAAAAGAAACTCACGGTGTTGGTCCTGTGCATAGAGAACCCGGTTCAATGGGTGCAATCAGTAACCCCTCAAGAGTATTCAAGGGTAAGAACTTACCTGGTCACTGGGGTAGCGAAAACGTAACCGTATTAAATCTTGAAATTGTAAAAGTCGACAAAGAAAGAAACGCGATCCTTGTAAAGGGTGCGGTTCCCGGTGCTGTTAAAGGCATCGTAACGATAAGAAACAGCGTTAAAGCGTAAGGAGAACGATTATGCCAAGTGTAAAATTGTATAACATGAATGCAAAAGAAGTAGGCACTCTCGAATTATCAGACGCTTTATTTGGCGCTGAATATAACGAAGCGGTTATCCACCAAGCAGTAGTTGCAAGACTTGCAAACGAAAGACAAGGAACTAAGAGCACGTTAACCCGTAGCGAAGTTCGTGGTGGTGGTGCAAAACCGTGGAGACAAAAGGGAACTGGTAGAGCAAGACAAGGTTCAATCAGAAGTCCTCAATGGATTAAGGGTGGCGTTGTGTTCGCACCTAAGTCAAGAGACTTTTCAAAGAAAATGAACGCTAAGGCAAAAGAAGTTGCACTTTTCTCAGCGCTTTCACAAAAGGTAAGAGACGATCAAGTTATCTTCGTTGATGAAATCAAAGTAAAAGAAGCAAAGACCAAAGAAATGGTAGCATGTCTTAAGGCGTTTAACTTAGACAAAACGGTTTTATTCGTTATGGATAACAACGACGAAGCAGTTTTAAGAGCAAGCGCAAACATTGAAAAGGTATCAACCATCGCAGTTGAACAAATCAATGCATACGACGTTGTTAAAAATGCAAAGCTCGTTATCTCTAAACAAGCCGTTAAACAAATCGAGGAGGTTTACGGAGAATAATGGCTGCACACGATATTATAATCAGACCGCTTCTTTCAGAAAAGAGCTATGCGGGAATTAAAGATAAGAAGTACAGTTTTGTAGTTGC
>JAZTZE010000040.1:0-25512 GCA_045637285.1 Christensenellaceae bacterium | reverse complement strand
CCTATGGCTAAAGCACTCAATGATTACGCTCCTATCCAATCAGGTATCATGACCACCGTTCACGCTTATACCGGTGACCAAATGATTCTTGACGGACCTCAAAGAAAGGGTGATAAGAGACGTTCAAGAGCAGGTGCTATGAACATCGTTCCCAACTCAACCGGCGCTGCAAAAGCAATCGGTCTTGTTATTCCCGAACTCAACGGCAAGCTTATCGGTGCTGCTCAACGTGTTCCTACTGCTACTGGTTCAACCACTATCCTTATCGCAGTTGTTAAGGGTAAGGACGTAACCAAAGAAGGTATCAACGAAGCTATGAAGGCTCAAGCTACCGAATCTTTCGGCTACAACACTGACGAAATCGTTTCTTCAGACGTTATCGGTATGAGATACGGTTCACTCTTCGATGCTACTCAAACCATGGTATCTAAGATTGACGACGAAACTTATCAAGTACAAGTTGTTTCTTGGTATGACAACGAAAACTCATACACCAGCCAAATGGTTAGAACTATCAAATACTTCTCAGAAATTTAAGACATTATATACTTCGCAATACAGCGTTTCTGCTTAGTGTTTTGACTTCGATAACCAACAAGGTTAATCTCACCCCAAACACTTCGCGAGCCTTGTCTTGCTTGTATCTAATACTCAAATAAATTTTTTAAGACGTGTAATAAAAAGGCCACTGTTCCAGTGGTCTTTTTTATACTCGATTATAAGCATCGTTATACTGCGTTAACACCACTTGACAATATGCATGCTATTTCCTTCGGGTGTTGCCTTGTCTAACTCGCTTCTAATCGCTTAAAAATTACAGAGTTGGTTGGGCTATGAACAAGATCTATCTCATCTATTTTATCAAGCGAGCCTTGTCCTGCTTGTATCTAATACTCAAATAAATTTTTTAAGGTGCAAAACAAAAGGCAGGTAGTTTACCTGCCTTTTTTCGTATTTTGCTTTAGTTGTTGTAATTGCAATTATTATTGTTGTTGTTAAATAGGTTTCCATAGCCCGTTGTGGTTAAAAGGGCGAGCAACAGTAGCAATTGTGTGGTGTTTATGCTGTTGTTGCAGGTAAGTAAAAACAGCAATGCGATTAAAACAAGGTTATTGTTCATATTAAATCTCCTTTTTTGCAAAATACGCTATTTTTATATAATATGCGTGTGCTTTCTTAAAAATGCAAGGACTTTTATTTGTTACAATATATGCACAATCATAATTAAAGGAGATTAAAATGCAAGGGATAATATTAGATAAAAGGTTGCAAGCTATGGTTAACGATTACGTTCCACAAGGCGAAATTTTAGACGATTTGGTGTGTTTCTTTTCTATATTTTCTGATTATACAAGGTTAAGAATGATTTCCGCACTCGCAATTAGCGAAATGTGTGTTAGTGATATGTCAAGATTACTTAAATTAAACCAAACCACCGTTTCACACCAATTAAGACTATTAAAAAACCTTAACGCTGTTAAAACGAGAAGGGAAGGAAAGGTGATTTTTTATTCGCTTCGCAACGAAACGCTTAACGACGTGCTTTTAAAAGGCGTGGAATTTTTGGGATATTAACTTGAAAAAAGCTGTGAAATTTGTTATAATAATTAAATGAACGACTTAAAAGAAAAAATCAAACATTTGCCCGATAGTGCCGGCGTTTATGTGATGTTGGACAAAAACGGGCAGATTATATACGTTGGCAAGGCGAAAAACCTTAAAAACCGCGTGCGCCAATATTTTCATTCCAGTGTCAAAACGGATAAAGTTATGGCAATGGTGGCAAATATTGCAGATTTTTATTATATTATCGCGCCGAGCGAAATCGACGCGTTGTCGTTAGAAAATAACTTAATTAAAAAACACAAGCCCAGATATAACATTTTATTAAAGGACGATAAAACCTATCCTTACATTAAAGTTGACTTAAAGGAAGCCTATCCGACCTTTACCATTACAAGAAAGATAAAAAAGGACGGGGCAAAATATTTTGGTCCGTTTATGGGCGGAGTGAGCGCAAAAAGCGTTTTGGAAATTATAAACCTTGCTTTTTTAATTCGTCCGTGCGATAAAAAACTTAACAAACAAAAGCCCATAAAAGAGTGTTTAAATGCACACATAGGAAAGTGCCTTGCACCGTGCGCGGGGTGTGTGGACGAAATTGAATATTTACAGCGCGTTAACGGCGCGATAGATTTTTTATCAGGCGACACACAATACACTGAAAAGCTTCTAAAAGAAAGAATGCTTTTAGCAAGCCAAAACGAACAGTTTGAGCTTGCCTTAAAATATCGCGATAATCTTCAAAGTTTGGAAAAAATCAAGTTAAAACGTCTTACCAGCTTAAATAAGTTCTTAAATGCAGACGTTATATCTTACCGCGCAAACGGGATATACGGTGCGGTTAGCGTGCTGTTTATCCGTGCGGGCAGAATGCTTGGCGGAAAGAACTTTTCGTTTGAAAGTTTTTCTATGACAGACGGGCAGGCGTTAAACGAGTTTGTTCTAAGATATTATAAAACGGGAGTGGAAATTCCCGATGAAATAATTTGCGGTGAAGAAATTGACGGGGCGGAAGTTTTAACCCATTATTTTAAGACCAATTTCAACAAATCAGTTAGTATTTTGCACGTTAAACAGGGTGTAAGGCGTCAACTTGCCGACATGGCTGGCGTTAATGCTGAAGAATATTTATCTAACGCAATCGGAAAGATTAAGCACAAAAACGATATGACCGTAACTGCGTGCGCACTTCTACAACAAAAACTTGGGCTTATGAACTATCCCAAGCGCATGGAGTGTTACGATATTTCTAACGTGAGCGGTGTGGATAAAGTGGGTAGCATGGTTGTGTTTATTGACGGCGAACCTGATAAAGACAGTTACAGGCGGTTTAAGATTAAAACGTTTGAAGGTGCAGACGATTATAGGTCTCACCAAGAAATGATGGAAAGAAGGCTTGTGCGTTTAGAGACCGACCAAGAAAAATTTCCTAAACCCGATCTCGTTATAATCGACGGGGGCAAAGGTCAACTTTCTGCCGTTAAGGAAATTTTTGACAAATTTGGTGTGAGTGGGATAGATTTAATTGCTCTTGCCGAAAAGAACGAAGAAATTTATACTTTACGCGATAATCACCCCATTATTTTAGAACGCCGTGATTATTGTTTGAAAATGTTGCAAAGAATAAGAGATGAAGCACACCGCTTTGCAATAACCTATCACCGCACGTTGCGTGGCAAACGTGCTCTTTCCAGCGTGCTTGACGGCGTGAAGGGATTAGGAAAGATTAAAAAACGCGCGCTATTAGAAAAGTTCAAAGACTTAAGCGGTATAATAAGTGCAAGTGAAGATGAACTTATGCAAGTTGAAGGCATAGGACCAAAGCAGACACAACTTATTCTTGAATTATTAACTAAAGAAGGATTAAAATGAAATATAAATTATTTATAGCTGATTACGACGGAACGCTTGGCGTTGCGCCACAAAATACGATAGACGAACAAACGCTTGAAGCGATAAACAAGTTTATCGACAAGGGCGGAATTTTTGCAGTGTGTTCGGGCAGAGAAACTTCGTCTATAACAAGAATATTAAAAGAAAACAATCTGAAAGGGTTGGTGGCATCTTTTCAGGGCGCAAGAATAAGCGATTTGGAAAGCGGTAAATATTTACTCGATGGTGGCTTGGATGTGCAAACTGCGGTTAAACTTTTAGACGACCTTAAGGACTGCGGGTTAGCTCCACTTGCTTACACGGAAGACGGATTGTTTTTTGACAAACGCACTCCGTATATAGAAGTTTACGAAAATCTCGTCGGTTTGATTGGCGAAGTTACCGACGTTAGAGCTAAGCTTATAAGAGAAAACAAGGGGACTAGTAAAATTTGTTGGTTGGGTGACGATGAAATCGTAAACCAAGTTGCAAACCGAATGAACGAAAAATATAAAGGCATGAACGTTAAGTTTAACAGCGGAGCGAAAAGTTTGTTAGAAGCAATCAACTCTGACTGCGGTAAAGGACAAGCGGTAAAATTCATAGCAAATTACTATAATATTCCCTTAAGCGAAGTGATCACGGTCGGCGATTCTACCAACGATATAGAGCTTGTTAAGGGCGAGTGGCACGGCGTTGCCGTAGGCGATGGAAGAGAAGAATTAAAAGCAGTTGCAAAAGAAATAACCGTTCCGTTTGATGAAAAGCCCGTAAAAACACTTTTGGAAAAATATTGCTTAAACGATTAGATACATAAAGGTGAACGAATGATTAACGAAGAAAACAATACTCAATTTAACGACCTTACTTCTGGGGCAAAGAGTTATCCGATGCTCGTTTTAAGGGGAAAGGTTTTATTTCCTAAAACGCTACTTAATTTCGACGTGGGCAGACCCATGTCTATTAACGCGATTAACAGCGCGGTGGCGGACAATTCATTTATATTTATAGCACCGCAAAAGAACGCGTTTATCGAAACGCCTAAAAAGACGGACGTTCTAAACGTGGGTGTTGTTGCAAGAATAAAGCAAGTGGTAAAAGTTCAAGGCTCGAATAATATGAAAGTGAGCGTTGAAGCACTTTTCCGTGCAAAAATTACGGGATACCTTGAAACCAAGGGCTATTTTACCGTGCTTGCTGAAGAATGCCCTTATATTCCACCGCAAAACGAGTTTGAAGCCGAAGCATATTTCCGCGTTGCACAAAACTGTTTTTATCAATACGCGGTTACCGACAAGCGTATAAGCAAAGAAATGATTGAAGCTATAACCAAAATTCAAAACGTTAACGAATTTATGGATAACGCGCTTTCGGTGGTTAACTTTAAGGAAGAAGATATTCAAAATATTTTAAGTATAGACGACACGCTTTTAAGAATAAAAGCGTTTGAACAGCTTTTTAGCCGTGAAATAGAAATAGCTAAAATAGAAAGAAAAATTACGGGAAAAGTTCGCCAAAGCATAGATAAAAGCCAAAAAGAATTTTATCTGCGCGAACAATTAAAAGCTATTCACGACGAGCTTAACGACGACGTGGACGAGATTGAAGCGTTAACTGAAGAAATAAAGAAAAAAGGGCTTTCAGAAGAAATAGAGAAAAAGGCGTTAAAGGAAATTTCACGCCTTGATAAAATCAATCCTTCAACTCCCGATTATTCTATAATATTAAACTACCTTGACTGGATAAAAGAATTGCCATTTACCCAAAGCACCGTAGATACAGAAGATCTTGCTAAGGCAAAAGAAATTTTAGATAGCGACCACTTCGGTTTAGAAAAGGTTAAGCAAAGAATAGTTGAATATCTTGCGGTTTTGCAACTTACCAAACAAATAAAAGGTCCAATTTTATGTTTTGTTGGGCCACCGGGAGTGGGTAAAACATCGGTTGCAACGTCTATTGCAAGGGCGTTAAACAGAAAGTTCGTAAGAATGAGTTTAGGTGGCGTTAAAGACGAAGCGGAAATTCGCGGACACAGAAAAACTTACGTCGGCGCAATGCCTGGAAGGATTATTTACGGACTTAAAAACGCGGGTTCAAACAATCCCGTGTTCTTGCTTGACGAAATTGATAAACTTTCGTCGGACATACACGGCGATCCAGCGAGCGCGTTGTTAGAAGTTTTAGACCCCGAACAAAACCCCACTTTCCGTGATAGGTTTTTAGAAGTGCCGTTTGACCTTTCAAAAGTTATGTTCATAACGACGGCAAACTCGCTCGACACCATTCCTTATCCTTTGTTGGACAGAATGGAAGTAATCGAACTTACCGGATATACCAACGAAGAAAAATTGCAAATAGCAAAACGCTATTTAATTCCCAAGCAATTAAAGAATAACGGCTTGACTGAAAAGAAAATAGAATTTACCGACCAAGCGATTAAAGAAATTATCACTTGCTATACAATGGAAGCAGGCGTTAGAAACTTAGAACGCGAAATTGCAAGCGTTATAAGAAAGGTTGCAACAAAGGTCGCAGAAAAGCCAAGGCGCAAAAAAGAAATAGTGGACGAAAAGAGTGTGAACGCATATCTTGGCATTAAAAAGCACGTTCGCGATATGGCACTCGATAAGGACGAAGTCGGTGCTTGCACGGGCTTAGCTTGGACGAGTGTGGGCGGAACTACTTTGGCTATTGAAGTGGGACTAATGCACGGCAAGGGCGAAATAGTTTTAACTGGAAAGCTTGGCGACGTTATGAAAGAATCTGCACGCGCTGCCATAAGTTATATAAGAGCAAATGCGAAAAAATACGATATCAGTGAAGACGTGTTTGAAAAGACTGATATTCACATTCACGTTCCCGAAGGCGCGACTCCCAAGGACGGGCCGAGCGCGGGTATAACTATGGCAACGGCAATACTTTCTGCCTTTACGGGTAAGCCGGTTAAAAAGAGCGTTGCCATGACCGGTGAAATTACTCTTCGTGGAAAGGTGCTCGCTATTGGTGGCTTAAAAGAAAAAGCATTGGCTGCTTATAGATTAGGTATAAAAGATATTATAATTCCAAAAGACAACGCAAAGGATTTGCAAGAAATCCCTGCTGAAATACGAAAGGAAATAAACTTTATTCCTTTAGAAAACGTTGAAAAGGTTTTTGAAAAGGCAATCAGGTTTTAGGAGAAAAAATGAAAATAAAGGAAGCAACGTTTATAACAAGTGTGGCAAGTGCGGATAAATTCTTAAAGACGGATAAGCCGATAATTGCCGTTGCAGGCAAATCGAACGTGGGCAAAAGCTCGCTTATAAACATGCTTGCGAACAGAAAAAAACTCGCTAAAACTTCAGTAACTCCGGGTAGAACAAGGCTTATAAACTACTTTGACTTCGGTGAATTTATTCTTGCCGACCTGCCGGGATACGGCTTTGCAAAAGTTAGCAAGGAAGAAAAGAAAAAGTGGGCTATTTTGCTTGATAAGTTTTTGTCTACGCAAAAAATAAGCCTGCTGTTATCGCTTGTGGATATTCGCCACGAGCCCACTGCGGAAGACAAGATAATGATAGATTATCTATATCACTTCGCCGTTCCGTTTGCGCTCGTTGCAACCAAGGCGGATAAACTTGCAAAAACTAAAATCAAACCGAGAGTAAAAGAGATTGCAACGGCTTTAAAAGTTGGATTTGCGGACTTAACGGCAACCAGCTCGGAAACAGGTTACGGCAAGGAAGAACTTCTTGCTATAATAGAGCAAGCAATTAACGTCGCAAATGATGACGACGTGGATATAAGTGAATTGATTTAAAAAAAGAATCCACCAGCTCAGCTGGTGGATATTTATTTTATAACTGTTATTAGGGAGTAACTCTGTTGATGTCGCGCGGGAACATGGTCGTTTCACGAACGTTCTTTGCGCCGAGTAAGTGCATGGTAAGTCTTTCTAAGCCGATGCCTAAGCCACCGTGGGGCGGAGCACCGTATTTGTGGAGCATAAGATAAGTTGCGAATTGTTCGGGGTCCATGCCGAGTTTAACCATTTTTTCAACTTGTTGATTGTAGTCGTGAATTCTTTGTCCACCTGAAGTAATTTCCAAGCCCCTGAAAAGAAGGTCGAACGACAAGGTGTATTCAGGGTCTGCGGGGTCATCCATGGTGTAGAATGGGCGCTTTTTAGAAGGATAGTGGGTGATAAAGATAAAGTCACTATTAAGTTCCTTCTTAGCGTATTTACCGAGCAATTCTTCTTCCGCGGGGTCAAAGTCTTTCATGTCTTGCGGTTTATACTTAAACTTGGTCATAAGAAGTTCTTTTGCGTCCATGAATTTCATAACGGGAACTTCGTTAATTTCGGGAATATCAGCGTGGAGAAGGTCAAGTTCTTCTTTGTATTCGGTCTTAAGAAGATTCATAATATATTTAAGTGCGCCGACTTCGGTGTTCATAATGTCTTCAAACGAGTTGATATAACCCATTTCAAAGTCCATAGAAGTATATTCGTTTAAGTGGCGAGAAGTGTCGTGATGTTCTGCACGGAAAACGGGTGCGATTTCAAAAACTCTTTCGTAAACGCCAACGAGTGCTTGTTTGTAGAGCTGGGGAGATTGAGCAAGGTAAACTTGCTTGTCAAAATAGTCGAGCTTAAAGATGTTCGTTCCGCCTTCTGCGCCTGCGAAAACGATTTTGGGCGAACGCATTTCGGTAAAGCCTTCTTTCATTAAGAATTCTCTAAAACCCCTTGCGATACCTTCTTGAACCTTAAATATAGCGCGTTCCTTGGGGTTGCGCATAGAAATAGGGCGAAGGTCCAAAACGGTTGAAAGTTGCATGTTATCAAGTTGTTTTTTATTGATAACGATTGGCAAGTTTTCTGCGGGGAGAGATAAAATTTCTATATCGTGGATTTGAAGTTCATATCTATCGTTGCCTTTAGCGTCCTTGCTTGAAACAACCTTACCGCTAACTTTAACGCAAGCTTCTTCACAAAGCTTTTCGTCCCAACGGTAGTCAGAAAATTCAGGCGCGTAAACGCATTGAATAGTATCTCTTGCAGTTCTGATAATAACGAAAGAGAACCCTGTCATTTCGCGAATTCTGTGGATATAGCCTTTGATGGTAACAACTTGTCCGTCATAATCTTTAAATTGGCTAAAATCTATTCTGTCTTTGATAATAGTGCCGTTAATCTTGTCCATAAAACACACTCCGTGTATATTCTTTATAATAGTAACGTAATAATAATACACCAAAACACAGTTTTAAGCAAGTATTTGACCAAAATATTTAATTTTATATAATAAACCATATTGCATGCTAAAAAAGTTCGCAAAAAAAGGTAAAATATGGTATAGTTAATACACAGTTAATATTTGTTTTATACAATAGCGGTATAAAATATAGAAAAATAGGAGCATTTTGTATGAAAATTGCAATTTCTGCCGAAACTACTTGCGATTTAAGCAAGGCTATTATAGTTGAAAACGACATTAAAATTGTGCCGTTTGAAATCGTTGTCGGAACGGATACTTTTAAGGATGGAGAAATGACCACGGAACAATTATTCGATATGGTTGATAAGCGTGGAGTTCTTCCCAAAACCAACGCCATAAACGAATATGAATATACCGAGTATTTTGAAAATCTTAAAAAGGATTATGACGCGATTGTTCATATTTCTTTGTCGAGTGGATTATCTTCTTCTTGTTCTAACGCAATTCGCGCGTCTAAGAACGTTAAAAACGTTTTCGTCGTTGATAGCTTAAGTCTTTCAACCGGAATCGGGCTTTTGGTTCTTTATGCAAAAGATTTAGTGGATGACGGGTATTTGCCTGAAGACGTTGCAAGAATGGTTCAAGAAAGAGCAAAGAGCTTGCAAGTAAGCTTCGTTGTTGAACGTTTGGATTATTTATACAAGGGAGGCAGATGCAACGCACTTTCCCTTCTCGGAGCAAACCTTTTGAAAATTCGTCCACGTCTTGTAGTAAAGGAAGGAAAGATTGGCTCGGATAAGAAATACCGCGGGTCGATGGAAAAGGTTATTGCTAAGTATTGCGATGAAACGCTTAGCGAATATTCTAACCCCGATTTAGAAAGAGTATTCCTTACCTATACGACGGCAACGCCTGAAATGGTTAACGCGGCAAGAGAAATGTTAATTCGTGCAGGGTTTAAGAATATTTACGAAACGAACGCGGGTTGCACGATAGCAAGTCATTGCGGTGCGCATACGCTTGGAATTTTGTATTTTAACGACGGAAATAGAAAATAATGAGATAAAAAGTGCGGTTTTTTTGATAAAACCGCACAATTTTTTTAAAATGCCTATTGCGTAGTGGCAATTTTTATGTTACTATAAATATAATAAAACACAAAGGAGATGTTGTATGGAAGCTATTAAAAAATTTTTAACCGACGTTGGCGCGGGCATTATGCAAATTTTTGGAATTAAAACATTGCCTTTTGAAGTGTTCAATCTTGGAATCGTTGCATTGGCGTTTGCTCTTTTAATAATCGTTCTAATAATAATCATCATATCAAAATCGGCAAGAAAGAAGAAAAAACAAAGCGTAAATGCAACCAGTGCAGATCAAAATGCCCCTATCGAGCAAGTTGCTTTAACGCAACAACCTGAACAAAAAACGGAAGTTGTGGAACAAAAACCACAGCCCGTTAAAGAAGATATCCAACCAGTTGAAAAGCAAGTTGAAGAATTTATCGAGCCAGAAGTTGAACCTACCGCTAAAACGGCTGAGCCAAAAACAGAGAGCAAGAAACTATTGGGTAAGTGGATTATCGAAATGAGAAGCGAAGGCGAATACGATGCTACGCTTTGTGCCAGCAACGGCGAAATTATGCTTACCAGTGAAATTTATACCACCGAAGAAGGCGCGAGAAAGGGTATAGGCTCTATAATAAGGGGGATTGAAAACGGTAAGTTTGTAATTTACGAAACTAAAAAAGGAAACTTTTATTACAAACTTAAAACGTCAACTAACCGTATCTTGTGTGCGGGCGAAATTTATAAGTATAAAGATCAATGCTTAAAGGCGGTTGAATCGGTTAAGAGATTAGCGTTTACCGCAAATATAGAAAGTGGCGTTATACAAGGAAGGAAATATATTGAATACGTTCCGCAATCGTTGGAAGACGACGCGAAGGCTCTTAAGGGCAAGTGGCGTATAGAAAAAAGCGAAAACGGATATAGTGCAAAGCTTTACGCTAATAACGGACAGCTTATGTTGTCTACTGAAGACGTTTCACAAGAAAAGAGCGCGAAGAACTCTATCGAATCTGTTAAAAAGAATGCAGAAAGTGCAAACTTTATAATTGACACGGATAAGTTTGGCAGATTTTATTATAAATTGCGCAACTCTCAAAAGACAGTTATTTGTATTGGCGAGTGTTACGAAAGTTTAGATTCGTGTGTGAACGCGATAGAATCGGTGCGCCGTTTTGCGCGTAGTTCAAGCTTGGTAAAAGAAGAAAATTAATCGTATTATTTATAAAAACCAAAAAATCAAAAACACCTTAAAAACAGTTGACAACGCCGGTCAAATGTTGTATTATATTAAGGCTTAAAGAAGAAGTGACCCTTCTCACCGACGGCAAAAGGCGCGTTCGGTTCAATACATTAAGGCGTAATAACGCTATAAAAAGGTGTATTTTCGGGTTGCTTATGTGCTTAAGCAACCCGATTTTTTTGGTATTTCAAAGCGTAATCGCTTAGAAAAATATTGTTGAGAGGTAACTAACCATTAAAAAAGAACATCAAATCAATGCGGAAATTCGCGATAGAGAAGTTCGTCTTATAGGCGAAACGGGCGAACAGCTTGGCATTGTGTCAGCTTCAGAAGCACTCCGCATAGCAGAAGAAAGTGGTCTTGACTTGGTGAAAATTTCACCCAACGCTAATCCAGCCGTATGTAAGATAATGAACTACGGAAAGTTCTTGTTTGAACAAAATAAGAAGGCAAAGGAAGCAAAGAAAAACCAAAAGGTCGTAGAAATTAAAGAAGTATGGTTATCAATGACCATAGACGTGGGTGACCTTAACGTAAAGGCAAAGCAAGCGCAAAAATTCTTAAGTGCTGGAAACAAAGTAAAAGTTTCTATAAGAATGCGTGGTCGCCAAATGGCTCACTCAGAACTCGGGCTTGAAGTTATGAACAAATTCTTTGAAATAGTAAAAGACTTCGGCACAATGGAAAAGAAACCGCTTACGGAAGGCAGAAACATTTGGATGATGCTCGTTCCCGTAAAGGCGTAAACAAAAAATAAACAAACGGAGGATATTACAATGCCTAAAATGAAAACTAAAAGTGCGGCTAAAAAACGTTTTAAAGTAACCGCAACCGGCAAGATTAAAAGAGCTTGCTCGGGCAAGAACCACATTCTCACCAAGAAAGACAGAAAGAGAAAGAACAATCTTTGCGCTGGCGCATACGTTGACGTAACGCAAGAAAAGACCGTAAAGACGCTTATTTACAATAAGTAATACTAGTATAAGGAGAAATTATCATGCGTATTAAAAGAGCAGTAAACGCTGTGAAGAAGCGTAGAAAAATATTAAAACTTGCAAAAGGCTACTGGGGTGGCAGAAGCAAAAGATATAGAGTAGCAAGAGAAGCCGTTATGAAGGCTCAACTCTACGCTTACTATGGAAGAAAGGCAAAGAAGAGAGACTTCCGTTCACTCTGGATTGCAAGAATTAACGCAGCTGCAAGACTTAACGGTCTTTCATACAGCAAGTTCATGTTTGGCTTAAAGAAAGCTGGCATCGACCTTAACAGAAAAGTTCTTGCTGAAATCGCAGTTTCTGACGCAAAGGCTTTCACCGCACTTTGCGATCAAGCAAAAGCTAACATCTAAACTTTCGTATTTAAAGCCTAACCTTACAAAAAGATTAGGCTTTATTTAGGTTAAAATGATTACTTCAAAGCAAAACGCACTTATAAAAGAAATAAAGTCGTTATCAGACAAAAAATTCCGCGATAGACTTGGCGTGTTTGTGGTGGAGGGCGTTAAACCCGTAAGAGAAGCCGTTGAGTTAGGCTTAAACGTTCGTAACGTTGTCGTTACGGAAAAGGGTGCGCTTTCAATCGCAAACCTTAATATTGCCTTCGAAACGGTGTCTGACGAAGTTTTTCATTATATAAGTGAAGAAAAATCTCCCCAAGGCGTTCTTGCAGTAGTTTATAAACCGCAAAACGAGCTAAAACCGCCCAAGTCACGTTGTCTTTTATTGGACGCTGTGAGTGACCCTTCTAACGTTGGGGCGATTATTCGTACTGCGGCGGCGGCAGGGTATAGCGACGTTTATATGACCTTAGATTCGGCTGATGCTTATTCAAACAAAGCTGTCAGGGCGAGCATGACGGGTGTTTTTCGCGTTAACGTTATGCGTGCGGATATAGACGATTTGCTTAGCGTAATCAACTTGCCACTTTACATTGCCGATATGGATGGAGAAGACGTTTCAACCGTCGTTCCAAAGAGTGATTTTTGTTTAGTTATAGGCAACGAAGGTAGGGGCGTTAGCGACAAAATATTAAATAAAGCACGTTTTACCATAAGCATTCCCATGCAAAACGGCGTTGAAAGCTTAAACGCGGCGGTTAGTGCAGGGATACTTATGTATAGCCTTAACAAAAAGGCTTAAATAAACTTTAAGGAGAAAAACAATGTCAGGACATTCTCATGCAGCCAATATAGCGGCTAAAAAAGCAAAGACTGATGCAGCAAAAGGCAAAATTTTTACAAAAGTAGGAAGAGAAATCGCCGTTGCAGCAAAATCTAATCCAGACCCAGACACAAACAGTAAGCTTGCCGATGCAATAGCAAAAGCAAAAGCCGTTAACATGCCTAACGAAAACATTAAAAGATGTATTGCAAAAGCGGCAGGCGAACTTAGCGGAGACAACTATGAAGAATTGACCTATGAAGGCTATGGCCCAGCAGGTAGTGCAGTTATAATTAAGGCTCTCACCGACAATAAAAACCGTACGGTAGACTACGTTCGTACCGCAATGAGAAAGCATGGCGGTTCACTTGGCAACGCAGGTTGCGTATCTTTCACTTTCAGCACCGTTGGTGAAATCGTTATCGAAAGAACGCCCGATTTAGATGAAGATACCGTTATGGAATATGCTTTAGAAGCAGGTGCAGACGATTTCGTTGCAGAAGACGATGCTTTTGTTGTAACCACTTCAGTTCAAGCATTCTCAACCGTAAGAAAATTTTTAGAAGAAAAGGGCTTAAACTTCTTTGAAGCACAAATCACTATGCTTCCCCAAAACAAAATTACTTTGGCAGGCGATGAACTTGCAAAGTTCAACCGTTTAGTAGATGCTTTAGAAGATTTAGATGACGTTCAAAACGTTTACCACAACGTTTGTGAAGAAGAATAAGCGTGGTTGCTGGGCGTTGACAGCTTAGTGTTGGGATTTGTATAACCCACAAGGTTAATCTCGCAAAACACTTCGCGAGCCTAATGTAACTCGTTTCCGCCTTTCTTGTCGTTTAGAAAAGAAAGAGTGGGCACTAAATATTAAAAATGATTAAAAAATCAAGAGAGTAACTGAAAGTTGCTCTCTTTTTCTTTTTCGCGTATAAAATAAAAAAATATGCTTACAATATTATTATCGGCAGTAAAGTGCTTTTATAAAAATAAAAACACAATATTTATTGCCGTTATAATATCCGTCTTTTTTTGGCGGGGATAAAGGGCCATAAATTTCTCCTTTACACTCCGCGATAAAAAGCGGAGTGGGAAGGGACGCGAACAGCGTCTCTTTCTTGTTTTTATAAATATGGTGTTTAAAAAAATATTTATCTTGCTAAATAAAAAAGTTTTTCAAAATTCAAGCATTTTTAAGTAAATTATGTTAAAATAAAAATACGTAATAAGCAACTGCTTAATAGAATAAATTATTTTGATGAAAAATCATAGGAGACTTAAATGAAAAAACTAACGTCAAAACTATTTACTATAATAGTTACGGTAATTTTATGCGTATCGTTGACTGGCTGTGCTTTTTTTATGTTCGGTCGTGGCGATAAAGATGCTTTGGCGGATTCAAGCACGGTTGGTTCGGGTGTAGTTTTTGAACAACAAACAGACCAAAGAACACTTTACACTGACTATGCGGAAGTTGCGCCAAAAGTTATGCGCTCAGTGGTGGTTATTGAAATGGTTGACGCTTCGGCTTACGGCTCGGGCGTAATCGTTGAAATCGACGGTGAAAATTATGTCATAACCTGCCATCACGTTATATCTTCAGGCGGAACTATAAACGTTTATATACCAGACGAGAATGCAAGAAACTTTGGCGACGACGATTACGACGAAAAATATGCGCTCGCTGGCGTTATCGAAGCGAACAGATTCTTAAATCAATTTAACGATATTATCTTAATCGGTGGCGACAAAGATGCGGATATAGCGGTGTTAAAGATTAATAAAAACGGGCTAAACTTGCAATCTTCGCCAATCCCCGCTGACGGATATAGCATTAGATACGCTGAAAAGATTTTTACAATTGGCAATCCGAGCGGTCAGCTTCCAATGACCTTTATGAGCGGAAATATTAGCTATTTAAGAAGACAAATTTATTTAAGCAGTGTGGGCGAAATGGAAGTAGTTCAACACGACGCGTCAATCAATCACGGAAGTTCAGGCGGTGGCTTGTTTAATATGTATGGCGAGCTTATCGGCATAACTAACGCGGGTAACGATGCGTATTATAACCTTAACTACGCAATACCTTTTGACGGGGACAACGGCTACGTAAACATTGCAAAACAGCTTATCGGGTCTTATAACAACTTAACCAACAACTTTGGTTATATAACGGGTAGATGGGCTTTAGGTATAACGGTTACTTCTTCAACGACTGTAATAAACAACTCAAGCGTTAGCATTTCGGTGGTAAACGCAGGGAGCAACTGTGACGGAATATTAAAGGTTAAAGACAGATTGCTTAAAGTAAGCTACGTTAAAGACGGGGTTGAAAAGAGTTTTAAGGCAAACACGCACGAAGACTTTGCGTACGCGGTAAGTCAACTTAAAAAGGATTTCGTTGCAAACGCACAAAATCCGCCCAAGTTCACCGTTTCGGTTTATAGACCTAACGTAGGGGAGCTTGATTTAGAAGTCCAATTAAAAGACCAATTTATTTTCTGCGATACGGGAATCTATAATTAAACAAAAACGAGAATAAATAATTAACCAAACTTAAAAGCGAGCCGAAAGGCTCGCTTTTTTATGCAATTATTAATTTGTTTTTTAGCTTTTCAACAAGCTTATTATCTTCGGGCATTTTTTCGGTAATAACTAAGTCGATTTCAGAAAAATCAAATCCTTTATGCATGCATTTTTTGCCCACCTTAGAACTATCTAAAAGGAGCACTGTTTTGGTAGCGTTTTTTTGCATACGGTTAATGATTTCTAATCTATTTAAGTCGTTAGAAGTAAAGCCGTCCGCAGTGATTCCACTACAAGAAAAGAACAATAAATCACAAGAAAAAGCATTGGCGTAACTGTTTGTTAACGGGCCGATAAAATCGTAATGCTCGTAAAGCTGACCACCAAGCGAAAACACCTTAAATGAAGAAGTTTGACTCAGCGTGTTTATAACGTCTAAACTGCTTGTTATAATGGTAAGGTTGTTCATTTGGTTTAAAACTTTACAAAGTTCTTTAACGGTAGTGCCTGACGGTAAAAAAATAGAACAGTTTTCGTTAATGAGTGACAAAGCTTTTCTTGCTATTCTTCTTTTGGCGTCTTGGTTTTCGTTGCTTCGCACGAATTGCGGTGGGTCAAGCGTCTTTTTGTTCGCAAGGATAGCTCCGCCCCAAACTCTTGAAATAAGCCCGTCACGTTCCATTTTTGCTAAATCACGGCGAATGGTCGCAGGGCTTGCGTAAACTTCGTTAACCAGATGCTCGATAGTTGTGCTGTCAAGCTTTTGTATTATTTGATAAATTCTTTCTTGGCGTTCGTTCATTTTAATTCTCCTAATTGATTGAATTTTATCAGAAATTGATTGAATTGTCAAGTTTGTTTGTTTAATTTGAGCAATTTGATTGATTTTTATGTTATAAATTGACTAAAATTATTATAAATGATACAATGATAAAAAATTTTTGGAGAAAGAAAAAGTGTTTTTAAATCACGACGCAGGTATTTACGAAAAGGCGTTTGACCCCAATATCAGTTGGAAAGAAAGGCTTAATAGGGCAAAGTCGTTGGGCTTTGATTACGTTGAAATCAGCATAGACGAAACGGACGAAAGGTTATCTCGCTTAGATTGGACAAAAGAGCAAAAAAAGCAACTTTTGCTTGACGTGTGGGAAAGTGGAGTGCAAATTCGCTCTATGTGTTTATCCGCCCACCGCCGTTTCCCGTTTGGCAGTAAAGACAGTGCCGTAAGGCAAAAAGCAAAAGAAATTATGGATAAGGCGATAGATTTCGCAAGTCAATTAGGCATACGCGTAATTCAGCTTGCCGGTTATGACGTTTATTACGAAGATAGCACGCCAGACAGTGTTAAAAGATTTGTGGACGGAATGGTTTACGCTTCTGAAAAGGCGGAAAAAGCGCAAGTAATGTTAGCGATGGAAATTATGGATACTCCGTTTATGAACTCTATCACTAAGCACTTAGAATACGAAAAGGTAATTCATTCGCCATGGTATAAAGTTTACCCCGACTTAGGTAACCTAAGTGCGTGGAAAGAAAACGACCCAAAAGCAGAGCTTGAAAAGGGCATAGATAGCATAGTTGCAGTTCACTTAAAAGACACGCTTTCTCCCGATGGGCATTTTAAGGGCGTGTTTAAGGGGGTTGAATTCGGCAAAGGTTGCGTTGATTTCATAGAGCGTTTTAAGGACTTAAACAGGCTAAACTATAAAGGACCGTTTATGATAGAAATGTGGCATAAGGACGGCACTAACGACGTTGAAGAAATTAAAAAGGCGATTGACTTTTTAACTGATAAATATCAAAGGAGCTTAAAATAATGTTAGAAGCATTGAAAGAAAAGGTTTGTTTAGCAAATCTTAAATTAAAAGAATATAATTTGATAACGCTTACGTGGGGGAACGCTTCTGCTATTTCGGAAGATGGGAAATACGTTGTTATTAAACCTTCAGGCGTTGATTACGATAAAATGACTGCCGATTGTATGGTTGTAACAGACCTTAACGGCAAGGTAGTTGAAGGCAACTTAAATCCTTCTTCAGATTTAGATACACACTTGGAAATTTATAGAAATTTTCCTCAAATTAAATCGGTTGTGCACACCCATTCAAGATGGGCAACTGCAACAGCGCAAGCAGAGCGTGACATACCGTGTTACGGAACTACTCACGCCGATAATTTTTACGGCACTATCCCTTTGACAAGGCATTTAACCAAGCAAGAAATCGAAAGTGAATATGAACTCAATACTGGCAAAGTTATAGTAGAAACGTTTAAGGAACAGGGGATAGACCCAATGAAAATTCCTGCTGTTTTAGTTAGAAAGCACGGTCCGTTTTCATGGGGCGAAAACACAGTTAAAGCAGTGGAAAACGCTCTTGTTATGGAAGAAAGCGCGTATATGGCTTACATAGCAAAGAGCTTAACTAATGGAACGGTTGAACCTGCTCCGCAAGAACTTTTGGATAAGCACTATAACAGAAAACACGGAAAGAACGCTTATTACGGACAAAGGAAATAAAGTATGATAGAAAATTACGTTGCAAAAACATTAGACTGTGAATGCGGAAAAACTCACCGCTCTAACGTTGAAAAAATAGTTATCAAAGAAAAGGTTATCGAAAACGAACTAACTGATTTTATAAAACAAAATGGCTACAAAAAAATCACGTTAATATGCGACAAAAAAGGTTATGCCGTTGCGGGAGAAAGAACTGAAAGAACGCTTAAAAAGTTAGACGTTACCCTAAAAACGCATATTTTTAACGACGAGTTTTTAGTGCCGGATGAGCACGCGGTGGGCAATCTTATAATGGGTTCGATTGCAGATAGCGACTTGTTTTTAGCGGTGGCTAGCGGTGTGGTTAACGATGTTACAAGGTATGCGAGTGCTGTTAAAGGCATACCATTCGTTACCGTTGGCATTGCACCGTCTATGGACGGATATATTTCGGCTGGTTCTGCGCTTATTTATAACGGACTTAAATTGACGTTTGAAACGCATGCTCCTAAGGCAGTATTTTTTGAACCGAGCGTGCTCGCTGCCGCGCCCAGAGATATGATAGCTTCGGGGGTAGGCGATCTTTTGGGTAAAATAAACTGTTTAACCGATTGGCGTTTATCCAAGATAATAAACGGCGAGTGGCACTGCGAGTTTATTTCAGATTTAGTTCAAAAGGCGATAGATAAAACTCTGCAAGCAAAAGACGGTATAATCGCTCAAGACGACACAGCCGTTGCAACGCTTTTGGAAGCACTTTTGCTTTCGGGGGTTTGTATGGATTACGCTGGTAATTCCCGCCCTGCGTCGGGCTGTGAACACCATATGTCACATTTCTGGGAAATGAGATATATTCTTGAAGGAAGAAAGGCAGTTTTCCACGGCACGAAGGTGGGAATTGGCACTATTATTGCGTTAAGGGCTTACGAGTATATTAGCGAACTTAACCCCGATTTTGATGCCGTTAAAAAGCAGGAAAGAAAGTCTTTCACGGCATGGGAACAAGAAATTAAAAAGGCGTTTATGTCGGCGAGTGACGAAATTATTGATTTGGAAAAAACTGTTGGCAAAAACGACGTTCAAAAAATAAATTTAAGGCTTGATTCTATAAAAGAGCACTGGCAACAAATAAAAGAGCTTGCAGGGAGCGTTCTTAAGTCAGAACAGGTTAAGGACTTTTTGTCTAAGCTTAACGCGCCAGTATATCCGCACCAAATAGGCGTGGAAAAAGAAATGGCGTTACAAGCAATTTTATATTCAAAAGAGATAAGAAACAGATATACGGTGTTGCAACTTTTATACGATTTAGGCGAGCTTGAAAAGTTTGCTGAGCTTATTATAGACGAATATTACGCATAAAAACAATATTAAACAACATATTGCTTGATAATCATTGATAAACGACTTGCAAAATCGGTTAAGATGGTTATAATTGTACCAATCACGTTGTTTGCCGAATATAGATAACGGCGCAATCAATATAAAGGAGAACAAAATGAAAAATTTTAAGAAGGTTATAGAAACTTATGATTTTATCGTAGTTGGTGGGGGACTAACTGGTATATCGGCTGCGCTGTCTGCGGCAAGACAAGGCGCGAAGACTGCGCTTATCCACGATAGAGCTGTGCTTGGTGGTAACGCGAGCAGTGAGATACGAATGCATATTTACGGAGCTTCAGCGTCTGGTAAAAAACCACTTCTTCAAGAAGGTGGAATCCTTCACGAACTTATCTTAAAAAATAAAGCTATAAACGACAGCTTTAACTTCTCTATTTGGGACGCGGTGTTGTTTGACGCTGTAAAAAAGCAAGAAAATTTAACCGTTTATCTCAACACTACCATGCACTCTGCAAAGGCGAGCGGTGGAAAAGTTAAACAGATAGAATGTTATCAGTTAACTACTGAAAAACAACTTATATTAAAAGCAGAAGTATTTGCTGATTGCACGGGGAACGGCACGCTTGCAGCGTTTGTTAAAGCACCGTTTCGCACCGGAAGTGAAGCAAAATGTGAATTTAATGAACCGCACGCACCGGAAAAGTCAAATAATTACCGCATGGGTAACACCCTTTTATTTAAGGCGGTTAACACAGGCAAACCCGTTAAATTTACTCCGCCTGTAGACGCGATGAAATTTACCGAAGAGCAATTAAAACTCCGCCGCCACACAGCCGTTCAAAAAGATATTATAGAAAAGGCAAGTGCCAACGAAATGATTATGCTTTTTGATGGTTACACTCAAGACTACGGCTATTGGTGGATTGAGCTTTGCGGTGAAGAAGACGATATTATCGGCGAATATGAAAAAATTCGTGACGACCTTGTTCGCGCTGTTTACGGCGTTTGGGATCATATTAAGAACGGAGGTGATCACGGTGCGGAAAACTTTGATTTAGTTTGGGTAGGCATGCTACCTGGTGTGAGAGAAAGCAGAAGAATTGAGTGTGATTATATGCTTAACGAAGCCGATATAATGTCTAACCACACGTTTAGCGACGTTGTTGCTTACGGTGGGTGGGACGTTGACTCACACGTTCCCGGTGGGCTTTTAGCTTATGATAAAATCCCTTCTGAAGTTTTCCACTTTGAAGGCTCTTACGACATTCCTTACCGTTCATATTTGGTTAAAGGTTTCAAAAACCTTTTTGTTGGCGGACGCTGTATGGGGGCAAGTAAGCTCGCAATGGCAAGCACCAGAGTTATGGGAACTTGCGCTGTGGGTGGTCAGGCAATCGGCACGGCGGCGGCTATGGCTGTTAAAGACAAAACTAATATTAGAAATATTAACGTATCTAAGCTTCAACAACAATTATTAAAAGACGACTGTTATCTTCCCAACCTTAAAAATGAAGATGAATTAGATTTATTAAGAAGTTCAATCGTAACGGCATCAAGTGCGCAACAAGGTTTTGATGCGGTTAACGTTATAAACGGCGTTTCAAGAGAGATTGACGGCAACGTTAACGCTTGGCGTGCGGTTGGTGTTGAAAACGAATGGATAAGTTTTGATTTGGGTGCGCAAAAGCAAATTAAACAATTAAGGTTAACGTTTGATTCAAACTTCTTGCTCAACAAGAATATAACCTTATCAGGCAAAAGACAACGTCAACAAGAAATTGGCGTTCCCAAGGAATTAGTAAAGGATTTTAACGTAAAATTCACGTTGGGAGAAAAAGTGGTTTACGAACAAAAAGTTACCGACAACGTTCAAAGACTTTGTGTTTTAGATTTTGCGCCCGTAGTTTGCGACGGCGTTAAAGTTGAATTTAATTCATCGAACGGAATAGACCATATAAGATTATTTGAAGTTAGAGCGTATTAATAAAATAAACTCAAAACAAAAACGGACTGAAATTCAGTCCGTTTTTTCTTATCTAAAAACCATAGGAATTATTTATTTTCAAAATCTCTTACCGCACTTTCGATGTTTTCTTTTACAGAACTTTTACCGTGCTTGTCTACTTTGATTTTGTTAACGTCTCCGTGGGTTAAGCAACCTGCTCCGCCAATGCAACCGCCCACGCAAGCCATGCCTTCTATAAAGTTTCCATCGAGCATGCGCTTAGAAGCTTTTAGAAGTGCCACTCTGCACGATTCAATTCCGTCGCACGGAACGGCTTTAAGGTCGAAGCCTTCAATCCCGCGCTCTTTCAAGCTTTCTGCAACTGCTTCTGAAAGACCGCAGTTTCTTGCGAAAATTCTGCCGTAATAAGAAGCGTCTTCAATGTTGTATTCGGGAAGCGTAGTGATGTCTATATTTTTACTATCAAACAGTGCTTGAAGTTCTTCAAAGGTTATAACGCAGTCAACGTAAGGAGCAACGTCTTGCTTTTGAAATTCCATTTTCTTTGCCGTGCAAGGTCCTATGAACACCACTTTGGCGTTGGGCGCATTTTCCTTTATACGTTTTGCGATGGTAGCCATAGGGGATAAGTTATGCGATATGTATTCGCTAAGGTCAGGGAATTGCTTTTTAACGTAAGAAACGAATGCTGGGCAACACGAGCTGGTTAAAAAGCCTTTTTCGGCAAGCTCTTTTGCTTCGCTTAAAGCTACGATGTCTGCGCCAAGAGCAGCTTCGGTAATTTGATAAAAACCAAGTTCTTTTATACCGCTTAACACTTGCCCAAGTTTAGCGTAAGAAAATTGGCTGGCAATAGCGGGTGCAACCACGGCGTAAACAGGGTATTTAGCGTTGTTTTCGCTGTTTTTTATAATGTTTATAAAGTCTAAAATAAACGACTTGTCGTTAATCGCTCCCCACGGGCATTGGTAAACGCATGCTCCGCACGAAATACACTTTTCATCGCTTATCTTTGCTGCCTTGTTTTCGTCCATTGAAATAGCTTTAATCTTGCACGCGCGTTCGCACGGGCGTTTGTGGTTTATTATCGCACTGTAAGGGCAAACCTTTGCACAAAGACCACACTCAACGCATTTGCTTTTATCTATATGTGCCTTTTGGTTTGCATCTATTGTGATTGCACCTTTTTTACATGCGTCTTCACAGCGGTGCGCTAAACACCCTCTGCACGCGTCGGTTACTTCGTAACCGCCCATAGGGCATTCGTCACATGCAATATCTATAACTTCAATTACGTTAGACTTGGTTTTATCTCCGCCCATAGCAAGCTTAACGCGCTCTATGACTATTGCTTGTTCTTTATAAATACAGCAACGCATGGTTGGCGTTTTGCCAGGAACGATTATTTTAGGTATGTTGGCAATGTTTTCGGTCAGCGTGCCTTCCCACGCGAATCGTGCAACTTCTCTTAATACCTTATATTTTAAGTGCTGAACTTTAGTGTCGAAAATTCTCATGATTAGTCTCCTAAAACGGTAAAATTTTGTTATGCTTGGTTAAGGTGTGGCTTTCGGGCGTTGTTTTGCCTGACTCGTATTTAACCGTTCATCGTTTTATTTAAAGTATTTTTGTTTTGCGTCGGTTATTTTGCGGATAAAATGTGTGTCTAATTTACTTAAGTGATATTTCTTTCTGTAAATCAAAACGTCTTTATAAGTTTTCGTATTAAACGAACATTTTCTTTCAACCAAATTATATTTATCAAGCAAGTGTTGCGGAATGGGTGAAACCCACATAAAAGTGTTTGGCACTTGCTCTAAAAGCGTAAACTGCACGCCACGTTCAAACACCATTATGCGCTTTTTGCTAAATTCCGAAAGTTCTGCTCTTTTAACGTCAATTAATGGTAGAGAAGGAACGTAAGGGTCGCCGTGAGTGATTTCTATGCAGTTTTTAAGGTCTTCTTCAACGATAACTTCCTTTGTGGCAAGGGGATTGTCCTTTGATACTGCCATAACGTAATAAAACTCGTTAAGCACTTCAAAGTTAAGCTTTTTTTCTTCAAATAGTGTGGAAAAATATTTTTCAAACGCGCTTTGATAGCGAACTATGCCAAGGTCATATTCTTCTTTAACGACGTTTAATATAGAACGCATAGAGTTGGTTTCTTTGTATATTATTTCAGACCTTAAGTCTGTGTCAAGCTCTTTAGAGAACTCGGAAAAAGCGTAAGAAAAATAACTTGCTCTGGGCACGCAAACAGAAAGTTTTAAGGTCTTTTCGTTGCGATTTTCGTAAATTGATTCAATCTTTTTTATTTGTGCGAGCGCAGTCTTTGCGTAGAGCAAGAATTCTTCGCCGTCTATGGTTGTTTCTAAGCCTTTTGAAGAACGTTTGAAAATTTTAATTTTAAGCGTGTTTTCAAGGGATTTAATTGCACGGCTTAAGTTGGGCTGAGAAGTGTAAAGGTTTTCTGCAGCTTTGCTTATAGAACGCGTGTTTGCAACTTCCACAGCGTATTTCATGTGTAAAATATTCATAACTCTCTCCAGTACCGCCAATAATTCGTATAATATTATATTGGCAATACTTTTTTATTCAGTATAACATAATTTATATATCTAAGACAAGTGATTTTACGTCCTTTTTTAAGTATATAATTGGTAAAAAGTAGACAACGTCGTTTTAGTTGTGTATAATATAAACAATCTTAAAAGCGGGTGTGATAGGGTAATTAATCTTTTTGAACTTTTAACTGTAAAAGTGTTAAATTTATATGGTATGAAAGGTTGATTATAGCTATACCGCTTGGTTTTTTCTTCTTGTTGGTAAAGAATTAAAGAAGATATATTTAAGCTACGATTAACATAAAGGATGTTTTTATGAAGAAGTTCGTTTTAATTCCTGATTCGTTTAAAGGCACTCTTTCTTCGCAACACATTTGTGATATAATGAGTGAAAAAATCAAACAGAATTTTCCCGTTGCCCAAATCGTTTCTATTCCCGTTGCGGACGGTGGCGAGGGAAGTGTTGACTGTTTTATAAACGCAATGGGCGGTGAAAAAGTTTTTGTCACGGCAACCGGCCCTTACTTTGATAAAATACAGTCGTTTTATGGGCTAATAGAAGGTGGAAAAACCGCTGTAATAGAGATGGCTTCTTGTGCGGGATTGCCCATGGTTGAAGGCAATAAAAACCCAATGCTCACCACGACTTTCGGCGTTGGCGAGCTCGTGCTTGACGCGGTTAAAAATGGCGCGAAAAAAATTATAATGGGATTGGGCGGTTCGTGTACTAACGACTTTGGTTGTGGAATGGCGTGCGCGTGTGGAATAAGGTTTTTTAACCATAAAAACCTAAGTTTTATCCCTACGGGCGCAACGTTAAAGGATGTTACTTATATAGATTTTTCCGAAAAGAACAAGTTGCTTGATGGTGTAGAAATAGTTACAATGTGCGACATAGATAATCCGCCATTCGGAGAAAACGGTGCGGCAAAGATTTTTGCTCCACAAAAAGGTGCGGACGAAAAAACCGTTGAACTTCTTGATCAAGGAGTTGAACGTTTGTGTGGCGTTATAAAAAATCAACTGGGGCAAGACTTAAGTGAACTAAAAGGTGGTGGCGCAGCAGGCGCGATGGGCGCAGGAATGGTTGCTTTTTTAGGCTCTGTCTTAAAAATGGGCATAGACACCGTTTTGCAAACGGTTGGCTTTGACGAGATTATTAAAGATGCCGACGTGATTTTTACGGGTGAAGGAAAAATAGACGGGCAAAGTCTTCGCGGAAAGGTAGTTATCGGCGTTGCAAGGCGGGCGAAAAATCAGGGCAAAAACGTAATCGCAGTGGTTGGTGGAGCGGAAGGAGACGTAAACGCGGCTTACGGCGAAGGCGTTACGGCTATATTTACCATAAACAAACTTCCACAAGATTTTTCGATAAGCAAATACCATAGTGAGCAAAATCTTGCTTTTACCATGGATAATATTTTAAGAGCGTTAAAAATTTAATTGATAATATGAGTGCACACATATAACGGGTGTGCACTTTTTTGTTTTGCAAATCTCGTTTTAATAAGTGGGG
>JAZTZE010000039.1:0-2251 GCA_045637285.1 Christensenellaceae bacterium | reverse complement strand
ACAAAAAGACAAAAAATAATCTTTTGCTTGCTTTTTGTTTAATTATGTTATATGATAAAAACATGGAAATTAATTCGTTTGTTAAAACTGAATTGCACGACGTAGTTAACGTGACGGGGTTATACACCGTTCACTACTTTAAGTATGGCAAAAATTTCCGTTTTGTAGAAGAATCTCACGATTTTTGGGAGCTTGTTTATATTGATAGTGGCAAAGCGAAAATCACTAATAATTCCCAAGTGATTAACCTTAATCAAGGCAATGCATTTTTGCACCTTCCCAACGCTAAACACACCATTTATACCGAAGAACAGTTCGCGAACTCTGCTATCATATCTTTTTCTTGTAAAAGCAGGGCGCTAAAAAGCTTGTCTGACAAGATTTTAGTGCTTAGCGACTATGAAAAAACACTGTTAAATAAGATTGTTAACGAAGCAAAAATCGGCTTTTCGGACAAGTTAAACGACGCGCATTTGAAAAAGATGACAAAAAATCCACTCGCCCCCATTGCGTGCGAACAAGTTATTAAAAATTGCATCGAATTGTTGTTCGTTTCTATTTTAAGAAATTTCCAATCAGACAAACACGTCACCGACCAAATAAGTCTTAACATCAACTCAGATCAAATTGTAGATAGCATTCGCGAAATCTTGAATGAAAAACTTGATCAAGCCCAATCAATTAACCTTTCCGAACTTTCTTATAAGCTCGGCTTTAGCAAAAGCTATATTAAATCTCAATTCAAAAAGAAAACAGGGCTTTCGATTATCAAGTTTTATATCAATATGAAAATTGACAAAGCTAAAAAGCTTTTGAGCCAACAAAAATTCTCCATTAGCGAAATTGCAGACATGCTCGGGTTTGGCTCGGTATATTATTTCAGCCGTCAATTCAAATTACACACCGACATGTCGCCCACCGAATATATTAACTCAATTAAAGCTGATAACGTGCTATAATAAAAGGCATTCCAAATAAGGAACGCCTTTTTATTTTAATTATTACCACTATTGTTTCGTTATACAGCAACCAATATTATAATTACATTTTGTATCATATAATACGCAAAAGCAACTCGAATGTAATAATTATATACTTTAATAAATAATACCAAAATGCACGTCATTGCACTTTGGGTATAAAAATTTAATCTTAAATTGTATATTTAAGTAAGGCTGCCGCACCAATTATGCCAGCATCGTTGCCAAGCGTTGCGGTCAAAATCTTCGTTCTCGGCGCATCTTTATAGCCATAGTCGAACTTTTCGCAATAAGCTTTTACTTTGTTAATAAGATAATCACCTTGCCCGCTAACTCCTCCGCCGATAACAAAAGCTTCGGGACGGAAAATATTGAACATGTTGAGCAAACTTTCGCCTAAATAACTAACGTATCTATCAACGACGGCAATTGCCGTTTTATCGCCCTGCTTTGAACATTCAAATGCTGTTCTCCCGTCAACGTTATCAAGTTCGCCCTTAACATAGTCCCACATTGCGCTTTCTTTATTAATAAGCATTGCGTTTTTAGTTTGTTTAATAAGTGCTGTAGCTGAAGTATAACACTCAATACAGCCCCTACGCCCACAAGAGCATTGCTCGCCATCCAAGAAAAGCGTGGTGTGTCCAAGTTCTGCCCCTCGCGACCAACCGCCCTCAAAAAGCTTGCCGTCAATCACGATTCCACCACCGACACCCGTTCCAAGCGTGAACATTACAGCAGTGTTAACACCTTTTGCACAGCCGTAAACAGCTTCGGCTAAAGTAGCAACGTTTGCATCGTTAGAAATCATGACGGGCAAATCAAAATATTCGTTAAGCATTTGACTAATTGGCACGTTTTCCCAACCCAAGTTGGGTAAATATTCTATTACCCCTGTTTTAGAAGAAACCGAGCCTGGACAACCCATTCCTATACCGCAAATATCGTTAAGAATTATTCCACAATCTTTAATGAGCGCGTTAACATGCTCCGCAATAAGCTCAACAGCCTTCTTGGAGTCTCTTGTTGTAACGAAGCGAGTTTGTTTTATAATTTTCCCATTCTCATCTACAACACCGAGTTTAATACTCATACCGCCAATATCTATTCCTATCGTATACACATCTTACTCCTTAACAATTTCAATGCATATTGCATATATTGTATATATATTATATTTTATTTTATGTTTAAGGTCAAGCATTATGGCTTAAATGTAAAAAATGCCTTTCCTTACCAGATTTAATTTAAATTTCGACTGAAAAAATCAG
>JAZTZE010000038.1:0-69988 GCA_045637285.1 Christensenellaceae bacterium | reverse complement strand
TTATTTTTTGTCTTTTTGTGCAAATAATTGTTTTAATTTTATAAATATACACATTTATATGTATTGTATAATATTAGTATAAAGACAAAAGGAGAATATTATGAAATTCGTACCCAAATATGATAGAAATTTTTATCCTTTAAGCTTAAAACTTAAAGAATATAAAGAACAAGTATCAAAAGCACCAAACAAAACGCTTAAAATTTGTGTTGAAAGAAACGACGGTTATAACTATATTTACACTCTTCAAATTTTTGCAGAAAAAGATAAAAATCAAGAAAATTACGAAGTGGCTGAAAGAATTATCAAGTCTATTTTGTGGGTTGTTGGCGGATATAAAATTTATATTTGCGGAGACGATTTTGTGTTTGATAAAATCAAGCAAGATTATACAAACGAAGGAACACGCGCCTTTGACGTGGATTTTATGCAGACGGTTTACGAATGTCCGTTTGAAGTTGTTAAAGCTGATGATCAAACTTTCCCAAAGGAAAACAAGTGCGCTGTTAAAATCGGCGGTCATTTAGACGGTTGTAGAATCGGCTTCGACGCTGGCGGAAGCGACAGAAAGGTTAGTGCTGTGGTTGACGGTAAGGTAGTATACAGTGAAGAAGTAGTTTGGTTTCCTAAGATTAATTCTGACTATCACTATCACTACGAAGGCATTAAGGCTGCGATGCAAACTGCTGCATCTAAGATGCCCAGAGTAGACGCTATTGGCGTTTCGAGCGCAGGCGTTTATATCAATAATAAAATCATGGTTGCATCACTTTTCCTTAAAGTTCCAAAGGAAGACTATAAACCGCACGTTCAAAATATGTATATTGACATTGCAAAAGAATTTAACGCTCCGTTAGAAGTTGCAAACGATGGGGACGTTACCGCTCTTGCAGGCGCAATCGATCTTAACGACAACTGTGTTTTGGGTATTGCGATGGGAACGAGTGAAGCTGTTGGATATATTAACGAAAACGGACTCTTAAACGGTTGGCTTTCCGAAGTTGCTTTCGTGCCTGTTGACTTTAACAAAGGTGCAATGGTTGACGAATGGAGTGGTGATTACGGTTGTGGTGTAAAATATTTCTCACAAGATAGCGTTATTAAGCTTGCAGAAAGCGCAGGTTTTAAGTTTGAAGAAAACGCTTCTCCAGCAGAAAGGCTTAAGGTTATTCAAGGCTTAATGAAAGACGGCGATCCCATGGCTAAACAAATTTACGAAGATATTGGCGTTTATTTGGGCTACGCGTTGCCATATTATTCAGAATTCTATAAGATTAAGCATTTATTATTATTAGGCAGAGTTACCAGTGGTGAAGGCGGAAGCATTATCGTTGAGAAAGCAAAAGAAGTTTTGAAGGCAGAGTTCCCTGAATTTGCTGATATTAACATCACTATGCCGGATGAATCTAACAAGCGTGTAGGTCAAAGTATAGCGGCTGCATCGCTTCCGGAAATTAAATAGGGTATTGACAATTTTTGGCTTTAGTGATAGAATAACATTAGAGGAGAAAGTATATGAAACATACCGATACTTTAATGTGGAAAGAAATTAACGAAACACCAAGGATTTTTGGTGAAATTCAACAAGCCAACGGTGGCGTTATGTCGGATCTTGTGAAAGATATTAAGAGAGGTACGGCAAAAAACTTCGTTGCTGCGGCTCGCGGAACGTCTGATCACGCACTAATTTACTTCAAATACGTTTTAGAAGTAAATTCAGAATACACTGTGGGCTTATCTGCACCAAGTGTTGTTACACTGTACAGGGGCAAAATCAACTATTCTAACAGCATAGTAATCGGTTGTAGTCAAAGCGGTAAAGCTGCAGACGTGTTGGAAGTTATCAAAAAGGGAAACGAACAAGGTGCTATAACCATTGCCGTTACGAACGATCCTTTAAGTCCGATGGCAAAAGAAGCTAAATATCATCTTTGCTGTTCGGCAGGATTGGAGAGCAGTGTTGTTGCGACAAAAACGTTCAATGCACAACTTTTCATTCTTTTGTGGCTTGCTGCGGAAATTTCTGAAAATAAAGAACATCTTGTTTTTCTGAAAAGTTTAAAGTCGGAAATTGCTAACGTTATTCCGCAAATTGATTCGCTTACCACTAAATATGCTGAAAAATTTAAGGGTATGAACAGTGGGTTTGTTCTTTCCCGCGGTGTAACTTATCCTATCGCGTTAGAAGCGACCTTAAAGCTACAAGAAACTTGTTATATTCAAATTAAAGGGTATGCAGGCAGTGATTTTTATCACGGGCCAATGGCAATGGTAAATGAAAGCACACCGGTTATTATTTACTGCGCAGAGAATAAGGGTGACGAAGAGATGAAAAATCTCGTTAGGGCTGACCAAATTAAGTGTGTTGAAAAGATGATTTCGTTAAACGCTCCCGTTCTTCTTGTTACTAACGACGTGTTGCTAAAGGGTAGGTTTAACAAGTGCAACGATGCTTATCTGGATTTTAGTGTGCCTGAAGAAGTTTGTATGTTTGCTTTTGCATTATTTGCGCAGATGTTTGCGTGTAAAATTTCATGCGCTATTGGAAATAATCCCGATAGTCCCAGAGCACTTAATAAAGTTACTATAACAAAATAAGGAATATGAATTATGCAAATTAAAAAAACTTTAAGAAACAATAGAACGGCAGATCCATCAAAGTTCACAACCGACGTTCAAATTACTATGACAGAAACGCACTTGACCTTTGAGTTTTGGTGTAAAGACTCTAAGTTTTATTGTGCAGGCGATAAATATAATAGCGATATATTTGAAGGCGACGTTTGCGAAGCGTTTATTTGCACGGACGGAAGCCGTGTGCATTATTACGAAATAGAAGTTGCACCAAACAACTGTGTATTTTTAATGAAAATATCCAATTACGGAAACGGTGATATAAGACTTACTCCTATAGAAGAATGCTTCGTTGAATCAAGCGTTGAAAAGAATGGTAACGACTACACTTGTAAATTTACCGTACCGCTTGATAAAATAGGATATGATAAGAACATAGGAATTTTATTTAACGCATTTAGAATTGAAACTGAAGGTGGAATAAGAGATAAAAATCTTCTCGCATGGCAACCTGCTTGCGATAACACGTTCCACAGACCAGACTTCTTTGTTGAACTTAAATAACATTTATAAAGATAAAAACGCTTTTGCATTTATGCAAAAGCGTTTTCTTTTTATAGTTTTGTAAATTATATTTTATTTTATTCTTTCAATTAAATAGGGGAATGCCCTTTCAAACTCAACACCATACCAATTATGTTCGGGATTTTCAACCGTGTGTTTTATGCTTTCAACTGTAAAGTCAACGGCGATTTTAAGCGCGCACTTAAGGTCTTTACCAATGGTCATTGCACCGCATAGCGTACTTGCAAAAACGTCTCCAGTGCCGTGAAAACTTTGTGGTAAGCGTTCTTTATAATAAGAAAAATATTCGTTTTTAACGCTGTCGTATGCGTAAACGCCAAGCAAATTTTTATCAAAACTAACACCAGTTAAAACAGCTGTTTTTGCACCTAAATTAGTTAATTTTTTTAGAATATATCTGATATAATCTTCATTATAATTGTCAGCAATATACTCACAATCTAACATATAACTTGCTTCGGTTAAATTTGGCACGATAACGTCTGCCTTTTTGCACAGTGAAGCCATTGCTTGTGCAAAATTTTTATCAAAACCAGAGTATAATTTTCCGTTATCACCCATAACTGGATCAACTAAAACAAAGTTGTCGTTGGTTTTAAAATTATCGAATAATTTAGACACGATGTCAAGTTGATTAAACGAGCCTAAATAGCCAGTATAAATAGCGGAGAAATCTATATTTTGGTTTTTCCAATGCTCAGAGATTTTCTCCATGTCGTCAGTTAAATCTCTAAACGTAAAGCCGTTAAACGCGGTGTGTGTTGAAAGCACGGCTGTTGGAAGGACACTGCACTCAACGCCAAAGGCAGATATGATAGGGAGTGCAACGGTCAGCGAGCATTTGCCAACGCACGAAATATCTTGTATTGTTAGAATTCTTTTCATAACGATTATTTTTCTCCTTTCTTAAAAACGCCGTCAAACATTTCAAGTTTAGAAGTTTTTAATACTTTTCGGATAATAGACGGTGTTGCCTTTGGCATAATTCTGCCAAATATGCTCATAAATCTGCCGTCAATACCCATAACGATTTTCTTTTTCTTTTTTGCAATGCCCTTAACGATTTTTTTAGCCGCTTTGTTTACGGGCATCATAAGTTTTTGTATAAGTTTATTGCTCTTGTCGTCAATGGTTTGTCGGTTTAATATGTCCGTTTTAATAAAACCGGGGTAAACACCGCAAACATAAATCTGCTTTTTATAATCTTGTTGAAGTGTTTCGGTAAGTCCGCGCATTGCGAATTTTGTTGCGCAATACATGCTTTGTCCAACGACTGCAGTGAGCCCTGCGGCACTTGATACGTTTACTATACAAGGCGTTTGTGATTTTTGCAATAAAGGCAACAATATTTTTATCGCGTTCACGTTTGCAACAAAGTTGGTGTTTATAATTTCTTCAATTTGTTCATCTGAATACGAGTCGAATTTTTCAAACGGGAGCATAAACCCCGCATTGTTAATAAGCATGTCAATCTGCGTATTGTTATCAGATAATTGCTTGTAAAAATCAAGCCAATTTTGCTTTTTTGAAACGTCGAAAAGGTAATAGGAAAACTTATCTTTTTTATCGCCCAACGAATCTTTTGCGTTTTGGATTTTGCGTTCGTTTCTTGCTATTCCAATAACGTTACAGTCGTATTTTTCGATAAGAAGTTTTGCAATGGCAAAGCCAATTCCGCCACTCGCTCCTGATATAACGACGTTTTTTTTAAATAAGTGTTTTTTCATTATTGTTTACCTTTAAAAATCAATTGCTTTTTAATCGTTTCTAATATAACACAAACAAGATAATTTTGCAAGAAAATATGTATTACAATGTTTGATTTAAGCTATTTATACTTGAAAAAAACGGGCGGTTTATGTTATAATAAATATAGGTGTATTATGGAAGATATAAATCAACTTTTATTAAAACTCAACGAAGAACAAAAAATGCCCGTTTTGCAAACAGAAGGGGCAGTTTTGGTTATTGCAGGTGCAGGCAGTGGTAAAACCCGTGTTTTAACCACGAGAATTGCATATTTAATTATGGAAAAAGGCGTTTCGCCTGCAAATATAATGGCAATAACTTTTACCAATAAAGCGGCAAAAGAAATGAAAGAAAGACTTAACTCATACGTTGGTGAAACTTACGATATGTGGGTTTCGACTATACACAGTATGTGTGTGAGAATTTTGCGCCGTGACATTGATAAACTTGGTTATGACTCTAATTTTACCATCTACGACGAAACGGATAAAGATAAAGTTTTAAAACGCTGTTTTGAACAGTTGGGCTACGATGTTGATAAGTTGTTAAAACCCGCTAAAAGCGTTATTTCTAACGCGAAAAATGAATGTTTGGCACCTTTAGATTATAAAAAAGCTTACGCTCACGAAAGATTTTGTCAAGAATATTTTGAAATTTACGATGCGTATGAAAGAGAGCTTGTTAAATCAAACTCTTTAGACTTTGATGATTTGCTTGTTAAAACTTATCAATTATTCACCTTGCATCCTGAAGTTGCCGATTATTATTCAAATAAGTTTCAATACATTCATATAGACGAGTTTCAAGACACTAACAAGGTGCAGTTTTTGATTGCCCAAATTCTTGCTAAAAAGCACGGTAATTTGTTCGTTGTTGGTGACGACGATCAAAGCATTTATGGCTGGCGTGGTGCTAAAATTGAAAATATTTTATCGTTTGACGATATTTATCGCGGGGCTAAGGTGTATAAGTTGGAGCAAAACTACCGCTCTACAAAAAAAATACTTCAGCTTGCAAACGCGATCATACATAACAACACGGAAAGGCGTGAAAAAGATTTGTGGACAAACAACGACGACGGCGTTCGCGTTGAAACTTTCGTCGGTAACGATGAAAATAACGAAGCAACTTTTACTGCTTTGCAGATTAAAAATTTAATGAGTCGCCAAAGTAGCCTTAAATATAGCGATTTTGCTGTATTTATGCGTGTAAACGCGTTGTCGAGAGCTTATGAACAAGAATTTATGAAATACGGAATTCCGTGTAAAGTTTACGGTGGGTTTAAGTTCTTTGAAAGAAAGGAAATTAAAGACGTTTTGGCGTATTTAAAAATATTAAATAACGAGCGAGACGACGAATCTTTTTTACGAGCAATTGCTTGCCCTAAACGCGGAATCGGTGATAAGACGTTATACGACTTGCGTGAATACGCTACGGCAAAGGGTTTATCTTTATACGAAAGTGTCTTTAAACTTGAAGATTGTTCGTTATCTGCTTCGGTAAAAACCAAACTTGCTAATTTTGGTAGGCTTCTTGATAGTTTTAAGTCTTATTCAAACAATAATAAAGTAGTTGACACAATAGACTATATCTTAGAGTCTACAAGTTTTTTGGCTCAGTTTGAAGAAAAAACCGAAGAAAACACAAACAAGCAATACAACATAAGTGAATTGAAAAACTCCGCTGACCAATTTGAGCGTGACAATAAGGGAGCAACGCTTGCCGATTATCTAAATTCTGTTACTTTGAGTTCTGACGTTGACGGAATCAATAGCGAAGACGCGGTTACTATAGCAACTATACACGCAGTTAAGGGGTTAGAATATAAGTGTGTTTTCGTTTCTGGTTTGGACGAAAAAATCATTCCTACGCCGAGAAGCGTTAACGACGATGCTGAAATAGAAGAAGAAAGAAGGCTTATGTACGTTGCAATAACAAGAGCCATGGAAAGATTGTACTTAACGCGTGCAATGAGCAGATATATGTACGGCAGGCGCGAACACATGATTCAATCTCGTTTCTTAAAAGAAGCTCAAGCAGTTTTAACACCGCCTGTAAAACAAGAAAATAAAAGCACAAGCATTTATAGTGAAAGAAACTTGGCGTATTCTGATAACGATGATGGATATCGTTCTATTGGCGGTTATTCGTCAAATTATGCAAAAAAGACTATTAATGGCACTAAACCGCAGGAAAACAAAGGTGTTTCGTATGCTCTTTATAAGTCTGGAACAAAAGTTCGTCACGTAAAATTTGGCGAAGGTGTTGTTATAGCCGTTAAAGGACAAGGGGAAAATACTATAGCAGACGTGGCGTTCAAGGGCGTGGGAATAAAGTCGCTTGCCTTAAAATATGCGCCCATGGAGATTATAAATGGATGAGATGAGAAAACTTGTTGACTTGCTTAACAAGTACGCCCATGAATATTATGTTCTCGATAATCCTACCGTATCTGACAAAGAGTACGATAGGCTTTACGATCAACTATTAAAACTTGAAAAACAAACGGGAACGGTGCTTTTTGACTCTCCAACAAAAAGAGTTGGCGGAGAGCCTATTTCTGCGTTTAAAAAGCACGAGCACATAAACAGGCTATATAGCTTAGATAAAGCGACTAATTTTGATGAAATTACCGCGTTTGACAAACGAGTGAATAAAGATGGCAATCAGAGCGAATATACTGTTGAATATAAGTTTGATGGGCTTACCGTTTGCTTAACCTACGATCAAGGAAAATTCGTTTGTGCTACTACAAGGGGGAACGGGGTTGTAGGTGAAGATGTTACAGCTCAGGTTTTAACAATAAAAAGTTTTCCTTTATCGGTTGGTTTTAAGGGAAAAATGGAAGTTCAAGGCGAGGCGATAATGCGCCTTTCAGTCTTGGACGAGTATAATAAGACGGCTTCTGAACCGCTTAAAAATGCGCGTAACGCTGTTGCGGGAGCGATAAGGAATTTAGACCCTAAAGTTACCGAAAAACGCCGTGTGGAAATAATGTTCTACAACGTTAATTATATAGAAGGGAAGGAGTTTTTATCGCAAACCGAATGCATTCAGTTTTTAAGAGAAAATGGATTTAAAGTCCACCCGTATCTTGCTGTTTGTAAGGATATAAATGCCGTTATGTGTGCAATAAACGATATCGAAATCAGTAGAAAAACATTAGATATTTTAACTGATGGTGCGGTTGTTAAATTAAACGATTTTAATAAGAGAGATGCTCTTGGGAATACCGATAAATTTCCGCGTTGGGCAATTGCTTATAAGTTTGAAGCGGAAGAAGTTACAACCATATTAAAAGACGTTAAATGGCAGGTTGGAAGAACGGGAAAACTAACTCCGCTTGGATTGTTAGAACCGACTGAGCTTGCTGGGGCAACGGTCAGAAAAGCCACGCTTAACAACTATAGCGATATTTTAAGAAAAGGTGTTATGAACGGTGCACGCGTGTTAGTAAGACGCAGTAACGAAGTTATACCTGAAATTTTGGGAACGACTGAGGTTTATGAAACGTCTACACCGGTACAAAAGCCAACAGTTTGTCCGTACTGTAACACTGAACTTGAAGAAATTGGTGCAAATTTATTTTGCCCTAACGTTAATTGTAGACCAAGAGTAATTGCAAAACTAACGCATTTTGCAAGTAAAGCGGGAATGAATATAGACGGCTTTAGTGAAATGACCGCTGCGTTATTATTCGACAAGTTTGCTGTAGAAAAATTTTATCAATTATATACTCTTGATAGACAAAAAATTAGCGAACTTGAAGGATTTAAGCAAGCAAAAACAGACAACCTTTTTAATGCTATTGAAAGCTCAAAGAAGGTTGCGTTTGAAAATTTTATTTTCGCGCTTGGGATTGACAACGTTGGTAAAAAAACCGCAAAAGATTTGGCAAAGAAGTTTGATTCGTTTGAAAGCCTTAAAAATGCAGACAAACAAACGCTTTTAGACATTGATGAGATAGGCGAAATTATGGCTGACGGCATATATGAGTTTATGCACGACCAAGAAAATTTAGATGAAATTCAAAAGCTCATTAATTGTGGCGTTGAAATTCAATATTCAAACGTAAAGGTAACTGAAGGCGTGTTTTTTGGTGAAAAAGTTGTTCTCACCGGAACGCTTGAGTCATTTAAGCGAGATCAAGCAACTAAGATTATTGAAAGTCTTGGTGGAGAAGTGATTGGAAGCGTTTCAAAAAACACCACGATGGTGCTTGCGGGCGAAAGCGCGGGGAGTAAACTTGATAAGGCGCGCAAACTTAATATAAAAATTATAGACGAAGAAATGTTTAAATCACTTATAAAAAGTTGATAAATAGTTTTTTTTGTGCTAAAATATACTATATTTTAAAATTCAAATTCGCACAGGAGAAAAATTTATGTATAGCATGACGGGCTATGGGCGTGCAGAATATTCGGAAGGCGGAATAACTTTTACCGTAGAGCTTAAAACTGTCAACAACCGTAACTTTGATTTAAATCCAAAAATCCCCAGAGCGTTTATTGCTCTTGAAGACGTTATTAGAAAGACCGTTCAATCTTATGTAAAACGTGGGCGCATAGATTTGTTTGTTAATTTTTCCGATACAAGAGAAGCTAATTCCGTGTTAGAAGTTAACGTTGAAAAGGCGCAAAGTTATTACAATGCAAGCAAAGAAATTTCCGATGCATTATCTCTTGTGAACGATTGTTCTGTGTCAATGATTATGCGTATGCCAGACGTTATTGTTGACGGGGCTGTGCCAGACGTTACCGAGTTTTCAGACATTGTTAAAGATACCGTGGCAAAAGCTTGTGAAAAGCTTAACGAAATGCGCAAGGTTGAGGGTGAAAAATTGGTTGCAGACATGCTAAGCAGAATGGACGTGATTAAATCGCTTGCTGATAAAATTGCTGTTCGTGCACCGCTCGTTGCAAAAGAATATAAAGAAAAACTTAAAAACAGGATAGAAGAAGCACTTGGCGAAGTTAAATACGACGAAGCGCGACTATTAAACGAAGTTGCATTTTTCACTGATAAGTCTAATATAGACGAAGAACTTACGAGATTATCTTCACACGTTTCACAGTTTAAGGAAATCGTTAAAGTTGAAGGCATGGGAAAGAAGTTGGATTTCTTAATGCAAGAATTTAACAGGGAAACCAACACGATATGTTCGAAAGCCAACGATATAGTTATTACCGGCTACGCGTTAGAACTTAAAAATGAAATAGAAAAAGTTAGAGAACAGGTTCAAAATTTAGAATAATGAGAAACGTTTTAATAGTGCTTTCCGGTCCATCTGGGGTTGGAAAAGGAACGATTGCAAATAAGCTTATAGAAAAAGATAAAAATATTTCGCTCAGCATATCTTGCACAACAAGAGCACCGAGAGAAAAAGAAGTAAACGGAAAAGATTACTTTTTTATCGAAAAATCCGACTTTAAGCAAAAGATAGAACAAGGTGGGTTTTTAGAATATTCTGAACATTTTGAAAACTTTTACGGAACACCGAAAGATTTCGTTTTTAACAGCCTTAAAGAAAATGACGTGTTGTTGGAAATTGACGTTAACGGGGGGCTTGAGGTGAAGAAAAGCTTTCCTGAAGCCGTGTTAATTATGATAACACCGCCGTCTTTAGACGAAGTAAGAAATAGGCTTATGAAGCGCGGAACTGAGTCAAAAAATAAAATCGAACTCAGAATGAGTAGGATAGAATATGAATTAGATAAACAATCGCTTTACGATTACGCCGTGGTTAACGATCAGCTTGATCAAGCGATTAGTGATATCGAGAGCATAATAAAAAAGGAAAAAAACAAGGACAAATAACCCAAAAGGAGAAAAATATGATACATAAACCACCAATTGACGAATTAGCAAACAAAATTGGTTCTAAGTACGAACTTTGCGTAGTTACTAGCAAGCGTGCAAGACAGCTTATGGAACAAGCGCAAAACCAAGGCTACACCGAGCTTCCCAGCAAGGAAAAACCCTTGTCAGTTGCAGCACAAGAAATTTACGACGGTAAACTTGTCGCTACAAACGACTAATAACGCAAAAAAATGTGTTCATCTGTAGCGGTGGACATATTTTGTTTTTATTGGAAAGATGTACGCTCAGGTAATAGTAGATATCAACAACGTGGAAGTCGATAAGATTTTCGAATATTCCTTTTCAGGCTGTGAAGTTAAACTTGGCAGTCGCGTTGTCGTGCCTTTTGGTAAAAAGGTGATAGAAGGTATAGTTATAGGTATTAGTCAAACGAGCCAATTCGATCCCAATAAAATTAAACCAATTTTAAGAGTTTTAGAGCAAACGCCCGCGCTTACCGAACAAACGCTTAAGTTGATGGAATACGTTTGTCAAACGTGTTATTCTACGAGAGCAGGTGCTCTTCGCTTATTTTTGCCGTCGGAAATGCGAAAAGGTAAAGTAAAAGAACAGTTTATTAGATTTGTTCAGTTGGTAGATGATTTTTGCTTAGAGCAGGCGTTAGCATCGTTAAAAAAGACAGCAATTAAGCAAAAGGAATGTTTAATTTTTTTAAGTCAAAACGGAAAGTGCAGGTTCAGCACGTTGGCTGAGCAATTTGGTAACGGTGCAGTAAATGCCGTTGCGGAAAAGGGCTTTGTTAAGATTATTAATGAAAAATATTTCCGTTCGCCTTATAAAACTCTTGACGTGGTAAATAAAGAAATAACGCTGACGCCAAAACAGGCGCAAGCTATTGAAAGCGTTGAAAAAACAGACAAAACGGTTAGCTTGCTTTTTGGTGTTACGGGCAGTGGAAAAACTGAAGTTTATTTAAATTTAATTAGTAACGTGATTAATAGTGGTAAAACTGCTATTATGCTCGTTCCGGAAATAGCGTTAACCCCGCAAATGTTAAAACAGCTTCGCGCAAGGTTTGGCGATAGTGCGGCAATACTTCACAGCGGATTGTCCGCTGGCGAACGCTTTGACGAGTGGTGGAGATTAAGAAACGGAGAAGCGGTAATTGCCATCGGCGCAAGAAGTGCTATTTTTGCTCCGCTTGAAAACCTTGGTTTGATTATAATCGACGAAGAACACGACGGTAGTTATACGAGCGAATCTTCTCCAAGGTACGCCACTATTGACGTTGCGAAATTCCGTGCGGAAAGTGCGAATGCAAAGCTTGTTTTAGGCAGTGCAACACCGTCGATAGAAAGCTATAAAAAAGCACTTGACGGCGAGTATAATTTAATAGAATTGCCCGATAGAATAAATAAAAAACCATTACCGCAAGTGGAAGTTGCAGATATGCGCAAGGAAGTTATGCGTGGCAACAATTCGCCCTTTTCTTCAGTGCTAAAAGAAGAATTGGAAGACTGTTTATCTAAAGGAAACCAAGCAATAATTTTCCTAAACCAACGTGGATATTCAAAAACGGTAATATGCACTGAGTGTGGGCACGTTCAAAAATGTTCTTCGTGTGACGTTTCGCTTGCTTATCACAAGGAAGATGAGTCGCTACTTTGTCATTATTGTGGAGCAAAGTATAAAATGATTGAAGCGTGTACAGAGTGTGGGAGTCCGTTTATTCGTTACGGCGGAACTGGCACTGAAAGGGTTGTGTATGAGCTTAAAAACTTGTTCCCCAAAGCAAGAATTCTAAGAATGGATAGAGACACCACGCAGAGCAAAGAAGGGCACTTTAAGATACTTAGCCAATTTTCTGCAAGGCAAGCAGATATTTTGGTTGGAACTCAGATGATTGCTAAGGGACACGACTTTCCTTTCGTAACGCTTGTGGGAATATTAGATGCGGATATGAGTTTGCATTTTTCTGATTACAGGAGTAGCGAAAGAACCTTCCAGTTGTTGACTCAGGTTGCCGGTAGAAGTGGTAGGGCTGAAGAAGCAGGAAAGGTCGTTTTGCAAACTTATTCTCCGGAACACAAAGTTTTAAGACAAGCAATTCGTTACGACTATAAAGGCTTTTTCGGGCATGAAATATCTATAAGAAAAGCCACTGCGTTCCCGCCTTTTACCGACGTTTTGCGAGTTCTTATTAGCAGTGACGATGATGAAAAGGCGTTAGAAGCAACCAAGGCGATTCATGGTGAATTGAGTTTGGTTTATCAAAGAGAAAAAGAAAAATTCAAGTTTTTTGGGTGCATGAAAGCTCCTATTAAAAAACTTCAAAATAAATTTAGATATCAAGTCCTTATGCGTGTAGACGCAAATGACAAACAGCTACTCGATACGATTTTTTACACGGTAAATAAATACAATAACCGCAGTATAACCGTTTCGTTTGAAATAAACACTAACAACTTAGTATAATGAGGTTAAAATGGCAATTAGAAATATTATACAATTAGGAGATCCAACGCTCCGCAAGAAAAGTTTTGACGTGACTGACTTTGGTGAAAGAACGCATCAGCTTTTAGACGATATGCGCGACACGTTAATTAAGGCGGACGGCGCGGGGCTTGCTGCTCCGCAGGTGGGCGTTTTAAGGCGCGTTTTTATCGTTATGGCGGAAGGTAAATATTACGAATGCATTAACCCTGAAATAGTTAGTCAAAGTGGTTGTCAGGTTGGACAAGAGGGCTGTTTATCAGTTAAAGGTAAATACGGCACGGTTGAACGCCCGCTAAAAGTGACGGTTAAGGCGTTTGATAGATTTGGCAAACCGTTTACAGTGAAAGCCGAAGGCTTTTTGGCGCGTGCTTTCTGTCACGAAAATGACCATTTAAACGGCGTTGTTTACATTGATAAGGCAACTGATATTCAGGAGGACTAATTTGAGAATAGTTTATCTCGGCACGCCTGATTTTGCAGTGTTGCCCTTGAAAAAACTTATTGAAAACGGTTATAACGTTGTCGGTGTTATCACGAATAATGATAAACCCGTCGGAAGAAAGCAGGTTCTAACTCCACCGCCCGTTAAGGTGTTGGCATTGGAGCACGGCTTGCCTGTTTTTCAATACGATAAAATAAGATTGGAAGGGGTTGAAGACGTTAAGGCATTAAATCCCGATTTAATGATTACTTGCGCATTTGGACAAATTTTATCGCAAGAAATTATTGATGTGCCAAGGCTTGGCGTTATAAACATTCACGCTTCGTTGCTTCCTAAATATCGCGGTGCATCGCCCATTCATTACGCAATTTTGAACGGGGAAACGAGAACTGGCATAACCATAATGAAAACGGATGCCGGTGTTGATACAGGTAATATAATTTCAACGGTTGAAACTGAAATAGGTGCAAATGAAACGTGTGGAGAGTTGTTTGATAGATTATCGGTTTTAGGAGCAGAGCAAATTATAAAAACGTTGCCGTCTATAATTGACGGAACAGCCAAGTTTATAAAACAAGATGACGACAAGGCGACGACCACTAAAATTATAAAAAAAGAAATGGCAAAAATTGATTGGAACGAAGATGCTGAAAGCATAGTAAATAAAATTCGTGCTTTTAATCCTGCGCCTGTTGCTTTTTGTGAGTTTGAAGGTAATCCGTTTAAGGTTTATCAGGCGAAAGTGGTTGATGAGTGTGGTCGTGTCGGTGAGATAATTCGTGCAGATAGTCAGCTCGTTATCGCTTGTAAGGATAAAGCTGTTTCTCTTATAAAGGTGCAAAAGGCGGGAGGAAAACCCATGATGATTGCTGACTTTTTAAGAGGAACAAAACTTACCGTTGGCGGAGATTTTATTTAATGGTAAATTATTTTTACGACTGTTATAACATATTGAACAAGGTTTATAGCGACAAAGCGTTTTTAAAGCAAGCTATTGCCGATACGTTTATTGAAGAAAAGAACCGTTCGTTAACCATAAAAACCGTTTACGGTGTTCTTGATAAAGATATTGAACTTAGTTATTATATAACCAAGCTTGCACCTAAATCGCCTAAATTAGCAATTAGAACAATAATAAAAATTGCTATGTATGCGATAAAATATCTTGAAAAAAAAGAATATGCAATAACAAAAAATGCCGTTGAATTAACTAAGAAGTTAGGCAAGGCAGGGGCAAGCGGATTTGTAAACGCCTTTTTAAGAAAGTTTATCAATACTAAAATAGATATGCCAACTGATTTGGCTGAAAGGCTTTCAGTTGAAAACTCTTGCCCAATATATATCGTGAATGAGTTGCTGAAAAGTTACGACATTGAGCGTGTTAAAAGTATTATAAGTTCGCAAAACGTAAACACTTGTTTATCTTTTTATGATGTTAACGGAAAAGAATATTTAGATAATTTGAGTATCAAGTATGAAAATACGCCGTTTACCAACGTTTTTCTCGCTAAGAACTTTGTTAGAAATGCTGATTACGATGCAGGGGTATATACTTATCAAGCACTCGGCTCTGTTGCTATATGTGACGTGGTTGAGCCGTGTGAAAGGTTGCTTGATTGTTGTGCTGCTCCGGGTGGTAAGAGTGTAAGGCTTTCATATAAATGTAAATCGGTTACTTCTTGGGATATTCATGCGCATAGGGTAGGGCTTATTGCCGAATATAAAAAACGAATGAAAAGAGAAAATATTGCGCAAAGCGTTTGTGATTCCAAGGTGTACAATTCCGAGTTTGACAAAGCGTTTGATGCGGTTTTATGCGACGTGCCGTGTAGTGGGGCAGGTGTGATAAACGACAATCCCGATATGAAACTAAACAAAGATTATTCGACCATAAAAGAACTTAACAACGAGCAATTAAGCATATTAAAAAACGTTAGCAACTACGTTAAAGTGGGTGGATATTTATATTATTCAACTTGTTCGATTTTAAATAGTGAAAATATAGATATTATAAACGCTTTTATGTCAGACATAAACGGCTTTGAAATATGCGAAATCAACAGTAAATTACAACACGAAAAGCAAAATGGCGCAAATTTATTTTTGCCCGATATATCAAAAGGTTTAGGCTTTTTTGTAGCAAAACTTAAAAGAGTAAAATAGTATGAAAACTTGTTTAATTGATCTTAGTTTTGATCAACTTAAAAACAAAATAACCGAACTTGGTGAGAAAAGTTTTAGAGCAGGGCAAATTTTTAAATCCCTGCATTTAGGGCTTAACTTTTTTGAAATGACAGATATTTCCAAAGCCTTTAGAGAAACTTTATCTAATGAATATATTGCTCAGCCCGTAACCATTATTAAGCATTTACAATCGGTTGATGGAACGGTTAAGTTTTTGTATAAGCTATGCGATGGAAACGTTATTGAAGGCGTTCTAATGAAATATAATCACGGCTATTCGTTATGCGTTTCCACTCAGGTAGGTTGTAGAATGAGATGCGCCTTTTGCGCTTCAGGGCTTCACGGCTTAATAAGGAATTTAAGTGCTGGTGAGATTTTAGGGCAAGTTATATGCGCCAATAAGTTTTTAGGTGGCGGGTTAGGCGAAAATAGAAAAGTTATAAACATCGTTTTGATGGGTAGTGGTGAACCGCTCGATAATTACGACAATACTATTAGTTTTGTTAAACTAATTTCAGATAAAAACGGTATAAATATTAGCCAGAGAAACATTAGTTTATCAACGTCTGGCGTTGTTCCTAAAATGTATGATTTAGCTGACGAGGATTTGTCTATAAATTTAACCGTTTCATTACACTCTCCGTTTGATGAAGAAAGGCAAAAAATAATGCCTATTGCAAAGGCGTATAAAATAAACCAAATTTTAGACGCTTGCCACAATTACTTTGAAAAGACAGGAAGACGCTATATTTTTGAATACGTTTTAATTGACGGAGAAAACAACACGGAACGCCACGCACAGGCTCTAATAAAGCTTCTCAAAGGAAGACCTTGCCACCTTAATATAATAAGGCTTAACGAAGTAAAGGAAAATCAATTAAAGAGTACAACGGACAAGCAAGCATACCGATTTATGGGCGTTCTCGAAAAAGCGGGAATATCGGCTACGGTAAGGCGCAAAATGGGGGAAGATATTGACGGCGCGTGTGGGCAACTTCGCCAAAGATATCTTGAAGAAAATGAAGAGCAGTAATTTAATGGGACAAATATACAAGGCAACGTCCAACGCATATTGGGTTAAGTGCGAGCAACAACTTATAAAATGTGTTGCGCGCGGTGTGCTTAAGATTAAAGGCGAAGATTTATGCGTGGGAGATTTTGTTTGTGTTTCAAACGATGCAATCGTTAGCGTTGAACAAAGAAAAAACAAGTTTATTCGTCCAAAAGTTTCAAACGTTGATTTAATAGTTGCGGTCGTTTCTTGCGAGCCTAAACCAGATTTTTATTTAGTTGATAAACTATGCATAAACGCGATAAAAGAAAACGTTGAATTGATTTTTGTCGTTAACAAATCTGATATTGACAAAGAATTATACGAGTATATTAATAAAGAATACGGCAGTTTAGGCTTTTCCGTAATGCGCGTGTGCGCAAACACAGGAGATGGAATAGGCGCACTTAAGAATATTTTGACTGGGAAACTATCCGTGCTTGCGGGGCAAAGTGCAGTTGGTAAAACTTCAATTGTAAACTCGCTTTTTGACATGCAACTTAAAACGGGGGTGTTAAGCGAAAAAATATCTCGTGGCAAGCATACGACTACCCGTTCGGAAATTTTTGAGCAAGACGGCATTAAACTGATAGATTCGCCGGGGTTTGCCGTTATTGACGCAATGGTCGAACTTAGCCAGCTTCCAGAATGTTATCCTGAATACGTGGAGTATTCAAGCCAATGCAAATTCCGCGGATGCACTCACATAAGTGAGCCTGATTGTGCGGTGAAAAACATGATCGAAAAGGGCGTTTTATCTAAAGAACGCTATGAAAGATATAAAGAAATTTATTCAGAATTATCAAAAAGGAGAATTATATATGAAAAAGATTAAGATTGCACCTTCTATTTTGTCGGCAGACTTTGCAAGAGCAGGCGAAGAAGTTGCCAATATTACCAGAGACGGTGCAGATGTTTTGCACATCGACATTATGGACGGAAGTTTTGTTAAAAACATTTCATTCGGTCCAAAGTTCGTTAAAGAAATTAGACCGTATAGCAAGGCTGTGTTTGACTGCCATTTGATGATCGTTAATCCTTGGAACTACATCCGTCAGTTTGCCGATGCTGGTGCAGACATTATAACCGTTCACTATGAAGCATGCGGTGAAAAATTAAAAGAAACGTTGCTTTCAATTAAAGATTTGGGTGTAAAATGCGGTGTTGTTATTAATCCGGATACGCCCGTAAGTGCGATTGAGAACGTTATTGACCTTTGTGATATGGTTCTTTTGATGAGTGTTTACCCAGGGTTTGGTGGACAAAAATTCATACCAGAAGTTTTGGAAAAAATTAAGCAAGCAAGAGCACTTATTGACAGCACTGGCAAAGATATTGATCTTGAAATTGACGGTGGTATCAATAAAGAGAACGTTGGTTTGGTTAAACAAGCCGGCGCGAACGTTATCGTTGCAGGTAGCACGGTGTTTAACGAGATTGACAGAGCAAAAATTATTTCTGAACTTCGTGAAATTTAATTTTTTATAACAACTTTTTCTTGCTGACGCATATATTATAGTGCGAGGTATGTTATGAAAATTTGTTGTGTAAAAACACCGACGTTGTTAGGTAAATTTTTAAGGCTGATTTTTTGTAGAAAACAAAAAAAAGATTAAAAAGAGGTCGCGTTTGCGACCTCTTTTTAACGTAAAATATTAAAAAAACAAAACCCCACGTTGGCGTGGGGTTAATTTTATACTAAATCAACTATAGTTTCGTAAATTTTGCCTTGTTCTTCTAACGTTTGGTTCATGTTTTCTAAGGTAGAAGGAACAGCATCGTAAGCGCATGTGTCAAGTTTTAAGTGCGAAAGATTGAACGCTTTGTTGGCAATAAGGTTTATGCTGGTTGCGGTGTTTCCGTAACCACTGTTTACGCACAAAATTTGCAATTGCTTCTTGATTGCTTGAGCAAAGGGGATAGCAGTGTTTTTGTAATAAACGCCAGTAAACGCAATGCTTGCATTGTGTGATGCGAGAGCAAAAGCCTTTGCGGGCGGAATGTTGCAATCTGAAATGTAAACGACGCTTTTGGTCATTCTTCCGCTCGTAATAGAAGTAACTTCTTTTTGCCAAGCATCGTTTGGACCTAAAACGTAATAAATGCCGGAATTTTTTGCTATTTTATAGTCTTCTAAATTGTTTGTGGCAACGATAGGAACTGCTTGATAGTAAATGAGTAGCTGTGCTAAAATATTGCCAAAATTATTTGCTCCGACAATAGCAACGTAATCGCCTTTTTGAATGCCAAGTTTATCAACAACCGCAATTGCTAAAGATATTTTGTCAATAAATAAAGCTTCTAAGTCGGGAACGCTTTCGGGAAGGACGAATAAGTTAGAGCTATGAACGTTTATGAAATCTCTTAAAAAGCCGTTGAAATCTTCGCCAGCGATTTGGAGATTGGAACATTTAGAATGATAACCACTTTGGCAGTTATAACATTCGTTACACTCTTTGTTTGGTTCGATATAAACGTGCTTGCCTTTTTCTAAATCAAAAAGGTTAGCTTCGGTTTGACTAACAATTCCAATACCGGAGCTTCCGAGCACCATATTATTTGATTCTAATTCACCGTTATACCTTAAAACGTCTGACAAAGTGATAAGAGCTTTGGTAATTTTAACTTTAGAAAGTGACTTTTCGTCAACGTTTTCTATGAACTCTTGTTCTTTGAGCGTTAAGGGCTTAACGATTTTCCAACCTTTCATATTATCTCCAAAGAAAAATTTTATTTATTATATTATAATTTACTAAAAATTGTCAAGCGAAAATATCAATATAAAAAGTTTTCATATTTTTTTCGTAAACGTCTAATTTATAGTTGACTATATCGGAAAAATGTAATATAATTACTGGGTAAATTACTAAGTGAGGTGTGTTATGAAAGAAGCTATACATCCCGATTATCATGAAGTAACAGTTGTTTGTGCTTGTGGTGAAACGTTTAAGACTGGTTCTACCAAGAAAGGCGACGTAGTTAAGGTTGATATTTGTAGCAAGTGTCATCCCTTCTTTACGGGCAAACAAAAGTTGGTTGATACCGGTGGCCGTGTTGATAAATTCAACAAGAGATATGGCAAAGCAGCAAAGTAAAAACGTATGTTGCGCGGCTTTAAGAGTATCCTTATATTCTTAAAGCCTTTTTTTTATCATTTGGTATATGGCAAAAAATAAAAAGAACAAAAACCCTTCGGTGTCAATAGGTGGGCAAGCTGTTATTGAAGGCGTAATGATGCGCGGTAAAACTGCAATGGCTACCGCCGTGCGTGACGAGCAAGGGGTTATACGTTTAGAAACTAAAAGAGTTAAACCGCAATCAAAGCGCAGTCTGTTTTTTAGGTTGCCAATCGTTCGCGGTGTCGTTGCGTTTATAAATTCTTTGGTCGGCGGAACTAAAACGCTTATGCGTTCGGCAGAAGTTTTTGGGGAAGGCGAGCCGTCTAAGTTTGAAAAATGGATGGCAAGAAAGCTAAAAATAGACGTAATGAGCGTGGTTATTTTTCTTTCATTGCTCTTAGGGTTTGGGCTTGCAATTTTTTTGTTTATGTGGTTGCCACAGTTCGTGCGTGTTTCTATTGAAGGCTGGATAGGCGCGGGGTTTTCATTCGATATTTGGGCGAAAAATTTTATTGAAGGCGGGTTAAAACTGCTGATATTTGTTGCCTATATCCTTTTGTCGTCGCTTATTAAAGACGTTCGCCGAACGTATAAATACCACGGTGCAGAACATAAAACCATATCTTGTTACGAAAGTGGGCAAGAGCTAACCGTTCAAAACGCCAAAAAATGCACCAGAGTTCACGACCGTTGTGGAACTACTTTTATGATTTTCGTAATCGTAATAAGTATTTTAGTTTTTGCAATAGTTGAAGCACTTATCGGTTCGCATATTGAAAAGCTTTTAAGGATAGCACTAAAAATTGCCTTATTGCCAATAGTTTCGGGGCTTTCTTACGAATTGCTTAAAGCCTTGTCAAAAACGAATTTTCCATTGGTTTTTCCGTTAAAAGTTCCAGGGTTGTTATTGCAAAGAATAACTACTAGAGAACCTGACGACGATATGATAGAAGTTGCAATAACCGCGTTTAAGAAGGTTATTGAAATGGATTTAGATCAAACTATACCCGAGCAAAACTTTATTACTGCACAAAAGCGTAAAGACTTGTTGAAGGCCGTTCGTGCTAAACTTAACGAAAACGGCGTTAACGAAAGTGCTGAAAGTGAATGGATAATTAGTTTAACGCTTGGCGTTAAAAGAGATCAATTAAACACGGACGAAGTCGTTAGTGCTAAAGACGTGGAAAAAATTCAAAATATAGTTAACGAACGCATAACGGGTAGACCGCTTTGGTACTGCTTGGGTGACACGGATTTTTACGGTTATACCATTAAGGTAGACGAGAGGGTGTTGATTCCAAGACCCGAAACTGAGTTATTGGTTGAAAATGCGTTGAAACATATAAGCAAGGATAGTAAAGTTCTTGATTTGTGTACGGGTAGTGGTGCAATAGCAATTGCCGTGCAAAAACAAAGCGGTGCATCAGTTTGCGCAATTGATATTAGTGCAAAAGCATTGGACCTTGCAAAAGAAAACGCCGAGTTGAACGATGCTCAAATAGAGTTTATTAAAAGTGATTTATTCAGTGCTATTTCTGACGCTGATGAAAGAAAATTCGACGTTATAATATCAAATCCGCCATATATAAAATCGTCTGACATTGGCGGGCTTCAAAAAGAAGTTAAGGATTTTGAGCCCATTCTTGCGCTTGACGGTGGGGCTGACGGATATGATTTTTACAAAATTATTGCCTTAAATGCAAAAAAATATTTAAATACGAATGGTGTGCTCTTTTTGGAATGCGGACAAGGCCAAGCTATCACCGTAGCAAAGATGCTCGCCGATTTTAATAGAGTTGAAATTATAAAAGATTACGAAAATATAGACAGGATTATTAAGGCGGTGCTTTAATGTTTAAAAAACTTGACAAAATGCTTGAAAGATTCGATAAATTAAACGAACTCGTTGGAGACAGCGAAGTTATATCGCGTATGGACGAATGGCGTGCATACACGAAAGAACTTGCTGATATAACTCCCACGGTTGAAAAGTATACCGAATATAAAAAAGCTACGACTGAACAAGAAGAAATGAAGCAAATGCTTCCACTTGAAACTGACCCCGAAATGAAAGCTCTTATGCAAGAAGAACTTGAAGATCTTAAAGATAAAATTTCAAAGATTTCGGAAGAGCTTAGAATATTACTTTTACCCAAAGATCCAAACGACGATAAGAACGTTATAATGGAAATAAGGGGCGGGGCTGGTGGCGACGAAGCAAACTTGTTTGCTTATGAGCTTTATAAACTTTATACAAAATACGCTGAAAGAAACCGTTGGAAAACAGAAGACATCGAAATAAGCGTAACCGAACTCGGCGGGCTTAAGGAAGCAATATTTTCAATAACAGGGAAAGGCGTTTATAGTAAGCTTAAATATGAAAGTGGCGTGCATAGAGTTCAACGCGTGCCGGAAACTGAATCACAAGGCAGAGTGCATACTTCTACCGCAACGGTAGCCGTTTTACCAGAAGTTGAAGACGTTGAAGTAAATATTGATGAAAAGGATTTAAGAGTTGACACGTTGCGCTCATCAGGTGCAGGCGGGCAACACGTTAATAAAACTGAGTCATGCATAAGGCTTACACACATTCCGACAGGAATTGTGGTGTTGTGTCAAGACGAACGTTCTCAAACAAAAAACCGTGAAAAAGCGATGAGAGTATTGAAAAGTAGGCTTTATGATTACTATCAATCTCAATACGAAAAAGAATATTCAGAGAACAGAAGAAGCCAAGTGGGAACAGGCGATCGTTCTGAACGTATTAGAACCTATAATTTCCCACAAGGCAGAGTTACAGACCATAGAATAGGGCTTACGCTACATTCTATAGATAACTTTATGTTAGGCGATATAGAAGAAATGGTGGAAGCACTTGCTATTCACGATAGAGAATTAAAATTAAGTGCGGGAATGGATGAAGAATAATAAGGAGTACTACAATGAGTGTTTCAAAAAAAGTTAAAGAAATAGCACCGTCGTTGACGCTTGAAATTACGGCAAAAGCAAACAAAATGAAAGCTGACGGAATATCAATTATTGGTTTTGGCGCGGGTGAACCTGATTTTAATACGCCCGACTACATAATCGAAAGTGCGAAAAAGGCACTTGATATCGGCTTTACCAAATATACGCCTGCTGCTGGTATGGTTAACCTTAAAAAAGCGGTGTGTGAAAAATTCTTAAAAGATAACGGTCTTAGCTACGAACCTAATCAAATCGTAATTTCTTCTGGGGCAAAGAGTTCACTTTATCACGCAATTTGCGCGATTGTTGACGAAGGCGATGAAGTTATTTTACCTAGTCCTTTCTGGTTAACTTATCCTGAACTTATTAAGCTCGCTGGCGGAAAGTGTATTTACGTTCAAGCAAATAAAGAAAACGGTTACAAAATGACCGCTGCTCAATTAAAAGAAAACGTAACGAAAAAGACCAAGTGCTTAATTTTGAATACTCCAAACAACCCAACCGGTGCTGTTTATACCGAGCAAGAAATTAAGGAAATTGCAAAGGTTTGTGAAGAAAACGGAATTTACGTTATTTCAGACGAAATATATGAAAAGCTCATTTACGAAGGGGAAAAGCACTATTCAATTGCTCAAGTAAGTGAGTATATGAAAGAGCATACCATTATAATAAACGGTATGAGCAAAACGTATTCAATGACCGGATGGAGAATTGGCTATCTTGCTGCGCCTATTGCTATCGCAAAGGCTATTTCAAGCATGCAAAGCCACACCACCAGCAATGCTTGTTCAATTTCTCAATACGCTTCTGTAACGGCTCTTACTGATCCGGCAGGGGATAAATTCATTTCAGACATGCAAACTCTATTTGATGAAAGAAGAAAGTTAATGATTGAACTTCTTTCAGACGTTGAAGGAATTGAATGTATAACCCCCAAGGGTGCGTTCTATGTGTTTATAAACGTTAAAAACCTTTTTGGTAAGACCTTTGATGGAACAGTTATTAACGGATCACTTTCTTTTGCTGATTGTGCGCTTAAAAAAGGAATTGCGCTCGTGCCAGGTATTGCTTTCGGAAACGACGATTGCATTAGACTTTCTTACGCTATTTCTAAGGAAGATATTGCTGAAGGTATTCGTAGATTTAAGGAATTTGTAAACGAATTGAAATAATTTATTAAAAAACTTATTTTTTAATTAAATAATTTTTAAAAAGGTATTGTAATTTTTCAAAAAGTGTTATACAATATAGGCAGAGATATTTTAGGAGGAATTTTCTAAATGAAAATTATTTACGGACCCAAAGGAACCGGCAAAACTAAGGCAATATTGGAAAGCGCAAACAACATGCTCGAAACAGCAAAGGGCCACGTTATATTCGTAACGGATACGACCAGATATTCTTATGATTTAAACAATAAAATCAGATATCTTGACGTAACAGGTTTTGAAATTGCTGGGGAAGACGGATTTAGAGGCTTTTTGAAAGGCTTAGTTGCTGCTAACGGTGACAATGAATATATATTTATCGACGGTATTGCAAGAATTACCGATAAGTCTTTAAGTGAATTATCAAGCATTTTCTCTGCTATGGATAAGCTTGAAAAGGATTACGGCGTTAAGTTCGTGTTAACGTGCAGTGCAGCCAAAGAAGATTTACCTGAGTTTGTGTTAAAGTACGTTGATTAAGTTGCTTTTTATACACGAAATAGTGTAAAATAAAAGTCGGAAGTTTTTTCCGACTTTTAATTATTTTTAGGAGTTTTTATGAAGTTTGTTAGCACCAGAGGAAAGTCAGAAGTTAATTGCGCAGCAGCGGCTATTGCTAAGGGTTTAGCCGATGACGGAGGCTTGTTTGTTCCAGAAAAGTTTCCGCAATTTACAAAACAAGACTTTGATAAGCTTTTAGATATGGATTATGCGCAACGCGCGTGCTATGTTTTGCATAGTTACTTAGATGAATACGATTACGATCAATTACTTGTCGCTTGCCAAAATGCTTACGGCAAGTTTACCGATAGCGACCCTGCTCCTTTAGTTAAGCTTGATGAAGGAACTTTTATTATGGAATTGTTCCATGGTCCTACGCTTGCTTTTAAGGACGTTGCGCTTACGCTTTTACCTTATTTGCTAAGAAAAGGGTGCGACATCAGTGGCGTTAAAGAACAAGTTTTAATTTTGGTTGCAACCAGTGGCGATACTGGCAAGGCTGCGCTTGAAGGTTTTAAAGATGCAGAAGGCATAAAAATTATGGTGTTCTATCCGAGTGACGGCGTAAGTGATATGCAAAAGCTCCAAATGTGCACTCAAGAAGGGCAGAACGTTAACGTGGTTGGCATCAACGGTAATTTTGACGATTGCCAAACCGCAGTTAAAAATATTTTCGTAAGCAAGCAAATCAACCAAGAGTTGCTGGAAAACGGAGTTGTTTTGTCAAGCGCAAACTCTATGAATTTCGGTAGATTAGCTCCGCAAATTACCTATTATTTCTCCGCATACGCAGACTTGGTAAATAGCGGTGAAATAAAGATGGGCGATGAAATTAACTTTGTTGTTCCAACTGGTAATTTTGGCAACATTTTAGCTGGATATTATGCAAAGAAAATGGGGCTTCCCGTAAATAAGCTTATTTGCGCATCAAACTCTAATAACGTGTTAACCGAGTTCTTCGCAAGTGGAACGTATGATAGAAATAGAGAATTTTTCAAAACTATTTCTCCGTCAATGGACATTTTAATTTCAAGCAATTTAGAAAGACTTATTTTTGAATTGTCAGGCAGAGACTTTGCTGTTACGGAAAATAGAATGAACGAACTTAAAAACGACGGGGCATATACGATATCAGACAGCGAAAAGAGCGCGTTAGACAAAGAATTTTTTGCAAGCTACACTGACGAAGAAGAGTGTGCACAAACAATTAGTGAAGTGTTTGAAGAATACGGCTACGTTTTAGATACTCACACTTCCGTTGCATACGACGTAGCTTGTTCGTTTAAGCAATATACTGAAAGCGAAAACCCAACGGTAATAGTTTCTACCGCAAGCCCATATAAGTTTGCGCACGACGTGTTAAAGGCTATCGACGGTAAAGCTCCTGAAGATGCGTTTAAATCAGCAGATAAGCTTTACGAACTTTCAGCAGCACCTATTCCTAACCAAATTAGTGAATTAAAGACAAAAGAAAGAAGGTTTAATTTAAGCATAGATAAGTCTATGGCTGTTCAAGCGGTTATGGATTTCGTTAAGAAATAATTTTCAAGGATTATTAAAGTAAGGTAAAGTATAATGGAAGATAAGAAGATTTTGTTCAGTGCAATTCAACCGAGTGGTATTTTAACGATAGGTAACTATCTTGGTGCACTTCGTAACTTCAAAAAGCTACAATCGGACTATAACAGTGTATTCTCACTCGCGGACTTGCACACTTTAACCGTAAAGCAAGACCCTGCGGTGTTAAGAAAGAATACTTACGAATTAGCAGCGTTATATATTGCGTGCGGTATTGATCCGGAAAAATCTATATTGTTTGCTCAATCTCACGTTTCAGCACACGCTGAGCTCGCTTGGGTGTTAAATACTATTTGTTATCCGGGCGAACTCTCAAGAATGACTCAATTTAAGGATAAGAGCCTTAAACATGAAGATAATATTAATATGGGACTGATGGATTATCCCGTTCTTATGGCTGCTGATATTCTTTTATATCAAACAGAACTCGTTCCTATCGGCGCAGACCAAAAGCAACACTTAGAACTTGCAAGAGACTTAGCAATTCGTTTTAACAATAGATTTGGTGAAACGTTTAAAGTTCCCGAAGGATATATTGGTAAATCTGCCGCAAGAGTTATGAGCCTTGCTGAACCTAATAGAAAGATGAGCAAGTCAGACGCTAACGTTAATGCTTTTATTTCTATGGATGACGATCCTGATACTATTGTTAGAAAATTCAAAAGAGCGGTAACAGACAGTGATGATAAGATTATTTATTCGCCCGAAAAACCGGGAATAAGCAATCTATTATCTATTTATTGTGCATTTACAGAAAAGACTTTTGAGCAAGCTGAACAAGAGTTTGCAGGTAAGGGTTACGGCGACTTTAAGGTTAAAGTTGGGCAAACCGTTGCCGAAGTTATCGAGCCTATTAGACAAGAAAAAAACAAATTGCTTGCAGATAAAGCTTATCTTGACGACGTGTTAAAGAGCGGTGCAGAAAGAGCTGAACGCTTAGCATATAGAACGCTTAATAAAGTATATAAGAAAGTAGGCTTAGTTTTAAGAAAAAGAGGTTAAAATGTTTGGATACGTAAAGACTGATTTTGCTAATCTATACGTAAAAGACACCGTGCTATACAAAGCAATGTATTGCGGTTTGTGTAAAAGCATAGGCTGTGCGTGCGGACAAAAAGCAAGGTTAGTTTTAAACTATGATTTAACTTTCTTGTCAATTTTGTTACACAACGTTTTGGGTGTTGACGTAAAGATTGAAAAACAGCACTGCGTTATTCACGCTATAAGGAAACGTCCCGTTGCATTGCCAGACGAGCTTTCTAAAAGAATAGGTGCGTTAAACGTTATACTTGCATATCACAAGTTAAACGACGACGTTGTTGATGACGGAAAGGGTAGAATAAAGCGTACTTTTTTTAAGTCGGCATATAAAAAGGCGAGAAAATTAGAGCCTAAGATTGACCAAATAGTTAAAACTCGTTATCAAGACCTATTAAAACTTGAAAAACAAAACTGTGATAGTGTAGATATTATTGCCGATCCTTTTGGAATGATGATGCAAGAAATCGTTGAGCATATCGTAGGAGATAGTTGTATAGAGCAGTTAAAAGAGCTTTCATATAATCTTGGCAAATGGATATATCTCATTGACGCTCTTGATGATTTTGATAAAGATATAAAGAACAAAAATTATAACGTATTCAAAAACGTTTATAGCGATATAGCCAATAAAAATGCGCTAATAAAAGAAAAAGGACAAGATTTAATCATTGTGTTTTCAACAGTTTTGTCTAGAATTGGACAATTAGCGCAACAATTGGAATACAAATTTAACCACGATTTATTAGACAACGTTTTACTTCGCGGTTTAAGTTTTCAAACCAAACAAATTATGGAGAATAAAAAATGCGAGAATATTACAAAGTTTTAGGTTTAGAAGTTGGTGCTTCTGAAGAGCAAGTGGAAAACGCTTATAAAACGCTTAAAGAAAAGTATTCAAAAGAACGCTTTTTAGAAGGTGAAGCGGGTAACGAAGCGGCAAGAATGCTTACTAAAGTAGAAACTGCATATAACGAAATTAAATTAGCTTCAAAAAAGGTTAACAACGATGACCTTTTTGAGAATGACTATTCGGAAATAGAATCGCTAATAAGAAGCGGGAATATTTCTTTAGCGCAACAAAAACTGGATAACTTTTCAGCAAGAGATGCAGAATGGCATTATTTGCAATCAGTTATTTTTTACAAAAAGAACTGGATTAACGAAAGTTTAAAACAGCTTGAAATCGCGCTTACTATCGAACCGCACAACGTTAAATACTCTGATGCGCTGGCAAAGCTTAAACAAAAAATTGAATACAATAACAGACAATTTCATTCAAACAATGCATATAATCAAGATCCTAACGCAAGTCAAGGACAACAAATGGGCGGAGTGGACAGTAACAACTGTCTTTCACTTTGCGCAACTTGGTGCTTGATGGATATGCTTTGCAGTATGTGTTGCAGATAATGAAAAGTAAATTAATATCGTTATCGGCTGTTAGTGCCGGTCTTGTTGCGATAGCATTATTACTTGGCGCGTTTATTGAATTTGCCGACTTGTGTTCACTTGTAATTGCATCGGTTTTCGTAATCGTGCCTTTATATTTTAATTCATATAAAGGTTCGGTTTTGTGTGCTTTGTCAGGCGGGCTTGTTGCTTTTCTTTGTTCGGGATTAAACGTTTTATCGTTGGTTTTTCCCGCTTATTTTACCTTTTTTGCCTTTTATCCTATAGTTTGGTGTAAGTTGAAGCAAAAACAGGTTAACAAGTATTTTTGTTTCGTTCTCGGGCTCGTTTGGTGTATTATTGCTATGTACGGTTGTTATTTTTATTACACGCACGTTATGCACGGAATAATGGACGGAATACCCGCGTGGCTTATAGATTACGTTATATACGTTGTTGGCGTGGTCGCAATAATTTTTTATTTGGTATATTACAGATTTATATTTTTATCTAAAATAACTATTGATAGATATTTGAGTAGAATTATAAAATAGGGGAACTATGGAAAAGAATGATGAGTTGATTGGCGTTGTTTCCGGAATGGGTTCAAACGGAGAAGGCGTTATAAAACTTGATAACAACATAATCTTTGTGCCTTATACGTTGATGGGAGAAAAGGTGCGTTTTAAAGTGTTGAAAGTTACTAACAAATGTGCTTTCGGAAAGGCAATAGAAATTCTTACGCCGGCGGAAGAACGTGTCCGTGCAAAATGTCCAGTGTTTGGCAAGTGCGGTGGATGTCAACTCCAACACATAAAATATGCTAATCAATTAAAGTTGAAGGAAGAAACTATTGCCACTGTGTTTAAGAAAGTGGCGGGAATTAACGTTTTAGTTAAGTCTACCGTTAAGGGTGACAACGACTTTAGATATAGAAATAAGTTGCAATTGCCTGTTTCTCAAGTAAATGGAAGCACTAAAATAGGATTTTATGCAGAAAACTCGCATAGAGTTGTGCCTATTGATGATTGTTTGATTAACGCGCCTTGGACGGCGAACGTGATAACAGCATTTAAAGAATACTTAACCAACAACAAGGTTAAGGGGTATGACGAAACTACTGGAAGTGGTGACGTTAGAGAGATTACCGTAAAAGAAGTAAAAGGCAATTTAATTATTACCGTAGTAACTACAAGTCAACACCTTAAGGCAAAAGAAGACTTAATTGAACGGTTATCTAACAACCTAAAATATCCATTTTCGTTATATCAAAACGTTAACGATAAAGATACTAACGTAATTTACGGCGATAAATTTATTTTGCATTGCGGTCAAGGCTGGTATATGGCTGATATGTTAGGCGTTAAATATAAAATTGGCGTTCAGTCTTTTATGCAAGTAAACAACTCAATTTGCTCTAAGCTATATGCAACGGTAAAAGAATTGGTTGGGGCAGATAGCGATACTGTAGTTATTGATGCTTATAGTGGTGCAGGGCTTATGACCGCGCTCCTTTCTAAAGACGCAAAAAAGGCAATTGGTATAGAAATTGTTCCTGAAGCAGTTGATTGCGCAAACGACTTGGTTCAAATCAATAGATTAGAAGATAAAGTTACTAATTTGCTGGGGAAATGCGAAGAGCTTTTGCCTGACATAATTGCTAAGGAGAAGGCTGAAAACATAAAAGTTTCACTCGTTTTAGATCCGCCAAGAAAGGGTTGCGACGTTAAAGTTATTGATGCAATAATTAAAAGTTCAATAGACAAGGTGGTTTACGTTTCATGCAAACCTTCAACACTTGCAAGAGATGTGGGGTTATTAATGGGCACGCTTGAAGTTCAAAACGGGCAAATTGTCAAGGCAAAAGAGCCTAAATTAAGATATGAAATTTCTTATGTTCGTCCGTTTGATATGTTTGCTCAAACAAAGCACGTAGAAACTGTTGTATGCTTAAATAGAATTCAATAAAATTAATATGTTAATAAAAAAATTGTAGTAAATTTACTGCAATTTTTTATTTTTAAAACGTGTAAAAAAGTAATAAAGACAAGCATAATCTGATTGTATTTTTGTTATACATAAATAAGGGAGTTATCAACATGAAACTCTAAATATGAATTAAAATTGTGGATAACTAAGCCAAATATAGCAAGTTATCCACAATAAAGGAATTTTTAATGATTGTAATAAAAAGCCGAAAATTAATCGTAACATCAGTTCTTTTGTTGGTAGCATTAACAACAATTTTGTGCTTTGGCGCGCTTAGCAAAACATCTTCAGACAACGCTTCGGCTTATAAAATAAAAGTAGTTTTAGATGCTGGGCACGGCGGTGTTGACGGTGGTGTTAGCGGAGTTAAAACAGGGGTAAAAGAAAGCGAATTAAACTTGATAATTACAAAAAAGTTAGAAAAGCGTTTAATAAGCGCGGGCTTTAACGTGGTTTTGACGAGAAGTTCTGATGCGGGTCTATACGGTGTTGCAACAAGTAGTTTAAAGCGAAAGGATATGCAAAAAAGACGTGAAATAATCTTAAATGCAAAACCTGATTTGGTTGTAAGCATACATATGAATAAATTTAGCGTAAGCACGCGTCGTGGAGCACAGGTTTTTTATAAAAAAGATGACGCAAAATCAAAACAGCTTGCAGACAGTTTACAAAATTGTTTCAATACTATGGAGCAATCTTCGCGAACGTGCACGGCGTTAACGGGAGATTATTATATATTAAATTGCAGTGATTATCCATCGGTAATTGCTGAGTGCGGATTTTTGTCTAATCCAGAAGACGAGGCGTTGCTGATTAATGAAGCATACCAAGACGATCTATCTTACACGTTGTTTAAGGGGATAATTGTCTATCTTTCACAACTAACTTTTGAAAATTAAATAAATACTTTATTTAAGCTCTTTAAAAAAGGAGCTTTTTTATTGTTTTTTTGGTAAATTTATTGTATAATAATATCGTAAGAAAATGGGAGAATTGTGTTTTGTTTAAGTTTGGGCAAAAAATGGATAGCCAAAAGGCTAAAAACCTAAATTCAATTGTATTAGCATTTGTTGGCGATGCCGTTTTTTCTCTATTCGTTAGAGAAAAATTAACGTTTAATAGCGATTTTAAGAGCGGGCAGTTAAATAAGCTTGCAACTGCTGAAGTTAAAGCGACTGCTCAGGCTGAATTACTAAAGGAAATTTTGCCATTATTTAACGAAGAAGAACTTGCAATATTTAAGCGAGCAAGGAATGCTAAGAAAACGACAAAAGCAAAGCACGCTTCGGTTGCAGAATATAATGCTTCAACAGGTTTAGAAGCGTTGATTGGGTATTTGTATCTCATCGGAGATTACGATAGAATAAATTTTTTACTAAATAAAGGAAACAGCGATGAAAATTGAAGGTAGAAACTCGGTATACGAATTATTAAAAACAGACAAAGAAATTGATAAAATTCTCGTTCAAAAAGATTTAAAGGACGATGCAAGTAAACGATTAATCAATATAATTCGTTCGCATAAAATCAAACTTCAACCCGTTGATAAATACGTTATTGAAAAGGAAAGTGAAAGCAAACGCCACCAAGGTTTTATTGCTTACGTTTCTGATTATAAATATTTTGATATTGACGACATTATTGATGATTGCGTGGAAGAGAATTCTTTGGTTGTAGTTTTAAACGAAATACTCGACCCACACAATTTAGGTAGTATTATAAGGGTATTAGAATGTGCAGGTGCACAAGGTTTAATTATAGGTAAAGATAGAAGTGCATCTGTTTCAGACACTGTAATGCGCATATCCGCAGGTGCGCTCAATCACGTTAAGGTTGCAAAGGTTACTAATATTAATACCGCAATCGACACGCTTAAGGATAACGGTTTTTGGGTGTACGGAGCAGAAGTCGGTGGTGAAAACATTTATAAATCTAATTTAACCGGCAAGATTTGTTTAGTTATTGGCGGGGAAGACAGTGGTGTTAAAAGGCTCACTAAAGAAAAATGTGACGGAATAGTTTCAATTCCAATGCACGGGAAAGTAAATTCATTAAACGCATCGGTGGCGTGCGGTATTGCTGTTTTTGAAGTGTTAAGACAGCGTGCGGAGAAAAATAATTAAAAAATGGATTTTAAGAATTTAACGGACGAGCAGTTGGTTGCCGTTGCTAAGGAAGGCAATTCAAGTGCGATAGACGAGTTGTTTAATAGGTATAAATACGTCGTTTCAGCAATGGCTCACTCGTATTTTTTAGTTGGTGGCGACACGGAAGATTTGTTGCAAGAAGGTATGCTTGCTTCCTTTAAGGCAATAAACACATTTAACGGGAAATCTTCTTTTAAGAGCTATTTATATCTTTGTGTAAAAAACCGTATATTAACCGTTATAAAAAGCTCAAATAGATTTAAAAATCAACCGCTTAACAACTATATATCGTTATCTGGCATTGCGGACGGTGATTTAGATAAATCAGAAATCATAATAGACTCTGATTTTAGCCCCGAAGAAAAATATATCAATGCTGAAACGGCAAAAGAGCTTGAAAATAAAATTAAAAATGCACTTAGCGATTACGAAAATCAAATTTTAACCCTTTACTTAAAAGGTTATTCTCAAAAAGAAATAAGTGAAAAACTTATAAAAAAAGACAAGTCTATTGACAACGCGCTTCAAAGAATAAAAAAGAAAATCCAATCGTTAAATTAAGCGATACAAGGAGAAAAATGGCATATCTGGCATTATACAGAAAATACCGGCCTACAACGTTTGAAAACTTAATTGGTCAAGAACATATAGTTAAAACACTCGTTAATCAAATAACGACGGATAAGCTCGGTCATGCATATTTGTTCACCGGCACTCGTGGCACGGGAAAGACTTCTGCTGCAAAAATTTTTGCAAAAGCAATTAACTGTCTTACGCCAGTAAACGGTTCGCCGTGCGGAGAGTGCGAAGTGTGTAAATCACTTTCTGACCCGTCTAATATAGACGTTATGGAAATTGACGCGGCTTCTAACAACGGCGTTAACGAGATTAGAGATTTAAGGGAAAAAGTTCAATATCCGCCCGTTTCGTGTAAATATAAAGTTTATATCATAGACGAAGTTCACATGCTTACGGGGGCTGCGTTTAACGCATTATTGAAAACGCTTGAAGAACCGCCCAAACACGCCGTATTTATTCTTGCGACTACTGAAGTGCATAAAATCCCCGCGACTATTTTATCGCGTTGTATGAGATTTGATTTTAGGCTTATTTCTAACGAAAGAATAGCAAATACAATCGCTAAAATTTATGACGAACAAGGTAAGGCGTATCAAAAAGAAGCACTTATGGCGATAGCTAAGGCAGGAGAAGGCAGTATGAGAGACGCGCTCTCCATTGCAGATATCGCGCTTTCATACAATAACGGCACGCTTACTTACGAAGACGTGATGGACGTTTTAGGGTCTACCAACGCAGATTTGGTGTTAAGTTTTATTAAAGACCTGTTAAATGGTTATTCAGGCAACGTTTTAAGTACGGTAAACGAGTTGTGTTCGCTCGGTAAAAGCATTGGAGTATTGACAAAAGATATCACTGCTGTTTTAAGAGATTTGCTCGTAGTAAAAACTTGTTCAAATGCAAACGATATTCTTGCGCTTCCTGAAGACAAGTTCTTAGAATATAAGGAGATTTCCGGCTCTGTTAGCGAAGATAGGCTTATTCGAGCTTTAGAAATTTTTGCAGATGCGGAAAATGCATTAAAATACACAACTCATCCACGCGTTATATTTGAAACGGCATCGGTTAAAATTGCTAAACCCGACTCTGATTATAATATTGACGCGTTACTTGCAAGAATTAAAGATTTAGAGATTAAAGTTCAAAACGGAATAATGGTTAAGGTGGAGCAAACTAACGTTGCTACACCACAAGCAAAACAGATAAAGCAAGAAGATCAAAAACCGATAGAACAACCCATTCAGCAACCTTCAAAACAAGAGAAACTTTCAATTCAATCAATAAGTATAAATGACTTAAAGGGAAAGTTGCTTTTGAATTTAAGGAAAATTGGCAGTGAAATGCTTTGGAACGTTGTTCAGGGTGTTAAACTTGATGTAATTGGCAACGTTTTGGTGATAACTTGTTCTACTTCAAACGATCAAGATCTTTTAGATCGAGGTCCAAGCAGGGCGAGAATAGAAGAAGCATTAGAAGAGTTCTTACCTTTTGAACTCCAAATAAAACTTTCAGAACACGAGAAATCGTTAGACGAAGTTGATCAAGCAACAGAAAGAATTAAAAAAATATTCGGCGACGATATAGTCGTTATAAAATAAATTTAGGAGACTGATAATATGTATAGAGGTGGATTCGGCGGTTTTGGCGGTGGAAATAACCAAATGCAAAACCTTATGAAACAAGCGCAAAAAATGCAAGAAGAAATGCAAAAAGCACAAGCAGAACTTGAAGAAACGGAAGTTGAAGGCACTGCTGGTGGCGGATTAGTTAAAGTTACTATGACAGCTAAAAAAGTTGTAACAGGCATTACCATTAATCCAGATGCAGTTGATATGGATGATCTTACTATGCTTGAAGATCTTTTAATTGCTGCGTTAAACGACGGATATGATAGTGCTGACGAAGTTTATGAAGAAAAGATGGGTAAATTCGGAGCGTTAGGTTTATAAAATGAAAGTTTATATTGAGCCAATAGGAAGGCTTATAAACGAATTCTCCAAGCTTCCGGGCGTGGGCGCAAAGACTGCGCAACGATTTGCCTATAGAGTTATAAATATGACCGAAGAAGACGCAAAGGCGTTTGCCGAAGCAATTATTAACGTTAAAAAGGACGTTCGTTATTGTTCTATTTGCGGAAATTATTCAGAAGGTGATATTTGTGACGTGTGTAAAGTTCGTTCTTCTGAAACGATTTGCGTAGTTAAAGAACCCAAAGACGTTATTGCTATTGAAAAGCTTAACGAATTTAATGGAGTATACCACGTTCTTCACGGAACGATTTCGCCACTTGACGGTATTGGACCAAACGATATAAACATAAAAGGACTTCTAAATCGCATTGCAAAAGGCGGTGTGAGTGAAGTTATTATGGCAACCAATCCTGACGTTGAAGGCGAAGCGACTGCAATGTATATTTCCAATTTACTTAAACCACTGGGTATTAAAGTAACTCGTTTAGCGCATGGAATTCCTATAGGAACAGACCTTGAATACGCTGATGAAGTTAGTTTAGCAAGAGCATTCGTTGATAGGAAGACATTATAGAGGTTCGTTATGAAAATTTCAGTTTTAGGGTGTGGTAGATGGGGCTCGTTTATAGGTTGGTATTTGGTTAATAACGAGCACGACGTTATTCAATGGGGAACGGAAGGGCATTACAGTTTCGACGTTCTTAAGAACACTGGAAAAAACGAATACGTTCAATTGGATAAGCGCATTTTACTAACGTCTGATTTAAAAAGAGCTGTATGTGAAAGTGAAATAATTATAATATCTATAAGTGCGCAATCGCTTAGAAGTTTTATAAAAAGGATATTAGAATTTAACGTTGCGGATAAAAAGTTTATACTTTGCATGAAAGGTGTTGAAGTTGAAACTGGCAAACGCTTAACAGAAGTTCTTATTGATTGTGGAATTGATAAAAATAACGTTGCTATATGGGTTGGTCCGGGGCATATTCAAGCTTTTACTAAAGGTCAGCCCAATTGTATGGTTATAGATGGTTATGACAAACAACTAGTTAAATACTTAGCGGATAATTTGCGCGGTGACTTAATTCGTTTTTATTATGGCGACGACATTATAGGAAGCGAGATTGGTGCTGCTGCTAAAAACATTATGGGAATTGCAGCAGGAATGCTTGATGGTGGAAACTATTCTACATTAAAAGGGCCACTAATGGCGCGTGGAGCAAGGGAAATTGCAAGGCTTATTAAAGCAATGGGTGGTAATGAACTTTCGGCTTATGGATTGTGCCATTTAGGCGATTATGAAACCACGTTGTTTTCAGAATATTCAAACAACAGAAAGTTTGGCGAAGTTTTCGTAACGGGGCAACCTTTTTCAAAACTTGCAGAGGGTGTAAGCACCGCAAAAGCATTGAAAATGCTTGGCGAAAAATACAACGTTGATCTTCCCATTACCAATGCCGTATATTCGATTATTTACGACAATAAAGATCCAATGAGTGTATTTTTGAACTTGTTTTCAAGAAGTGCAAGAAAAGAATTCTAAACTAAAAGCTGCCGCTTTTTTGCGGCAGCTTTTTTATATAATTATTTATAAATGCTCACTAAGTCTTGTGCGCATTTTATTATTTTATCTTTTAATTCTGGTGGGGAAATAACTTTAATACCGTTACCAAAACTCATTATTTTAGAAACTAAACCGTTGTCATAAGGTAGCTTTGCTTCGGCAATAAATTTATCCTGTTGTTTCCTAACGTTTTCAATGCCTAACCATTCTTCAACGTCTGATACGTAACGTTTGTCGATTTCTAAAATAACGTTTTCAGTTTCAACGCTGTTATACCAGAAATTAAGTGGCAGATCAACGGCGGAAAGATCGCGTCTTTCAAACGTTTTGTCAATATCCGTTGCGTGTTCGATTCTTCCCGTTTTAAAAAATCGGAAATCGTTGCGCATTTCGCAAAATGCAAAAACGTACCAAAGACCTTGCTTAAAAACGATAATATACGGTTCAATAGTTCTTTCAGTAACTTCGCCGTTACGGTCATGGTAGCGAATAAATAGCTTTTTATTAGCTTCTATTGCGTTTTGTATAACGACGAGCTTGCTTTTGTAACCAACGGTGTCGCCCCAAGGACCTGCGTCAATTATTAGGTTTCCACTTTTAATATCAAAGCCGCTATATTCATTTTTTGCAACAGCTTTTAGTTTCGATATCACGTTTGAAAGCGTTTGGTTGGGGACACCTTCAATAATTGCAGTAAGAGCAGATATTGTTTGGTCAAATTCGTTAGTTGTCATAAACGTTGAAGACAGTTTATAAGTATCTGCAATAGCAAATCCACCATTGTTGCCACGTTGTGTGTAAATTGGAACATCTGCAAGTTCAATACAAGTGATATAGCGATGAACGGTTCTTACGCTAACTTCAAATTTTTCGGCAAGATAAGATGCCTTTACGTGTTTTTTTGACAATAATTCAAATAAAATTCTTAACATTATCTCGTATTTCATATAATTATACACTCCATCTAATCATATATTAAAATATTATTACAAAAAAGTCAACTAATATGACAAGCATATGTCAAAATCGTGTGTTATTTTATTATTGTAATTAGGAGGAAATTATGATTGATACTATAATTAAACTTTTTTTTGATAAAAAGAAAAAACGAATTGAACAACCTAAAACAATAATAACTGAAAATAGGCAGAGTGTAGCAACTGTTAGAGCATGTAATAAATTTTATTCACAAATAAAAGTCCCTGAAAGTGAAAAAACATGCCTTTCAGGGTACTTTAAGAACAATAAAGGATTAAATTTTATCGAAAGAACACAACGGCTGCCGATTGCTGTTATTGATGCATAGCAGTGTCTATTAAAATTCTTGAAATTTGTCTGCTTGCGTCATGAATTTGTGCATGGCTTAAGTTGTTAATAAAGGCATCTTTATTGGTATAAACGTTGTTTATTGCCGTCGTTAAAGATTTAGGTGTTAAGTTTGACTGTTGAACAACGTATGCTAAACCAAGTTTTTCAAAATAATTGGCGTTTACTATTTGATCTCCACGAGAAATTCCTTTAGGTAAAGGGATTAATACAGTGGGGATTTTTAAGCTTAACAATTCAAATACGGTATTTGATCCTGCGCGGGAAACGCAAATTGAGGCAACGCAAAATGCTTTTTCTATGTTGCTTAAATATTCAGTTTGATAATATCCGTCATATTTTATATCGTTATTAAAGTTGTTTTTACCGCATATATGAATTACGTCGAACTTACTCAATAAGTCGGAAAGAGATGCTCTCAGCGTTTGATTAATTATTTTTGAGCCTTGACTTCCGCCTGTAACTAAAATAATTGGTTTTTTTCCACTAAAACCAAAATATTTTAGTGCTATATTTTTATCAGTAGTAAAAAGGGATTTTCTTATTGGCGAGCCAACGTATTCGCCGTTTTTGATAGATTTTGCCGTTTGCGGAAAAGAAGTTAGAACTTTTTTGCAATATCTCGATGATAATTTATTTGCCAATCCAACAGTGTAATCACTTTCGTGCGCAATTACTGGGATTTTGTATTTTTTTGCCGCAATAACTGTAGGAATTGCAACGTAACCGCCTTTAGAAAATATAACGTCTGGTTTTAACGACTTAATAAGATTTTCAGCTTCACTTATTCCGTTGCGGACTATGAAGGGGATTTTTAAGTTGCTTAAACAAATCTTTCTTTTTAATTTTGCACAGGAAACGGAATAATACGGCAGACCTGCGCTTTTCATTATTTGTTTTTCAATTCCATCTTTACTGCCGATATAATAAATTTTGTCGAAATCATTTTTCAAATAGGGCAATAGAGCCAAATGTGGAATACAATGTCCGGCAGTTCCACCGCCAGTTAAAATTATAGTTGCCATACGTTATATATATGCACTAATAACTATATTAATATACTATCAAAAAAAATAGAGGCGATAGGTTAACTATCGCCTCATATTGATTTGTTTAATTATTCTTCGGTTTTTTCGTCAGATTCGGATTTAACTTCTTCAGTTTCATCACCAAAGCTTTGAACTTCGCCGTAAACGTAAGAGTCAAGTGTTTGTTCTTCAACTTGTTCGTTCGTTTGTTCTTCTGCTTGTTCTTCAACTATTTCGTTTTCTTTCATAAAGTTTTCAAATTCTTTATCAAAGTTTTCAACGGGCTTAGCCTTAGATTTTTCTTTCGCTTTAGTTCTGCTTACTACTTTGTAATGTGACTTAGCGTCGCTCTTGTTAGCTTTACGTCTACGCAAGAAATTCTTGATGAACAATGCAGCGATTGCAACTATTAATGCAACGATAAGAAGAATAGAAGATAATTGCAACCAGAAATCTGCGGGATTAGTAACAGTTTCCGTGGTAGTTTCACTTTCTTCATCAGTTTCAGCATCAGGAATTACAACAGGTTCTAAAGTGTTATAAACTGCATAAATAGTAGTGTCGTTCTTAGCCCATACATAGCTGGGATCTTTGTCTTCTCCCGCATAGCTATAAAGTTGGTCTAAATCTTCATAACCAATTTCATAAAGGGGAGAGCCAGCAACGGTAAAGGTGTCACTTAACGAAGTGGGTTCAGTAAATCCAGAAGCAGTAGTAACTAAAATGTTGTCAAAGAAAACGTATCCCTTAGAAGCACTTTCACCGTCTCTGCTACCATTCCACATTTCTAATCTGAATGATTTTGCATTAACGCCAGCAGCAACGTAGAACGTGATGGTTGCCCATCCGTCAGATTCCATCATAGATTCAGTAACGCTGAGTTGTAATTTAAGCGATTCGCCATTAATTGCAGTACCATTTTCTGCTGAATCAAGATAATCATCCGTATTAACGGTAAAGTTCTTGAATGTCATAACAGACTTGCTTGCAGAAGCCGTATCAATTAGATAGATATAAGCTGTAGCGTTGCCGTAAACTCTTACTCTTAAAGAGATTTTAGCATTAGAACTTGAACCTAAAGTGTAGTTATCACTTAAATAACCGTAACTTGTTTCTGCGTTGTTATAAATCATTAAGGGTTGAACGTGTTCGTTGTTAACCTTAGTTAATGCTGAAGTGATTTCAGGGAAATCAGTTGTGCTGTATGAAGATAAATATTCAGTGTTAACTACACCTGCGTATTTTGAAGCGTCGATTTCGTGATTCTTTGAATTTTCGTCAAGATAATAGTGGTCAGAAACGATGCCCTTATATGCAGACGGGGTAGCGGGGCGAGTGTAAATCGCACCAATAGAGCTCGGAGCAACTGCTATAGAATATTGAGATTCAGCATCTGCACCAGGAGCAAGATAGTCGCTTTCGTAACCCGTATATAACGAAGCAAAGCCTCTTGCACTTTCATTTAAGAATTGATAGAATTTGTAGTTTGCTGTTTGAATATCGTTTTCTTCATCGTAGTCGGTTGCGTATTTATAGGTAACACCCTTTGCTACTTCGGGGGTGGTAATATAAACGTCACCATAAGCATAGTCAACTACGTTAGTAGATGCAAGAGATGTGGGTCCCATTATAACTTCGATAACAAAAGATCTTGTTCCAGAGGTGCTGTAAACGTCCTTATCGAAATTGTTTTGAATGAGTATACCACAATTTTCCCAAGTATCAGATGGGGAAGTGAGTTCAATGATTCTTGATCTGGTGTTGCTGGTAGATTTGCCATCAACAGTGTAAATATCAATAACGTTTACGGTAATCGTGGTTGCATAGAAAGTATTTAGCTTGTTTTTAATAAAGAATGAAACGTAAGCGTATTCTTCACAACCTAATTCAACAGCATTGAATTTAGCGGTATAGCTTGCATATTTGAGCGAGTATTGCGTAGCTGAAGCAGCAGGAGCATCTTCAATTAAAGGATTGCCTTGAACTAAAGGAGTTTTATGTGCAGCGTCAGTGTTTCCAAATCTTGCACCGCTCACGCCACTAACGCTAACGTCTGTGGTAAAGTTAGATGCAGAGTCATCGAAACCAAGATTTTTGAAGTAATTGTTGCCAGCAGCCTTAGTGAAATCTAAGTTTAAGCTATGTTTAGGAATGATTCCAGGTAAAAGGTTATTGGTAACTGAAATATATTCGGCGTCAGAACCATATTCAAAGGTTGTGTTAGATGAATCTGAAGTTGTTTGTTTACTTAAGTCTTCTAAATGTTCAACCATTATATCGTCGAAATAAACGGTACCTTCAGAATAAACGTCGCCAAAACCTAAGCCAAGAACGAGAGTGAACTTTGTTGTATAAACGTCGTCAGCTTCCAAAATAAAAGAATATTTTTTCCATTCGCCGTTGGTGTCTATGTTGAAGTATCCGTAAGGTGCTTGGGGTGCTGAGTCAAACGTGTTAGTAACGTAAACGTTTGCGCCTGAAGTTTCAGAAAGTTGGTCGAGATTAAGGGTCTTAACCCAAACTGAAACTTTTGCATATTGACCTTTGTTTAAGGTGATTTCTTTACTTGAAGTGAGTTTTTGAACGCTTCCGCTACCAACTTCGCCAGTTTTATAGTTGTTGAGCATGTAGATCATGCTGTCTTGTTTTTGAGTGTGTTCGCCAGCGTGAACGCCCGGATTAGGGAAGTAATCGGGGAAAAGTTTTTTAGCGAAGAAATTTTTAACGTCGTCAGCAGAAGGCGTGTAGTCGTCGGACAAGTCGGGATTTTCTTCTTTTAAGTATTCTTTGGTTTTGCGTTGAATTGCACTAACGTCAGTTAAACCTTCTTTTGCCTTAACGTATTCTAAAATACCAGGGTCGCCGTAGAAAGAAGTTAATAATTTTTCCCACGCGCTTTCTATGATTTTGCCTTGACCGTCAGTTTTTTCGTAAGTGTTAACTACGCCTGACTTTGCAGAAGAATCTTTAGTTAATTTCCAACCAGTGAGAGAAGTTCTTGGGAAACTGCTATATTTAACGCCAATCGTGCCGTAAGCAAACGACGAGTTAGAAAGTTCGCCAAGACTATTATCGACTTGAGAGTAAGAAAAAGTTGGGTCTTTGGAATTGTTTTTCTTTTCGTCGTTTGGACGCAAAGTAAAGTATAAGGACAAGCCAATTGCCAAAATAAGTAAGAAAGATATTACGATTTTTGCTTTTTTAGTCTTTAAGAAATCAATTCTCGCCATAAGTCACCTTTTACAATGAAATTTAATGTTGCATAAATGAAAATATGCAACGTAAACGTTTTCAAACATTATATATTATTTTGAAAAAAAAATCAACCGTTCGCGCAATATTTGTTATCAATTTATTATTATTTTTATATTTTTTTTTAATATTATCAAAATTGCATATACTTTTTCTATGAAAGATAAATTAGAAAGCAAAAAAAACACTAAAAAAAGAACAGTTTCCATTGTGTCTGGTGCTGTTTCAGGTGTTGTAAACGGACTGTTTGGCGGTGGTGGCGGAATGATTGTAGTTCCGACGCTTTGTTTGTTATTAAAACGCGATCCGCAAAAGGCGCATGCGACAGCGATATTAATCATTTTGCCACTTTCAATTTTAAGTGGTTTATTCTATACTGGGTTTGGAAGTTTTAACTTGGGCGTAGGTATTCCGGTTTGTATAGGCGTTGTTTTTGGCGGGGTGATAGGTGCGTTATTATTAAAAAAACTGTCAGCAAAATGGATAGTTATAATATTTTCATTCGTAATGATGTTTGCTGGTGCAAAAATGTTGTTTTTTTAGGAGTAATTATGGAGTTTATATGGTATTTAATAGCTGGTAGCTTGGCTGGAATATTAGGTGGCATGGGTATGGGTGGTGGAACTATTTTGATTCCGTTGTTAAGCATATTTTATAACGTAAGTCAGCACGTGGCGCAAGCGTGTAATCTAATTGGTTTTATACCAATGGCTGTTTTTGCACTTATTATTCACTTAAAGAATAAGCTCGTTGAGTTTAACTATGTGCTTTGGTTTATAATCCCTGGTTTAATAAGTTGTGTTGTAGGATGTTACGTTGCAAGAGCAATTAGCGGGGAAGTTTTAAGGCGTTGTTTCGGCGGTTTTTTGCTGGGGTTGTCAATTTTTCAGTTTGTTATGCAAATAAAACAGTTTAACAAAAAATAATTGTGCAACTTGCACTATGGTGTTATGTAAAAAATGTAGCGTAGAACTTAAGTATTTCCATAAAATAACTAAAAAAATTATATTCGTATATTTGCGAAATTGTTTAATGTTAAAAAGTTGCACAAAAATAAAAAAAGGGACTATACAAACGTAATTTTTTGTGTTATAATATACAAAAATATTATGCAAACGGAGAATACCACGATTGGAAAGAATAGCTATAATTGATTTGGGCTCAAATACTGCAAGGTTACTTTTAGTTGACGTTAAAGAAAATGGACATTTTCAGATAGTCGATCAGTTAAAAGAAGCACCTAGACTTGGCGAAGGTATGGAAAGAGACGGTTTTTTAAAGCCCGCAAGAATACAAGAAACAATTAAAACGCTTAAAATGTTTCGTAAGCTTTGCGACGTTAACGGGATTGAACGTATAATTGCAGTTGCTACTGCAGCCGTTAGACGTGCGAAAAACCAACGTAGCTTTTTAGATGAAGTATCGGCAACTTGCGGGATTAAATTACGTGTGTTGAGCGCGGAAGAAGAAGCTATTTACGTTTACCGTGGTGTTATTAATACCATGGATATTCCCAAGGGAATTATTCTTGAAATTGGTGGCGGAAGCACTAAAATCGTTTACTATAACAGACGTAATTTACTTAATTATGAAACATTACCCTTCGGCGCAATCACGCTTACTGAGCTTTTTGCTGAAGACGGGCTTTCTCCGAGTGAACAAGCTTCAAAAATCGAAGAATTTTTCACTGAACAGCTAAAGCGTGTTGAATGGTTGAAGGACGTTGATCCTGAAGCGCAAATGATTGGTGTTGGCGGTTCGTTTAGAAATCTTTGCCGTATGACTAAGATTATGAAAAAGTATCCGCTTAAGACTATTCATAATTATGTTGTTAACGACACTGATTTTAATCACGTTTACGACTTGCTTAAAGGCTTAGATCTTGATAGAAAGAAGAAAATCAAAGGTTTATCTACTGAAAGAGCGGATATTTTCCCGAGTGCACTTGCGGCAATTTCTGCTTTCAAGAAGTATATGAATCTTCAAAACACCGTAATTAGTGGAAGTGGGTTGCGTACTGGCATAATTTATAACTATGCTGTTCCAACAACGTTGGATAAGCCTATTTCAGACGTGCTGACCTACAGCTTGAACAGTCTCGTTGATTTCTTTGGTTGTGACCAAAAGCACACCGAGCAAGTTGTTAACTTGTCAGTTCAGTTGTTTAAGCAATTGCGCGTTCTTCATAAATTCCCAAGACAATATCTTAAGATTTTAAAGGTTGCGGCATATCTTAGCGAAACGGGAAAGAGAGTTGGTTTTTATAACTTTGAAAAGCATAGTGGATACATTGTTCTCAACTCAAACATATACGGCATAACACATAGAGATTTAGTGCTTGCGTCTTTTGTTGTTTCTAACACAGCAATTGAAGATATAAATCCTTTCGATTGGGCAAGATATCGTGATTTGGTTACAGATGAGGATGTTGATGCAGTAAGAAAAATGGGCACGATGCTTCGCATTGCTGAATGCCTTGATAGAAGCTTGTCTTCAGTTGTAAAAGGCATTAATTGCGACATTTTGGGTGATTCGGTTATCATGAAGACAGAAGTTGACGGCGATGCATCGCTTGAAATTAATTCAGCACTTGAAATTGGCGTTGATTTTAGAAAAATATTTAAGAAAAACTTGGAAATACTTTAGTATAAAAAACGGCGCTGTGTTTTCCACAGCGCTTGTTTTTGATAAATTTGGGGTGATTTTATGGCGGTTGAAAAGCTTGCTATTGATTTTGATAGTGCGGTAACGAATATTTATATGTTAGGAAGTGGATTGGTTTTAAGCGAACCAACCGTTGCCGCAGTTAGTTTAGACGATAAAAAAGAAGTTAAGGCTGTTGGGGAAGAAGCGAAAAAGCTTATCGGCAAAACGGCAAAGAATACAAAAGTTGTTTTCCCCGTTTTTGAAGGGGAAATAGTTAACGAAAAGGTTGCGGTAGGGCTACTTTCGGCATTTTTGAACAAACTTGGCGTAAAGAGTGGGTTGCTTGGTTGTCATATTATATTTTCAATTCCATGTGGTGTTAACGCTGAAGTTATTGCAAAATACAAAAAAGTTGCTAAAGCGTGTGGTGCGAGCAAGGTTTATTTTTCAGAAGCCCCCATATTATCAGCGTTAGGGCAAAGAATTCCTATGAACGATTCTAATCCTTGCTTCGTAATAGATATGTCTGGTGGTGTTACTAATATTGCCGCTGTTTCTATGGATGGGGTAATAGCTGGAATTTCTGTTAATTTTGGCGCAAATAAGATTAGCACTGATATTATGGACTATATTGCAGAAAAATATGGCTTGCAAATAGGTCTACTTTCCGCTGAAAAGCTTAAAAATGAAATTGGCAGTTTAGATAAAACGGATGCGTTGTCTGCGGTTGTTAACGGCAGAGATATAAAATTAGGTACTCCAAGGTCTGTTTCTATTAAAGCGATGGATATATTTGAGCCTGTTTCCAGATATTATGACAAGATTGCCGAACTTGCAAATGCGGTTCTACAAAAACTTCCACCTGAAGTTTGTGCGGAAATTCGCCACGCAGGTTTATACGTTTCGGGTATTGCGTCTTCAATTTACGGTCTTAGTAAATATTATGCAGATGCGTTTGGTATGAAAATTAACGTTGCGGAAAACCAAGATAGATGCGTTGCGCTTGGTGGGGGAATTGCAATAGGTAATTCACAAATATTAAAAAAGATTTCAATAGAAATAAAATAATCTAAAATGACAGTATACCGCGTTTTTTGAGTGTATGTTTCAAAAAACGCGGTGTTTTTTTGTTTAAAATGGGATAAGGAGTGAATGTTATGGCTAGAAAAATCGTTATTACATCTGGAAAAGGTGGTGTTGGAAAAACAACGGTTACCGCAAATCTTGGAATCTCTCTATCCAATCTTGGACAGCGCGTTTTGCTTGTTGACGTTGATTTTGGGCTGAATAATTTAGACGTCGTCTTAGGCGTTGAAGGAAAGGTTGATTATGACATTAGCGACGTTTTGGAAGGTAGGTGTAGAATAAAGCAGGCACTTGTACAATGCGGAAATAGGAAAAATTTATTTGTGTTACCTTCTGGTCGAGCTGGTTGCATAAGTTCAAACGTGTCTGACTTAAGTGTAAAGGCGTTAATTGAAGAACTTTCGCCTGTGTTTGATTATGTTTTAATTGATTGTCCCGCTGGTATTGACGTTGGGTTTCACCGTGCAATAGCATGTGCTGACGAAGCGATTATAGTTGCAACTCCAAATATTCCAAGTCTTCGAGATGCTGATAAAGTTGTTTCAATAGTTTCAGGATATTCTTTGGGTGGCGTTAGTTTGTTAATCAATAGGGCGCGCGGTGATTTGATGATAAATGAAAAAATGATGATGCCTTACGATATAAAGGATTTATTAAAGATTGAACTTGTGGGCGTGTTACCCGAAGAAGATACGGTGTTTTTATCAAGTGGTTATTGTTTGCCTGCAAGGTCTGACTCGTTTAAGGCTTATAAAATTTTGGCGAACAACGTTCATAAAGGTAATAAAAAAATATTTGACGTTACAGGAAAGTATACTGGGTTTTGGGGTAGTATAAGAAGGCGGTTAAAAAGAAGTGTATGAATAAATTTAAAAACCAATTAGTTAGGCTTCAAAGTTTAATTGAGTGCGATAGATTGAATACTGGTGACGACTTTGCTGAGCTTGTTGAAAACGACGTAGGAAAACTATTGAAAGACTATTTTGATTTTCGTTCTCCGCCTAAACTTTTAATTGAAAAGATGGGAGATAAGCTAAAAATTGATTTAGTTTTATATGCTGAGCGAATTAAAAATTTTAATTCAGTCACCAAAGATTAGCATTGTAAAAAAAACCTAAATAAATACTGGCTATTTGTAACGCGATTATGCTACACATAATCGCGTGTTTTTTTGTTTTTAACATACAATTATAATTTTATTCTTAGAATATAGTTGCATCAAAATAAAATTGGTGTTGTTTAAAGGCAAATTTTTCAATTATCCGTTGACATATTACGCAATAACTTGTATAATTATATATATTAAAATACTAAATAGAGGTGAAGTTGTGGACGTTAAGTATTTTTTAGCCATAGATATAGGCGCATCAAGCGGAAGACACATTTTAGGTTGGATGCAAGATGGTAAGATGTGTTTAGAAGAAATATATAGGTTCAAAAACGGAGCAATTAAGCGTAACGGTAAACTTGTGTGGGACGATAAAAGCTTGTTTAACGACGTTGTTGAAGGAATTAAAAAATGTAAAGAAATCGGCAAAATCCCACTAAGCATTGGTATTGATACTTGGGGCGTTGACTATGCTTTACTTGATGAAAACGACCAGTTGATTGACGAAATTTATTCTTATCGTGACGAAAGAACGCTTGCTGTTATCGACGAAGTTACTTCAATCGTTTCAGAGCAAAACGCTTACGCAATCACGGGGATACAGAAACAGGTGTTCAACACCATTTACCAACTTTATTGCGACAAAAAGTCAGGGAAACTTGCTAAAGCAAAAAGTTTCTTAATGATGCCGGACTATTTGCATTTCTTATTGACAGGGCAAAAGAAAAATGAATTTACGAATGCGTCAACAACAGGACTTCTTAATGCTAAAACGCGTGAATGGGATGAAGAAATCCTTGATAAATTAGGCATTGATAAACGTCTATTTAAGCCGTTGTCGTTGCCGGGAACGCTCGTAGGAAGTCTTAAAGATGAAATCAAACAAGCAGTGGGCTTTGATTCGCAAGTTTATCTTCCTGCAACACACGACACCGCAAGTGCGGTTATGGCTGTTCCTAACGTTCAATTTCCTTTGTATATATCAAGTGGAACTTGGTCGCTTATGGGCGTGGAAACTCTTGATGAAATAACTACTGAAAATGCAAGAATTGCCGGCTTTACAAACGAAGGCGGATATAACAAAACCATAAGATTTTTAAAGAACATTATGGGTATGTGGATGATTCAGTGCATAAAGAAAGAATTAAACGATAAATATAGCTTTGTTGAATTCGTAGAACTTGCAAATCAAGCTAAGGATTTTGACAGTGTCGTTGACGTTAACGATTTAAGTTTCTTTGCACCTGAAAGCATGATTGAAGCTGTAAAAGAATATTGCAAAAAGACTAATCAAAAAGTGCCTGAAACAGTAGGCGAAATCGTTCGTTGCGTTTACGTTAGTCTTGCAAAGTGCTATGCTACTGCCGTAGAGCAAATTGAAGACATAACAGGCAAAAAGTTTAGTGAAATTAATATTGTTGGCGGTGGATGTCAAAACGTTTTAATGAACGAGCTTACCGCAAGATTTACCAAGCGCACGGTGGTTGCAGGTCCTGTTGAAGCTACTGCAACGGGTAATCTTTTAGCGCAAATGTTAGCGTTAAAAGAGATTGAAACGCTTGAGTCAGGAAAAGAAATTATTAAAAAGTCGTTTGAAATTAAAGAAATAAAGGCATAAGGACGAAATTATTATGAATAAAAACGTTTTTGACGTATTGAAGGAAAGAGGCTTTATTAAGCAAACAATATTTGAAGACGAACTCTATGAAAAATTAGGTACGGAAAGCGTTCCTTTTTATATTGGGTTTGACCCCACGGCGGACAGTCTACATATTGGGCATTACATTCCTATTATGGCTATGGCGTGGATGCAAAGATTCGGGCATAAGCCCATCGCGCTTTTCGGTGGTGGAACAGGAATGATTGGTGACCCTTCGGGAAGAAGTGATATGCGTCAAATGATGACTCTTGAAACGATAAATCACAACATTGATTGCTTCAAAAAGCAAATGTCAAGATTTATTAGTTTTGAAGGGGAAAACGCTGCTATAATCGCAAACAATGCCGACTGGTTGTTAAGCCTTAACTACGTTGATTTCTTGCGTGAAATAGGCGTTCATTTCTCGGTTAACAAAATGTTAACTGCCGAATGCTTTAAGCAAAGAATGGAAAAAGGTTTAACTTTCTTAGAATTTAACTATATGCTAATGCAAGGCTACGATTTCTTGTATCTCAACCAAAAATACGGTTGTGCACTTGAAGTTGGTGGCGACGACCAATGGAGCAATATGCTTGCAGGCGTTGACTTGATAAGAAGAAAGGAAAGAAAGAGTGCTTTCTGTTTAACTTGCACGCTTTTACTTAACAGTGAAGGCAAAAAGATGGGCAAAACGCAAAAAGGTGCGTTATGGCTTGATGAAAACAAGTGTTCTGTTTATGATTTCTATCAATATTTCCGTAACGTAGAAGACGTTAAAGTAGAAGAATGTATGCGTCTTTTGACTTTCATGGAAATGGAAGAAATTAAAGAACTTACAAAATATAACGACGAAAGAATGAATTTGGCAAAAGAAAGACTCGCGTTTGAAGTTACTAAGCTTGTTCACGGCGAAGAAAAAGCGATTGAAGCGCAAAAACAAGCGCGCGCAGCCTTTGGTGGTGGCAATGCCGCAGATATGCCCACTGCCGAAGTTGATAAAGCCACTGAGTTTGTTTCAGACCTATTGGTTACAGTTGGGCAAGCGAAATCTAAAGGTGAAGCAAAGCGTCTTATCGAAGGCGGAGCAGTTTCAATCGAAGACGTGAAGATTGCCGATCCGTTTGGGAAAATACCTGCAGACTTTGTCGCTAAGGGCGAATTTGTTTTGCATAAAGGTAAGAAAGTTCATATAAAAGTTATTTTAAAATGAGTTACGGATATTTTACCGTTAAAGGCGAAATTGAAAATATAATAGTTATTGAACGCTCAAAATTTATTTGTAACATTAAAGGCGTTGACAATGAAGCCCAAGCCAAAGAGTATATAGAAATTCTTAGAAAACGTCATTCGCTTGCAAACCATAGTTGCTATGCGTATATTGCGGACGACAAAGGGCTTGTGCAAAAGTTTTCTGACGCAGGTGAACCACAGGGTACGGCAGGGCTTCCTATGCTCGAAGTGCTTAAAAACAAGAAAATTTATAAAACAGTAGCGGTTGTTACGCGCTATTTTGGTGGGATTAAGCTTGGGACAGGTGGCTTAACGAGAGCGTATGGCGGTTCTGTATCGGAGTGTTTGGAAAAGGCGAATATTAGCGATATGCAGCAGGCGTTCGTCTTTACCGTTCAACCTGATTACGAAGGCTATTCGAGATTGCTAAAATTTTTGTCAGATTCAAACGTATGCGTACTTGAAACTGAATTCGATAACTTAGTAAAAGTTAAGTTTGCCGTTAAAGAAGATTATGCAAAAACTTTCAAGAATAAACTTATCGATGCGTTTAACGGAAAAATTGATTTAATTGAAAGTGGATTCGGTTTTTACGATTTTAAGGTGAAAAATGCCTGAAATTACACAAATTAGTGTTCAAACTAAAAATAAAAAAAGATGCAATATATTTGTTGACGGTGAATTTTTTGTTGCCGTTTCAGTTGAAGCGGTTATGAAAAATCGCTTGAAAGTTGGGCAGTTTATTGATGCTAAAGACTTGCAACAGGTCGTAGAAGATAACGATAGAACGGAAGCGTTAACTAAAGCGTTAGATTACGTTTCTAAATCGTTAAAAACAAAACGGCAGGTTAAAGACTATTTGCTTCGTAAAGGTTATTCTGAACAAACAGCTTGGTATTGCGTTGACAAACTGAAAGAATATAACTATATAGACGATAAAGAATATTCAAAAAGATACATAGAAAGCGTTAGCAAAAATCAAGGTAAAAGGCTAACCGAGTATAAGCTTATGATTAAAGGCGTTAGAAAAGAAGAGATTGAAAACGCCTATTTAGAAACGGAAATAGACGCTAACTCCAACGCAAAAAGTGTTGCTGAAAAATACTTAAAAAACAAAACTAAAGATAAAGAAACGCTTGCAAAAGCCTATAGATACTTGATAGGCCGTGGATTCAGTTACGAACAGGCGAGCTATGCTATAAATTCTTTTAATAAGGAAGATTAAATGGAAAGAATACTCTCTGCCGAACAAATGCGAACTGCAGACAAATTCACTATTGAAAGTCTTGGCGTTCCGCAAGACGTTTTAGTTAATCTTGCCGGTAACGCCGTTGCGGACGTTATTAAAAAGCGTTTTAAGGGCGGAAGAGTGCTCGTTTGTATAGGAAAAGGAAATAACGGGGCGGACGGTAAAGTCGTTTCTAAAGTTTTATCAAAAGTTCACGGTTTTTCGGTTGCTACGTTTAATTTAAGCACTTCGATGCTTAAAATATTTGATAAAAAGTTTGACATAATTGTTGATTGTATATTTGGAACTGGGTTAAACCGCACGGTTGACGGTGTTTATAAGACTGTTATAAATAAAATAAACGAACACGGTGCGTTTGTTGTGTCTTGCGATATTCCAAGTGGACTTAACGGAGATAATGGATTGGTTATGGGAGTTGCAGTTAGAGCAAATTTAACCGTGGCTATCCAAGAATATAAATTAGGGCATTTTCTTAACGATGGACCTGACTACACTGGTGAAATCGTGTGTAAAGATATAGGAATAAGCGTTTGGGAAGACGATTACGTTAAGAGAATTTCACCTTCATCCGTAACTAAGTTTTTTCAGAATAGAAAAAGAAACTCGCACAAAGGTTGTTATGGAAGTGCGTGCGTTATTGGTGGAAGTAAAGAGTATACTGGAAGTGTTATATTGTCTGCAAATGCGTTATCAGCATTTAAAACAGGTGTTGGATACGCGGCACTCGCCGTTCCCGAAAGTTTGTTTAATGCTTATGTAGGAAAAGTTCCGGAATGCTTGCTTTTTACTTTTAACGATAGTTGCAACGATTTGATGTTCGACGATAAAACCGTTAGCAAAATTATGGCGTTTGATTCAATTGCGATTGGAATGGGAATGACGGTAAATATTGCGGTTTATCAAACGGTGAAATATCTTGTTCATAACTATCAAGGCACTCTAATTATTGATGCGGACGGACTTAACTCGATAAGTGAATTTGGTTTAGACGTTTTTAAGAATAAAAAAGCCAACGTTGTCATTACACCGCACGTTGGAGAGTTTTGTAGGCTTTCAGGCAAGACAAAGCAAGAAGTTATATCTGATCCGATAAACTGTGCAAGACAATTTGCAAAAGAATATGGGGTAATTGTCGTGCTTAAGAGTTCTGTTAGTGTAATTACCGATGGGAACGACGTGTTCTTGAATACGACTGGTTGTTCTGGCATGGCAAAGGCAGGAAGTGGCGACGTGCTTAGTGGAATAATTGCAGGGCTTACCGCAAGAAGTGAAGATTTGTTTACCGCAGTCGTTGCATCTTGCTATATATTTGGAAAAGCTGGCGAAAAAACCGAAAGTGAACAAAATGCGTTCACTATGACGGCAACGGATGTTGTTTCTAACTTGTCAAGCACAATCAATCATTTAAATTAAAAGAAATTAAATGGTAAACCGTTATTTATTACAAATAATAACAAGTAAACGTTTATTGATATAAAAACTGGAATTAAAACCATCATAAAAAGGCTTTTTAGGCGATATTTTAATGCGAACATACAAATAAAAATGCCAGTAGCACCGCCTAAAAAACCAGTCAGCAAAAGTTTTCCGTCGCTTATGGCAATATTTTCTTCATCACCTTTTTCGCGTGCTTGCTTTTGAAATTTTAAAAGCAAAAACCCGTAAAGGTTAATGGAAGCAAAATATACTATTGTTATAACGATAAAAAGCGTTGGCATGATTAATAATATTTTGAGCGAAATTTAACAGTTTTATAATTAAATTTCGTTTTTAATAAAAAAACAATAAAAAGGGTATTCTTATGAAATGTATGTACTGCGGTTGTTTGGACAGCAAAGTTATTGATTCGCGTTCTGCAGAAGACGGAACAATTATACGTCGTAGACGTGAATGCATCAGTTGTGGAAAACGTTTTACAACGTACGAAACGGTTGAAAGCACGCCAATTTTTGTAATTAAGACGAGTGGGGCAAGACAAATGTTTGATCCTAACAAACTTAAGAACGGAATTATTAAAGCGTGTGAAAAACGCCCTGTTTCAGCAGCAACGATTGATAAACTTGTTGACGACATTCAAAAGAAAATTTATAACTCACTCGCACAAGAAGTTACAAGTAAAGAACTTGGTGAAATGGTTTGTGAAGGGTTGAAAACGATTGACGAAGTTGCATACGTTCGCTTTGCTTCTGTTTACCGTTCGTTTACCGACACCACGTCTTTTATTAAAGAACTTGAAAAAATGGTGAAAAAAGATAAATAATATAAAGGGGAAACACAAATGAATAAGTGGGATGAGAGATTTATGAACCTTGCCGAAACGGTGGCGGGTTGGTCAAGTTGTTATCAAGAAAACAGACACGTTGGTGCTGTTATCGTTAAAGATAAAAGAATTCTAACTACAGGTTATAACGGTGCACCCAGTGGAATTGAAAGCTGTGCTGAGCGCGGTGAGTGTTTAAGGCGCGTAAGAAATATAGCGAGCGGAACTATGCAAGAAGTGTGTTATGCTGTCCACGCAGAACAAAACGCCATTATACAAGCGGCAAAGGTAGGTGTTAGCTTGGAAGGTGCAGTAATGTACGTTACGCATCAACCCTGCGTAATTTGTACGAGAATGATAATAAATTCTGGCGTAAAAAAAGTTATATACAAAAACGGATATCCTGATGAATTTGCGTTAGAATTATTCAAACAATCGAACATTGAAATCATAAAATATTCAGATTTATAAAAAGTAATAAAAAAGTATTGAAAAACACTTGCAAAAATTTTAAAAATAAGATAGAATATATCGTGCCGTGACAAACGGCGCGAATATATGGAGAGTTATCGAAGCGGTCATAACGAGGCGGTCTTGAAAACCGTTTGGGTGCAAGCCCACGGGGGTTCGAATCCCTCACTCTCCGCCATGAAAACAGGACACCTTTGGGTGTCCTTTTTTCGTGTGAAGATAAAAGTGAGGGATGAGAACCTTTAGGTGCGCCCGTCAAATGACGGACCAGCAAAGAGGGGCGAGGGGATCGTAGCGCAAGCGGAGATTTATCCCTCACTCTCCGCCATAAAAGAAAATCATCAAAAGGTGGTTCTTTTTTTGTGTTGTATTAAGAAATTTATGCATTGAAAATTCTTTTAAAGTATAATTATAATGTTAAATTCTTACGTTTTATAATTTATTGATAATTTCGCTCTTAATTGAGTGTCTTTATTGACAATATATATAAGTTATGATATAATAAGCCAAATAGACGGGTGTCTTAAAATTTATCATCAGATAAGGAGTAGAAAAATGAGTAAATGTATTGTATTTGATTTGGATGGAACGATAATAGATTCCTTTCCTGATATCTATGAAAGCTTAAATAAAGCGTTGGCGCAAAGCGGTTTTCCAACGATTTCCTTTGAAAAATTTTTTGCTATTGCGGGTTACGGACCAAGAAATTTAATAAAAGATTCTATTGATGAACCGATTTCGGGACAAATATTTGAAGATACCGTAACTCTTTATAATGATATTTATACAAATTGCGGAAGTCCAAACACCGTGCGTTATGACGGCATGTTGGAAGTTTTGGCTGAATTAAGACGTAGGGGTTATATTCTTGCAGTGCGCACTAATAAGGCACAAGCAACTACCGACGCTATTGCAGAAAGATTGCTTGTTGGCGTTGTTGATTTGATTTGGGGTAGTATTGAAGGACGAGTAATAAAACCTGAAGCTGAGTCCGTTTTGCCTATACTTAGAATGTACGATGCAAAACCCGAAGAGACGTATATGGTAGGCGATATGAAGGCAGATATAGATACCGCCAATAATGCAGGTATGAAATTTATAGGTGTATTATGGGGGTATGGTAAAGAAGCTGATATGAGAGCCTCTGGTGCAACTGTTTTTGCGGAAAAACCCTCAGATTTGCTTGATTTAATAAAATAATTGCCTGCCAAATAATTTTCGCATATCTTAATTATGTGAAAGGTGTTTGTTTGCAATGTTAAATTAGCGTTATTTTATGATATTCTTGTATTAAATAAGCTGTTTATCAAATTTCTTAAAAAATGTAATAACTGAATGCGTCAATGAGTTGCGCATCAATAAAAAAAGACCATCATTAGTGCTCTTCCCTCAGGGATTTAAATTAAAAACGCTATAATATTTATCATTTTGTTTTCGGAGAAATAAAAATGCAAACTTATCTATTTGACTTTGATGGTACGCTTGTCGATTCTATGCCATCTTTTATTGCAGGAGTTATTAAAGAATTAGATAAAAATAATTGTCAATATGATGATGACATAATAAAAATAATAACTCCTTTGGGCTTTGCTGGTACCGCTGATTATTTTATTAAAACTTTCGGCTTGGATATAAGCATTGAAGAACTTGTTCAGGCTTTCAAAGACAATATGGCAAATGAATATTTTTACAATATATCTGCAAAAAGTAATGTTATAAAGGTTTTAAAAGAATTGAAAGATAACGGCGCAAGTCTAAATATTTTAACTGCAAGCCCACACGTTACTCTTGATGCGTGCTTAAAAAGATTGAAAATATTTGATTTGTTTGATAACGTTTGGTCTTGTGAAGACTTTTCAACAACAAAAGCAAATCCTGAAATTTATAAATTGGTTGCCCAAAAACTTAACGTAAATGTTAAAGACGTGTTGTTTTTAGACGACAACTTAAATGCTAACTTGACGGCGAAAGCTGCGGGCATGAAGGTGTGTGGCGTTTTTGATGAATCTTCTGTCGATTATATAGAACAAATGAAATCTATTTGCGATTTCTATATTTACGACTTTGATGAATTGTTGAAAATAAAATAGCCAAGTCTATCTGCGCATTGATTTCTAATCCACAAAATCTCGAATGTAAAAACGATTAGTAAAGATTGAAACATTCAAATTTATCGAACCATTGAGCCTTATATAAAAACACTTTTGAAAGTGTAGCACACTATACTTTGCAAACAAAGTCGTGTATTTTTGCACTACAAAAAAAAGACTAACGAAAATTTCGTTAGTCTTTTATCTTGTCTAAAAAATCCCTATGGGAAGAGCGCTTTTGATGGTCTTTTTTGTTAAACAAATAAGGGGAGATAACCTTTAGATATACACGCTGTGCGGGTCGGGCTAACGTTCGATAAAATGGTTATACTTGTCCGTTATATATTTTGTAAAATAAAAAGGATGCGAATTCGCATCCTTTTTAATGTTGGTCTTATTATGATCTTCTTATTAAATTTACGGGTTTTTCTTTTACAATTCTTAAAATAGGAGTTGATGAAGAAATAACTGCCGTGCCAATGCTTATTCCTAAGATGATGAAAATTTGACGTGCACTGAATATTGCAAAGGGGATTGCGATGTTCATAACTTCTGCGATGTAGAAGTTGACCAAACTACAACCAATAGCACTGAGTGCAACGGCAAATATACCGTTTATTAGTGCAATGACTAAGCTTTCTATTAAGAACATGCTGAATATGTCTTTTCCGTTTGCACCCAAAGCTCTTAAAATACCGGTAGAATGACGCTTGTTTGCGATACTCATTGTAATGTAGTTGAAGAGCATGAATACCGAGAATATTGCAAGCACTAAAGCAACGTATAAGAAAAGGTCAGAGAATTGTTTTATAGTGCTTTCGTTATCTTGAACTAAACTTAACGCTTCGTTGTTATACCAAACTAATTGGAAGCCTTCGTTAGCACTCATATACGAAGCAATCGTTCCTGCTGCGCCACTGTTGCCGTGTGGAGAAATTAACAATCTTGAATAGTCGCCTTGGTCGGTGCAGATTTCAAACTCGTTCATTAAATTGTCGTTCATCATGTAGATGTAAGGGTTGTTTGTTCTAACACTTCCTACGTTGATATCGTAATAAATACCAACTACGTCAATTCCTTCTTTAACAATTTCATTTTTATCTATCTTTTTAACTCTAAACGTCGCAAAACGCCCGCCAAACAATACAACTTGTTCTCCGTCTGCGTTTGAATCGTAGATTGTGTCGATTAATTGACGGAATAATTCGGGTTTTGTTATTGTTCCGTTATAATTTATGTCGGAAAGATCTTCGATAAGTTTATCAATAGTTTCCTTACCACTCATTGAAACCGTTTTGTATTTTTTATCGAGTAAAACGCGCAAGTTTTGTGGGTGGATGAGAACTTCGTTATCTTTTAAGGTGTAATCAGAACGCGTTTTGTCAAAGAAAAGCATATTGTCTTGACCGTAATGCTTAGATGCAAGGGTTTTGGTTGCAGCTGCATCGGTAAGAGAACTGTTGTGAGTTTCTGAGAAAACCGTCCAGTCGGCATCGCCGGTATAATGCGTGTTAGCAAATTTATGTATTTTGTTATATTCGTCTAAAGCTCCGCTTGCTGCAAACGCGCATCTGTAGATGCTTGAACTCATAAAAGATTCAAAGTCGTTATATAATTGCGTTTGTTGTGAGTTTGTAACACCAGTTAGGGGAATGAGTTGTTTATATTTATCTTGAATCTCGCCACAGTCGATTATTCCAACTACTTTATACTTTGTGTTGTTGTTAAAAGTAATCGTTGCGCCCTTGTTAATTATGTCGTTGTAATTTTTATATTCAGGGCTTAAATAGTGGATTAAAGAGTCAGCAATGTGGCTGGAAATTGCAATTTCATAAAGGCTTGACTCATCAAGTTGACCGTTTGTGTATCTTAATGTGGGGTATACGCCTTTAACGACGGTGTAATTAAAGTCTTTAAACTTTTTGCCGTCTAACTCTGATTTGTCAAACTCAACGAATCCGTTAAAATATCTTGAATAGAATAACGTGCCCGTATCTTTGTGAATTGACGATAATTCTTTAATCGTGTAATAGCAATCAGTAAATTCTGGTGTACTGTTGGTCAAGAAGTTGTAAACACCTTTAACTTTAATGCCAAGTTCTGAAGAAATGTCGTTTACTTTCTTTTCGGACATTTTAACTTGGTAAACTATAGATTCGTTTTCATAAGGTTTATAGTTGCTGTAAAGCGAAACTGAAGATGACGAACTTAAAAGGTTAGAAACAACGCTTTCCGTTGTAAAGTTTGCGATGGTGTCAAACAAGCCGAACACACCAAACGCGATTACTGATAAGAAAATGGTAAATATTAATCTTAAAGGCTTAACGCCCAACGATTTAACGCCCATAGAAAGTGAACTTTTAAGTTTCATCTTACTTTTTGTCATTTTAACGTTTTCTTCAGTTTTTTCTATTTTAGACTGTTCAGTATCGTTCTTTTGACGGTAATGGTCGTTTTTTACTAATTCAATTTTCTTTTTGCTTTTAATAGCAGACGCAAGTTCAGAAAGTTCTGCGGGGGATAAGTCTGAGCCTTCTTTAACGTAAATCTTATCATTGCATGTGTTAACGTTTGAATTGAGAACGCTATCGTTATAGGTTATATCTTCTTCGATTCGTCCGTCAACCAATCTAATAATACGGTCTGCGTATTTTTCTGCGAATTCCTGGTCGTGAGAAACAACGATAATTAATTTGTCTTTAGAAAGCTTTTTGAGCGTTTCTAAAACTTGAATACCAGTGTTGCTATCTAATGCACCAGTAGGTTCGTCTGCCATGATGATGCGTGGATTTTTAACCAACGCTCTTGCGATTGCCAAACGTTGTCTTTGTCCGCCTGATAATTCAGAAGGTTTGCGCTTTCTTAATCCATCTATTTCAACTTGCTTTAATAATTCGTCAACTTCTGCTTCGTTGGTTTTCAAGCCTTGAAGTTCCATTGCGATTTCAATGTTTTTTTCAACAGAAAATTCAGTAAGTACGTTATATTCTTGGAATATGAAACCAATGAAAGTGTTACGATAATCGTTTAAGTCGCCCGCAGAAAAATTCTTGAAGGATTTTCCTAACAACAAAATTTCGCCACTATCATAATCGTCTAAACCGCCGATTACGTTTAAGAGCGTCGTTTTACCGCAACCACTTTTACCAGTTATAAAAACCAAACCGGTGGAAGGGAAGGTGAGAGATAAGTTGTTGAGTGCCCTAACGTCGCCAGACTTGGTTTTATAAGCCTTTGTGATATTTCTAAGTTCTAACATTTTTTGCCCCTTTTTATTTAATCTTTTCAATTATATCACAGCCGAGATTTAATGTCAAAAAATAACGGCGTATATTATATTAATTAATGGAATATTGTTTAACTAAAAGTTTAAGTTATAAATAGTTAAAAAATACCCAAATAAGATTATAATTAAGAAAGATTGAAAAAGCATTGAAATTAAATTTTATAATTTTAATTTTCGTTAAAGTTGTTTTAGTATTAAAATGTTAAAACAAATACTGCTTGACAAAATCATTTGGTGTTTGGTATAATATTCCCAACGTAAATATAACGATTGTTTAGTCAAAAACTTACGTTAATAACAAAAAGGAGACTGTCATTGAAAAAACGCTCTTACGTACTCAGGCAAGACCGAACCATTATTTCAGCAAAAGTTAAAGAAGCATTTTCGTCTGTTTTACCAATAACGGCGATAGTTCTCGTTTTGTGTTTTTTAATCGTTCCGCTTGATAGTGGAAAATTTTTATCCTTCATATTCGGCGCAATAGCTGCCGTTGTTGGTATGGGGCTATTTACCTTAGGTGCAGATACTGCAATGACGCCTATTGGTGAATACGTTGGTACATCGGTAATGAAAACCAAAAAAATCTGGATAATTATTCCTGTATGTTTTATCGTTGGCGTGCTTATTACCGTGTCCGAACCTGACTTGCAGGTGCTTGCAACCCAGCTTTCTAACACTATTGAACCTTGGACTTTGATAATCACCGTTGGGGTGGGTGTTGGTGTCTTTTTGGTTGTTGCTTTCTTAAGAATAGTTTTAAAACTTAGGCTTTCGGTGTTACTTATTATTTTTTATATTGCGGTGTTCGTGCTATCGTTCTTTGTTCCAAAGTCGTTTATTCCGCTTGCGTTTGATGCTGGTGGGGTAACAACAGGGCCTATGAGTGTTCCATTTATTATTGCTATAGGTACTGGTGTTGCTTCGCTTAGAAGCGATAAGGATGCGGAAAGTGACGGGTTTGGTTTAACCGCGCTTTGTTCGATTGGTCCTATTATTTCAGTAATGATTTTAGGCATTATATTTAAGCCGGATAGTATCGAAGCGTCTACAGAACAAATAATTAATCCGGAAAACTCAAAGGTTTTATTCGGTTCTTTTGCTCACGCTTTGCCTGAATATATGGAAGAAGTTGCTATTGCGTTGCTTCCAATAGTTGCGTTTTTCTTCATATTTCAGATATTTGGTGCAAAAATGTCTGCTCAATCCATCAAAAAAATTCTTGTTGGCGTGCTTTATACTTACGTTGGCTTGGTTTTATTTTTAATGGGTGTTAACGTCGGTTTCTTGCCTGTCGGTAGCGAAATCGGTGCATTTATTGGCGCGCAAAAGGCTTACAACTGGATTATTGTGCCTATTGGTATGATTATCGGTTATTACGTTGTTGCCGCTGAACCCGCAGTGCACGTTTTAACTAAGCAGGTTTTTGAACTTACGTCGGGTGCTATTCCTAAAAAAGCACTTAGAACTAGCCTTATGATTGGCGTTGCAATGTCCGTAGGCTTGGCAATGCTTAGGATACTTTTAAATATCCCTATTATGTATTTTTTAATTCCCGGATATTTAATTGCGCTTGTTTTAACGTTCGTTGTGCCGGATATGTTTACGGCTATAGCGTTTGACTCCGGTGGTGTTGCTTCGGGAGCGATGACTGCAAGCTTTTTAATGCCACTTGCACTTGGGGTTTGTGGTGCTGTTGGCGGGGATATTGCGACTGAAGGCTTTGGTGTAGTGGCAATGGTTGCTATGACTCCGTTGATAACTATTCAAATTCTCGGTTTGATTTATAAAATTAAAATGTCTAAGCTTAAAAAACAACAGGTTGAAGCGCAACCTAAAGAAGAAATTATCGAGTAGGTGGTGTGAAATGAAAGGTTTGAAATTCATGGTTACAATAACCAAAAGAGAATATGCAGAAATTTATTTGGATTTTTTCCGTAAGCATAACGTTGAGAACGTTATAAGTTTATTATGTAACGGCACTGCATCTCAAAGCGTTTTGGATATACTTGGTATTGAAAAAACCGAGCAAATTATGTTTAACGCAATGATTCGCTGTGAACAAATTCCGGCTTTGGTTAAAGATTTGCGTATGGAAATGGATATATCTGCTGCGGGGAACGGCGTTGTGGCATTTATTCCCGTTGATAGTTTTGGTGGCAGTTCGTCGTTGAAATATTTTGCGGGCGAACAACCAATTGTAAAAAAGGAGGATGACAATATGTCTAATACCGATAGTAAAATAGTAATGATTATAGCACTCGTTGATAAAGGAAATACCGATCTCGTTATGGATGCGGCGCGCTCTGCTGGTGCAAATGGCGGAACGGTTTTAAGAGCTAAAGGCACGGGTGCAAAAATTGCTAAATTTTTTGGCGTTACTATTAGTGAAGAAAAAGAATTAGTTCATATTATAGCGTTAAGAGAATCAAGAGATGCTATAATGAAAGCCATAATGGAAAAAGCTGGCAACAATACGGATGCGCATGGCGTATTATTCTCTCTTCCGGTAGACAACGTTGTTGGACTTAAAGCATTTGAAGACTTTCAATAAATAAATTTTATTCTGCCGTGTGTGTGGAAATATATTTTTTGCTTGACAACGTTTGATAATGGTGTTATAATTTAGTCAAGATACATGACTGACGGATTTTGCGGATTACCGCAGGGGAATGTATGCTTATTTAGCCGACCGTCTGGGCAATCCAATGATTTGGATTGCCCTTTTTTTGTTTAGGAGGTTTTTTATGGAACACGCTAATTGGAAAGGATTTAAAAGTGGGATGTGGCAAAACGAAATTAACGTTAGAAATTTTATCCAGCTAAATTACGCTCCATTTGAAGGTGACGCAAGCTTTTTAAAAGGGGCGACCGAAAGGACTAAAAAGCTTATGGAAAAGCTGAATATACTCTTTGCTGAAGAAAGAGCAAAAGGCGGTGTTTTAGACGTTGATACAAACACTGTTTCTTCGCTTACGAGTTACGCTCCGGGCTACCTTGATAAAGAAAACGAAATTATTGTCGGGCTTCAAACTAGTGCGCCATTAAGAAGGGGGGTTAATCCTTTTGGTGGAATGCGCATGGTTAAGCAGGCGTGTGAAGCTTACGGCTATAAATTAAGCGACAAAGTAAAAACTGAATTTAAATACAGAACGACTCATAACGACGGTGTTTATCGCGCATATACTGACGAGATGCGTTTGGCGAGAAAATGTCACGTTATAACGGGGCTTCCTGATGCGTACGGCAGAGGAAGAATTATTGGTGATTACCGTCGTGTTGCGCTTTATGGCGTTGATGAGTTGATTAGATGCAAAAAATTAGATAAAGCTAAAATTTCTGAAAGTAACCTTGATGTTGATTTGATTCGTTTAGACGAAGAATTGTATCAACAAATTGCCTTTTTAGGCTATTTGAAAGAGATGGCGGCTTCGTATGGCTACGATATTAGCAAGCCTGCTAAAAACACGAGAGAAGCTATACAATGGACTTATTTTGCATATCTTGGTGCAATTAAAGAACAAAATGGCGCAGCTATGTCGCTCGGAAGAGTTAGCACGTTTTTTGATATTTATATTGAACGTGATATTTTAAACGGTGTTTTGAGCGAAGAACAAGCGCAGGAATTGATTGACGATTTCGTTATGAAGTTGCGCATGGCAAGACATTTAAGGACTCCTGAATATAACGAGCTTTTTGGTGGAGATCCTATGTGGATTACTGAAGCTGTTGGCGGTATGGGCGAAGATGGCAGAACGCTCGTAACCAAGAGCAGTTATAGAATCTTGAACACTTTATACACGCTTGGTTCTTCACCTGAACCAAATTTAACTGTGTTATGGTCTAACAATTTACCTTCAAGCTTTAAAAAGTTCTGCGCGAAAGTGTCTATTGATACCGATTCTATTCAGTATGAAAACGACGACGTTATGCGCCCAATATACGGTGATGATTATGCTATTGCATGCTGTGTTTCTGCAATGAAGGTGGGCAAGCAAATGCAATTTTTCGGTGCTCGTTGTAACCTTGCAAAGCTTTTGCTTATTGCTATCAATGGTGGTTATGATACTACGAGTAATATTCATATCGGACCTAAAATGTCGGTTATTGACAGCGAAAAGCTTGATTTTAACGACGTTCAGGAAAGATTAAATAAATATTTAAAGTGGCTTTGTAAGCTTTACGTGAATACTATGAACGTTATTCACTATATGCATGATAAATACGCGTATGAAAAGACTCAAATGGCATTGCATGATACTGAAGTCGAACGTTTTATGGCTTTTGGCGTTGCAGGTCTTTCAGTTATTACCGATTCGTTAAGTGCTATAAAATATGCAAACGTTAAGCCGATTAAGAATGAAGAAGGATATATTGTTGACTTTAACGTTGACGGAGATTTTCCTAAGTTTGGTAACGACGATGACAGGGTTGACGATATTGCTAAAGACTTAACCGAAAAGGTTATTTGTGAATTGAGAAAAACTCCTGCATATAGGAATGCTATTCACACGTTATCTGTGTTAACTATAACTAGTAACGTAACTTACGGCAAGAATACGGGTGCAACTCCTGACGGAAGAGCTAACGGGCAACCGTTTGCTCCTGGTGCAAATCCAATGCATAACCGAGAAACTAACGGTGCACTTGCATCGCTTAACTCTGTTGCGAAAATTTCTTACAACAACTGTCGTGATGGTATTTCTAATACTTTCTCGATAACTCCTGATGCGCTCGGAAAGGATTTTGACACGAGAGTTGATAATCTCGTAGGCGTTTTAGACGGTTATTTTGCTAAAAAAGCTCACCACATTAACGTTAACGTATTAAATCGTGAAACGTTAATTAAAGCTTATGAAAATCCTGAAGAATATCCCAATTTGACCATAAGAGTTTCGGGATATGCGGTAAACTTTAACAAGCTTTCGAGAGAGCAACAAAAAGAAGTAATTTCAAGAACGTTCCACCAAGGATTATAATATGGCGAAAGGATATATAAATTCTTTTCAAAGTTTGGGCACGGTTGATGGACCGGGAATAAGAATGGTCGTTTTTATGCAAGGCTGTAATTTACGTTGCTCGTGCTGTCACAATCCTGAAACTTGGCAAATGAACGTAGGGGAAAGCTACGAGCCGAGTGTGGTTGTTGAAAAAGCGTTGCGACTTAAAGAATACTTTGGTGAAAGGGGTGGCGTAACCGTTTCCGGTGGCGAGCCGTTATTGCAGGCGTGCTTTGTTAAAGAACTTTTTGATTTGTGCCATGAAAATGGAATAAATACTTGTTTGGATACTTCGGGTAGTATGTTGAATAATGACGTTTTAAACCTGCTTGACTGTACTGATAGGGTGTTGTTAGACGTTAAATACACCAATAACGAACAGTATCAACAACACGTTGGGTGTAGCCTTGATAGAGTTTTAGAGTTTTTAAACGTGCTTGAAGCAAAGAAAATTAAAACAACCATAAGGCAGGTTATAATTCCTACGTTAAACGATGATGAGAAAAACGTAAAAGAATTAAAGTCGTTGGTTGAGAAACATAGTGTTGTTGATGGGGTGGAGTTGCTTGCTTTTAAGAATATATGTAAAGTAAAATACGATGCTCTAAAGCTTAATTTTAAGCTTTCACATTTAAGCGAAACATCACTTTCAAAAATCGAAGAGTTAAATCGCGTATTGTTTGAAAAATACATGTGATTATAGATATTATTATGTGTAGCACAATTAATCGTTTCTCTATAATTAACGCCTTAAATTGTTGCTTTATTTGCGCTTTAAGGAAGATTATGAATTTTTTGCGAGAAACGTTTAACGCTTTTGCTTTATAATTATATATTTTATATAAAAAAGAAGAGAATGAAATTTTCATTCTCTTCTTTCGTTGAATTTTTAATATTGATTGACTTAAATATAAATTTACTGTAAAATATATATTGTAGTTTTAAAAAATAAAAATACCAATCACATGAAGTGATTGGTATCTGGCAGGGGAGACGCGACTCGAACACGCAACCGGCGGTTTTGGAGACCGCTGCTCTACCAATTGAGCCACTCCCCTAAAAACATATACGATTATATACTAAATCTTAATTTTAGTCAAATAAATTTAAGCGATATTAGGTGAAAAATGAAAAAGAAATTTAAATTAGGTGTAATTGGCGCAGGCTTTATGTCGTCAGCAATTATAAATGGTGCGATTAACGGAAAAAAACTTTTACCTTGTGACATTATTGTCAGCGACGTTAATCAGTGTGCTCTTGATAAAATTAGTCAACTTGGCGTTTCGGTAACTAATGATAACTTTTTTGTCGTTAATCAAGCAGAATTTGTGCTTTTTGCCATAAAACCACAGAGTTTAGATGCTGTTTTACAAGGCGTTAAAGGTGCTGATTGTGATAAATTTATTTCTATAATGGCGGGCGTTAAAAAATCAAAGATTAAAAACGTTTTCCCTAATGCTAAGATTGCAAGGTGCATGCCTAACACGCCTTGTTCTATCGGTTGTGGGGCGGTTGGTGTTGACGTTAGTGATTATTGCGAACAAACAGACGTTGAATTCGTTAAGAATCTTCTTTCTTCATTTGCAAGCGTTGCGCTTGTTGATGAACAAGATCTTAATGCTGTTACGGGCGTTAGCGGCAGTTCTCCTGCTTATTTTTATTTGTTTTTAAAAGGAATAATTGAAAGTGGCGTTAAAAACGGGCTATCTTATGAAAACGCCAAACTTCTTGCAACAAACACTATGATTGGTGCGGGTAAAATGGTTCTTGCAAATAGCGACAAAACTCTCGATGAACTTATCAATGCTGTTTGTAGTAAAGGTGGAACTACTATAGAAGCTATAAAAGTTTATGAACAAAATGATATTGCAAGTATTACGGACAAAGCGATAGAAGCTTGCATAAAAAGGGCGGAGGAACTTGAAAAATTATAATGAAAAAGGTGGTGTTATATACTGACGGTGCGTGCAGTGGTAATCCCGGTGTGGGCGGGTATTGCGCAATTTTGTCATATAATGGTGTGGAAAAAATTATTAGTGGAGCAGAAGAGCAAACTACTAATAACCGCATGGAGCTTCTTGCTGTTATTGTAGGGCTTAAGGCGTTAAAAGAAAAGTGTGAAGTGGACGTTTATAGTGATTCGCAATACGTTGTTGATGCATATAATCAAAATTGGATATTGTCTTGGCAAATGAATGGTTGGCGAACGGCTGGCAAAAAAGACGTTAAGAACGTTGATTTGTGGAAAGAGCTTGTTGAGTTAACCAATAATCATAAAGTTAATTTTATTAAGGTTAAAGGGCATTCTGACAACGAAAACAATAATCGTTGTGATAAAATAGCTGTAAGTGAATATAAAAAATTGCAGACAAACGACTTGGTGTGACGGATAACTTTCCATATAAAGTAATATAATAATATTATGTATAATTATAGAAAGTTAAATTTGCTTAAAGAAATATTATATATAATATTAATTAGCATGCTTGGCTGTGTAGGCATTGTATTTAGCGTGCTGTATATAGAAACGTTTAACGACGGGTTTTGGTATATTTATTCAAACGTTATTATTGCAGTGTCAGTAAGCGTGATATCGGCATTAACAGTTCTTGCTATAACATTTCTAAACAAGGCAAAAAAAACGGTTTATAAGTTGCTCGTGCTGTTTGTTGCTGCTATTTCATTGGTAACGTTTTCGCTTTATTTTATTAAAATTACAGGTTTTTTGGATAAAATTGACAGCGTTGAAGACTTTAGAGAGTATATATCGTCGTTTGGCGGTTATGCTGTTGTGCTCTTTATAGTTATGCAGTTTTTGCAAGTAGTAATACTTCCTATTCCATCGTTTATAACAGTTGGTGCAGGAGTGTTGTTGTTTGGTGCGTTTAAAGGCTCACTATTTAGTTGCGTTGGCATTATTCTCGGCTCTATGTTGGCGTTCTTTTTAGGAAGAGTGTTTGGCGTAAGGATTGCAAGGTGGCTATTTGGCGAGGAAAATCTAAATAAATGGCTCAATAAGATTAAGGGGAAAGATAAAATTGCGCTAACTTTCATGTTTTTATTTCCTTTTTTTCCTGACGATTTGTTGTGCTTCGTTTGCGGTATAACGTCTATGAGCATTTGTTTTTTTACGATAATGATTTTTGTTACGAGAATAATAACTGTGTTTGTTTGCTCGTATTCAATGAATAATAGTATAATTCCTTATAACACATGGTGGGGAATATTGCTATGGATAGCGTTTTTCGTGTTGACGGTCGTTGTTGCCGTTATAATTTATAAAAAGGGCGAACGTATTGAATCAACGCTTCGTAACAAATTTAAAATAAAAAAGAAAAAACGTAGTGATAATTAATATCATTATGTTTGACATAATTGGTGAATATGAACGTAATTTTGTGTAATGACGATGGTATTAATTGTAAGGGATTAACGCAAATGGCGGAAGTGCTTGTTGAAAACGGGCACAACGTTCTTGTTGTGGCACCGGACGGTAACAGGTCGGGAGCATCGCACTCGTTAACCTTTTTTAAAAACTTTTTTGTAAGAGAAGTTTTTGATATAAAAGGTTGCAAAGCTTTTGCTATTACGGGAACGCCGGTTGATTGTATTAAGTTTGCGAAATTAAATTTTCCTGATTTTCATGCGGACGTTGTAATTGCGGGTATAAATAAGGGGCATAATTTGGGCTCAGATACATTGTATTCAGGAACTGTTGGAATTGCGTGCGAAGCTTCTTTTTTTGGTGACGTTGCGTTTGCTTTTTCGGCTTTTAATTTAGAGCAAAACGACTTTAGCTTGCATGCTGAATACGCACTTAAAATAGTTAATAGTTTGCTTGCGGTTTCTAACTCTGGCGATATTTGGAATATTAACTTTCCAGAGTGTTCTTTTGACCAAATTAAAGGCGTTAAGTTTACTAAACTTGGCAAACAAATTTATTCTGATAGATACATAGATATGGGCAATGGTCAATACCAGTTGGTTGGAGAAAGGCTTTTCCACGATCAGAACGATCAGGATTGCGACGTTGTGTGGGTTGAACAGGGTTACGTTAGTGTAACGCCCATACTTTTTAATAAAACGGATTTTAATAAAATTAAAGAAGTAAGTGAAAAATGCATAGAGTTATAGTTATAGGCGGTGGTCCTGCGGGCATGATTTCCGCATATTCTTCCGCGTTAAATGGGAATGAAGTAATTTTACTTGAGAAAAACGAGAAATTAGGCAAGAAACTGTACATAACGGGTAAAGGTAGGTGTAACCTTACCACGTCGGTTGATGGCCGTGAGTTTTTGAACGGCGTTGTTTCCAATGCTAAATTTTTGTTTGGTGCAATAAACGTTTTTTCAAGTAAAGAACTAATGAATTTGTTTGAAGAAAACGGCTTAAGTTTAAAGATTGAGCGTGGCAATAGAGTGTTTCCGCAAAGCGATAAGGCAAGCGACGTTACTAAAACTCTTGAAAAATTGTTAAAGAAAGAATGTGTTGAGATTAAGCTTAATCAAACGGTGGAAAAAATTTTGATTAATTGCGGTCAAGTTGAAGGTGTGGTTTCAAACGGGCAAGTTTATAATTGTGATAGCGTGATAGTTTGCACCGGTGGAATTTCTTATCCTTTGACGGGGAGCACCGGTGACGGTTATAAGTTTGCTAAGGGGGTTGGTCACTCTATTGTTGACCTTTGTCCGTCGTTGGTTGGAATAGAGCTTAAAGGTAGTGATTTTATTGAAATGCAAGGCGTTTCATTAAAAAACGTTAGTCTTTCTGCACTTTTAGACAATAAGGTCTTATATACTGATTTTGGTGAAATGCTGTTTACCCATTTTGGTGTTTCAGGTCCTATTGTTTTATCTTGTTCAGCAGTAATTAATAGGAAAGATTTGTCAAACATAAAAATCGTGATCGACTTAAAGCCTGCGCTCGACGAGCAAACGCTTGATAAGCGGTTAATAACCGAGTTTAAGGAAAATAACGTTAAAAACTTGTCTTCTGCTATGCGCGCGCTTCTTCCTAAGGCCATGATTGACGTGGTTTTAAGGCAAGCGGGTGTCAGTGGTAATAAAAATTGTAGTGAAATTACGGTAGAACAAAGAGCTAAAATAATATTTGCGCTTAAAAACCTTACGTTTGGGGTAAAAAAGCTTCGTTCGATAGAAGAAGCTATCGTAACTGCAGGCGGAGTGTGTGTTAAAGAAATTAACCCAAAAACTATGGAAAGTAAATTGGTTAAAGGGCTGTTTTTTGCGGGTGAAGTTTTAGATCTTGATGCGTATACTGGTGGGTATAACCTTCAGATAGCTTGGTCTACGGGATTTGTTGCGGGGAAAAATTCTTAAAAATCAGACTTTTCCTTGTTTAATTAAA
>JAZTZE010000037.1:0-32753 GCA_045637285.1 Christensenellaceae bacterium | reverse complement strand
CATTTCTCTTTCGCCTCTCTTTCTTGCTGCTGCAACTAACCATCTGATTGCGAGTGTTTGTCTTCTTTCAGCACGGATTTCGATAGGTACTTGATAGTTAGCACCACCAACTCTCCTTGCTTTTACTTCTACCATAGGCATGATGTTGTTGAGCGCTTGAACGAACATTTCCTTGGGGTCTTGAGCGACCTTTTCAGCTGCTGCAGTAAACGCGTCGTAAACGATGCCTTGCGCTATACCCTTTTTACCGTCGAGCATAACTTGGTTGATAAGTTTGGTTACAACCTTATCGTTATACACGGGATCGGGCAAAACGTCTCTTTTTGCAATATTGCCTCTTCTTGGCATAATTAAATCCTCCTTTAAATTTTTTGTGCTTAATTTTCCTCATAAGCACGATTTAAGGGTAAACCCTTAGTTCAGTACAGCTATCGCTTGCCACTCTTGTGGTAGCGAACCTTCTGTCTTTCGACATACTGCCTACTAAATCGGGTTAATTTTCCGAATACCGATTATAAGTAGGTGTCTTTTTTGTGCTAAATAAATTTCTAAATTTAATTAAACTTATTTAGGTCTCTTTGCGCCGTATTTTGATCTTGCTTGACGACGTTTTGCAACGCCTGCAGTATCAAGTGCGCCACGAATAATGTGGTATCTTACACCAGGTAAGTCTTTTACTCTTCCGCCACGGATAAGAACAGAGCTGTGTTCTTGAAGGTTGTGACCTTCACCGGGGATGTAAACGATACCTTCAGCCTTGTTTGTCAAACGAACACGAGCTATCTTACGAAGAGCTGAGTTAGGTTTCTTAGGCGTAGTAGTAGTAACTGACAAACAAACGCCACGCTTTTGGGGACATTCGTCCAATGCGGGTGATTTTGATTTGAAAGTAGCTTTCTCTCTGCCTTGTCTGATTAACTGTTGAATTGTTGGCATATCGCACCTCCTTAAATTTTTCGATATTCAGAAAACGGATTCGGAAATTCCCGTTTTAGAAACTTTTTTTGTTGGCGGGAAATTAATCCCGCCGAATTATAATTTTACCAAATATTAGCTATTTAGTCAACCAAATACTTGCCGTTTTGGTGTTTTTTTAAGCGTTAAACTCGCTTTCGCTATCTTCTGCCTTTTGCAAATGCAACGGAGAAACGTTTTTGTATTGCTTAATACCTGTACCAGCAGGAATAAGCTTACCGATAATTACGTTTTCCTTTAAGCCGATAAGCGGGTCAACCTTGTTCTTGATTGCAGCTTCGGTAAGAACTCTTGCGGTTTCTTGGAATGATGCTGCTGACAAGAAGCTTTCTTTTGCAAGCGCAGCCTTCGTGATACCAAGAAGAATTCTCTTACCTTGGGGCGGAACGAGTCCGTTTTCGAGTGCGTTAATCGTTTCTTCTTCAAACTTATGAACGTCAAGCTTTTCACCGGGAAGAATATCCGTTCCACCGGGATTTTCAACTTGAACTTTCTTCATCATTTCACGAACGATAATTTCAACGTGCTTGTCGTTGATGTCAACGCCTTGTGAACGGTAAACGCTTTGGATTTCCTTAAGGATATAGTCCTGAACGCCCTTGATACCTTTGGTCTTTAATATATCTTGCGGATATACTGAACCGTTGGTCAAAATTGTACCGGGTTCTACCCTGTCACCAGTCTTAACGATTACGCCCGTGCCGAACGGAATTACGTAATCTTCAGGCTTGCTACCGTCGTCAAGTTTAACGATAACGTGAATAATCTTATCTTTTTCTTCAATCTCAACTAAACCGCTGTGTTCACAAACGATTGCTGCGTGCTTGGGCTTACGCGCTTCAAAGAGTTCTTCAACTCTGGGAAGACCTTGCGTAATGTCGCCCGTAGATGCGATACCACCGGTGTGGAACGTACGCATGGTAAGCTGAGTACCCGGTTCACCGATTGATTGTGCAGCGATAATACCAACTGCTTCACCAATTTGAACGGGATTGTTATTTGACATGTTTTTACCGTAACATTTTGCACATACGCCAGTCTTTGACTTACAAGTGAAGATGCTTCTGATTTCAACTTCTTCAATGCCAGCCTTAACGATTGCGTCTGCATCATCTTCGGTAATCATTTCGTTAGCTTTAACTAAAACGTTTCCGTCTACGATAATATCGTTAACGGTAAATCTACCTGCGATTCTGTCGCGGAGACCTTCGATAACTTCACCAGAAGCGTCCTTAATAGCGGTAACTTTTACGCCCTTAACGGCTTCGCCTACGTTTGCAAAGCAATCGTCTTCCTTAACGATAACTTCTTGTGAAACGTCAACGAGACGACGGGTAAGGTACCCAGAGTCTGCCGTCTTAAGTGCGGTATCGGCAAGACCTTTACGTCCACCGTGTGAAGAAATGAAGTATTCGAGAACTGAAAGTCCTTCACGGAAGCATGATTTAACCGGAACTTCGATGGTTTTACCGTACGGGTCGGTCATAAGTCCACGCATACCTGCGAGCTGTTTAATTTGGTCTTTAGAACCACGCGCACCAGAGTTAGCCATCATAAGAATCGGGTTACCTGCATCGAGCGTACCCATAAGCTTTTCGGTGATATCGTCGGTTGCTTTTTTCCAAATAGAAACGACTTTCTTGTATCTTTCATCGTCGGTGATGAAGCCCTTCTTGTAAAGACCTTCTACCTTCAATACGTGTTCTTCTGCTTCTTTTAAGATTTCTTTCTTTTCCTTAGGCATGTGCATGTCGAATACGCTGGTCGTAATCGCGCCGATAGTTGAATATTTAAAGCCTAAAGCTTTAATCTTATCAAGCACGTCAGCAGCACAGCTTGCACCACGACGCTTAAAGCATGCGCCAACGATTTTTTGCAAGTCTTTCTTGCCAGTAAGTTTATCTATTTCGTATTTTAAGAAATCTTCTTTAGTTTTTCTTTCAACAAAACCTAAATCTTGCGGGATTGCTTCGTTGAATATAATCTTACCTACCGTAGTTTTAACTCTACCGGTAACCTTTTCACCGTCAACTTCTACCGTACGACGAACGATAATTTCGTCTTGCAAACCGATTCTCTTGGTTTGATATGCGGTGATAGCTTCTTCAGGTGAAGTGTAAGAAACGGTATATTCGGGCACACCGTAAATTTTGCCGTTATATTCTTTGCCAATTTCCTTCTTTATAAAGGTAAGGTAATATGCACCCATAACCATGTCTTGAGAAGGAGACATTACGGGCTTACCGTCAGAAAGCTTCAAGATGTTGTTTGATGCAAGCATCAAGAATCTTGCTTCCGCTTGCGCTTCAACTGACAAAGGTACGTGAACTGCCATTTGGTCACCGTCGAAGTCGGCGTTGAATGCGCCACAAACTAACGGGTGAAGCTTAATTGCTCTACCTTCGATAAGAACAGGCTCGAACGCTTGAATTGACAATCTGTGAAGCGTAGGCGCACGGTTGAGCATAACGGGGTGGTCTTTAATAACTTCTTCCAACACGTCCCAAACGACTGCCTTACCGCGTTCAACGGTACGTTTTGCGTTTTTAATGTTATGACAAACGTTGCTTTCAACAAGTCTTTTCATAACGAACGGCTTGAATAATTCAATAGCCATTTCCTTAGGCAAACCACATTGATAAAGCTTGAGTTCAGGTCCTACTACTATAACTGAACGGCCAGAGTAGTCAACACGTTTACCCAAAAGGTTTTGACGGAAACGACCTTGCTTACCACGGAGCATGCCAGAGAGTGATTTGAGTTCTCTGTTTCCTGCACCAGTGATAGCCTTGCCCTTTCTGCCGTTGTCGATAAGTGCGTCAACAGCTTCTTGGAGCATTCTCTTTTCGTTTCTGATGATGAGTTCGGGCGCACCGAGTTCCATCAACTTTTTCAAACGGTTGTTTCTGTTAATTACACGACGATAAAGGTCGTTAAGGTCACTGGTTGCAAATCTTCCGCCGTCAAGCAATACCATTGGGCGGAGTTCTGGCGGGATTACGGGAAGAACGTCTAAAATCATCCATTCGGGGCGGTTGCCACTCTTTCTGAAAGATTCGATAATTTCTATTCTCTTAACCGCACGGATTCTGCGTTGACCAGAAACGTTTTCTTCAATGATTTTCTTGGTTTCTGCGCTTTCTTTGTCAAGGTCAATCGCCATTAAAAGTTCTTTGATGGCTTCCGCACCCATACCCGTTTTGAACGAGCCGATGCCGTATTTTTCTTCCATCTCCAACTTTTCTCTGTCGTTGATAACTTGCTTATATTGTAATTCTTCAACCGTGCCGGGATCTAAAACGACGTGGCAGGCAAAATAAAGCACTTGTTCCAAAGATTTGGGGCTCATGTCGAGCATTAAACCAATTCTTGAAGGAACGCCCTTGAAATACCAAATATGTGAAACGGGAGCAGCAAGTTCAATGTGACCCATTCTGTCACGACGAACTTTAGACTTGGTAACTTCTACGCCACACTTGTCGCAGATTACGCCTTTATAGCGGATACGTTTATACTTACCGCAGTGGCATTCCCAGTCCTTAGTCGGTCCAAAAATTCTTTCACAGAAAAGACCGCCCATTTCGGGTTTTTGCGTTCTGTAGTTAATGGTTTCGGCTTTGGTAACTTCGCCGTAAGACCATTCTCTGATTTTTTCGGGAGATGCAACTCCTATTTGAATTGAATCAAAATTGTTAAGTTCATACATAATTATTATATCCCCCTTTTATTATTCGTTATCCGCATCAAAATCGTCGTCAATGTCAAGTTCGTCGTCAAAATCGTCAAGCAAATCGCCATCGGGAATGCTGGTGTCAATTTCGTCGTCGTCATCTTCAAACATTGAGTTTGCGTCAAAGCCAAATTCGTCGTCAATATCAACCGTTTCATTGTCTTCAAAAATAGTTTCAGGCACTTCTTCGGTGTCAAATTCGTCGATAACCACTTCTTCGCGGTCTTCTTTTTCACGGATAAAGGGCATGTCGTCACTATCGCTTTCGATAAGATCTTTGATAGCGAGTTCTTCTTTGTTTTCAGTAAGAACTTTCATATCAAGTGCCAATGATTGTAATTCTTTGAGCAATACCTTAAATGCTTCTGGAATACCTGGTTCACTGATATTAGTTCCTTTAACGATAGATTCGTAAGTCTTAACTCTACCAACGATATCGTCAGACTTAACGGTAAGAATTTCTTGTAAGATATGTGCTGCACCGTAAGCTTCGAGTGCCCAAATTTCCATTTCACCGAAACGTTGTCCGCCGAATTGGGCTTTACCGCCGAGCGGTTGTTGGGTTACTAAGCTGTAAGGACCGGTAGAACGCGCGTGAATCTTGTCGTCAACCAAGTGGATAAGCTTAATCATATACATTTGACCAACGGTAACTCTATTTTCAAACGGTTCGCCAGTTCTTCCGTCGTAAAGTTGAATCTTTCCGTCAACTTCGCCGTCGGGGTTAACTATATTGTTTTCTTTTAAGAGTTCTTTAATATCGCTTTCGGTTGCACCGTCGAATACAGGCGTTGCAATCTTCCAGCCGAGTTGTTTACATACATGGCCTAAGTGCACTTCGAGCACTTGACCGATGTTCATACGTGAAGGAACGCCGAGCGGGTTAAGAACGATTTGTAAGGGCGTGCCGTCTGCCATAAAGGGCATGTCAGATTCGGGTAAAATTCTTGAAATAACACCCTTGTTTCCGTGACGACCTGCCATCTTATCGCCGATTGAAATCTTTCTCTTTTGAGCGATATAAACTCTAACGAGTTTGTTAACGCCGGGAGAAAGTTCGTCTTTATTTGCGCGCGTGAATATCTTAACGTCTACAACGATACCACCTTCGCCGTGCGGAACTTTAAGTGAAGTATCTCTAACTTCCCTAGCCTTTTCGCCGAAAATTGCACGGAGCAATCTTTCTTCGGGAGTAAGTTCGGTTTCACCCTTAGGAGTAACCTTACCAACGAGAATGTCACCACTGTTTACTTCAGCACCGATTCTAACGATACCGTCTTCGTCAAGATCTTTAAGCGCGTCTTCACCAACGTTGGGAATATCACGAGTGATTTCTTCTTCGCCAAGACGGGTGTCTCTTGCTTCAATTTCGTGTTCTTCAATGTGAATAGTGGTGAACACGTCTTCACGAACGAGTTTTTCAGAAAGCAAAATAGCGTCTTCGTAGTTATAGCCTTCCCAGCTCATGAAGCCGACAAGAATATTTCTACCGAGTGCAAGTTCGCCGTTCTTGGTTGAAGGTCCGTCCGCAATGGTTTGACCTTTTTCTATTCTTTCGCCCTTGTCAACGATAGGTCTTTGATTTAAGCAAGTACCTTGGTTAGAGCGTTCAAATTTCTTTAATACGTATTTTCTTTCAGTGCCGTCGTCTTCAGTTACTACGATTTGGTCGCTTGCAACAGACTTAACGATACCTGCATTAGCAGCGTTAATCATTACGCCAGAGTCGTAAGCGATACGTCTTTCAATACCAGTAGCAACGATAGCGTTTTCAGGACAAAGAAGTGGAACTGCTTGACGTTGCATGTTAGAGCCCATGAGTGCACGGTTGGTATCGTCGTTTTCCAAGAACGGAATGAGCGCAGTTGCAACCGAAATGAGCTGTTTGGGAGAAACGTCCATGTAGTCCATTTTCTCTTTAACGTCTTCAGTAATATCTTCCCTGCGTCTGCAAGAAACACGGCTGTTAACGAAATATTTGTTGTCGATAAGTGGTTCGTTTGCTTGCGCAACGGTGTAATTATCTTCTTCGTCTGCAGTTAAGTAGTCAACGTGTTCGGTAACGATAGTTTCAATCGTTCCGTCTTCGTTCATAGTGTGCTCAATCTTTCTATAAGGAGATTCGATAAAGCCGAATTCATTAACCTTTGCAAAAGCAGCGAGTGACGTGATAAGACCGATGTTTTGACCTTCAGGGGTTTCTATCGGACACATTCTGCCGTAGTGTGAGTGGTGAACGTCACGAACTTCAAACGTTGCACGGTCACGGTTAAGACCGCCAGGTCCTAATGCAGATAATTTTCTCTTGTGGGTAAGTTCTGCGATGGGGTTGGTTTGGTCCATAAATTGTGAAAGTTGTGATGAACCGAAGAATTCCTTAATAGCAGAGCTTACGGGACGAACGTTGATAAGACCTTGGGGCGAAACGTCCTTAGGATCTTGGGTTGCCATTCTTTCCTTGATAACTCTTTCAAGTCTTGCAATACCGATACGGAATTGGTTTTGTAAAAGTTCACCAACTGAACGAACACGACGGTTGCCCAAGTGGTCGATATTGTCAACGGTGTTAATACCGAAGTTCAAATCAAGGTTAACAGATACAGAAGCAACTATATCGTCAACAGTGATATGTTTATGGTTAAGTTTTTCCATCAACGGACGGAGAATTTTTCTAAGCTCAGCGTCAAGCTTGAATTCTTCTTTGTCCATAAGGTCGTAGAAGCACAAGCAAGCGTTGATGAACTTAATTCTGATTTCTTTTGCCTTTTCGTCGTTTTTCTTATCTTCAGGCTTAGCGTCGTCACCAAGCGCGCTTCTGTCTTCGAGATAGAAAATATCGTTGATTTCTTTCTTTAAGATTTCCGCAGTATTTTCAACGCCTTGTTCTTTAGCGGTGTCAGCCACGAGCTTAGAGAATTCGAGCGTGGGGAAATAAACGTATTTAAGCAAGCCGAAAGCTTCGGGAGCTTTGCCCGTAACTTCCTTAAAGTTAACTACGTTGTTAGCGATAATTTTATGTCTTTGACCGTTGATATCAGCGTAGAATTCGTTCACGCCGGCATCTTGAATGCTTTCAGCTTGTGCCTTGGTAATAATTTGACCAGCGGTAGCCAAAATTTCGCCGTCGCTACTAATAACGTCGTCAGCTGATTTAAGACCAACGATTCTAACTCCAAGACGGAGTCTCTTGTTGAGCTTATATCTACCAACGCGCGCCAAGTCGTATCTTCTCGCGTCAAAGAAAAGATTTTTAAGGTGTTGCTTAACAGCTTCTTCGGTGGGGATTTCACCCGGACGGAGACGGCGGTACAATTCGATAAGACCGTCGCTTTCAGACTTAGCGGTATCCTTGTTTGCGGTATCGCTAATCATAGCGTTGCCGTCAAAGAGCGCATTAAGCGCGTCGTCACTACCAAAGCCGAGCGCACGGAGAAGAACGGTAGCGGTAAGCTTTCTCGTTCTGTCAACGTGAACCCAAAGCACGTTTTGCGCGTCTTGCTCAAATTCTAACCAAGCACCTCTTGAAGGAATAACGGTGGTATCAAAAAGTCTTCTACCCGACTTGTCCATTTCCGAGCCGTTGTAAACGCCGGGAGAACGAACGAGTTGAGAAACGATAACTCTTTCTGCACCGTTGATAATAAACGAACCGTTATCGGTCATAAGCGGGAAATCACCCATGAAAACTTCTTGATCAATAACTTCGTCAGTAACCTTGTTAACGAGTCTTACTTTAACACGGAGCGGTAAAGCAAAAGTAGCATCTCTGTCTCTACATTCTTTTTCGTCGTACTTAGGCTTACCGTCAAGATTGTAATCCAAGAAATACAACTCAAAGTGATCCGAATAGTCGGTAATGGGAGAGAAGTCTTCAAGCACTTCACCTATGCCGTCTTTAATAAAGGCGTCGTAGGAGTCTTTTTGAATTTTGACAAGATAAGGAAGTTCAATCGCTTCTTTAATTTTGCTGAACGATTTTCTTTTAACCTTGCCACATTCGATTTCGGATAAAATACGTGTCATCGAAACACACTCCTTAAAAAAATTTAAATTTTGTTCCGACAGGTTTACAAACGACAAAAAAAGTTGTATAATAAACCTTAGCGGAAAAAGTTAACGTCGAAATGCCCTTTTTTAACGCTTTTCTATGAAAAAGCTTTTATTTTTTAATCAAAAAAAACGAAAAAGGCGATAAAACTCGATATTAACCTATCATAATGCATTCTATAATATTACGCTAAAAAATCAAGATTGTCAAACGATTTTAATAATATTTTTAAATATTTTATATTTTGCCGTTTTTTAAGGGCAAGATTAGCAAAAAAAATTTCATTAAGGTGTTTTATGAGAATAGATAAGTTTTTGAAAGTTTCAAGGCTTCTAAAGCGCAGAACGGTTGCCAACGAAGCTTGCGACGGCGGAAGAGTTAAAGTTAACGGCAGAACGGTTAAGCCTTCTTGCCAAATTAAAGAAGGCGATATCGTGGAGATTGGCTTTAACAGCGGAACGGTTAAGTTCAAAGTTTTAATGATTAAGGACACGGTTAGAAAAGAACAAGCCGAAAACATGTATGAAATTATAACGGAGTAAACAAATGAAAGTTAGCGTTATACTCGCGTGTGCGGGCACAGGCTCGCGCGCAGGCTTAAACAAAAATAAATTATTATATGAAAGCGACGGTTTAACCGTTATCGAGCGCACCCTATCTGCTTTTGCGGATAGCCGACTGGTTGACCAAATAATTATAACGGTTTCCCCCGCCGACTTTGAAACTATTGAGCGCGTTGCAAACGGCAAGGCAAAAGTAGTGATAGGCGGAGCAACCAGAACGCAATCGGTTAAAAACGGCTTAAAAGAAGCGGACGGAGATATCGTTCTTATTCACGACGGGGCACGCCCGTTCGTAACCAAAGAGCTTATAAAAAATTGCATTGACTGCGCAATAAAGAATGGCAGTGCTATTCCCGTTAAGCCCACTAGAAACACTATGCTAAAAGCCCAAGACGGCAAGGTTAAAGAATACTTGGGTAAGGACGAGTTGTTTAGCGTTCAAACACCGCAAGGGTTTAAGACAGAGCTTATCAAAAAGGCTTATGCCCTTGCAGGCGAAAAAGCTTATAACGACGACGGACAAGTTTATAAAGATTTCATCGGCGAACTTTACGTTTATAACGGAGACGCTAAGAACGTTAAGATAACATACCCAGAAGATTTTAGCTTGTTAAACCAAGCCCCCGCTTGCCGAGTTGGCACGGGGTTTGATTGCCACAAATTAGTCGAGAATAGAAAACTAATTTTAGGCGGTGTTGAAATCGCCCACGACAAAGGGCTTTTGGGGCATTCTGATGCAGACGTGCTTACGCACGCTGTAATGGATGCAATTCTCTCTGCCCTATCCTTGCGCGATATCGGCTATCATTTTAGTGATAAGGACCAAAAATATAAAGACGCGTGCAGTATGGATTTATTAGCACAAGTTCTTGAAATGATTGATAAGCACGGCTATAAAGTTCAAAGTATTTCGGCAGTGATTATGGCGGAAAAGCCCAAGCTTATGCCACACATCCCAAGCATAACCCAAAGCCTTGCAAACGCGCTTTCTATCCCAACCCAATTGGTTGGAATAGGTGCAACCACACTTGAAGGCTTAGGCTTCGTTGGCAGAGAAGAAGGCATTTGTTCGCAAGCGACGGCAGTTTTAAATAAGAAGTAACGACTAATATAACTAAAATTTCCTTTCGTCAAAATCAACGTTAATATAATTCATTTTATAAAGCAACTTTTCATGCTTAGCAAGTTACGGTTAACGTATTAAAAATAAAAGCGTTCAAATATCTTTAATTTATATTACGCAATAAAAATACAGCACACTATATTTCGCAAATGCGAAACGTAGTGTGCTTTTCTTTTCTACAATAAATTAAGTTAAAAAGCTGGATTCCTTTAGTTTTTAAGGTATAACAAATATAAAAATAGATTTTTAATGCAGTTATTAGGAAATTTTATATGCCAATAACTCAAAACGCGAAAAGCCACCTGAAAAAATCAAGTGGCTAATTCTTTTTTATTTATAACTTTTTATTACCAATGCTGAAAATTAGTTATTTTCCTTCTTTTCAACGTCGATAACTTGTTTGCCCTTATAATATCCGCATTTGGGGCATACTACGTGAGATGCTTTTAATTCGTGGCATTGGGGGCATTCCGAAAGGTTCGGTGCATCAATTTTCCATTGAGCAAATCTCGTATTGGTTCTTTGTTTTGACGTTTTACTTTTTTGTACTGCCATTTTTATCTACCTTCCCTGTTAATTATTACATTTACACTTTCCTTCGTTAAGGTTAACACCACAACCTAAGCATATCCCCTTGCAGTCTTCCATGCATAAGAAATTGGTGGGGTTGTTAATCATAACTGCGTCATCAACGATTTTGGTTAAATCAACCGTGTCGTTATTCACGGGATATCCATCTTCGTCGTCGTTGGTGGCGGTTTCGGAAATTTCAACGGTGTAAGCTTTCGTAGTTTGGTTTAAGCACCTTGTGCATTCTCCGCTGATAGTATATCCTATCTCCGCATCAATAATTGCACTGTGATCGCCTGTTAAAGTGACCGTTCCACTAACGCGTATCGGAAGCACGATTTGTGCGTTAGGCAAGTCTACAAGTTCCGACTCAGGCGAGTATTCAAAGAAAAAACTACTGCTGTCTTTTCCGCTTCTTTTAATCTTTTTTAGGTCTAATATCATAATAAATTAAACTTTATAAGCCAAATTAGTATATACTATTTATTTGCTATTGTCAACTTTTTTTAAGCAGTTTTATTTATTTTTGGGCTTTTATTACTTGCCTTGGGCGAGAACCTTAGTTTCCCTTGCGATAGAGAGTTCTTCGTTGGTGGGAAGAACGATGATTTTAACCTTACTATCTTCAGTGTTCAAATAGCCGATTCCACTGTCGTAAGCTTGGTTTTTAGCTTCATCAAACTTAGCACCTGCAAATTCCATGCCTTCCATTACTAAACGACGGATTCTGGGTGAGTGTTCGCCGATACCACCGGTGAATACAACCGCGTCTGCCCCGCCTAATACTGCAATATAACTACCAACGTATTTCTTCACTCTGTATGCAAGCATTTCGAGTGCAAGAAGTGCTCTTTCGTTTCCTTCTGCAGTTGCTGCTTCTAAGTCGCGAAGGTCGCTTGAAATACCACTAACGCCTAAAACACCGCACTTTTTGTTGAGATAGTTAACAACTTCTTCAGGCTTAAGATTAAGCTTTTCTCTTAAATAGTCAACTGCCGCGGGGTCAATGTCACCACTACGAGTGCCCATAACCAAGCCTTCTAACGGGGTAAAGCCCATTGAAGTGTCTTGACACTTGCCGTCCTTAACGGCAGAGATAGAAGAACCGTTGCCTAAGTGGCAGATAACCATTTTTGCATTGGGGTTATTTAAAAGCTTTGCAGTTTCTTGTGACACGAACTTGTGTGAAGTGCCGTGGAAACCGTATTTTCTAATCTTAAACTCGTCGTATACTTCGTAAGGAATTCCGTACATATATGCTTTTGCGGGCATAGTTGAGTGGAAAGTCGTGTCGAAAACGGCTACCATGGGAACGCCGGGCATAACTTCACGACAGCTCTTTATGCAAGCGATGTTGCCGGGCATGTGTAAAGGTCCGAACACTGCGTTCTTTTCGCAAATTCTGATAACTTCGTCGTCGATAACAACTGATTCTTTAAAGTCTTCTGCAGAGTGAAGAACTCTGTGACCAACCGCACCAATTTCGTCTATGCTCTTAAGCGCGCCGTTTTCTTTATCGAGCATTGCTTTAAGAACGAGTTCCATTGCTTCTTTGTGGGTGGGCATATCTTGTTCAATAACCACTTTCCTATCGTCAAAAGTCTTTTGAGTAAGAATACCGCCGTTAAAGGTAATACGTTCACAAACGCCCTTTAAGATAACGCTTTCATCAGTCATATCAATAAGTTGATATTTTAATGAAGAACTACCTGCATTGATAACTAAAATTTTCATTTCTACTACTTCCTTAAAAAATTATTTTGCTTGTAATGCGGTGATTGCAACTACCGCGATAATATCGTCTACGTTGCAACCGCGTGATAAATCGTTAATGGGTTTTGCAAAGCCTTGACAGATTGGGCCGAGTGCCATATATCCACCAAAACGTTGTGCAATTTTGTAACCTATGTTACCAGCGTTGATGTTGGGGAACACGAATACGTTTGCGTTGCCTGCCACGCTTGAATCGGGTGCTTTTAATTTGCCAACTTCGGGTGCAACTGCCGCGTCGAATTGGAATTCACCGTCGAGCTTAAGGTCAGGCGCAGCTGCCTTTGCAATAGCGGTCGCTTGTTGCATTTTGGGAACGGTCTTAAAGAACTTGTCGTCGTTGCCTGAGCCCATTGTTGAGAATGAAAGCATTGCTACTCTGGGTTCGATTCCTGCAATGTTTTTAGCCGTTTCAGCAGAAGAAATTGCAATGTCTGCAACTTGTTGAGCATCCGGCTCGATGTTGATAGCGCAGTCTGCAAATACTGCAACGCCATCAGGGTTATATTTATTTTCACGGTCAGCAACCATAATAAAACTGCTTGAAACGGTGTTGATTCCCGGCGCGGTCTTAATAACTTGGAGACCAGGGCGCAAGGTGTTTGCGGTTGAGTGGCATGCGCCAGAAACTAAACCGTCAACGTCGCCAGCCTTTAACATAAGTGCTGCATACATGGTGTAATCTTTTAAGATAGAAGCTTTTGCTGCTTCAACGTCCGCATATTCGGGAGCACCCGTTTTCTTGTTGATTTTGCCTGCTCTTGCATCGAAAAGCATTTTTGCGTAAACTTCAGTCTTGTCGTAAGTTACGGGATCGATTACGTTAACGCCGTTAAGATCAACGTTGGGGTTTGCTTTTGCAATTTCAGCGGGGTTGCCGAGTAAAACTATTTTAGCGAGCTTTTCTTCAACTACTTTTGCAGCAGCTTCAACTACTCTTGAATCTTCGCCTTCGGGAAGAACTATGCATTTGTTTAATGCTTTTGCGTTATCTTTTATACTTTGTAAAACGTTTGACATAATAAAAGCACTCCTTTTTATTTTTTTCGTCTTTTGCTTTGCGTTTTTTATTATTTTGTTGTAAAATAATATCGTAAAATTTACAACAGCTTTATTTTACACCATTTAATTAAAAAAGTAAATAAATATTAAGGTCTTTTAGATAATTTATGAAAATTTGCGCGTGCATAGCTGAATACAACCCTTTCCACAACGGGCACTTAAAACACGTTGACTATATTAAAAACGTTTTAGGTGCGGAAAAACTTATCGTTATTATGAGCGGAAACTTTACTCAACGCGGTGAAATTGCCGTGCTCGATAAATTTACGCGCGCTAAACACGCCGTTATTGCTGGGGCGGACGTAGTCATAGAGCTCCCCACCGTTTTTGCAACAGCCAACGCTGAAACTTTTGCACTCGGTGCGGTTAATATTATAAACTCTCTCGGCGTAGTTGACGGGCTATGCTTCGGCGTGGAAAGCGGTAGCGCAGACGAATATATTTCACTTGCTAAAGCTATGAACGACGAAAGCAAAGAGTTCAAAAAGGCGTTAAAGGAACAATTAGAAAAGGGCGTTTCGCTTGCAAAAGCAAAGTTCCAAGCAATAGAAAAAACGGCTAATGGAAAGTTTAATAGTGCGCTTATCTCTTCCCCCAACAATATTTTGGGTTTAGAATACACCAAGGCGTTATTAAAGCTAAAAAGCGACATAAAAATCTATCCTATGAAACGCGACGGCGACCATAACGACGTTACCTTAAAGAAAGGAATTACTAGCGCAACGAGCATTCGCCAAACGCTAAAAACAGGCAAAATAAAGAAGCTTAAAAAGTGCGTTCCCCCATTTGTTTATGGCGACTTAAAAGGTTATCCTTTCAATTTTGAAACGCTTTGTTTATCAAGCATTATCACTAGTTCAGCTGACAATATTCGCCAGTGCCCAGACTGCACGGAAGGCTTAGAAAACCGCATAAAAGCCCTTGCAAAAGACAACCACACTTTAGATGGTTTAATTGACAAAGTTTCCACCAAACGCTACACCAAAACACGCGTTCAAAGAATTATAACTTCCAACCTTTTAGGTGTAAGCGAAAAACTTGTTAAAGACGCTTTGTCTATCCCACTTTACGCAAAAGTTTTAGCAATAAATTCGGACAGTAAAGACCTTATTCCACTAATGTGCTCCAACAGCAAAATCCCATTGCTCACAAGAAAAAGTGACTGTACTGAATTAAAGAAAACCGCACTTACCTGTTTTGAAAAAGACGTTTTATCAAGCGACCTTCACGCATTGATAACGGGCGTTAAAACCAACGAGCACCAAATGTTGATAATTTAAGATTTTATGCATATTAATAAAGCACTGCGAGTTTAATTGGCAGTGCTTTTTATTTCAATTAAAATCCTTATTGACACAACAATAGTCTAATGTTATAATTTGATTAAAGAATAACGAGAAAGGAGCGTGACTATGACTAAAAAAGTTAAAAAATGGATTGCTGTTTGTTCTATTGTTCTTGCTGTGATTATACTTAGTTTTTGGGCTACTTATTGTTATCTTTACTATCCAAGACCTTTGATAGACTATTTACCTAACGAGAAAATAATTAGTATTTCTAAAAAATATCACTGTTATGACGAAATGGGTTATTATTTGTATGAAGAAGAAATAAAACTGCCCGAAGATGAAATTGATAATTTTTATTCTATACTTAAAGAATTAGAATATGTAATAGATTATAATTTCCAAAACCTTCGCTCCGTAAAAGATTATTTTGACGGAAGGAATTTTGAAATTGTATATGAAACCCATACAGTACAAATAAAAAGATGGAATATAGTCGTATATAAAAACGGCGAAGCTGTAAAATATTTAAGGATTTATGACATATATCCAAAAGAAAAATACGCCGAATTAGAAAATTTTTTTGAATAATTAAGAAATTAAAAAGAGCAGTTTTTAACTGCTCTTTTAATTTTAAGTTTTTATTCTCATGGTTTAAGTGGTTAGAAAGGAGCGTGACGCTCCACCCAAATTGACTCGTATGTTTTAAGTAGTTAGAAACGAGTTACAGTAGGCTCGCTCGTCAAAACGGATGATATAGAACGTCTGTTCATCGAAGTCGTTTTGACAAGAGCAGGAACGCAGTATTGCGAAGTTTATAATCACTTAAAATTAGACGTTGCCTTGCGCCTTCATCGCTTCCGCAACCTTGATAAAGCCTGCAATGTTTGCACCTGCCATATAGTTGCCGGGCATGCCGTATTCTTTTGCTGCATCGTCACACGCTTTGAAGATTGACTTCATAATGCCGTGTAATTTTTGGTCAACTTCTTCAAATGACCAAGACATACGAATGCTGTTTTGGCTCATTTCTAAGCCTGAAGTTGCAACGCCACCTGCGTTTGCTGCTTTTGCAGGACCATAGTAAATGCCGTTTGAAAGATAAGTGTCGATAGCTTCGGGAGTAGAAGGCATATTCGCACCTTCGCAAACAACCTTACAACCGTTTTTAACGAGAGCGAGTGCGCTTTCTCCGTCGATTTCGTTTTGGGTTGCACAAGGAAGAGCAATGTCGCAAGGAATAGTCCAAATGCCTTTGCATCCTTCGTGATATTCTGCGTTAGGACGATAGTTAAGGTATTCCTTAATTCTCTTTCTTTCAACTTCTTTAATTTGTTTAACAGCGTCTAAATCAATGCCGTCCTTATCGTAAATGTAACCGTTACTGTCTGACATAGCAACGACTTTTGCACCGTATTCAGTTGCCTTTTCGCAAGCGTAAATAGCAACGTTACCAGAACCTGAAACGAGAACGGTTTTACCTTCAAAACTCATGCCGTTTGCTTGAAGCAATTCGTTAGTGAAATAACAAAGTCCGTAGCCAGTAGCTTGCTTTCTTGCAAGTGAACCGCCGTATTGTAAGCCTTTACCGGTAAGAACTCCCACCCATTCGTTTCTAATTCTCTTATATTGACCAAACATATAGCCAACTTCTCTTGCTCCAACGCCGATGTCGCCAGCAGGAACGTCTAAATCAGCACCTATATGACGATAGAGTTCAGTCATAAAGCTTTGGCAGAAATTCATAATTTCGTTGTCTGACTTACCCTTGGGGTCAAAGTCAGAACCACCCTTGCCGCCGCCCATAGGAAGCGTGGTAAGACTATTCTTAAAGGTTTGTTCAAAACCTAAGAACTTGATTATGTTAAGGTTAACAGACGGGTGAAGTCTGATACCGCCCTTGTAAGGACCAATTGCAGAGTTGAATTGAACTCTAAAACCACGGTTAACGTGGGGCTTACCCTGATCGTCAGTCCAAGGCACTCTGAAGATAATTTGTCTTTCAGGTTCAACTATTCTTTCCAAAACGCCCGCATCAACGAGATCTTGTCTTTTTTCGATTACCGGTTCTAAGGTTGAAAAAACTTCGGTTACCGCTTGAATAAATTCGGGTTCACCAGGGTTTCTTTTTTCAACTCTTTCTAAAAGGTCGAGTATGTATGCATTTTTGATTGCCATTTTTTCATCCTCCGAATATTTTATCTTTTCGTTCGCAAAAATTATATCACAATTTAATAGAAATCGTAAACGATTTTTTTACTACTTTTTATATAAATTTCTTATATTTGCTATTTATTTAAGTTATTTAATTTCAAAAGCACCGCTGAACGTCCACAAACACGGCAAAAAACAACAAAATAATTAACCCTGCGGTGTGAATTAGCCCTTCCACTCGCCTATTGAGTGGCTTTCGCCTTACGCCTTCTATCAGCGTAAAAACAGCCCTTGAACCATCGAGCGCAGGGAAAGGCAACAGATTAAACACTGCGAGATTTACGCCTATAAACGACGATATTGAAAGCAGGTTTTTAAGCCCGCCAAACTTTATCGCATCCGCGGTTACCGATATAGTGGTTACCGTTCCGCCAAGCGAACTTATTCCAAGCACGCCCGTTATAAGCTGACCTATTATTTTGAATATACTGCCCGCGATAACGAACGAATATTCAACGCTACGTCCTATCAGCTCAAAAAAACCAAGCGGAATACTGTCCGAATAGAGCGCGCTTGCAGATAGTTGACCGTTTTGGTCGGTTCTATACATTATCCCCAACGCTTTGTGCAGAGTTAAAGTGTCTTCAAGGTTAGTTAAATTAACGTCTTGGCGCATTGCGATTTTTACAGGAGTGTCAACGCCGTTGCGCCTTACCACAAAGTCTACCAACTCGCCTTGTTTTTTGCCGTCAATAGCGTCCATAAGATCAGGAACGAGATAAACGTTTTTGCCGTTGGCTTTAATTATAATATCTTCATCCTTAAAACAATTTTCAACTGCTATTTGGTCGGTTGGCTCAACGTATTTGGTCTTTAACACCGCTTGACCGTAAATACCGAAAGACGTTATTATTATAAGCAGTGCGAGAATATAGTTCATAAGCGCGCCAGAGACCAAAACGATTATTCTTTGCCACCACTTTTTGTTATTAAAAGCAGACGGGTCGTCACTGTCCTTATCTTCGCCACTAAACGCGCAAAAACCACCGATAGGAAAAAGCCTTATCGATATTATTTCGCCATTCTTCTTTTTCTTAGAAAAAAGCTTTGGTCCAAAGCCGATTGCAAACTCTTCTATACCGAACTTGAAAATTTTGCCCGCGATATAATGCCCTAATTCGTGCACCGTTATCATAACGAGCAAAACGAGTATTGCAAGTGCAATATAGCCGATATAACTAAGCGTCTCCCCAAAGGAAGCAAGCATCAATAAATTCATTATATATTAAACAATTCCTTAACGTATTCTCTCGAAAAACGGTCTGCTTCTATAAGGTCGTCTAAATGCGCGTGATTAGGTCCGTCGTAAGCTTGCAATGCACCGTAAATAGCTTTATAAACGTCAACGTAAGATATTTTTCCTTTTAGGAAAAGCTCAACCGCCTTTTCGTTTGCACCGTTTGCTACCGCCGGATAGCAAGCCCCTTCTTTTCCCGCTTGCATAACCAAATTAAAACATGGAAAACGCTCGTGGTCTATCTCTTCAAACGAAAGGTTTTTAAGTGCCTTAAAATCAAGGCTCTTTATGTCTGTTGATAAGCGATTAGGATAGGAAAGCGCAAGACTTATGGGAAGTTCCATAGAAGGATAGCTGAGCTGAGCCATCACCGCTCCATCAACAAACTCTACCATAGAGTGTATGATGCTTTCTCTATGAATTATAACGTCTATTTTATTAAAATCCGTGTCGTAAAGCCACTTTGCTTCAATAACTTCAAACGCCTTGTTTACGAGAGTTGCACAGTCGATGGTTATCTTCGCCCCCATACTCCAGTTAGGGTGTTTTAACGCATCGAGTGCGGTAACCGTTTTTAATTGCTCTAAGCTATAATCTCTAAACGCACCGCCACTGCACGTTAATATTATGCGCGAAAAAGGAGTTTTATAATCACAACCGAGAGATTGCCATACGGCAGAGTGCTCACTATCCACAGGGTAAATGTTAACACCTTTCTCTTTTGCCAATCTCATAACCGTTTCCCCGCCAACCACAAGGCTTTCCTTGTTGGCGAGTGCAACGTCTTTGCCCTTTTCGATAGCTTGCAAAACGCCCAAAAGCCCCTTAAAGCCAACGAGTGCTACGACTACTATATCACAGTCGTCAACTACGGCTTGCTTAAACGCGTCTTCACCAAAGAAAAATTGCGTGCCTTTAGGCAGGTCGTCGCTAAGCGTAGTTGCAAGCGTTGCAACCTTGGGCTTAAACTCTTTTACCTGCTCTAAAAAATCGCCACCGTTTGAACCGGCGGCGAGTGAAACGATTTCAAATTTATCACTGTGACGGCGCACTACGTTAAGCGTTTGTTTACCTATTGAACCAGTGCTTCCTAACAATGCTATTTTTTTCATAATTTACCTACTTTATACAATTGCGAATACTACGCAACATAAAACGGATAAAAAGAGCGTTCCGTCAATTCTATCGAGTATTCCACCGTGACCGGGCATAAGCTTGCCCATGTCTTTTATACCTAATCTGCGTTTTAAATAACTTTCAAAAAGGTCACCTGCCATAGTGAAAACACTTCCAACCAACCCCACCAATGCGAACAAGAGCACGGGACTTATGGTTGTAATTTGCGGATTAAAAATCAAGCAGACGATTATTCCGCCAAGCGTTCCGCCTATAACACCGCCAATTGCACCCGACCACGTCTTTTTAGGACTGAGTTTGGGGCAGAGCTTAGGTCCGCCAATTAAACTGCCCACAAGGTATGCCATCGTGTCAGAACAAGGCGACACGACGAACGCCATAAGCAACGCGTATAACGCGTTTGCACCGATATCGTTAGAAGCGAGCATTGCGGTTAAGAATATTGCAGGATACAAGAAAGGAATAATCGACCACGCAATAGTTCTTGCGTTAGCCTTTTTTATTGCCAAGATTCCAAAAATCACACTAACCCAGCAAAATATAAACTGCATAGTGAAAGTTAAACCAGAAACATTATATAAAACGTATTCACCGATTGCGTAATTAGGAACTAACAACACGCTAAAAACGATTGAAGCCACGTTAACGCCTTTCATCGCGTAAGGCTTAACCGCGCGCGCCATTTCGTAAGTTCCAATTATGGAAAACAGTGCCGTTAATATATGAAAAATTCTGTAATTAACGTTCTCTCTCAACACGAAGAACGCTACCAAAACGGCAACGTAACACGCCCCCGTAATAGTTCTTTTCAGCATTTTATTACCTTCTTTTACCCATTTAAACCGCCAAAACGGCGATCTCTGTTTATAAAGCTGTCTATCGCCTTATCAAACTCAATTTCATCAAAATCTGGCCACAAAACAGGCGTGAAATAAAGTTCACTATACGCGCCTTGGTAGAGCAAGAAGTTAGAAAGCCTTTGCTCTCCCCCAGTCCTTATAATAAGGTCAGGCTCGCCCAAACGCGCGGTGTAAAGGTTTTGTGAAATTCCGTCAACCGTTATTTCTTCGCCTTTTTCAATAAGCATTTTAACAGCGTGCACAATTTCTTGTCTACCGCCGTAGTTTAAGGCGATGTTCAAGTTAAAAGCATCGTTGTTTTCGCTCACTTTTTCACTACTTTCGATAACTTCAACAAGGTCTTCCGAAAGGGCTTGCCTATCGCCCGAAACGGTTAAGCGAACGTTGTTTTTAACGACCTTTGCGGTGAACTTTTTGAAATACTTTTTCAAAAGTTTCATAAGTTCGTCCACTTCTTCTTTTGGCCGTGACCAGTTTTCAGAAGAAAAGGCATAAAGCGTTAACGATTTTACTCCACGAGCCATTGCATGCGCAACGATTCTATCAACGTTTTCCGAGCCAAATTTATGCCCGTAAGTGCGCTTTTTACCGCGCGCTTTCGCCCATCTTCCGTTGCCGTCCATTATTATTCCAACGTGTACGGGAACAGTTTTTTCTGCCATTATACTGATAAAACGTCCTTTTCTTTTTCAGCGCAAAGCTTTTCTATCTTTTCGATTGATTCAGTAATAACTTTATCAACGTCCTTTTCGCAAACAGCATGTTCGTCTTCAGAAAGTTCTTTGTTGTTTTTCATTTTCTTTAACGCGTCCATCGCGTCACGACGGATGTTTCTAACTGCAACCTTGCTGTCTTCTGCCATCTTTTTGATTTGCTTAACGAGTTCTTTTCTTCTTTCTTCGGTAAGCGCAGGGAAAGTAAGACGAATAACCTTACCGTCGTTAACGGGAGTTATGCCGAGATTTTCAGCAAGAAGTTGCTTTTCGATAACTTTAAGCATGCTTGCATCCCACGGAGCGATAACTAAACATCTGCCTTCAACAACCGAAATGTTGCCCACTTGGTTGATTGGAGATGGCGTTCCGTAATAATCAACGAGCACCTTATCCAAAATGTGCGGGTTTGCTCTGCCTGCACGGATAACGATATATTCGCTGTTAAGAACTGAAACGGTTTTGTCAGTTCTTTCCATTGTTTCCATCATAATTATTTCAAATTGTTCGTTTTCTATTGCCATAAGAATTCTCCCTTTTTATATTAACTAAATTATATTATAATATTCTATTGAATAAGCGTGCCGATAGTTCCGCCACACACTGCGCGCATAAGAGCATTATCTTCAAACAAGCCGAAAGATAAAACTTTTATGTTGTTTTCCATACAAATGGTGATTGCCGTCGTATCCATAGCCTTTAAGCCTTGAGTAATGAAATCTTTATAAGAGATTACGTCAAGCTTCTTAGCGTTGGGGTTAACCTTAGGATCAGAATCGTAAATACCGTCAACGTTCTTTGCAAGAAGAAGAACTTCCGCGCCGATTTCAGCCGCACGAAGCGCAGCCGCGGTGTCGGTAGTAAAATACGGGTTACCCGTTCCGCAAGCGAAGATAACTACTCTGCCCTTTCCTAAATGGCTCATAGCCTTTCTTAGAATATAAGGCTCTGCAACTCTGGTGATAGTGAGTGCAGTTTGAACTCTGGTAGGAACGCCCTTTCTTTCCAATGCGTCTTGAAGCCCAAGCGCGTTGATAACGGTTGCAAGCATACCCATGTGGTCAGCAGTAGACCTATCCATTTCTTTACCCTGACGGCCACGCCAGAAGTTTCCACCACCCACGATAATGCCAATTTCAACACCAAGGTCTTTAACTGCAATAATTTGATTAGTAATATCGTCAAGCACCTTTTCGTCTATGCCGTTTCCGTTTTTACCAGCAAGTGCTTCGCCCGAAAGTTTTATGATAACTCTTTTGTAAACCGCTTTCATTCTTTAATATCTCCTTTGCGTGCAACCCACGCCTAAAGCATATTATATACTATTTTTAGAAATTTGTAAATAGCAATTTGGTTAGATAATAAAAAATAAAATAAAAAAAGCGCAAAAGAAAAAGAAAAAGCAAGGGCAAATATGCTCTTGCTTTTAATTTTGCGTATGAAATTCTAAAAGATTATTTCTTCATTTGTGCTTCAACTTCAGCAGCAAAGTCGTCGTTTCTCTTTTCTAAGCCTTCGCCCATTTCAAATCTGGTGAAACGCTTGATAGAAAGTTCTTTGCCCATCTTCTTGCTTGCATCTGCAACAACCTTTTCGATGGTTAAAGAAGGGTCTTTAACGAATGCTTGACGGAGCAAGCAGTTTTCGTCGTAATATTTATTGATTTTGCCTTCTACCATTTTAGCGATAACTTGTTCAGGCTTGTTTGCGAGCTTAGGATCGTTTTTGATTTGCGCAATCAAAATTTCCTTTTCGTGTTCAACAACTTCTGCGGGAACTTCGTCTGCAACTAAGTATAAGGGTTTAGCTGCTGCGATTTGGAGTGCAACGTCGTGAGCGAGTTCGTGTGCGCCGTCACAAGTGCAACCTTCGAGTTCAACTAAAACGCCAACCTTACCACCCATGTGGATATAGCTTTCTACAACACCGTTAGATGCGGTGTATTTAGCAAAACGACGGATAGCAATTTTTTCGCCTATTTTAGCGGTAGCCGCAATCGTTTCGTCCTTTTTAGCTTCAACGAGAGCATCGATGTCAGCAACGTCGTTAGCTACTACGTAGTCTGCAACGCTCTTAACGAAATCAAGATATTGGTCTCCCTTAGCAACGAAGTCGGTTTCACAGTTAACTTCTACGAGTGCGCCAGTAGCACCTTCTACCTTAGCAAGAACAACGCCTTCTGCAGCGATTCTTGATGCTTTTTTAGCAGCAGTAGCAATACCTTTTTCTCTTAAGAAGTCAACGGCCTTTTCCATATCGCCGTCAGTTTCTTTTAATGCTTTTTGGCAATCTGCAACGCCAGCTCCGGTTTTCTTACGGAGTTCCATTACGTCTTTACTAGTAAACATATTTATCTCTCCCTTATTATTAATTATTCAGCGTCAGCAACGGGTGCTTCTGCTACTTCTTCAGCCTTTTCTTCAACACTGAATTCTTCGCCTTGGTTAGCTTCGATAACTGCGTTAGCGATAACTGAAGCGATAAGCTTAACTGCTCTAATTGCATCGTCGTTACCAGGGATAACGTGATCGATTAAATCGGGGTCACAGTTGGTGTCGGTGATTGCAACGATGGGGATGTTTAAGTCGCGTGCTTCCTTAACAGCGATGTCTTCTTGTTCAGGGTCAACTACGAACATAAGACCGGGAAGACTTCTCATATCCTTGATACCGCCAAGGTTTGCTTCCAATTTGTCTCTTTCGATTTTAAGACCTGCAACTTCCTTTTTGGGAAGAAGATCAAATTCGCCCATTTTTTCCATGTTGTTGAGCTTGTTTAAACGGTCAACTCTTGATCTGATGGTTTTGAAGTTGGTGAGCATACCGCCGAGCCAACGTTGGTTAACGTAGAACATTCCGCATCTTTCAGCTTCTTCTTTAATAGCGTCTTGAGCTTGCTTTTTAGTACCAACGAAGAGCACGGTTTTGCCTTGCTTTGCCATTTCTACAACGAAAGGATAAACGTCTTTTTCAATAAGTTCAACGGTCTTTTCAAGGTTGATGATATGAATACCGTTTCTTTCGCCATAAATGTACTTCTTCATTTTGGGGTTCCAACGTCTGGTTTGGTGTCCGAAATGAACGCCTGTTTCCAAGAGTTGCTTCATTGTGATAACTGCCATGATAATACCTCCGTTATTCCTCCCCGTAGCCGTTTTTTAAGAGCAACATTTTCGCCGAGTTTGGTTTTTGCGAAAACACGTAAGCCCTTCTTGCATGCGGGTGTGAATTTTTTGCTTACATATTTTAGCACAAAACACCTTAATATGCAAACGATTTTTATCGGTTTTTAAAGATTTATATATATTATATATAAACCTTTTTAGAAAAAATAAACCCGCGCTTCCATTTAAGCGCGGGTTTAATTTGTTTAGTTTAGAAATTCACTTTAGTGATTTTCTTTAAGATACAAAGTGATCCTTGGTTAATTGATCTTTGATACCATCTTCAGTGTAACCTACTTTAAGAGCAAGTTCTAATACTTCTTTAAGTTCTTTTTCGTATTCTTCGCCTGAATAACGAGTATCGCCATAGTATTTGAACAACCAGTAACGTGGCCACAATGCTTGTTTTTCGATTCTGCTAATTACGATAAGTTTTTCGTCCTCGGTCATTTCCGTGCTGTTTTCAGCCGCTTCGTAAGCATCTTCAAATTCGTTCATCCAATCTTCAAGCATGTCTTCAGGCCAATATTTCTCATTGTTAACTAAGTGTGGAGCATCGGTTGAAACTGTAGGCATATCGAATTGCGGGTTCATGTTGTGTTGCATATACATGTAACTGGTTATTTCTTCAAAGAACTGTTGAACTTCCGGACCAGCGTCTTTATAGTACACTGCCATAAACTCGTCGATAAGATCGTTCACGTTTTGAGTAGGATCGTAAGCAAGTTGTCCGTGAATATATGCACGCAATTCTTCGTATTGGCTTTGAGATGGAATTGACCAAGTATTGTATAAGCTTCCGTAGTTCTTGAGCTCTACGATCCAGTTCTTAAGGTTTGCCCAGTCGAACGGGAACGCTAAGTTATAGAGCGGGAAGTATCCACGATATACGTAAGTTTGAATCATATCGGGGTTACATGCGAGCCAGCCTTCGATTTCATTAACAGCCTTTTGGTTGATGGTTGAACCAGTAAGGGGTTCAGAAGCATCAGTCCAACGGAATAAGGTGATAAGAACACCAGCGTTTTCGTGGAACATTACTTCAGGAGCAATGGGCACTAATACGCCGTTTTCTTCAACAACCGGCGGGTATTCAAACATGTAGTAAGCCATCATCATAATTCTATATCTGAAGTCAGGTCTACCTTGTTCTGCCAACAATCTGTCGATTTCTTCACAAATCCAGTTAACGAAGATTACAAACGTACCAGAGTCGGTGTAAAGTGCGTCACTTGCGTTACAATCGTCACACGGACAGTGAGATTCCCAAGTATCTTCCATACCGCAAACGTGCGTGCAGTAACCGTATTCGTCAAATACTCCAAGAATAACTCTTGCATATTCTTTAGCTGCATCTTTCTTGGTTAAGCAGAGACCATTATGGGTTTCGTTATACCATTCGGGATGAGCTTGGCCGTAAGTTTCATAAGGTAATACGTCCATCCAGCTGTGTTCAGCGAGAATTTCTTTTTCTCTCGGAATTACGTGATAACGCAATGACATTTCGTCTGAAGCCATAAGGTCGGTTGCGTGGTTACGCATTGCGAACGGTGTATAGCTCCAGTTGATATCGAGAAGTTTTTCGTTGGTTACCTTGTCGATAACGATTTCATCTGCCGCATAGAATCTATATCCTAATTGTTTTTCTAAGAATTCGTAAACTGCAAATACCGTGCCGTAATCGTCAATACCAACCATAACAACGGTGTTGCCAGCTCTTTGAATTGCAAACGCACCTTCTTCACCCATAAGTTGAACGTCAGATTGCTTAATGAAATATGGGTTCAAAATTCCGGTAGTCGGAGCTTCAGTGCCTGCTTGTCTTTGTAAGATATTTTCGCCTAAAGCTAAGTAATATCCGTCAGTCGTCATCATTGCATTTTCAGTAATGATGTCAAGTTTAATGCCTGTTGCTCTCTTGAACAACTCTTTCAATTCGTCTGCCGCGAACAATACGTATTTTCCTGCGTTTTCAGGAATTACGATAGAGTAGTTGGTCTTTCCGTCTTTAACGAGATCAATGTCAGTTGAAGCAAATACTGCGTTCGACTTAACGAGCGTGCTATAGTAGTAAACTTCTAACACGAGCGAGCCGTCAGCTGCAACCGTGCCACTCAATACACTCTTATCGGTGTTGAGCGCGTAATTATCAACCATCGGAGGCGTTACGCTTACGGTGCTTCCAGTTCTTGCGGTGAGATATTGAGTCATGCTGTCTTCTTTCAACGCACCGCCGTTGATCTTGTTTTCAAAATAGTATTCTACCGTGTAAGGAGTATTTTCGTTTGCACTATACACAGCATTGATAATAGTGTTAGCCGTTATCGGAGTAGAAAGGTTATAATCCCATCCAGAGAAGGTGTAACCATCTTTTTCAGGATCAACCGGAACTACGTCAATTACGCTACCACTTTCTACAACGGTTGAATAGTATACTTCATCGCCATTGTAGAAGGTTACTTCAAACGCAGTGTTGCGGATAATGATAACCTTATACTTAATGGTTAATTCGCCAACAGTTTCAAATACGTAGAATACGTTTTCACCTTCAGCGAGTGAAACTGCATTGGCAATAAGTTCTTGGCTACCTTGTTCGTCTGCACATACTTTGTAGTCGCCAATGCTTACGATTTCATTAGTGAAATCAAAGCTGGTGGTTGACTTAGCAACGCTAGTAATATATCCGTTGGTATACAACTTAAGCGTCTTGAATGATATACCGCCTACAACTGAAGTCAAATAGTATCCACAGTCAGGACATTCAACAGGTAAGGTAACGGTGCCAGTGAAGCAAGATTCAGTTTCAACGTGGCTTGCATCGTTCAAGCAAGTTCTTGTATGAGTTCCGTCGCCATTAGAAGTCCATTCAGTGTAATCGTGACCTAAAGGTTCACCGTATTCTTGTTCACAGAATTGACAAATTGCTATTTCCGTACAAGTAGCAAGTCCGCCTGAACAGTTTTCAATTACAACGTGTGACGGGTCTTTAGAACAAGTTGAAGTGTGAGTGTTGTTTCCGTTAGATACGAATGAGTCAAAGCTATGTCCGTTATCACAAACGTTAGGAATCATATCCATTACGGTAACGGTTTGATAAGTAACTGAAGTAATCTTACCGTTGCTATAAGTTCCCTTAGGAATTGAAACGTTCTTAGAGTTGATACCGTATCCGAGAACTTCCTTAGGATTGATGGTAACGTTCATATCGTAGAGAACTTGAAGATTTTCATCGCTGTGACTGCTTGATGTCCAAGTAATGTTTGCGGGAGTATCTGCAGCGTTGTATTTTTCAGAATTCAACGACGCATAAATGTTTCCGCTCAACGCGTTAGTCAAGCTGGTTGCCGCATAGAAACCATTTATGTCACACTTGGTTTCCGGTAACACCTTAGCAAGATAATATGAACCATTGTTTGAAGTGCTCCAACCGAGAACGGTACTTGATAAGATAATGTTAGTAAGTTTTGACGTCGGGCTTGAAAGTTTAGCGATTAAGTATTCGCCGTAGTAGTTGCCTATAACGTTAAATACAGTATTTCTAATTTCAGAATCTGCACCGAGAGTGTTAATGGGTGACGGATAACCGTAGTTGCCGAAAGTAGTGTTGTCGTAAGAAAGAATACAGTTTTCAATCAAACCATTAAACGTAGCGATGAAGAAGCCCGTTCTTCCACCACGGAAGTAAGTGTTAAGATTTATAATAAAGTTAGTGTTTCTGATAGTGCCGGAAACTTGTTGATAGATGTAGTAGTGAGTAACGTTTCCAACACGAGTGTTAATGTTAAAGGTTATGGTATGACCGTTACCGTCTAATATACCGCTGAAATCACCTGTGAACATAGTTCCATCTGATTGATAGGTGCTGTTAGATTCAAGTGACTTATCGGTGATGGTAATATCTTCCATCAATTTATATTTGTAGGTTTGGTAACTTGTCATATAGTTGATGAATTCTTCAGCAGTGCGGATTTCGCCGATAAATTCTTTAACCACAATTTCACAAGTAATAGATATGCCGTAATAGGTTGCAGAAATATATACTCTACCCTTTCCTACGATGGTAACAGTTCCGTTATTTACGGTTGCAACGCTTTCATCGCTAGAAGACCAAATAAACGGTGCTGAAGCAAGAACTCTGCCGTCAACCACTGCCGTAGCAGTAATTGCGATAGGTGCTGACATTTCGTCAACTTCAACATACATCTTGTCAAGTTTAATTGAAACAGACGTGGGCGAAATGAACGTAACTACGTCAAATACTTCCACACCACTCTTCTTAATAATGTTAACTTGGTTAGAGTATACGTTCTTTTTCGTGATAGAAGAAATTCTTACGTTTTCAACGTTTCTATCGAAAAGAACATCTATATCTGAATCTGCTTTATAGCTAATGTTTGCAGGAGTGCTTGAATCTGCATACTTAGTAGCATTAAGCGCAAAATCGGCTACATTTCCTAACGCTTTTTCTATTGAACTATAAACGTAGAAACCGTTTACTTGACATTTACTGGTCGGTAATACTGCACCGAGTTGATAATGGTTATAGTGTAATCTGTTACTGATAACGAATACGTTAGTAAGTTTTGAAGTTGAACTTACGCTTTCAGCAGTTAACCCACCTGCAAGATAAGCATTGTGAGCGTTGATTACGGTATCCTTAATTTCTGCATTTGAACCCATCGTTGAGAAGATTGCAGCGTAGCCGTAACCTGATGCACCAGTGCCAATTTCGTTAGCAACGTTAATAATACAGTTTTCAACTTTACCGTTAAGCGTTTTAGCTAAAATACCGATGTGACCTGCATTATAAGCAGTTCTATGATTGATAACGAAACAGGTGTTCTTTATCGTACCTGAAATGGTGTTAAAAATACCTGCACAGTAAGCAACTCCTTCGGTGTTAATGTTGAAAGTTACGGTGTAACCATTACCGTTTAAAACACCCGAGAAAGTTCTGCTGAATGTAGTCGTACTCGTTTGCAAGCTACTGTTAGAATCAAGGCTACTATCAGAAATAACCACGTCGGTCATCAACTTATACTTTCCTGACGGATAGTTCTTCATGTAGTTGATAAATTCAGCTGAAGTAGTAATTTGAGTATAAATCTTCGTAACGGTTACAGTACAAGTTACCGTGCTTGAACCGTATGTTGCACTTACGACTGCAGTACCAGATCCGTATACTGAAACTACACCGTTAGCTACTTCTACAACGTTTTCGTTACTACTGCTCCATTTTACGAGCGGAGAAACTAACGTTTGTCCGTTCTTAATTACGGTTGCGTTGATTTTCGTTTTTTCAGAATCTTCAGTGAGTGACAAGGTAGATTTGTCGATTGAAATTTCAATCACGTCAGGTTCAACGACTACGTTACATTCGCAAACGATAGTGTTGAAGGTTGCTTTAATAACTGCGCTACCAACGCCCTTAGGAGAAACTAAACCATTGTAAACAACAGCTACTTTGGTATCAGAAGAAGTCCAAGCAATACCTTTAACGTTTTGAACAGGTGCTCCGTTAAGAGTTACCGTTGCAACTATTTGAATGCTTTCAGAACTTAATCTGAATTCCAAATTGCTTTGGTCAATTATGATTGAATATTCTTGAGGCCAAATTTCAATTGCGCCACTGTTGTCGTAATGCCAGAATTGACCTTCAACTACAGGGAGAGTGTCGCTATACCAGTAATAATTGTCGCCTTCAAACATCGGAGCGGTTGCTTCAAAGAATACTTTCACGCTTGAATTAGATTCAAGAGCGTAATCGCTAATCATCATAACCGATGCAGGAAGAATGATTTGATTTAATTGTGCACAAGCTCTAAATGCAGCTTCACCTATAATGCTAAGATTACTTGAAGTTTTAACGAGAGCTAAAGTGTTTTGACCATAGAAAGCTTCTGCTCTAATGACTTGAACGGTGTCAATCATATCAAAAGAAGTTTCTTGCTTTCCGATTGCGTATTGAAGGAATACTATGCCGTCCTTATCGTATAAGTCGCCATCAATATCCTTAAACGATGCGTTATTTTCAACGACGTTAATACTTTCTAATGAAGAACATCTTGCAAAAGCTTTTTCACCAATGTTGCTAACGCCTTCAGGGATTAACACGCTGGTAATTAAATTGCAAGAATAGAAAGCTTTTTCACCAATACTGGTTACACGCTTGCCGTTATATTCGGTAGGTATTACAATTTCAGTATCAGTGCAAACACCTATTTTGGCAACTTCGTAAGTATCGTCGCCAAGCAAGGTATAAGTAAGACCGAGTGAGCCAGTTTCAGAAACGTAAGCGTCTATGTACTCGTCTCCACACGCGCTACACTTGTTAATGGTGTAACCTTTTTGAGTTTTCGTAGGAGCGATAACGGTTTTTTCGTATTTGTGTTCGCCACCTTCAACCGTAACGAGTTGTCTGCTTAATTCGGTTTTACATACTGAACAGTAAATTACTGATTCGTATGAACCGTCTTCAGTACAAGTGCTTTCGATTATTTTTTCCTTAACTGCTTGACCTTCGGTGTGACCGAGTTCTTCAATTTCCTTAGTTTCAGTTTCACCACATAAAGTACAAGCTCTTTGCGCTACACCCTTTTCAACACAAGAAGGAGCTTCAATTTGTTCCCAATCAGAGAAAGTGTGTTTATGTGCGAAGAAATCTATAACGGTAATTTGGGTATCAACTACTTCGGTAATTACACCACCACTAAACGTTCCCTTAGGAACAGTTACCGTTCTTGAAACGATTTCATAACCGAGAACGGTTGCAGGAACAAACGTAGTGTTCATATCGTAAAGAACGAGAATGTTATCATCGGTACAGCTACTTGAAGTCCACGTAATGTTTGCGGGAGTATCTTGAGCAGTGTACTTTTCTTTATTTAATGAAACGTATGCCTTTCCATTAATCGCGTTAGCGATGCTGCTTGAAGCGTATAAGCCGTTGATATCACACTTGGTTGAAGGTAATAACTTACCAAGATACATACCACCGTTCTTTGCAGCCCAACCAAATACGGTTGACGTTACTATAAGATTGGTAAGTTTTGAAGTCGAACTTGCGTTTCTTGCGATAACGTAGTCGCCGTAGAGATTTCCAATAACGTTAATTACTGAGTTTTTAATTTCTGATTGCGCACCGAGAGTGTGAATCAATGAAGGATAACCGTAGTTACCGAAAGTGCTGTTATCGTAAGAAATAATACTGTTTTCAATGGTGCCGTTTAAGGTTGTTGCAAACAAGCCCGTTTGACCACCACGGAAATACGTATTTATATTTAAAATAATGTTTATGTTTTTTATCGTTCCAGAAATAACGTTAAACACGCCGTAGTGAGTAACGTTACCTACACGAGTGTTGATGTTAAAGGTTACACTATATCCGTTACCATCAAGAATACCCGAGAAATCATTATTAAAATGATATCCGGTTGATTGGAAAGTGCTGTTTGAATCAAGCGATTTATCCGTTATTACGATATTGCTAATAAGTCTATGCTTACCGCTGGGAGAATTGGTTATTGCTGATATAAACGCCTGAGCACTGTCGATTTCATTCCATACTTCAGCAACGGTTACTTGACAGGTTTTTGTTAAACCGTAACAAGTTACGGTAACGTTTGCCGTACCAACGCCAACAACGGTTACTAAACCGTTTTCTACCGTTACAACGTCTTGATTGTCACTTGACCATACCAATGCTGCAGGGTCAATCGGCGCACCTGCGTAGGTTGCATTTGCCGTAAGTTGAGTTGCAGATGAATATTCGTTAAGTGATAAAGTAGTAGTTTCAAGAGTTAATTCTACGAGAGAAACATCAAAGAATTTGAGTGCTCTCATCGTAGTTGCACCAGTCGTCTTGATGATATCAGCATCAAAAGCAGCTGCGTTCACGCCAACAATTTCAGTTAAAGTTTTAGCAATAGGTCCACGAGCGTAGAGAACGTCGAGATCTGCGTCAGAATTGTAAGTAATGTTTACAGGAGTGCTTCCGTCTGCATACTTAGTTTCATCAAGTGTAAAGTTTGCAGTGCCAGCTATTGCGTTTTCAATGCTGTTGTAGATATACAATCCGTTGATATCACACTTGGTTTTCGGCAACATGTAGCTCATATACTTATCTGGCCAGTGGAGTTGGTTAGATACTACCGCAACGTTTGTAATCTTTGAAGTTGCTGACGCTTTTTCTGCAATCAAACCACCTGCGGTGTAGTGAGTATGCAAGTTAATAATGGTGTTCTTAACTTCTGCATTTTCACCTAATTGACCAAACGTTGAAGCATAGCCGTAGCTTGAGCTT
>JAZTZE010000036.1:0-27483 GCA_045637285.1 Christensenellaceae bacterium | reverse complement strand
GTGGAGCATGTCTGAAGTTACTGCAATGTTGGTAAGTTTTGCGGTTGCTTCTGCATATTCTGCAATAATACCAGCTGCGGTGTAACCACTTTGCATGTTAATGATGGTGTTCTTAATTTGTGCATTTGCACCTAAGCTTGCAATGAGTGAAGCGTAACCATAGCCACTTGCATATGCGTTGGTGTAAGAAATTACACAGTTTTCAATAGTACCGTTTAAGGCGCTTGCTAAAACACCGTATCCGTGAGCACCAGTCATAGGAGTTCTTACGTTAAGAACGAAGTTTACGTTCTTGATTGTGCCGGTAATATTCTTAAAGATACCAGTAAAGTATGAATAGCCGTTGGTATCAACGTTGAAGGTTACAGTCTTTAAGTTGCCGTCTAACGTACCACTGAAGTTGTTAAATCTCGTGCCTTGTGCGTAAGAGCTGGTTGCGTCTAACGAATTGTCGGTAAGAACGATGTTAGAAGTTAATTTATACTTAGCCGTGCCGTTCATTGCTGCGATAAATTCACTTGCAGAACCAATTTCTAACCAATGTTCGGTAATGGTAATCGTACATGATGCGCTCACACCGTAATAAGTTGCAGTAATGGTTACCACGCCTGCACTTACAGGGGTTACTAAACCGCCTGATACGGTTGCAATTGCATCGCTACTCGTAGTCCAAGCAATTTGACTGGCGTCAACTGCTTGACCGTTGAAAAGTGCGGTTGCTGTGAGTTGAACGGGAGTAGAAGATTCTGAAATTTCCAATCTCGTTCTATCAAGTGTAACGCTAACTACGGTTGAAGCAAAACCGATTGCGTCTATCGTAGTCGCGCCTGATTTTTTAAGAATGTCTGCCGTAATAGAAGCAATTTCTTGTCCCACTATTGCTTCTGCCGACATGTTGACAGGACCAGCATTATAAATCGCGGTTATTTGTTCGCTCGTACTATAGCTAAATTGAGGAGCTTCACAAACAGCGTATTTGTCAGGATCGAGAACGTAGTCTGCTTTGCCAGCAACTAAGTTCGCAATGCTGTTATAAACGTATAATCCATCAATATCACACTTGGTCGAGGGTAAAATTTGACCAAAGTTCAATTTAGGATAGTGAAGTTGGTTTGAAACAACTGCAACGTTGGTTAACTTTGCAGTTTGATCGGCATATTCTGCAATTAAACCGCCTGCAACGTAACCATTTTGCATGTTGATAATAGAATTCTTAATTTCTGCACCCGCGCTCAAATTAGCAATGAGTGAAACGTAACCATAACCGTTACCACCAGAACCGTTTTCGTTGGTATAGTTAACGATACAGTTTTCAATTGAACCAACGAGAGTATTAGCTAAAATACCAACGCCGTGCTGACCCAACAACGGAGTTCTTGCAGAAATAATGAAATTGGTGTTTTTGATAGTACCACTAATTTTCGCAAACGCGCCGTTAAAGTAAGCCACGCCGTCCGTGTTGATGTTAAGCGTTAAAGAATATCCGTTACCATCTAAAACACCTGCAAATTCATTTGCAAAAGTGCTTCCAGCAGATTGGAGAGCGCTGTTAACATCAAGAGAGCTGTCTGAAATAACGATATCGCGTGTCAATTCAAAAGCACAATTGTTTGTCGGCAACGTCATAGCGAAGATAAAGTCCTCTACGCTGTCGATATCAATCGGGTGAGCAGGAATGGTATATTCGCCAACGATTGATGAACTTACCGTTTTAGGCTCAGCAGAACCGTAGTTAAAGCTTTCGATAAGTTGCGCTCTTGATTCCGCGTTTCCGTCAGCAGAATAAAATTCAGCGTCGAGAAGTTCGCCGATATTTGCACTGGGAAGAACGTCGTTATCGGTATATACTACCGCGTTCCCCGTCTTGTAAAACGCAACGGCTGAGAAATCAAGCGTCCAGTTCTTTTCACGAATGTTATAAAGAACTGCGTTGATGAAATATCTATCGCTGCTTTCTTCTTTAGTCAAATCATTTGCAGAAACGGGAACTATGACTTTGTCAACCATAGAACCGTCTGCTAAATAATCGGATGAAGTCGCGTGTTCAAAGTTAACGGTAGGCGCGATAATAAAGCCGAATTGATCTGCATTGATCACTTCGTTTTTTACCACTTCGTTAAGATAAACTCTGAAACGCAAACCGGAAGGATTAGATTTTCTAACCTGAACTTCTTCCGACATTACGAATACTTTTTCAGTCCCCGCACCTGCAGCTTGAACCTTGCCAACGTTAGAAGTTAACGCCGACGCAGCAAACATAAACACAGAGGCAAGAAGCACGAATAAAATTGCCCTTAATTTAATTGCCTTTCTCATAAACTGCCTTTCCTCCTAATTATAAAGACCAAATGCCCCAATTCTCTTTGTCAAGTTGGTAAACAAAAAGCCCACTGTTCATAATTACATCTGAATATCCTGCAATTTTCATTTCAGGTGCTACATAAGTTTTTTTCATCTTTATACCCTCCTATTGATGAAACGTTGTGCCCAAAAGTTTTATTTTGCATACGCGTATACGCGCGTATACTCGCGCACTATGCGCATTATAATAATATACAATATAATACCATTTGCAAAACACTAAAGTCAAACGATTTCAGGAAACTTTTTTAAAAACATTTATTAGTGCACGAAAAAAATTTCTAAACAAGCAAAATTTATCGAAAAAAATCAGCTTTTCTCGCAATAAAATTTACGATAAAAAAATAAAAAACCCGCTCCTTGTTAGGAACGGGTTTTAGTTAGCTATTTAATGATTATTCACCTTTGAAGGGCAATAAATCAACCAACCTTGCACGTTTGATAGCTTTTGCCAAAACTCTTTGGTGTTTTGCACAAACGCCAGTCATACGTCTGGGAAGAATTTTTCCGCCTTCGGTAATGTATTTCTTTAAGGTGTTAATATCCTTATAGTCGATGTTTTCTGCTTTGTTTTGACAGAAAGCACATACCTTTTTACGCGGAATTCTCTTTACAAATTTTCTACCTTCCTTAGGTTGAGCCGAAGCCTCTTCAACAGGGGCTGTGGTTACGTTGGTATTTTCTTCCATGATTATACTCCTTATTCAAAATTACGGAAACTCTTAAAAGGGAAGCTGATTGTCGTCAATCGCTTCTAATTGCGGACGTTCGCGCTTTGCCGATATAACGGGCGCATCTTCTCCTTCTGCCCCAGCATTCTTGGGCGTTAAGAATTCCACTTCGTTTGCAACGATGTCGGTTACGTTTCTCTTAATTCCGTCCTTATCTTCGTAAGAACGAGTTTGTAAGCTACCAACAACTGCAACTTTGTTACCTTTCTTTAAATATCTACCGCAGTTCTCCGCTCTTCCGCGCCACACCGTAATATTAAAGAAATCGGTTTCACGCGTGCCGTCTGTATTTGCGTAATCTCTTGAAACCGCAATTGCAAACCTGCATACCGCAACGCCACTCGGCGTTTCGCTAAGCTCGGGATCACGAGTTAAATTTCCTATCAAGATAACTTTGTTCATAAATTTTTCTCCTGCTTAAATCTTCGTTATCAATCTTCTGATAACGCCATCAGTGATGCCGATTACACGTTTAATTTCTTCGATGAGCGTTTTTGCTGCTTCAAAAGTCATTAATACGTAGTAACCTTCTGATTTGTAGTTGATGGGATATTGTAATTTTTTCATACCCCAACGATCGGTCTTTTCGATAACACCGCCGTTCTTACTAACCAAATCGTCGATTTTTTGAATTATACCGTCTCTTGCTTCATCAGTGAGTGAAGGATCGAGGATATAAAGCATCTCGTATTTCGTCATTTTTGTTTACCTCCCGGACTTATTCGGCTTGCATTTTAGCAAGCAAGGTTATTTCTTAGGCAATTCGCCATAAGTTCCATTATGATAACAAAATTTTATCCGTTTGTCAACGGTTTTTACGCGCCAAAATATAAATTATATAATATATTTCGTTAGCCTTGCGCCTATTTGCACATTATAGTGCATTATTTGCACAGTTTTTCGTAATCCTTTTTTGCACGTTCGATTAAAACGATTTTATTGTTTTTTTCAGGATTTATCACTGCGTATTCCCACAGCGCGTTCAGTTCTTTTTTGATTTTTTCGTTAGCGAAACCAATCTCAATCAAATCTACTGCACTTATAGCCAATTGCTTTAGTGTAAACGGCGTTCCATCCGCTTGCATCTTTTTTATTATACTTTGCCACTTGGCAACGGTGGGCGCAACGTAGTCCGATTCTAAGCTCGCTCTAAAATCCGCTTGCTTAACCATAAGCAGTTGGTCGATTCTGTCAAAGTTCTTAACTATAAAGCGTTTAACCTTGCTTTCTTTCATAGAACAATCAAGGTCAAGCATGTGTTCTTTGACCAAATATTTGACACCGTTCACGGTTTTTTTGTCAACTTTAAGTTTGTTTAACGCTTTTTCTGCAAGCTTTTCGCCCACCGAAAAATGATGATAATAATATCCGTCACGCTTAAAACACAAGGGCTTACCTATGTCGTGAAGCAATGCTCCCAGCCTTATTTCGGGCGGAGCGTATAGCGCGCACCTTAAACTGTGCTCCAAAACGTCGTACTTATGAAAATCTGCGCGTTGAACCATTCCCCTGCCTTCGGTAAGGTCTGGAAAAATTCTATCCAACACACGCGTTCTGTCTAAAATCTTAAGTGCTTGGTAATGTCCGCGCGGATTGGAAAAAGAATATTTCTTATCCGCAACTAAAATCATTTTTAACTCAGCGTAAACACGTTCGGGTGAAATATCCAAAATGTTGTCTGCAAAGCGCGTTGCGGCATCAAAAACCTGCACCGTTGCCGTAAAATCGAGTTCACCCGCAAACCTTGCAAGGCGCATCAATCTTAATCCATCACGCGAAAAAGTTATCTCGGGGTCGGTTACCGTATCCAAAACTTTGTTGTAAACGTCTTCAACACCACCGAGTGGATCAACGAATTTTTCATCTGCTATGTTATAATAAATAGCATTACACTTAAAATCACGGCGCAACGCGTCTTCTTTGATATCTTCTATAAACTCAGTGTAAAGCGGAGTGTGCTCGCCTTTGACGTAACGTTCTTTTCTAAACGAAGTAAACTCGTAGTTATGCTTTCCATCGGTAAAAAGCAACGTCCCAGTATGTTTGTATTCTGCAACCACCTTAAAGCCACACGCCAAAATTGCCGGCTTAATTTCATCGGCTGAAACAGGCGCGCACAAATCCACGTCGCCCAAAAGCGCGCCGTTAATAAGATAATTTCTCACCGCACCGCCCACAACGTAAAGCGGTTTTTCAAGACTTTTAGCAAGTGAGATTAAGTTTTGTGGCAAATAAATGGTCATAATGTAAATATTATATCACAAAAAATTGCTTTTTTGTCAACTTTGTAGTAAACTTATTATATAAATTTTTAAATTCTTACAAAGGGGACAAATGTTAGATTTTATAATCAACCCAATTGCAGGGAAAAAACACGGGCGTATTTTAACGCAAAAGCTCGAAATAATAAAGTCTCGCCTAAACGAACTTAAAGTTTCGTTCAAACTTCATTTTACCAAATTCAAAGGGCACGCAAAACAACTTGTTTCTAAACTTATTAACGAAGGTTCTACCGATATAATCGTAGTGGGTGGCGACGGCACGCTTCACGAAGTTATAAACGGTTTTTCCAACTTCGATAAGGTTAATCTTGGGCTCATTCCGTGCGGAACGGGCAACGACTTCGCTTGGGCGTGTCAAATCCCCACGGACGTTAATAAAGCACTCGATAAAATCATTTTTGGCAAACCCCAATACACAGACTTTATGCAAATGCCTACCGTGCGCGGAATTAACGTTATCGGCACAGGCATTGACGTGGACGTTTTAAGGCATTATAACGCTAAGAAAAAGAAAAATAAATTAACTTATACCACTTGCCTAATAAAAACTTTATTTAATTTTAAATACACCAAATTCAAAGCTATTCTCGACCAAAAAGAATACGATTACAACTCTTTTATAGCCTGCATAGCAAACGGCAGTGTCTATGGCGGTGGTATTCCCGTTTGTCCAGTCGCTACACCTACGGATAACAAACTCAATTTCGTTGCAGTTAAAGCGATTAAAAAAATTAAAATAATAGGCGCGTTTTTAAAACTTAAAAAGGGCAAAATTCTTTCTCTCCCGCAAGCTGAGCATTACTTATGCGACCAAGTTAAAATCCAAACAGAACTTCCCTGCACCGTTAACGTGGACGGTGAACTTTACAACGATATTCCTTTTGAAGTTGAAATCGTTAAAAACACCCTTAAAATGTATCGATAAAACGAATACGTATATAAAAATAAATTACAACAAATAAATATCCACCAGCTTAGCTGGTGGTTTTTCATTTTCGGGCAATTAGCCCTAAACTATTCTGGCATACGCACAAGTGCGTATTTAAAGACCTGCCAGTCCTGCACACTTTACTTGCTACCCGTAAACGGGTCTTTTGGATTAAATATGCTTAATTGGTCAGCTTGTTTATCTTCTTCTAATTGATTTGCTATGTATTCCTTTATTGCTTTCGTGTCTTTACCTGATGTGTCTACATAAAATCCTCTGCACCAAAATTCGCGATTTCGGTATGCAAATTTTAAGTTGCCATATTTTTGAAATATCATTAGACTACTTTTCCCTTTTAGATACCCCATAAATCCCGAAACGCTAATTTTGGGTGGGATAGATAAAAGCAAATGTATGTGGTCTGGGCATACTTCTCCTTCTATTATCTCAACACCTTTCCATTTACACAACGTACGTAGTATATCTCTTATCTCTTGCCTTTTATCCTCGAAAAATACTTTTTCGTCTATATTTTGTCGCAAATACTATGTGATACTTGCAATTGCATTTTGTATGTGCTAAACTATTTCCAGTGAAAATTTCTTTTTTCATAAATCCTCCGTTTGTTTTATTGGTTGCAACTGGCAGGTCGCAACTTTTATTATACACAAACGGAGGATTTTACTCAACGGTAAACCTTTACTGGACCCCCAGACTATCTGGGGGTTTATTGTTTATACAACAAAAAAAGGCGACCATAGGCGCTCTTCCCATAGGGATTTTTTAGACAGTATAAAAGACTAACGATATTCTCGTTAGTCTTTTCATTTTTTGCTCTGCAAAACACACGACTTTTATTCGAAAGTATAGTGTGCTATACTTTTTAATTTATATGTTATCCAATTTAATTCTTGCAAGTCCCGCTTCGGAAGTTTCCCTATAAGATGATAATATATCTCTACCTGTCTCCTTCATTGCAACAACGACGTCATCAAAAGAAATTTTCCTTGACCCCCATAAAAAACTTGAAAGATTTGCAGCGTTAATTGCTCTCATTGCTGCAACAGCATTTCTTTCTATGCATGGAATTTGAACAAGGCCACAAATAGGGTCACATGTAAGGCCTAAATGATGCTCAATTGCAATTTCTGCTGCATATTCAATTTTATCAATACTTAAATCTTTAAGTTCTGACAATGCTGCTGCAGCCATTGCACAAGCCGTTCCAATTTCTGCTTGACAACCACACTCAGCTCCTGATATAGATGCATTTGTTTTAATTAAATTTCCTATTAAACCAGCAGTTAAAATGGCTTGTATAATTTTTTCATCACTATAATTATGCTTTTTTTGTTGATATAATAACACGGCTGGTAAAACACCAGCGGCCCCACAAGTGGGAGCAGTTACAATTGTTTCTCCAGAAGCATTTTGTTCTCCTACCGCAAAGGCAAAGGCACAGACTAATCTGTTTTCTTTGGTTTCGCTTGTTTCATCAATGTGTTCGTTTGCAAGAAGGATTTTTGCCCTCTTTTTAACATTAAGTCCACCAGGAAGATAACCATCATCTTGTAATCCCTTTTTTATGGAAGTTTTCATTGCGTTCCAAATTTGTTTTACGTATTCAACGATATTATAACCTTCTTTTTCTATTACGTATTGATAAAGTTTTAAGTTGTTTTCTTTGCAATATTTAGAAATTTCACTAAATTTTGTTTCTTTATATATAATTTTGTGGTCTATTTGTTCATTATTAAAAATTATACTTCCGCCACCAATACTTAAAACTTGTGCCTTATCAATAATTATATCATCAACACTTAAAGCATATAACTCCATAGTGTTTGGATGTGGAATATCAGTTTTAATAATATTAAATTCAACCTCACAAAGTGTAGGGGATAAAGTTTTTTTAATAACAACGTCTGTACCGTGGCCCTTTCCCGTTTTTGCTAAAGAACCAAAAAGAATCACCTTAAATTTTAACGCATTTTTATTTCTATCTCTAAATATTTTGCAAGCACGCTCTGGCCCAATTGTGTGTGAACTTGAAGGCCCTCTTCCGATTTTATATAATTCGGTTAGAGAATGCATTCCTTTAAGTTTGTAGTGATAAGAATTTGAAGGACTTTCATAAAAAAAATCGTCTATTGGCACACCAAATATTTTAGATAATAAAGAAAGATTTTTAGATGATGGCTTTGTTTCGCCAATCTCCCATCGTGATACGGCTCTATCGCTAATGCCTAATAATTTTCCAAGTTCCTTTTGAGAAAGATCTTTATTTTTTCTTAAGGCTTTTATTAAATCCACATTAATATAACACATTTTACACCTCAAATCTGTTTTATATATTATATACAATTTCATTTGAATTATAAAGTTATTTTAAATAACTAAACATAAAAAAACTCAACTACCAGTTGAGTTTTTAAAACAATTTTTCTAACTTTTAATATTAAAATCTCTATGAGAAGAGAAGATAAAGGTCGTCTTTTTATTTTGATTTTAATCAGCAACTACTCCGTGCAAACCTTGTATTTTGTTACCGCAATACGAGGCTCAACCTGCAAAACGAACGAGATTCAAAACTATTCTTCAAAGTCGTTTCGCTAAGAGCAGTAACGCAAAATTTAGCCGTTTATAATTTGTTTCTTTGAATTTTGCCACTGATTGTCTTTGGCAACTCATCACGGAACACAACTACTCTTGGATATTTATAAGGAGCGGTATGGTCTTTAACGTATTTTTGAATTTCCTTCTTAAGTTCTTCGCTCGGTTCAGTGCCCTTTGTCAGAACAATGCTTGCTTTTACCACTTGTCCACGAACTTCGTCAGGAACGGCGGAAACCCCACATTCCAAAACGTAAGGAAGTTCCATTATTACAGACTCTATTTCAAACGGCCCGATACGATAACCGGAAGACTTAATAACGTCGTCAACGCGACCAACGTACCAAAAATACCCGTCTTCGTCACGCCATGCAGTATCGCCCGTGTGATACAACCCATCGTGCCAAGCATCATTGGTCTTTTCAGCGTCGCGATAATATTCTCTAAACAAACCACAAGGCACAACTTTATCGGTGTGAATAACTATTTCACCAACTTCGCCGTTGGGAACACTATTTCCGTCAGCATCAACAATATCAACGTCGTATTGGGGGTTAGCCTTGCCCATTGCACCAATCTTAGGCGTTGTTCCGTAAAGATTTGCTATGGCAAGAGTCGTTTCGGTTTGACCAAACCCTTCCATTATTTCTAAGCCCGTTGCTTCTTTAAACTTGTTAAACACTTCGGGGTTAAGTGCTTCGCCCGCCGTAGTCATGTGATGGATAGAAGAAAGGTCAAATTTACTTAAATCACCACGAATAAGCATACGAAGCATAGTGGGTGGAGCACAGAACGTGGTAATGTTGTATTTAGCAAACATAGGAAGAATGTCGTTTTCGTCAAACCTATCGAAGTCATAAACGAAAACCGCGCCTTCACAAAGCCATTGACCGTAAAGCTTACCCCAGAGCGATTTACCCCAGCCCGTGTCTGAAATAGTAAGGTGCAAACCGTCTCTTTCGCAACAATGCCAATATTTTGCAGTTACGAAATGCCCTAAAGCGTAAGTATGCTTATGAGCTGCCATTTTGGGATTTCCGGTAGTGCCTGACGTAAAGAACATAAGCGCAGTTTCGTCGCCTTGAGAACAGTCTTCAGGGCGTTCAAACTTGCCCGAGAACAACCCGTATTCTTTATCAAAATCATGCCAGCCGTCTTTTGCGCCACCGACCATAACAAGTTTTTCAACTTGCGGACACTTTTCAGCAGCGGACTGAGCATATTGATAAGTGTCTCCGTCAGCAGTGCAAACTATTGCTTTTACGCCTGCCGAATTATATCTGTATTCAAAATCGTGTTCTTTAAGTTGGTTTGTTGCAGGAATTGCAACAGCACCGAGTTTGTGGAGCGCAACCATGCAAAACCAGAACTGATAATGACGTTTTAAGACGAGCATTACCTTATCACCACGCTTAATTCCAAGCGAAGTAAAATAGTTGGCAACTTGGTTAGACGCACGCTTAATATCCTTAAACGTAAATCTGCGTTCGGTTTTGTTTTTATCCAAATGAAGCATAGCAAGCTTTTCTGGATATTTTTCCGCAATTCCGTCAACTATATCAAAACCAAAGTTGAACGTTTGGGTGTTCTTAAATTTGATAGATTGAAGCTTTCCATCCACGTCTTCAACCGTATCAACGAACTTTTCACACACGAGATTTTCGCTTTTTTTAGCAACCATAACACTCTTTCTAACAACCGTTTCATTCGAGTTATCCCCCGACATAACGACTGCCACAAAAGTACATGCTTTCCCGTCAACCGCAATCATTCCGTGCGGTATAGAAGAATTATAATATATACTGTCGCCTTCACTTAAAATTTCAGTGTGGTCGCCTATTTGAACTTTAAGCTTACCGCTCAAAACCAAGTCAAACTCTTGCCCCGAATGCGTCGCTAAATGAATGGGTTTATTTTGTTGAGCGGGAGAATATTCGTAAGTAACGTAATAAGGTTCTGCGAGCTTATCTTTAAATTTAGGCGCAAGATTTGCAATGTCTATTCCGTCTTCTTTGGCGGTTTCTTGCCCTTGTCCTTTCCTTGTAAGCGTATAAGTAGAAAGTTTTGCAGAACTTCCTTCCAAAAGGTCAGTCATGTCAACCTTAAGCGCAAGCGCGCACTTGTGTATAAACGAAAAAGGAATATCTACTTTTCCGCTTTCATACGCAACGTAAGTGTTTTGATTTACGTTGGTTTTTTCTGCCATAGTAGGCACGGAAAAGCCCATAATTTCACGCAACTCCTTAATTCTTGTTGCGACTTCTGATAACTGATTTAAAGTGTTGTTTGAGTTCATGGTGTAACCTCCTTGAAAATTTATAAGTGATTTTTCTAAAATAAAAAACCGCCTCAAGCCTGCGCTTTGAGACGGGTATAATATACTCGCGGTACCACTCAAATTGTAGTTTGAAACTACCCCTTCGGAATCTAACAATTCCTATACTTTTACGCAGTAATCACGGGAAACGCCTACTAAGAAAAACTTTTGGGGTTTCCGGCTCGGAAGTGATGGGCTTTCTATATAGCTTTATCGGGATTACACCGCCCCCGACTCTCTGAAAAAACCTTCGTTACAGAAACCGTCTTCGTCACAGCCTTTAATATTAAGTTGAAAAAATTTTAACATTTTAGAAAATTGATGTCAAGCGTTTTTTGTTCTTTTTTTGATTTTTTGTGTTTGCTTAGCAAAAAACACGCTTTTTGCCTTGCTTTTAACAAAATTAGATATTGACAAAATGTCACTTTTATTGTATAATAATTTAAGCACGGAGGATAAAATCATGTTTAAAAATACCCAACGTTTTTGGGATGTTTTAGGTGAAATTCTTGCAATAACGTTAGTTGTAACTTGGGCAATATGGATTATAGACGTAGCCTTCCCTTTTATCAATAGTCCGTTTCTTTTGGCTGTTATAAATTTCTTAAGAACTTACGGCTCAATCGCGCTAATCGGCATAGTCGGATTAGAAGCAATGTCCAAACGCAACTTTATTTTGCAAACTATTTTCCTTGCACTTTTAGCAATCGTTATAATCTTTTCTTTCTTCCCCGAAACGTTTAACGAAATCGTAGGCTCTATGCAAAAACAATAAAAAACAAACCACACTCGTTTTTACGAATGTGGTTTTTTTATTGTCAAAATGTTTTATTATTAATTCCACAATTTTGCTTTACCAGTAGACACTGCGGTTGCTCCAGACTCTATCGCCAAAGCGATTTCTTGTTCGGTTTCAATAAGCCCCCCTGCTACTATAGGTGTGCTTAAAAGGTTTTTAAGCTTTTCAATTACCTTCGTAACCGTGCCCGGCATAATTTCTATCATATCCGCCTTAGATGAACTCAATGAATCTACGGTAGTATCAATAGAGTGAGAGTCCACTATGAAAAAGCGTTGCACGGTAAAAAGCCCTTCTTGGCGCGCGTATTTAATTACGTTTGTTCTCGTGCTTATAACGCCGTCTACACCCAGTTTTTTAAGAAATCTTATCCCGTAAACGTCTTTACCTATTCCGTCAGCAAGGTCAACGTGAACGAAAAGTTCCTTTCCGAATTGGTGCGCCAAACTTATTTGTTCGCCAACCACGTCTATATTGGTTGAAAGCATAAACACCTTTTGCGCTTTTGACTTTAACGCTAACTCAAGCTCAGCTTGGTTGCGAACTGCAGCAATTATATTTGCTTTTTCCATAAATCCCCCATCAGCCCATGCTTCTCGCTGCAACGAGCGGACTGCCAAATACGTCTTCTATTATAACATCTCCGACTGAAATTGGCAATACTACGACCGCTTTATTTATAATTTGCATTGCATTTTTTACTTGCTCTTTAGCAATTGGCTTCAAGGTTTTAACTGGGAGCATTTGTCCGCAAGCCGTTCTAACGGTAGTGGTAACCGTTCTAACGGGGTGAGTGCATTCGTCTTGCGCGTATACTTTTCCGCGCGGACAAGTGTTTCCGCTTACGTTTGTAACTTTTCCGTCTTCTATCTGCACCGAAAGGGCACAACCCATTGGGCATACTATACAAGTAAGTTGTCTTTCCATATCGTTAATCCTCTATCTTAAAGGTCAATTGGCTAACGCCGTCTAACAGTTCTTTCTTTATTTGAACGCATTCCATTTCGCCCGGAGCAAACTTAATTTTCTTTTTCTTGAACAACAATTGGTCTCCGCTATAAACCTTAACGCAAGTGTTTTTATAAACGTCTGCAACCCTGAAATAAACTGCAACGTCCTTTTTGTCGGTTATTTTTTGAGGAACGGTGTAGCGCACCTTACCGTCAGTTTTAATCTCTACGTCAGCAGTCCTTTCCAAACCGCCGTTAAGATATTTAGCAACGGCTTTACCTGCAATTTCACCTTCGTCAGAAACGAAGTCCACTAAGTCGTGAACGTGCAAAACGTTTCCGCAAGCGAAAATTCCGTCTACTGAAGTTTGTCTATCTTGGTCAACCACCGCACCGCTCGTAACGTTAGATAAAATCACGTTCGCCGTCTTTGAAAGTTCGTTTTCAGGAATTAAGCCTACCGATAAAAGCAAGGTGTCGCACTCTATAAACTCTTCAGTGCCTTCTATTGCCTTTCTGCCTTGATCAACCTTTGCGATAGTAACCCCTTCAAGCCTTTCTTGTCCGTGAATTTTAACTACGGTGTGAGAAAGCTTTAACGGAATGCCGAAATCGTTTAAGCATTGCTCTATGTTTCTTGCAAGCCCGCCAGAATAAGGCATAAGCTCACAAACGGCTTTAACCGTTGCTCCTTCTAAAGTCATACGGCGCGCCATAATAAGCCCGATATCGCCCGACCCCAAAATAACAACGCTTCTACCCGGCATATAGCCTTCGATATTAACGAGTTTTTGCGCCGTGCCCGCGGAGAATATACCAGCAGGTCTTGTTCCGGGGATATTTAACGCACCACGAGCACGTTCTCTGCACCCCATCGCGAGAATAATCGCCTTTGCCTTAAGTTCAACAACGCCGTCCGTTTCGTTGGTCATAGTAACCACTTTATCAGCACTTACCGATAAAACCATGGTGTTGAGCTTATATTCAATTCCGAGTTCGTTAACCTTATCTATATATCTTTCAGCATACTCAGGGCCAGTGAGCTCTTCGCCCATTTTGTGAAGCCCGAACCCATTGTGAATACATTGCTGTAAAATACCGCCAAGGCATTCGCCTCTCTCCACTATTAAAACGTCTTTTATGCCCGACTCATACGCACTAATTGCCGCACTTAAGCCAGCAGGACCGCCGCCGATAATTATTAAATCTCTCATTATCTATCACCGTCCTTTAATTTCGATATAACCATTTGTGAATTTCCACCCTTCTTGGTTATTTGCGTTAAGTCCACGCCTTGCTCTTTTGCCAACAACTTCATTATATACGGCGTGCAGAATCCACCTTGGCATCTTCCCATTTGCGCGCGCGTGCGCCTTTTTACGCCGTCAAGGTCAACCGGCTTAGGATTAGTTCTTATTGCGTTTAATATTTCGCCTTCACTAACGCCTTCGCAACGGCAAATAATTTTACCGTAGCTTTTATCTTTTTTAATAATTGCATTTTTTTGGTCTACGCTTAATTCCTTAAACCCGTGCATCGCAGGTCTAATGCCGTTAAAATCACGGTTTACGTCGAGAACTAAACCCATTTCATTTAACATATAAATGACCTTTATTGCTATGGCGGGCGCAGAAGAAAGCCCCGGTGACTCTATACCAGCAACGTTAACGAAGTTTTTAACGGGAGAATTAATTATAAAGTCACCCGTATTACCAACCGCTCTTAACCCACAAAACGAAGTTATAGATTTGTTTAGCGGTATTCCCTTAACGCTGAGATTAACACTGTTTATAACTTTGTTTAATCCCATAGACGTAGTTGAACAATCACACCTGTCTTCTATATTTTCGCTGGTAGGCCCTAAAATAGTGTTGCCGTCAACTGTTGGTGAAACTAAAACACCTTTTCCCATCTTGTCGGGAGTCTTAAAAATGGTATGTTTAACGATTTGTCCACACTCTTTATCCAAAAGCACGTATTCGCCACGGCGGGGAGTAATGGTGAAAGAATTATCACCAACCATGTTTGCAATTTTATCAGAAAAAAGCCCCGCACAGTTAACCACGAACTTTGCTTCAATCTGTCTTCCGTCTTTTGCGATTACATGATATGCCCCGTCTTTTGCGGTGATTTTATCTACTTCAAACATTCTTAAAAGCTCAACGCCGTTATCCATAGCGTTGCCGATTAACGCAACGGTAAGCTCGTAAGGGCACACGATAGCACCAGTTGGCGCGTAAAGGGCAACGACAGCGTCGTCTTGAACGTTAGGTTCAAGTTCAATAAGGCGATTTCTATCTATAATCTCTAACCCTTTAACGCCGTTTGCCGTCCCGCGCTCATACAGTTCTCTTATGTGATTTTTATCGTTTTCGTTAAAACCTATAACGAGCGAACCGTTGTTTTTATATTTAACGCCAAGCTCAGAACAAAGTTCTTCCATTAAAACTGAACCTTTAACGTTAAGTTGCGCTTTCAAAGAGCCTACTTCCGCATCAAACCCCGCGTGAACGATTGCAGAGTTTGCCTTGCTAGTTCCGTTTGCAACGTCATTTTCCTTTTCCAATACGCAAACGTTTAAGGAATATTTCGATAACTCTCTCGCTACCGCACCCCCTATAACGCCTGCACCAATAATTGCTACGTCGAACATGTTTTCTCCTTTAATGTAAGTAGTTTGTGTTTTATGTGAATTAAAATTTATTAGTTGATAAAAATTGAACGATTAAAAACGAGTTACAGTGGGCTCGGCTGTACAAAAGGAGCAAAGTCGACCTTATGTTTTGCCAATGAAATCTTTTACACAAGGCGTAAAGAACGCACAAAGACGTTTATAATCATTTAAAATAAAAAGGCGCACCAAAATAAACCTACTTTTTTTGCAGTTTATTTTGATACGTCTCCAAATCTCTGTATCGCATACATTATATAATTATAAAAAAATATTGTCAACTATAAATCAAAATTTTTTAAAATCTCTTGAATTTTGTTTTCACGTTTGGTATAATTGAATGGATAAGGTTTATTGGGAGAATAAGTTATGGATGCTAAAACTGTTTCATTATCTTTTTTAGAACGTTCTTTCCGTGGCTCAGTGTCCTTTTTTATAAGTAAATGATTTAAATGGAGTCTTTTTGGCTTCATTTTTTTATTAAATTTAAAAATTTTTTTTGGAGGTTTTTTACAAATGAAAAACGTTAATCTCGTTTACGGCGTGAAAGACAAACCGGGTTTATGGAAAACAATCTTGTTTGCTCTTCAACAAGTTCTCGCAATCCTTGCGGCAACGATCGTGGTTCCAGTTATCATTAACAATTCAACTGGTTCACAAATGTCTCAGTCAGCAGCTTTGTTCGGCGCGGGCGTAGGCACACTCGTTTATTTGTGCTTCACCAAGTTTAGAAGCCCTGTTTTCTTGGGTTCTTCTTTCGCGTTCATCGGCTCTATGTGTGCTGCTTTCGGTGGCGCGGCAAGTGCTTCTGCAGGCTATCTCGGCTTAATCATCGGCGCAATTATGGCTGGTCTTGTTTACGTTGTAATCGCACTCATCGTTAAGTTCGCAGGCGTTAAATGGATTGATAAAATCATGCCCGCAGCAGTTATCGGACCGACCGTTGCTATCATCGGTTTATCTCTTTCTGGCAACGCTATCGGCGATTTGTTCAAGGGCAGTGTTTTAACCATGGTTGATGGTCAAGCTGTTCCCACTGCTAATCCTTATCTTGCTTTACTTTGCGGTTTAATAACCTTAGCAGTAGTTATTGTTTGCTCTGTTTACGGAAAGAAAATGACCAAGATTATTCCTTTCATTATCGGTATCTTGGCTGGTTATGCAGTTGCAGCTATAATCACCGTTATCGGTAACGCAACTAATAATCCTGAATTACAAATCATCAACTTCGCTCTCTTTACTAACATGGCATGGCTTCCAGACTTCACTTTCATCAACTCGTTTGAAGGCTTTGCTGCTATTGACGGCACGTTCATCGGAACGTTGGCAGTTGCTTATATACCCGTTGCATTCGTTGTTTTTGCTGAACACTTAGCAGACCACAAGAATATTTCTTCAATTATTGGCGAAGATTTAACTAAAGACCCCGGTCTTCACAGAACTCTTCTCGGTGATGGTATTGGCTCTATGGTAGGTGCTTTCTTCGGCGGTTGCCCCAACACCACTTACGGCGAATCAGTTGGTTGCGTTGCAATATCTGGCAATGCTTCAGTAGTTACTATTTTCACCGCTGCTATCATCTGTATCCTTTCTGCTTTCTTTGCTCCGTTCATGACCTTGCTCGCAACCATTCCTTCTTGCGTAATGGGTGGCGTTTGCGTTACGTTATACGGCTTTATCGCAGTATCAGGCTTGAAGATGATTCAAAAGGTTGACTTAAGCGACAACCGCAATCTCTTCACCGTATCTGTTATCTTAATTGCAGGCGTTGGCGGAATGACTTTAAGTATCGGTGCTATCACCATCACTTCTGTTGCTTGCGCGCTTATCCTTGGTATCTTGGTTAACTTGCTCTGCAACAACAAAAGCAAAAAAGCTGAAGACAAGGCTGAATAATTTAGTTTAAGGTAAATTATGGAAAACTATAAAAACGTTCATATTTTAGACCACCCGTTAATTAGACACAAGCTGGCAATCATTCGGGACAAAAACACTTGCACTAAGCAATTTCGCGAAATAGTTAGCGAACTCGCAACGCTTATGGCGTATGAAAGCTTTAAGGACGTTCCCACCCAAGAAATCGTTGTGGAAACCCCTTTAGAAACGGTTACCCAAACGGTGGTTAAAGAAAATTCTATCGCTATCGTTCCTATTCTTCGCGCAGGCTTAGGCATGGTTGACGGAATTCTTTCTCTCTTCCCCGCTGCAAAAGTTGGTCATATCGGTCTTTATCGCGATGAAACCACTTTCGAGCCAAAGGAATATTACTGCAAACTCCCAACTAATATCGAAGAAAAGGTAGTTATGGTAGTTGACCCCATGCTCGCAACTGGTGGCAGTGCGGTTGACGCGATAAATATGCTTAAAAAACGCGGTTGCAAAAAAATTAAGCTTATGTCCATCATCGCAGCACCCGAAGGTGTTGATAAAGTGGCAAAAGCACACCCCGACGTTGAAGTTTTTATTTCAACTCTTGATAGGGGCTTAAACGAACATTGCTACATTCTTCCCGGTCTTGGCGACGCGGGCGACAGAATTTTCGGCACGAAGTAGTTTTAACAAAACAATTTAAACTTAAAAGACGGCTTACATATGGGCGTCACTCATAGGGATTTAAATTGAATAATCTATAAAACTCGACTTTTCCAAGTCGAGTTTTCTTTTGCCCACGTAAAACAGATTGAATTAAAGTGAATTTTATGTTATAATAAAGTCATCGATAAACAAGAATTTGTAGGCTAGTATGTATTATGGAATTTAATAAAAAACTTCAAGAATTAAGAAAACAAAAAGGGCTTACGCAAGAGGAACTTTCCGAAAAACTTTACGTGTCCCGAACCGCCATATCCAAATGGGAATCAGGTAGAGGATATCCAAATATAGAATCATTAAAAGCGATTGCAAAATTATTTTCCGTTACGGTTGACGAACTGCTCTCTACGGACGAGATGCTGACAATAGCCGAGGAAGATAGCAAACGAAAAGAAAAGCATTTTTGTGATGTAATATATGGATTGCTTGATATCTGTATTGCGATGCTTCTTTTTCTGCCGTTCTTCGCAGAGGACTCTGACGGAATCATTCGAAGCGTATCACTCATTGCGCTTGGCAGTGTTCAAAACTACTTAAAAATAGCGTATCTTGTCGTTGTTATCGCAATGATTGTCATGGGAGTGATAACACTCACCCTACAAAACGTTCAAATAACTGCTTGGGTAAAAAGCAAAACGACGCTTTCGCTAATACTCGGGGCAACCTTGGTAATGCTTCTTATGATAAGCTCACAGCCGTATGCCACCGTGTTTGCATTCGTATTATTAGCAATTAAGGCTTTCCTACTCATAAAACGACAATGATACGAAAGGTATCGCGCTTGTGACGAGCCGTTTCTTGCTTATTCTTACACCTTCCATTATAATCTATTCAGGCGAGAGCCAATACACAAAAAGAAGGTTAATGGATTATGAAAAAGAAAAGCGGAAGATTGTTTTTAATAGGAACGAGTTTACTCATCTCGTTTGTTTTGTGGACGGTATTGATTCTATTCGTTGACGTTAGGTCAATCGGTCCCAAAGGCTCGTCGGTTGGTTTTGCGTCGCTAAACGGATTTGTACACAATATTACGAGTGTGAATATGTCTTTGTACGTGATTACAGATTGGCTTGGTCTTGTGCCAATCGGCGTTGCATTCGGTTTTGCCGTTCTCGGCCTTGTACAATGGATTAAAAGAAAAAGCCTATTAAAAGTTGACCGTAGCATTATCGCACTCGGCGGATTTTACATCATCGTAATTGCGGTGTATGTTCTCTTTGAAATTGTTGTTATTAATTACAGACCGATACTCATCAATGGACATCTTGAAGTCTCATATCCGTCGTCAACAACGGTGCTTGTGATGTGTGTGATGCCTACGGCAATGGAACAGTTGCGCACCCGTATTAAAAACGACAAATTTAGACGGTGTATAATGCTTGCGATTGCCGTGTTTATTGCCTTTATGGTTATAGGCAGGCTTGTGTCGGGTGTACATTGGATTACCGATATTATTGGCGGTGCATTGTTTAGCACAGCGATTGTATTGATGTATTATGCCTATCTGTAACATCGCAACAAAAAAATTACTAACAAATTTCAATTTATAGTTGTTAAACTTTGTAGTAAAATTTTCAAAAATGTAGCACACTATACTTTCAAATTAAAGTCGTGCGTTTTGCAAAGCAAAAAGAAAAGGATAGCAAAATTTTTTGCTATCCTTTTATAGTTCCTAAAAAATCCCTACGGGAAAAGTGCATAAGCCGTCTTTTTTTTGTAAACGCAATTAAATTTTTTGCACCGTTACGTTTAGCTTAAAGCTAACGCTTTCACCCGCATTTAAGGTCTTATAATTAAACTTATCGTCCAAGAAAGAAGTGCTTGGCTCAAAACCCATAGCGTAATCGCCACTCGCCATACTGTGCCAATGAATTAGGCACGGCAAAGTCTCTTTTGAGTAGTCAAGCGTGAATTTCTTTTCAATCTTTTTGTTCACGAGCGAAATCTTGGGCTCGTTCATTTGCAAGAAATAACACGTTTCTTCTTGTCCGTCAACGGGCGCACTCGCCCTTTCGCGTTCTGCCACGCGAGAAGTTGACCAATCGTTTCTACCGATAACTTCTTTTACGTTTGCAACGACTTCCGCCCCTTCGTCAAGCATAGGATAGCCGACGTTAACGTGATAAAGCAGACAATATTGTTGTGGTAAATGAGCAAGGTTTATTAAAGTATCTTCAACGCTAACTATTTCCGAACCGAGTGCGGTATATATTTTACGGTGCATTTTTAAGTTCGCGCCAAAAAGCGACGTGCTATAAATATCAGCTTCTACGGTTATTCCGTTCTCATTGCACTCCACTTTAACAACGTCTGCTGAGTTTAAATGGAAAGAACCGTGAATGTCATATCCTTCCATTCCGCCTATTGCGTCTAATCCACAAGTATAAATCATTCCGCCTTCAAAACGGCTTAAAAACTCGCCTACTTTGTTGTTAAAACCATTCTTTGAAACAAACGAAACGTTTTGACCTTCATGATAAACTTGCATTATATCAAGCGCACGGCTTTCGTTTAACAATATTCTTATTTTGCCGTTATCGCAATCAATCACTTTCAGTCCTTGTTCCTTGCCACTCTCCATTGTTATTCTGCGCGCGTAAGCTATTTGTAAAAGATTGGAAATTTGTCCTTTCATAATCCACCTATGACTATATTTTTATAAATTTATGCATAAATGCAAAAAGTTTGTCTAAATTTTCTTGCGAATATTCAACTTCGGCGGAAAACGCTCTAACAACGTCAACCACACACTCAAAATCAAAAGAGTTTTCGCTTATAATAATATTTTGTATCACACACCACGAAAGCACGCACGCAACCACTATTGCTCGCGCACTCATAGCGTCTTCCGCATTAGATATGTGCCTATATAACGAGTTAACGATAAACTGTTCAAAATAAAGAGAGAATTTCTCGTCTACGGCAATGGTTAACGTTTTCTTCTTTATATTTTTTAACCTTTTGGTCCAACTTTTATCAAGCCTTTCTAAAGACAAAAAACTTTTTATAATGCCAACAAAGTCTTTCGGATTAACGCACGCACTGCTAAGCGATAAAAGTTTTCGCATTCTGTCCGTTGCGGTAGGAGTTCGGTCTTGAACAACGTCAAGTGCCTTTTGCCTAAACTCTAAAACGCTTTTCTCGATAAAGTTTAATTGATTTTGCTCTCCGTCATCGGCTATCAACACGGGATAAATTTTATCTTCAAACGATAAAACGTCTCTAGTTGCCTGTTCACAACTAAAACCCAACCCCGTTTGAACCCTATCGGAAAAAAAACTTCTAAAACGCGGATGGTCAGTGCATACTTGGCAAAGTTTTTGCTCGCCGAGATTTATAATAATTTCACACAACCCATCGCCATTCAAAAAAGCGCATCTACCCGTTTTGTCTGACTTAAATTTCGCCTTTTTGAAGTTTATACCTTTAAGTAAACTATCGCGAAAGGTAGAATTTTCGTTCTTATATTCGCTTAAACTGTGCTCGTCTATGCACATTTCCCAACCGGCACAGCAGGTGTGCTTACACGCGCCTGCAACACAACGGAATTTGGGGTAATAATTTAGTTGATATTGTTTCATTCTATCTAAAAATTAAACTGTTTTTTCTTTGGTTACGTTCAAAATGGGGTGATCTATAATTTCAACTTCCGCCACTTTATAACCTTCTTGCTCAAACACGATAATTTCGTTATCGCCATCCTTTAACCAACAGCCTGGCAAATAAAGCGTTTGTTGCGGACCAACTTCCCAAAATCTGCCAAGATTTCTTCCGTTAACGGTTACAAAGCCTTTAGTAAAGCCTTCGAGCTTAATAAAGCAATCTTTCTTCTCTGCCTTAAACGTTCCTTTTAAGAAGCAAGGAACTTGCTTTTTCCCGTCGTAACAAAGTTTATCTAAATTGTCCATTGGTAACGCGCGGTTTTTCCAGTGGTAAACGTATTGTTGGAACATCATAAGCGCGCCCAAGCCCTTTTGTTCACCAAAGAACGGACCGTAGTTCACACCGCCCATAGCATCCACGAATACATCAACCTTTCTCTTTCCGTCAAACTGGTCGAGCTTAACGTCGTGCATAGCTAAATTGTGCAGTTGCTTTGCGTCGTTGCGATAATACCTTCCTTTGTATTGTCTGTCAACGTATAAATACCCTAAGTCGTTAAGATTGCAAAGCGTGATTGAAGTGTTGCCCCAAAGGTCGGTATCTTGACCCTTAGTATATCTACCTTCAATCTCAACACTGTAATAAGCGTAACCGTTGGTCATGTCCATTTGCGCAAAGGTTAACGGACAAGTCGATTCAACTTCTTTAGACAAGTTATCAAGGTTAGATACCAAGCCAGCAAACTCAGTGAGCGCAATCTTTCCTAAGTTTTGTGTTTTTGGTGCTTGTGGTAACGGCAGTTGTTCTTCACTTATGCCGTCTCTTTTTAATATTTCCTTGCGGAGTTCGTTATAGAATGGCGTGTAATTGCCATATTCACCAATAGGCGCACCGTAATCGTAAGAAGTAACGGTGGGTTCGTAGTCGTGCGTCATGTTTGCGCCCGCGCTAAAACCGAAGTTAGTTCCGCCGTGGAACATATATAGGTTAAAGCTGATGCCGTTATCTAAGAAATCATTCATTTCTTTCATCAATTCTTCAACTGGGCGTTGATGTTGTACATCTCCCCAGTGGTCAAACCAACCGTCCCAGAATTCCATACAGCACTTAGGTCCAAACCCTCTGCCTTCAAGACAATCAAACGCGGTGTTTACCCTTGAACCGAAGGTGAGTGCGCTATACACGCCTTCAACTCCACCGCCCGAAACGTAAGCGTCGTTTCCACCGCCGTCAGCAGTAAACAACAAGCAGTCCGTGCCCAAGTCTTCCATAATTTTCTTGATAGCGAGAATATACTCTTTGTCGTTGCCGTAAGAGCCGTATTCATTTTCTATCTGCATAGCGATAATATTACCGCCTTTGGTTATCTGAAGGTCGATAAATTCCTTAAACAAGCGTGCATACCACGTTTTAACATAGCCTAAATACTTATCGTCACAGCAACGCAAGTTCATATTTTTATCTTTGTAAAGATAAGCAGGAAATCCACCGCAATCGTATTCCGCACAAACATAAGGTCCGGGTCTAACGATAACGTAAAGCCCAAGCTCTTTAGCCGTTAAAATAAATTCGCGCACGTCTAACATATCGCTAAAATCATATTCGCCCTGTTTCTTTTCGTGCAAGTTCCAGCTAACATACGTTTCAACGGTGTTGAGACCACACGCTTTTAATTTTTCCATTCTATCTTTCCAATATTCTCTCGGAACACGGAAGTAGTGTATTGCCCCCGCGCGAACAACGAATGGTTTGCTATTTAAATAAAACTGATCTCCCTTAATTTCAAACATTTTAACTCTCCTTGCCGATATATTTACCAAACAATTATATCATAACTCAAATATATTTTAAATGCAATAAAAAACACAAAAAGTGCAAAATATTCTACTGTTAGTGCAAATGAGTTTTTAAAACCAAGATTGACAAAACAGTGCGTTTATGTTATCATTAAAGCAGTATTTATTAGGAGTAGCGTTATGCTAAACTACAACAAGCTAAATTCAGCTAAACTCGTGCTGGGGCTTAACTTTGGCGACCACGAAGTTAACCCACAAACTATAGTAAATGAAATAGAAAAAGAAGTGGCAGGCACTGCGGATATGTTTATTTTGCGTTGCAAGCCCGCTTCCCCGTTACCTAATGAAACTTACGTTGATATTGCTAAGCTTGCAAAAGCTAAAGGGTTGTTCTTTGCTTTTCTTTACGCTTATCAACACCCGCCCAAAGGCAAAAGAAGCCACTTGGATAAAGAAACAGTTGCCAAAATAATAGACGTTGCAGGCGACTTGTTTTTGGGCGAAGTATTTGCAGAAACGGGCAGTCAATCAGTCGCTCAAGATAAAGGATATTTTGAAAACGTTTCAACAGATTATGAAACGCTCGTTAAGCCCCCGCAAGACTTCACCGACATGTCGTCCGCAAGAAAATATTACGTTCAATATATCAATTCGCTCTTAAAATACAACGAGCAAATTGGCATTAAAGGAAGTATGATGATCGAGCCGACCGCCATCGGTGCTTACGACTTAGAAGGCGGAATTCAAACGCTTATGCTTGAAATGCTTCCAGCCAACTCAGAACAGTTGGTTGCTTTCACGCGCGGTGCGACTATTGGTCATGGACGCAAAGAATGGGGCGGATTTATCGCGCACGAATGGTATGGTGGTTATATCCATACTGACCCATTAAAAGTAAAAAGACTTGACATTGCTTACAAATACCTTTACATGCAAGGCGCAAACTATATGTTCTTAGAAAGCGGAAATACGGGCGTTGATTCTTTCGGCTTTAAGTATGATTACGATCACCCCGTTTGCAAGTATTATAGAGATTACACGGCGCGTTTCTACGAGTTCGTAAAAAACAATGCGCGTTTTGAAGTTAGCCCGTGCTCTAAAGTAGCTTTCATCTTTGGTGAAGACGATGGCTACAGTGCTTTCTTGGGCGCACACGCGTGGTGTCAATTCGATAAAAAAGAATGGGCGCACGGCAACAGAGAAAAGAGTTGGAAAATTTTAGACGAAGTTTACAAAAGCTATAGTTGGCACGAAATGGAAAACGTTTCGGGCGAACAGGTTGACTTGTCAAACGCTCCTGCTTACGGTAGCTACGACGTTATCCCCGCTTGCGCTTCGGTTGAAGTAATGAAAAATTACGACTATCTTATTTTCGCAGGGCATTCTACGATGACAGAGCAATTATACGATAAATTAGTTGCATTCGTAGAAAACGGGGGCGTTCTACTCGCTTGCGCTTGCCACATGAACAAAAACTCTGTTCGCAACGCAAAGCCCGAGTATTTATTTGACGGAGATTTTTCTAAGCTTTTTGGCTTAAAAGTTACCGATAGCTTTTGCTCTAACACAGGTGTTAAATTCTACGTTGACAGTATGGTTAAGGGCTTATATTATCCTGCGACTTCTAACTTTGAATGCGACGCAAACTACCCCACGGGCTACTCTAACTACGCCAAGGTTGAACTTAACGGCGCAAAGGTTTGCGCTAAGCTTTGCGACACTTTCGACCCCGTCAAAGATAGCGACCCTGCCCTTTTAACCGAATATAAGCTTGGCAAAGGCGTTAGCATGTTCTTAACGTATGAAGATTACCCCGGTAACCCCACCGCCTACCCCATTTATAAAAAGGTTGTAAAAGAACTTTTAACCGCTTCTCACAGAAACGCACTCGTGAAAGTGTTTGGCAGTGATAAGGTTAGGTTTACCGTTGCTTTTGATGGAGATAAAATTAACGTTTATCTTCTCAACACTTCGTTTGACCTGCCCAATAGCGTTGGTATCATTTATAATGGTAAAACTACTTTAGTTACACTTGACGCTTGCGAATTAAAAAGCATTAGTTTATAAATTTAAATTTTTATAAAAGAAAAAAAAGCTAACAAAGCCGAGTCTCTGCGAGGGATTCTGCAACTAAATAAATCCGCAAGCGGATTTGTGATATTTGTCTAACGACAAGTGATATTGCTGACGCAGTGATATCTTGCTACGCAAGGTTAAGGATTTATTTAATATCACTTTGGCTTTGCCAAAATATCACGCCAACGGCATATCACTTTTAGCCACAAGGCTATAAAAATATCACTTCATTAACTTAATCTTTTGTGGATAAGAAAAGCCCACCATATTTCGCTTTTACGAAGTATAGTGGGCTACACTTTTGTATTAAATCAAAATTCCCTTATAGGAACACCAAAACACGTTAGTCTTTTTTCTATTCCTTTGCATTGTTCTTTAGCCAAACTAAAACAAAACTTTGTTATGGATTTATACGTTTCACCCTTTCTAAGTATTGGCGACGGATAATCGGGGCAATTGATTGCGTTTGGCGGGCATTGTGTTTCAAAACAAACGCCGTGCCTTTTATCATAGGTAGTGCCCTTACCCTGCCTAAAAGTTAAAAAGTTACCAGTATAAAGATGCACGCCTTTTTGGTCAGTGTAAACTTGCATTTTTATTCCCGTTTTGTCACCAACAACAGTTGCTATCGGCTGGCTTAAATCACCACTTAAAACGTAGTTGTGATCATAGCCGTTACAAATTTTTAATAGCTCGTCGTCTTTATCTATATCTTGTCCTAATTGTTTATAACTGCTAAAATCAAACGCACTTCCCTTAACGTCCTTAACCGTATTAAAGGTGCAAAGAGTTTTGTCTACAGGAGTTATGCTTGTTGATGGCATTTGTAGTTTATGACTTAATACGTCCCCACTGCCTTGCCCGTTAAGGTTAAAATAGCTATGGTTTGTCATGCTTGCGATGGTGTCTTGGTCGGCTGTAGCAAAATGCTCAATTGTTAAACAGTTATCCACTATTGAATAAGTGGTCTTTGCCGTTAAATTAGCAGGAAAACCTTCTTCTCCGTCCGGACTAAAACAAGAAAGCGTAACACTGTTGTTACTGTGCGCAACAACATCCCAAACCTTATAACCAAAGCCCTTAAATCCTCCGTGCAAACAGTTTTCACCGTTGTTTTTAGTTAGATTATAAGTTTTTCCGTTAAGGATAAATTTTGCGTCTTTTATACGATTGCAAACTCTACCCACCGTGCGCCCCACTGAAGATTTATCGGCTAAATATCCATCTAAGGTGTCGTATCCCAAAACCACGTCTATATTCTCGTCTTTATGCTTAACTTTGAGCGTTTGAAGGCTTGCGCCATAACTTATTACGTCGGCAGACAAGTTTTCGTTTGATATAGTTATTTTATAAACCTTTTTTCCATTAACATTTCCAATCTCAATCATTTTTCCATACCCTTAAATTGTTTTTAACTTTTCATTCGCTTTTTATGGTGCTGTTAATTAATGTACTCTTTATGGTTGTTTTTATTATATCAACCAGAAAGAAGAAAATCAAGTGTTTATTTAAACATAAAAAACTGATGGATATTATTCCACCAGTCCTTTTTTCTAATAATTCTTCTTATAATGTTGTTCAAACTTTTCCGTACTTCGTTGACAATATTGCAATTCTGAAAAGGGTAAAAAAGATTATGCCGAATGGCAAAAACAACGACAACTTAATATTAAAAATCAAAAAAATGTAGCTCCGTTGTAATCATAGGAGCATTGTATATGAAGTTTTAGACCGCAAGAGGCGGTAGAAAAGCGGTGGGGATTA
>JAZTZE010000035.1:0-32974 GCA_045637285.1 Christensenellaceae bacterium | reverse complement strand
GTTATCGAATGTCCTGACATTCCTATCGTTCTTCACTTAGACCACGGTCCCGACTTTGAAACCTGTAAAGCTGTTATCGACGGTGGTTTCACTTCAGTTATGATCGACGGAAGTCACCTTCCTTTCGAAGAAAACATCGCTCTCACCAAGAAAGTTGTTGACTACGCTCACGACGTTGCTGCAAGAGGCAGATACATTACCGTTGAAGGCGAACTCGGCACTTTAGCTGGTATCGAAGACGACGTTAAGGTTGAACACGGTGCAGAAAGCTACACCAAACCCGAAGAAGTTATCGAATTCGTTGAAAGAACTGGCGTTGACTCACTTGCTATCGCTATCGGTACTTCACACGGCGCATATAAGTTCAAACCCGAACAATGCACCAGAAACGAAAAGGGCATTCTCGTTCCCCCCGCACTCCGTTTCGATATCTTAGAAGAAGTTTCTAAGAAGCTCCCCGGCTTCCCCATCGTATTACACGGTTCTTCTTCAGTTCCCCAAGACTACGTTAAGATGGTAAACGAAAACGGTGGTAAGATGCCTGATGCTATCGGTGTTCCCGAAGAGCAACTCCGCAAGGCTTCAACCCTTTCTGTTTGCAAAATCAACATCGACTCTGACCTTCGTCTTGCAATGACCGGTACTGTTAGAAAGTTCTACAACGACCATCCCGACAAGTTCGACCCCAGAGAATATCTCAAACCCGCTCGTGCTAACATTAAAGAAATCGTTAGACACAAGCTCATAAACGTTCTCGGTTGCGCAGGCAAGGCTGACGAATGCAAATAATAAAATATTAAATCTTAAAGGCATAACTTTGGTTATGCCTTTTTTCTTTACTTGTTATTTTTTACTTTTCTGAAAACGCGATAATTTTATACAACTATTAAGGCAATATTGTATAGTGACAATTACTTTTGTTTATGCTAAAATAAAGTGAGAACCAATTTAAAGGAGCAAACTATGATTTATAAAGGAAAATATACTGAAAACATTTCTTTCCCAATAGGTGGTATAGGCACTGGCAGTGTAGGATTATCTGGTAACGGTAGGTTGATTGATTGGGAGCTTTTTAACCGCCCCAACAAATGCAGTAGAAACGGCTATACGTGTTTTGCTGTTCGCGCAAAAGGCAACAATGGCGTTAGCACTAAAATTTTGCACGGTGATAAGACAACCGAACTTATGGGTCCGATAACCACTACCGTTGGTCACGGATTCGGGCACGGTGCAGATAAATTCGCGCTTTCGGGCATGCCACACTTTAAGCACCACGAGTTCGACGGACGTTTCCCTATTGCTCAAATCAACTTTTGGGACGAAAATTTTCCTGGCAAGGTTAAATTGAAAGCCTTTAACCCCTTTATTCCTTTACGCTCTAAAGAATCATCACTCCCCATCGCTATATTTGAAGTAGAATTCATTAACGATACAAACGAAGATATTGAATACTCCGTAGTTTTCAACTGCCACAATCCATTTAGCGAAACCATGAACTACAAGCAAAATGTGGGCGAGTATAAAATGGTAAAAATGGCACACCCCACTATCCCTAAGGACGACAAAGAGTACGGAGAAGTTGCTATTTGTTGCGACGATAAAAACGCGTTTGTTCAAGAGTTTTGGTACAGAGGGTTATGGCAAGACAACGTTGTAACTTTTTGGAACGAGTTTTCTTCATCGGGAAGATTATCTGACCGCCATTACGACAGCAGTGCACACGTTGACTGGAATTATTACGGCGACCACGCTTCAGTTGGGTCGTTCGCGACCTTAAAAGCTGGCGAAAACAAAACTTTTAAGTTCGTTATGAGCTGGTATTGCCCAAACAGCTACAATTATTGGAGTCCCGTTAAAGATGAAAACGGCAAAGACGTTACGTGGAAAAATTATTATGCCACACAATTCGATAGCGCATTTGACGTTATAAAATATTGTTTTGACAACTATGATTTATTAGCTAATAAAACAAAACAGTTTGTAGATGAATTGTTTGCTTCGTCACTCCCTAAATCTATATTAGACGCAATTTCTGCCAACCTTGCAGTATTAAAATCGCCCACAGTTATGCGCTTAGAAAACGGAGATTTTTACGGATGGGAAGGCGTTACGCAGTTTGGTGGCTCTTGCGAAGGAACTTGCCAACACGTTTGGAATTACGCGTATGCACTTTGCTTCCTTTTCCCCGACTTAGAACGTTCCATTCGCCGTCAAGAATTAGAATACGGCATGGATAAAGACGGTCATTTACAGTTTAGGTTAGCTCTCCCCGTAGGCAGAGAACAACCTTTCTTCCGCGCTTGCCTTGATGGACAGATGGGCACGGTTATAAAGTTTTATCGCGAATGGAAAATTTCTGGCGACGACCAATTCTTAAAAACGCACTGGGAAAAAATTAAGCTTGCTTTAGAATACGCTTGGAGCGATAAAAACGACGGACTTTGGGACAACGATAAGGACGGCGTTTTAGAAGGCATGCAACACAACACTTTGGACATGGAAATTTTTGGACCATGCGGTTGGCTTCAAAGCTTTTATCTTACCGCGTTAAAAGCTGGCGCGGAAATGGCAAAATATTTAGGTCACAACAAAAAAGCAAGAGAATATCTTAAAATTTATAAAAACGGTAAAGCTTGGTGCGAAAAGAACTTGTTTAACGGCGAATATTATATCCATAAAGTTGACCTTAAAGATAAGGCTATGGTTGATAAGTTTGGTGTTACTGAAAATTATTGGAACTCTGAACAAAACGAAATCAAGTATCAAATAGCTGAAGGTTGCGATATTGACCAGCTTTGCGGGCAATGGCACGCCGATATAGTTGGATTAGGCAAAATTTTTGATAAAAAACAAGAGCAAACTGCACTAAATAGCCTTTATAAATACAATCACCTTAAAACTGTTAGAGAACTTGCTAACCCGTGGCGTGCGTTTGCCGTTAACGACGAAAGTGCGACCTTAATGTTCACTTATCCTAATGGAGTTTATAAGCCTTTTATTCCAATAACCTATTGCGAAGAAAGCATGCACGGCTTTGAATATCAGTTCGCGGGCTTACTTTTCGGTGCAGGGTTATATAATAAAGGGTTAAGCGTTGTTAAAGCAGTGCGCGATCGTTACGACGGACATAAGCGCAACCCTTGGAACGAAATGGAATGCGGAAGCAACTACGCTCGCTCTATGGCAAGCTTTGCTCTCCTTCCTATTATAAGCGGATTTAAGTTTGACCTTCCCAACAAAACTATTGGCTTCGCACCAAAAAAGAAAGGCGACTTCCGCTCGTTCTTCAGCGTGGGCACTGCTTGGGGCAACTTCATTAAGGATAAAAACGGCTTAACCGTTAACGTTTTAGACGGCAACCTTAACCTATGCTCATACGTTTTACCTGCTAATACGTCAGTTAAAAAACTTATTATCGATGGAAAAGAGATTGAATTTACTAAAAAATCAAACGTTCTTTCATTTAGCGAAATAACCGCAACCCAAAAGATTGAAGTCATCTTCTAAAAAATAAAATTACACAAATAAAAGTAAAAGGCAGAGAATTTTCACATTCTCTGCCTTTTTTATAGCTAAATTATTATGCTTTGCAATATTAATACATTCCGCCCATTCCACCTGCAGGCATTTGCGGTGCAGGGTTAGGATCTTTTGCATCAGCGATTACTGATTCAGTAGTTAAGAACACGCCGGCAACTGAAGCTGCGTTTTCTAATGCTGAACGAGTAACCTTAGTCGGGTCAATAATACCGCTTTCAACCATATCGGTATATTCGTTGGTTAAAGCGTTGAATCCGAAGTTTGCTTTTCCGCTCTTTAACACTTCGTTTAAGATAACCGAACCGTCGAGCCCAGCGTTCAATGCGATTTGACGAAGCGGTGCTTGAACTGCTTTCAACACGATTTCCGCACCGGTCTTTTCATCACCAGATAAAGTAGCGATGAATTTTTCGAGTGCTTTCATGGTAGAGATAAGCGCAATTCCGCCACCGGGAACGATACCTTCTTGAACAGCCGCCTTGGTTGCGTTAAGCGCATCTTCTATGCGGAGTTTCTTTTCTTTCATTTCGATTTCGGTTGCAGCACCAACGTTGATAACTGCTACGCCACCTGCGAGCTTTGCAAGGCGTTCGTGCAATTTTTCTCTATCGTAATCAGAAGTGGTTTCTGCAATTTGTGCTTTAATAGCTTGCTTTCTTGCTTCGATTTTAGCGGGATCGCCTGCGCCGTTGATAATAGTGGTGTTATCCTTATCAACTTTAACCGTGCCTGCGCGACCTAACATATCGAGCTTAACGTCTTTAAATTCATAGCCGAGTTCGCTTGAAATAACCGTACCACCAGTTAAAATAGCGATATCTTCGAGCATAGCTTTTCTTCTATCGCCAAAACCAGGAGCTTTAACTGCAACACAGTTGATAACACCCTTAAGTTTGTTTACTACGAGTGCAGCAAGAGCATCGCCTTCAACTTCTTCAGCAATGATTAAAAGACGCATTCCTTGTTGCGCGATGGGTTCAACGATGGGGAGAATTTCTTGAATAGCAGAAATTTTCTTGTCGGTAATTAAAATAACGGGAGACTCTAAAACAGCTTCCATCTTGTCGGTGTTGGTAACCATGTAAGCAGAAGCGTAACCACGGTCAAACTGCATACCTTCAACGGTATTGAGTTCGGTCTTCATAGTCTTGCTTTCTTCTATGGTAATAACGCCGTCTTTACCAACTTTTTCCATAGCTTCGCTGATAAGTTCGCCAACCGTGTTGTCACCAGCAGAGATTGAAGCTACTTGGTTGATAGCGTTTTTATCCTTAACGGGCTTGCTGATGCTCTTTATTTCGTTAACGGCAACTTCAACTGCACCCTTAATACCCTTTTTAAGAATAATGGGGTTTGCGCCAGCTGCAACGTTCTTTAAACCTTCGTTAATCATTGCTTGCGCCAATACTACCGCAGTGGTAGTGCCGTCGCCTGCGATGTCGTTGGTCTTGGTTGAAACTTCTTTTACGAGTGATGCACCCATATTTTCAAAAGCATCTTCAAGTTCGATTTCTTTAGCAATGGTTACACCGTCGTTAGTAATGAGCGGTGCGCCAAACTTTCTGTCTAAAACAACGTTTCTGCCCTTAGGTCCTAAAGTAATTTTTACGGTATCTGCAAGAGTATCAACACCCTTTTGAAGTGCTTTTCTTGCTTCTTCGCCGTGCTTTAATTGTTTAGCCATAATATATCTCCTTATTCAACAATCGCCAAGATGTCGCTTTGGCGAATAATAGTTAATTGTTTGCCGTCTACCTTAAATTCACTGCCGGCATATTTTGAGTAAAGAACGGTGTCCCCTACCTTAACTTGCATAACAACTTCCTTGCCGTCGATAACGCCACCTGCGCCAACTGCAACGATTTTTGCCATTTGTTGTTTTTCTTGTGATGCTGAAGGAAGAATAAATCCACTTTGAGTCTTTTCTTCTGCTTCAACGCTTTCAACAACTACTTTGTCAAACAACGGTTTGATTTTCATATTTATAATCTCCTTATTGGTTTACTGTTACGATTTAGCACTCTCTTTGTTTAAGTGCTAAATTCTATTATACACGGTTAAAATAATTTGTCAATAAAATATGACTTAAATTAAGGAAAATTTTACTAATTTTTTAATTTATCCACTTTTTCGATAAAAACCGCTAAGCCCAACTTAAGTGTGCCTATATAAAATATTATTGTTTTAGTCAAAGCATACTATTTTCACAAAAACAACCTGAAAAAAATCGGGAAAGTTCCCGATTTTTCACGTTTTGTTTATTTGCGCATAAACACCTTTTCAAAAAACGCATTAATCTTATCCGTATGCTTAACGGACAATATAAACGCCACTATACAGACCGCGCCAACCAAACCAAGCACGACTAATCCCCAGCCGTAAAAAGGAATTATTTCGCCAGACATAAAAAGCATGGTTGCCAATATAGAAGTTGCACGCGTTACTATTTGCATAATGATAAAGGTAAACCATTTAATATCAAGCGCACCTGCAACCGCGCACAAAATGTCATCTGGAAAAAAGGGCAGTAAAAATGCAAAAAACAAAAAAACGTTTTCTCTGCCTTTAAGTTTTTTAACCCACTCTTCCGCCTTATCTTTGCCACCGGCAACCCAGTTAACGTAAGGTCTTCCTACAAGTCTGCCCAATGCGAACGAACAGACCGAGCCTATCATCATACCTATATAAGAATATAAAAACGATGCCCAAAACCCGAACAAATAACTGCCCGCAAGAATAGTTACCGCACCGGGAATAGGCACTAAAGTAACTTGCGCAAAGGTTACGGCTATAAACACGAGCGGAGCAAGTGCCCCCGTCTTTGCTATATCAGCCTGAAGTTGCTCTTTGGTCATATCCGTCCAACCCAACCAATTAAATAGCAAGAACGCGCCTAAAATCAATAAACCTATTACCGCCAAAGAAACTAAAAGCCTAACTAATACTTTTTTATTTTCGCTTGTCATAATTTTCCTTACATAAACGGCGCAAATAACTGCATGAGCCCCGCATAAATTCTATATAAAAGACTGCGCCTAAACTTCGTTCTTTGCGTTACGCGCACGCTTATGCTTGCAGTATAGTTCAAGTCTTCTTCTACCTGCTTGATAAACTTTTTGTCGTCCGTATAAACAGCGCATTCAAACTGTTGATAAAAACTTCTAAAGTCCATATTTATAGAGCCAACGACAACGGCATTTTCAGTAAGAACGATTTTAGAGTGAACGAACGAGTTTTTAACCACCAAGAGTTTAACGCCGTAATCAATAAGCTTTTCCGCGTTACTTCTCGTTATGCCGTAAGCATATTTTTTATCGGGCACTTCGGGAATAAATAAAGTAATTTGCACACCCGCTAACGCCTTGTTTATCAAAAGCTCAGTTATGGTATCGTCAATTATAAAATAAGGCGTAACTATGGTTATTTTTTCAGTAGCCGAGCAAATCATATTTTCATAAACGCCTTTAGCAACGTGCTCGGTATATTCAAGCCCGTCCGCATACGGTATTACCACACAATCAGACGCAACTTTGCCGTATTGACCTAAAAATTCATAATAGTTTTCAACCGTTTTGGTTAAAAACTCCCACTGCCTTAAAAAAGTTACGGTAAGTCCATCAACAGCCTTGCCTTCCATCCTTAGCGCACTGTCCTTCCAATATCCGTACATTCGCTTTTCGTTAACGTATTCGTCTGCAAGGTTGCATCCGCCCGTGTAAGCGCACTTTCCGTCTATAACCAAAATCTTTCTGTGGTCACGAATATTTAAGGCGAGCGAGAATATCGGAATAAGCCTATTGAACGGACACACCTTAACGCCCGCGTTCTTTAGTGCAGTTTTGCTTTTTACAGAAAGAGATTTATGGCTTCCCATATCGTCGTAAATAAGCCTTACGTCCACCCCATGCTTAACGCGGTCTTTTAAAACGTCCAAAACCCTGTTAAAAAGGCTTCCGTCAGACACGATAAAAAACTCTATAAAAATAAACTTTTCAGCACTTTTCATTCGCTCAATAACGTCGTCGAACATTCGCGTGCCTGAACTGAAGTATTCGAGCGAAGTGTCGTTATACGTCGGAAAATTGCCCGCACGCATGAGATAATCGGCATCGCTTTTTACTGCTTTGTTGGAAATTGTTGCCGTGCTTTTGGGAACAAACTCGTTTGACCTTGATAAAATTGCGTTCAAACGCTTTTTTGATTTTCTGAAAAATATCCTTTCGTCGCTTAAAATATAAAGAACGTATCCAAAGCTGAAACATACGAAAATAACTATAATCCAAACAGCTTTAGATTGGCTGTTTTTATTAGATGAAAGCACGGAAACGCAAGTTATAACGGTTAATATAATGGTCAACGTAAACGCCCACGTTGCAATGGTCGCAAAATAATAGCTTAAGTATATTGCACCAACGAATTGAGCAATCAAAATTAAAACGAGAGTTATCGTTTTTAATACCCCCGTGCTCGTTTCGGTTTTGATTTTAACGGCTTCTGCGTAAGGGGCTTTGGTTTTTCCTACGGGGAGAACTTTATCGGGCCTATTTTTCATTTTTGTTCCCCCTTATTGCTCGCACTTTTAAAAGCACGTCTGAAATTTGCCCGTTAATCTTTCTTGCATAATTTAAATATTTAGCTTTTTCTTGCTTGCGCATTTTTCTGTTTAACTTTATGGCAAGCAAACCGCCAACTGTTCCCACAATTATCAGCGCACTCGAAACGACGTTAGAAATTAAACTGTTAAATCGCGACAAAATTAAACAACCAGAGATAAGCACCCCCACTATCAGCACGCACAAAAGCGTTAATACAAGCGAAGATTTATCGTGCATTTTATATTCGCGCGTGTTGCGTTTGTTAAGAAGCATTTCGTAAGACACTTGCAAATATTGCAAACGGTCCTTGTCGGTTATTTTGCGTTCTCTTTTAAAAGACAAGTGCAAAACGTCCTTATATTGCTTGTCTGCAAACCTATCCGTTTCTTGCCAGCCGAAAGTATTGTATGACGAAACGACCTCGTCCGCACTGTCTGTCTTTACGGAAAGGTCAATATAGTCGTAATTCCAATAATCTTTCTCTTGCCTTTTTTTCATATCTATCCTTATAAATTATGCATTAAAATTTGTAAAAAAATAATCAAATTTAACCTTTTGTTGCACTGCTTGGCGAAATGGCTTTCTTTATCCTTAAAACTACGGGATAAAAAACAAACAGCAACGCATAGTTTAACACGCTGTTCCAAATTTGACCTTGAATGATAAGTCTGGTTGCCAAATATGCGAAAAATGGCACTTTTTTATTATTGTATAAAATCCAAAACGCCGTGGTATTTATCGCAACCGTACAAAGCAAAAAGGTTGCAAGACAAACTACTGAAATCTTTATGTAAGTTGCAAACTTTTTGTTAACGTTCAAAGTATTCATAATAATTCCCGCGATGAATGCAACCAGCCCCATGCTGAGCCCTATCCACGGCATATACAAAAAACCACCGGAATTATACAAAAAGCCCACTAAATCTCCTAAAAAACAAGCAACGAACCCATAAATCGGACCAATTGCCATTCCCGTTAAAGCGGAAAAGAAAATAGTGAGCGAAAACTGCGTGTCGGCAAGCTTAAACTCAAAAAACATGTTGCACACCACGCAAAGCGCAGTGAATAACGCAACGTAAGCAATCTTTTGTGTTTTAGAGCTATCGGCAATAACTTCCGACAATAATAGCTTTTTAATTTTTGACATAAAAAAATCTCCCAAAAAAATTTAGAGAGACCGATAAAATTGACCGAGCCTATTCTTTAGTAAAGGCATAGAAAATAATAGCGGACGCGTAAAGACACCGCAGGTTTACCTTTCGTTTGCGAACGACATCCCATTTCGCAACACTTTACGCGCCTTTACTACTCTACGTCATTATGATAACAATTTTTGTATTTTTTGTCAACAAATTAAGCATAAAAAGCCTTTTTTTCACGATAATAACAGTATGGCTGTTACATTTTTAAGAACACTTATTATAGTTGTCACTTTAATTGTTTTAATGCGACTTATGGGCAAACGCCAGATTGGCGAAATGCAACCTTTTGAGTTTATTATAACGCTTATCATCGCAGACCTTGCTTGCATTCCAATGACTGACGTTTCTATCCCGCTTGTATACGGAATAGTTGCTATTGCTTGCCTATTTATCTTGCACCAGCTCTTATCCGTTTTAGAGCAAAGCGGAATAATTTTCAAGCGCATTATTTCGGGCAAACCAAGCTTAGTTATAAACAAAAACGGCGTGGACGTTATCGAGCTTAAAAAGAACAATCTTGGCGTAGACGACTTGATTGAAAGCATGCGCGCACTTGGATATTTTGCGTTCGACGACCTTTTTTATGCCATTTACGAATCTAACGGCAACCTTTCCGCCTTTGAAAACCCCGAAAAATGCGAAAAATCTACTTCACTTCCACTTTTAATGGTGGCAACAGGCAAACTAAACGAAAAAAATTGCAATCTTATCCGCCAACAAAAATCCGATATTTTAACTTTTATAAAAAGCCAAGGCAATTCGTTAAAGGACGTTGAAGTTTTGACCGTGGACGCTAACGGACGGACTTATTATAAAGTAAAAAATAAGCCTTACCAAATATTAAATTATCAGTTAGGAGAAAAAGTAAAATGGTAAAAACTTTAATTTCCACGCTTATCGTTGGCATTATTCTACTTGCCGGTGCAATTTATGAAAGCCATTTCGTAAACAAGCAATTCGTAGAAATGCACGAAGTTTTAGAAGTGCTTTATGAAAAAGTAGACGACAAAACCGCCACGCAAGACGACGTTTACGCCGTTCAAAAAAACTGGATTGAAAAAAAGAAAGTTTTGCATATTTTTATTCCACACAACGAGATAAAAGAAGTGGACCTTTGGCTGAGCGAATCTGCAACGCTCGTCCGCGACCGAGAATGGAGCGACGCTATATCTAAAATAGAAGTTCTAAAAGAACTTACTGAACAAATACCTAAGACGTTCAAACTGTCTTGGGAAAATCTTTTATAGCCAAACACGCCCGCACACTGTCCTTTTGTTTAAAACATTTTAATAAATTTGTAAAAACAAAATTAAAAAAATGTAGTATACTTTATGTATAGAATAAAAGAACTATATGGAGATAACAATGAAGGGATTTAAGAACGTTAAAGCATACGTTGAAGGACAAGGAGTAATACTAACGTGCATTGGCATAGAAAATGGAAAAATCGCCTACATCGGAAACGATAGCGACAAAATTACAGACGCTATTTGTGTTCCAACCGATGCGGTTGTTCTCCCCGGCTTTATCGACCAACACGTTCACGGTGCGGGCGGTGCAGACGCGATGGACGCAAGTGAAACCGCGCTTTTAACAATTGCAAACGCTCTTTGCTCTGAAGGCACTACGGGATTTTTGGCAACTACCATGACGCAAAGCCCACAAAATATTTTGAATGCACTTAGTGCCGTTAAAAGCTATATTGATTCAGACCGTGCTGAAGGCGCAAAAGTTTTGGGCGTGCATTTGGAAGGTCCTTTCATTTCGGAAAAACACATCGGTGCACAGCCATTAGAGTACGTTGCCACTTCTGCCGTTGACGTTTTTGACCAATATAACCAAGCGAGCGGAAACAATATTAAGTTAGTTAGCCTTGCTCCTGAAGCACAAGGTGCGAGTGAACTTATTAAACACTTAAGCGACTCAGGCGTGGTTGCAAGCGTTGGACATTCTGATGCAAGCTATAACGATATGGAAAAAGCTGTTAATAGCGGGCTTAAAAACGTAACTCATACTTACAACGCACAAAAGGGTTTACACCATAGGGACGTGGGCGTAGTTGGAAGCGCAATGCTTTTTGACAAGCTTAACGCAGAAGCTATTTGCGACACTATTCACCTTTCTATCCCAGCGATTAAATTACTTATTAAAAACAAACCGCACGATAAGTTCACCTTAGTAACCGACTCTATGCGAGCAAAACACTTAGCGGACGGAATAAGTGAACTGGGCGGACAAGAAGTTATAGTTAAAAACGGCGAAGCCCGCCTTCGTAACGGCGCGCTTGCAGGCAGTATATTAAAAATGAACGACGCGATTAAAAACGTTGTTCTTAAGTGCGGAGTTAAGTTTACCGACGCGGTTGACTTTGCCACCATAAACCCTGCCAAGAACTTAGGGCTAAACGACACTATCGGTTCTATTAAACAAGGCAAAAACGCAGATTTTGCAATTATGAACGGCGAGTTTGAAATTTTATCGACTATTAGAGATGGAAAAGTTATTTTCCAAAAATAACTTCCTAATCATATAAGAGAACGAAAAAACACCCGATTGGGTGTTTTTTCGTTATTTTCAGTTCAAAAAATTTTAACAACTATTGACATATACTTACTAATAATGTAAAATACATTTGTATTCCTTATATAATATAAAGGAAAAAGGAGAAACGTATGAAAAAAATATTAATCACTCTCTTAGCAAGCCTTGTTTTGCTATGCTCAATAGGCTTAATTGCTTGTGGTGGGGGCGACAATTCTGTAAAAACCTACACCATCACATACGACGTCAACGGTGGAAACGAGTTAGAGTCTACTACTCAAACGGTTACTTATGGCGAAGAATTTACTCTCGTTACTCCAACTGACGAGTCTTTCATTTTCGGCGGTTGGTTTTATGGCGACCAATTGATTGAAAGTGGTAATTCTTGGTCCATTCAAAAAAACGTTACTCTCGTTGCTAAATGGACTTCAGACCCTTCTCTCTTTACGGTTTCAAGCACCAAACCTCACATGATTACTGGTTTAGTTGATGAAGCGAAAAACGTTGAAACAATAATCATTCCAGAAACAATCAACGACGTTACCATCACTACTATTGCTGACAAATCATTTAAGGATAATACTTCGTTAAAGAGCGTTACTTTCCTTTCAAACATTACACTTCTCGGCCAATATATTTTTGAAGGATGCACAAGTTTAATTAGCGTAGACTTTTCAAAGTGCAAAGCACCTTACATAAACGCTTACACTTTCCAAAATTGTACTGCTTTAGAGAAAGTAATTTTATCAGACACGTTTGAAATTATTTATTCTTATGCTTTTAACGGTTGTAACAGTTTGACTGAAATAGACATTCCAGACAACGTTCAAAGAATAACTTCTTACGGTTTCTATTCCTGCCCTAAATTAACGCGCGTTGGACTGACTGAAAATAGTAAACTTACTGAAATAGGTTACCAAGCCTTTTATAAATGCGAAAGCTTAGTTAGATTTTTCTTGCCAGATACGGTGACTTCTATAAAAGGTTACGCATTTGAAGGGTGTAAAAGTTTAGTATACATCGACATTAGCGACAACAGTCAACTTGAAGAAATAGCTAATTACGCTTTCTATAATTGTTATAGTTTAACTAACTTCACCTTCCCCAAAAATTTAACGAGTTTAAGCAAGTCTGCTATTTGCAACTGCTCTCAATTAACTGAAATACGCGACTTGTCTACTGAACAGTGGACTTTAAAGAGCGACTTTAATAGTCACACTGCATCATATTTCGTAAGAAATACATACACTTTAGATTCTGGTGAACAAAAACTCTTTATCGATAATAACGGTTACGTTACTTTTGACGGTGAACTCGTGGGCTATGCAGGAAACGAAGTTAATCTCGTTCTCCCCACAGGCATTACTTCAATCGGATACCACGCCTTCTATAATAGAGCAAACATCAAAAGCATAGTAATTTCAAACACCGTTACTGAAATTAAAGACCAAGCAATCGTAGAAATGCCTAACCTTATTTCAATGACCGTTCCCTCAAGCGTTAAAATTTGTCCTTCCGGTGCAATTTTAGGTTGCCCAAGGTTCTTTGAAGTTTTCTGGTATGCTGATTCGCGTTTGCTAAACGGACTTTATAACGCTACTGGCAAAAACGACAATAAAAACAAGTTGCCCCCAATTAGACACTTTACCGAAGGCGAACAAAGTGAACTTGTTTATACAGGCGACTTTATCACCTATAGCTATACAATAAGTGTTTCAACAGGCGGTGAAGAAACAAGAAACATTATTCTTCTTTACACGGGAACTGACAAAAATATTCTTATCCCAGAGGGTATTACTCATATTTACGACAGTGCTTTTAGAGATAACACTTACATTGAGTCAGTTGTGTTTAGCGACACTGTCGACTACATTGGCACTGCCGCTTTTGCGAACTGCACTAACCTTTCAAGCGTGACGTTATCCGACATCAATTCATACGAAGGTTTTGGCAATTCTGCTTTTGCTGGATGCACTTCATTAAAGAGTATTACTATCCCTGATACTGTTAGAGTAATTTCCAATTCTTGCTTCGCAAGGACTGGGCTCGAATCAATCGACCTTAATAACGTTAGCATTATCAATAAATATGCTTTTGAAAATTGCAAAGCATTAGAAATAGTCTACTGTTCTTCAAGCCTTTCTATCATTAAGGACTATGCGTTTAAGGATAGTTCGGTTACCACAATAGATTATGACGGAACTGTTTCTGATTGGCAAACAAAGGTATATCCAAGCTGTGAAGCTTATTGGTATTATAATGCTAAGTTTGATATCGTTTGCAATAACGGCAACGCTCCCGTTCGCTAAATAAAAATTTATCCCCCGACAACAAGTCGGGGGATTTTTTATTGTTTTTAGTCTGCAGGTATTGCTCGTTTGGAAAATTTACAACCGCAATAATTTTGCCTATATAATCCGTTTTGCTTAGATAACTCTATCGACCTTAAATAGCCGTTGTTTTTCTTAAAATCACTCGGCAAGAACTTAACGCCTACTTGCTCTGCTATTTGGTTTCCAATCTCGTTTAATTTTTTGGCATTTTTTAACGGACTAACCGTAAGCGTGGTGGTAAAGTAATCGTAACCGTTTGCTTTTGCACTTTCAGCCGTCTTTTTAAGGCGCAAATAAAAACATTTTTCACACCTTGTTCCGCCTTCCTTGCAGTCTTCTAAGCCCTTAACCGCGCTTAAAAACTCGCTCTCGTCATATTGCTCAACTTGGCAGTCTACCCCAACGGTTTTACAATATTTAATCTGCTCATCTCGGCGCAAATCAAATTCTTTTTCGCAGTCAATGTTTGGATTATAGTAATAAACGGTAAGCTCGAAAAAATCTTTCACCCGCTCAATACAAGCAGTTGAACAGGGCGCACAGCAAGAATGCATTAAAAGGCGTGGTTTGTTCCCCTTTTTTTCTTGCTCTGTTATAATTTTTTGCATTTCCTTATCAAAATTAACTATTCTCATTACAATTGCTTCTTTACTATTCCTTGTTCAGTTTTTTCAACCAAATATGCGTTTCCGCCACCACTTATAACTTTTGAAAATTTCCCGTCAACAAACTCTATAGCGCAATCGTTTTCTACGCAATACGCTCCGCTTAATTGTCCGTTTTTAAGAGCTTCCGTAAAGTCGTTTTCTCTCTCGTTAAAGTGCGGACACATCGCGCCGTCAAGCAAGCCTAAGCCCTTTTTTAGAACGTATTCTGAACTTTGTCCACGCATTATTTCGTAATCGGTATACATGTCCTTAAACCAGCAAATAGCACCAGCCGACAATCCGCAAATAATCTTGCCGTTGTTATACGCTTCTATAAGCATTTTATCAATGCCGTTTTCGCGCCATTTTTCAAGCATGTATACGGTATCGCCACCGCCAATATAAATCATATCCGCCATGTCGATTTTGCCAGCGATTTTTTCCACACTCATTTCGCCATACACCATAAGTCCCACTTCAGCTTTAATATCAAAAACCGAAGTATAAGTCTTTCTAAAACTGTTAAAGTATGGCATACTGTCGTGCGAAGCAGTTCCCAAAAACAAAGCGTTGGCTCTTTTTTCGCCCGCATGAATTTTTGCAAGCTGTGCAATATACCTGTCAATCTCTAAAGTCGTTTTGTTTTTTATTTCTCCCCCGCCAATAGCGATTATTCTTTTTTCCATATTTTTCTCCGTAAAAAAGGTCAGACAAAACGTCTAACCTTTTATAATTTCTTTTGCGTTGTTATTAAATAATGCCTCAGCAGTTTGTTCACCGTATTTTTTCGCCACTATCGCGTAAGCTTTCTCCATATAATTTTCGCGATTAAAGTGTAAGTCGCTTGCAACGAAGTCCACCAAACCGTTTTTAATAAGCTTTTTGATAAACTTATTTTTTACACGCACAGAGCGGTCAACGATAGACTGTGCGTTAACTTGAATTAAACCACCGCACTCCTTTATGTCCATCGCCGTTGCAATATCTGCATAAGCATATCTTTCTATATGTGCAACCACCGGCACGTAGCCCTGGAGCTTCAACTCGTAAACTATTTCGGCTATTTCGCGCTCTCTAACGTAATCAAACTCTAAAAGCACGTATTTTGAGCCGTTAAGCGTTAAAACCTTTTGGTCTTTTAAGAGCGACTTAACTCCCCTTTCTACATAAATCTCTTGACCTAAATAAAGGTTAACAGGAATATTCTCTCGCTGAACGCATTGCTTAAATTGTTCAAACGCACGTTCAATATTTTGCCTTTCCAATTCGTATGGGTGGCGATAATGTGGCGTTAAAACAATATCCGTCACGCCTTGGCTAACGCTTTCTTTTAGCATTTGCAAGGACTGTTCAAGCCCAGAGCTCCCGTCATCGACAGCCGGTAAAACGTGACTGTGAATATCAATCATTTTTCTATTTTTCGTCTGCTTCGTATGCGTAATTGTAATAGTAACCGTAGTTAATATCGCTGAAATTCTTATCCTTCTTCCAGTCGTATTTAGTAACTACCGCGCCTAAAACGTTTGCGCCGTTCTTCCTAAGTTCTCTAACCGTTTCAGCAGCTTGAGCCTTGGTGGTTTGACCAAATGCTACGATGAACAACACGCCGTCTGAAACTTTTGAAATATGAATATAGTCAGAAACTTGTAATACGGGCGGACAGTCTAAAATAACGTAGTCGTAAGCGTCGCGAAGTTGTTGTATTAAGTTCTTGAACTTTTCAGAAACTAATACGAGTGAAGAATTGTGTATTTCTGCACCGCGAGTAATAACTTCAACGTTATTATGTGCTGTAGATTTAACAATGCTCTTATAGTCAATGTCACCGAGCATATATTCAGAAATGCCGTTTTCTTTGCTTATATCAAAGAGTCTGTGCACGCTTGGGCGACGGAAGTCAAGGTCAAGAACGATAACTCTCTTGTCCATTAAGCCTAAGCTTACCGCAAGGTTGCACGCAACGGTGGTTTTTCCTTCAGACGACATTGAAGATTCAACTTGAATAACCTTATTTTTACCGTCTGCATTTAAATAAAGCACATTGTCTTTTAATCTGCTATAACCGTTATCTCTTCCTGACGAATTATCTCCTATAACGATTCTTCCTATTTCTCTTTGTTTGTGTTTCTTTTTAGTAAAAAACATGCCCTTAACTCCCAGTTTTTTATTTTTCGTATATTATTATACATTAATTTTCAAAAAATTGCAATGAATTACAAAGTAATTCTTTTTTTCCTTCAAAAAATAACCTTTTTTGCCACTAAGGCTAACGCCTTGAATGGTAAAGGCAATTTTGCCACTCTTATAAGCCTTAATTAGTGGGTATACCAACTTAAACAAGAAGGTTCTATCGTCACAACACCATCTTCACCAACCTGCTCAAAGTTGGTTAAATTAAACACCGTGTCTGGCCTTACTTTTAATATAATTTCATGGCCGTATTGGTTTCGAGTAGAATATTTCCAGTCGTTGTTATAATAAAAATCGTCCCCTCTGCCGTTTGGCTTGCCTAATGAAGGCTCAATAGGGTCAACAGTCGGCATAACGTTAATGCCCAGATCAGACAATGTTTCGCCTTCTCTTATTTTTATTTCAAAAGTCGAAATGTTGGCTTGCATGTCGTTTGGCGTGTTTATCCCAAGCTTTTTAAGGTCGCCTACGTTGGTAACCACGCAAGTTAACTCTGTGCTGTAAACACGGGTCGTAAGAGAGAATTTTAACGTGTAAATTTTTCTATATTGAGCAACCAATACTCTCTGTTCAATCGTAGGCTCAACGTCCCAAACGGTATCTTCAGTGATTAAACGAGAATCTCCTGCATACGCCCAACCGATAAATTCATAATTGTCTCTCGATGGCGTTTTAAGGTGCCCTACTTTTTGTCCGTAAGTAATATAAACCTTATTCGACCCAATAGCGTTGCCACCGTTGTAATCAAGTGTAAACGTATAATATTCTGCTTCCCAGTTTGCCTTAATCTCCTTATCCCCTCTCGTTTCCGAGTCAAAAGTTAGCGAGGGATTAAGTTGTGTTGAATCGCCTATAGTCCAACCAATAAAGTGATAACCCTTTCTCAATGGGTTGGTTATCCTTACGCTGTCTCCCGCAGAATAAGAAGTGGGCGTTTGCATTGGGTAACCACCGTTCAAATCGTAACTAATAACGTAATCGTCTTCAGTCCAGTTAGCGTATAAATCAAACGGCTCTTCATCCTGCTTTTGCAAGTTCCAAAGCATTCCGTTAAAATAAGGCATTCCATTTTTGTTTGACCAATGCGTGAAACGCAAGGGTTTTTCCCCTTCAACGTCACTGAGTTCGGGAAGATCGCTGAGTGTTTGGTCGTATCTAATAGTAGTGTTTTCGATATCAAGTTGACTTCCGTCTTTATCCTTAAAGCTTAAAACATACTCTTCAGGAGTCCAAACCGCGTTAATTACACACTTTTCACTTACGAGCTGGAGTTCGGTATCCCAAGAAAGAACGTAGCCTTCTTTTTTGAATTCAGGCGCAACTTCCACGGTGTCAAGCCCACTACTAACCATTTTTATAACTTTACCTTCACCGTCTGCCGTAACGCCACCGTTGCCCAAAAAGGTAACTTCAAACTTATATTGCGTCCACATAGCCCAAACGGTTTTATCGTCGTTTATTTGTCCGAGCGCGACAGACCATCCGTCAAAGTTATAGCCTTTGCGGACGAAAATTGGCGGATCTAATTCAGCGTTATTTTTAACGACTTGCACTGTTTCCCCACGGTATAACTGCGCGTCATCCGCCCCGGCTAAAAAGGTCACCTTAAAAGATTCCTTTGTCGTCGAACACGACGTTAACGCGAACGTAGACGAAAAGCACAAAACCAATGCTAATAACGCAACCATTATTCTTTTTGCCATAATCTCTCCTCGCTCGTAATAGTTTTAATTGTTCACACTACTTTTATTATTACTTTAATTATATCTTATACGCGCGCGTTTGTCAATAGTATTGTAAAATTTCGACATAGCGATAAAGTTGTTTTTATTTAACGTCACACCCCGTGTTTTGACATTATTTTTAAAAGCGCACCCAATCCGTCGTTAATCTTTTGTTTAACACCTTGCATTTCCCCCGATTTCTCCGCTATTAAAAGAGCGTTTTCCAGTTCCTTTACCTGTTTTTTCTCCATCTGGCTAAGGTTATAATATTCCAGCCTTTCAATAACGCTTTTCACGTGCGAAAAGTCTATTTCAGGCGGGCTTTCTCTTTTTTCGGGCGCAGGTCTTATAACACCGCTTAACGCTTTAACTTCGTTTACGAAAGGAAGATTTTCCACCGCGTCAGACCGCTGAGTTTTATATTGTAAATCCATTGCTCTTGCCAACTGTAAATGCTCTTTTTTAGTTTTTATTTTTCGAGTGGGAAGATTATATAATATAAACAAAAAAAATAAAGACGAGCTGATGGTGAAACATACGCCTACCACAGTTAGCACTAAAAGTTCTATTGCCCACTCAAAGACGATTAACGATAGCGACATTACGACAAAGCAAAAAAGACTTTTTTTGCTCAGCTCTCTCTTTGCTATCCAGCTAATAAAATACGCTAAGAAAACGATGAAATTTATTACTATAAACATCAAACATAGTCCACCCTTTCCAAACGCACTTTCAGCACTTTTAATTAAACAAATAAAAAACTCCGTCATACCCACAATTTTAATTAAAAAAGATGGTAATATAACGGAGTTTTTTGCAAAAATTAGTCTTATTTTATCGTTTATTCCCAAACGACTGTATCGCCCGTAAACAGATTGACTATAACCTTTTTATCAACGCGCTTTTTAAGCACCCTTTCCACCGCGCAAGAATATAATTCGAGTTGTTTTTGGTATTTGACTTTAAGGCTTTCCTTATCGAGCGAAGAATATTTATAGTCGACGACGTATGCAACGTTGCCCTTAATAGCTAAAAGGTCAATAACGCCTTGCAAAACGATTGGCTCAACCGAAGGAGTTTCAACCACTTTGCACGCTTCTATTGCGACAATAAAAGATTTTTCTTTATAAAGCTTTGCTTTTTTTACAAGCTCAAATACTTGATCTTTTAACGCGTTTTCAATTCTGACCATATTAACCTTTTGCGCTTGGTCTTTAGTTATAACGCCACGAGCTATAAAATCATTCACTTGGTCAGTTAAACACGCGCCGTTAAAATCGTAATGCTCTAAAATTTTGTGTGCAATAGTTCCCTTTTCCGTGTCCGGCGAAGGCTCGTCAAACAAAACGTACGTCAAGGGCTGGTCGTCCTTTTCTATTTTTAGCGAAGCGGTTACGTTGCTCTTTAACGGCAAGATAGTATCCGCACCGAACGAGTATTCATACGCAAGATTTTTCCTTATCTCGTTATAAATTTCTTGGTCGGCGTTTCCGATTAAAACCTTGCGCGTTTCATACCGCTTATCAACGAGCACGAAGTCTTGCTCTCCGTGTTCTTGCACGTTTAAGTGCGCGGATATATAGTCCACGAATTTATCCGCGCCGTAAAACTTTTTAACACGTTTATCTTCTTTTGCTTCAAAAGTAAGGTGCAACGAATACATAGCGCGCGTTGTTGCAACGTAAAACAAACGCATTTCTTCCTTCACGCGCTCGCGTTGCATATCTTCTTTAACTATTCCACGCATAAGCGTTTCGTTCTTCTCTCTTTGCTCGTCTTGATAAAAGCGTGGGCATAACCCGTAATTACGGCTAAACAAAAGGTCTCCGCTCTCTTCTTCGCTGTTAAACGGAACTTCTAATCCACAAACGATAACCACGGGGAATTCTAAGCCCTTTGACGCGTGTATAGTCATAACGCGCACACAATCGTCATCATCAAGCCCGCCGGCAAACTCAAAAGACGACGGAGAATTTTCTATTTTGTATAAAAACTCTTTAACGGTAAGTCTTTTTCCGCCCAAAACTGAAGAGCGAACGAACTTGTTTAACCTGTTAAGCTTTGCAGTGCCCATACTTTGAGCGAGAAGATAGCTTTCTATTCCATTATCCTTTATCAGCTTTTCCAAAACACCCTTTGCACCGATAAAATCAGACAAAAATCTTATTTCGCTAAAATAATCGTTAAACTCAATTAGCCTATCTTTTAACGCACCGCTTGCATTGTTTAAATAATAATTATAAGCGTCCTTAAAACTCCAGTCCTTAACGGAATTTTGGTCTTCGTAAAAGCGGATAATCTCTATAAAATGTTCGTTGGTAAAGTTGCCAACAGGACTTTTCATAACCGAAGCGAGAGCCACGTCTTGCTCAAAGCAATCCACCGCTTTAAGCGCGTTTATCATCATGCTGATTTCAGGAAAATCGCAAGCGTTTTCCTTTACTTCTGAATTAACGCTCACACCGTGGCGATTAAGCCCTTTTACAAGCGCACTTACGAACGAAGTATTCTTTCCGCGCGTTAAAATTACTATGTCTTTTAACTGAACGTTCTTAAATTTTTCTTCCTTAAAATCGTAATAGGTTTGCTCTAATTCTCTATCAATGATTTCAGTTACCAAGTGAGAAGCGTTGCTAACCTTTTCATCTTTGGCTTCAAGACGTTTTAAGATGTTATAAAGCTCGGGTTCTTCTGTCTGCTTTAGTTTTTTTTCAGAGTTAATATAAAAGTGAATTTGTGTTCTTCCCTTATTCTCTTTTGCCCAGTCTGCCCCAGCTATCAAGCGAGAAGTTTTTGAATAATCGTATGCAAAATATTCTTTGGTCATACAATAATCAAAAATAGCGTTAACCAAGCTTATAACGTTATTTGCCGAACGGAAATTGTGGTTTAAGGTTACCACAGTTTGTCCGCTTTTTTTCATATCGTTAAACTTTTCTGAAAAGAATTCTGGTCTGCACCCGCGGAAGCCGTATATACTCTGTTTAACGTCGCCAACCATAAACAAGTTGTCGTTTGAAACACTGTTAATAATGCGCTCTTGAACGCCGTTTATATCTTGATATTCGTCAACGAAAACGTATTTATATTTTTTCTTTATTGCTTCTTGTGTTTGCTCGTCGCTTAAAATCTTTAATGCAAAGTGTTCAAGGTCGCTAAAATCAAGCACGTTCTCTTGACGTTTTTCTTGCGAATAAATTTGTTCAAAACGCTTGGTGATTTTTATCAAAGCGTCTGCATGCTCGCCTACTTTAACCATCTTTTCACAGTCGGTTTGCTCGTCAACCAGATGCTTTGAAAACTTTTGCGCTAATTTCTTAAACCTGTCTCTTAACCCCTTAATTTGATCTTTGCCTTCTTGGCAAACAGGCTCTAACTTTCTTTCAAAATCAAGCTTTAACGCATAATTTTCATAGTCTTTTATAACGTAAACGTCATCGCTCTTCAAAATGCAATCTATATCAAAAATAAACGTTTTAGTGAACGCGCAAGCCTTTTCAAGCATATAATGCTCAAAAATCTGCAAGCATTCAAAAGCCTGCTCTCTTATTTTTATAAGGTGCGAATCAAGGTCTTTTTTATATTGGTTAAGAAGTTCTTTTACACCCTGTTCCGTGCAAAATAGCGAGTGCTTTTGCATTTGTTCTTCAGGGTTTGGTTCACTGTTAAAAAACGAATACACCGATAAAATCAGTTGTCTTAACCTAACGTCACTTCTCGCGCTTTCGTGGCGGTCAATAAGGTTATAAAACCAAGCTTCGCCACCGTCGTACAACTCGCGCATTGCTTTATCAAGGCTTTCGCTACGCATAACTTGAGCTTTAGTTTCATCTAAAATTTCAAAGTCGGGTGAAAGCCCCACGATAAAGAAATAGTTCCTTATAAGTTTTCCGCAAAAAGAGTGCAGAGTGGATATGTCCGCCGTGCTAAGCTCGGTGACTTCTTTCATCAACCTTTTTCTTTGCTCGCCCGAAAAATTTTCTTTTAACGCCGTTTTTAATTTGTCTTTCATTTCAAACGCGGCTTTTTCGGTGAACGTTACGCATAAAATTTGGTTAACGCTAACGTTTTTTTGTAATATCACACGCTTTATGCGCTCTATCATGGTGTGCGTTTTTCCGCTTCCGGCAGATGCCGAAACGAGAATGTTTCCACCTTCGTGATTAACCGCTTTAAGTTGCTCAGTCGTTAATCTCGGCATCTTCCGCACCCCCTTTTACAGCAATAAAAATGGTGTTTTCATCCACTTTTTCCACACTTCTTTCGTAAACCTTTACAGATTGGCATATTCCCTTATACTCACAATAGTCGCAAGTGCCTTGGCTTGCAGAAGCAACGATAACCCCATCCTTCATTTGCCTTGCACCCTGCTCGCTCATTTTAAGCGCGTAGTCAACGTATGCGTTAAGCGCATCGCTCTTAAGTGAGTTGCTAACGCTTTTTCCGTTATAAATCAACGGCAAAAACGCGCTCGTTTTATTTTCTTTAACGTTTTTATCCTGTTCGCTCAACGCTTGCTCGTCATCAAGAGTTTTTCCCACGGCAAGAGCTTTATTCTTGTCTTCAGGGTTTTCGTATTTGTCTTTAACGGGCAAATAATAAACTCCGGCAAGCTTTTTTTCTTGGCTAATTTTTTGCACCGCCGCCGCATAAAGATACAACTGCAACTTAACGCCCGTGTATAAATTTTTGTCTGAAATATCGGCTTTGCCAGTCTTATAATCAAGCACTCTAAAATAATTGTCGCTTTGATCAACGCGGTCAATTTTTCCTTTAATTTTAACGTTGCCGTCAAGCAATTCTATTGCAGGAATATCCTTGCCGTCACCAAATCCAACTTCTTGATATTTAACCTTAAACGATGAGTCGCGCATGTAAGAATAAGTCTTATAGCAATACTCCTTGCTTTCCCTTTTAACGCGGTCTATCGTGGACTTGGTAACTCCGTCTGCCATAAAACGTTGATATTCGTCATCAGACAAAATGTCACTCAAAATTTTTTCAACAAGTTCATCCGAACTTTGCCTATCGGTTACTTTGTCTAAACTTTTAGTATACTCTGCAAAAACGTCGTGAATAAGCGTGCCCACGGAAAAGGCTTCGACTTTGCCCTGCTCTCTGCTTTTTAATCTTATTTTGTGCGCTAAAAAAGCACGGTAAGGACATTTATAATAGTCTTCGATAAAAGTAGGCGAGATATTACTTGAAATAACCGACGGGTCTAACGCGTTAAGTTTTATTTGAACTTCCTTGTTAGCATCTTCTAAAAGCCTATTTAATCTTTCTTTATCCACGGCGTGATAGAACGAGCTCGCTTTAACAAAGTCGCTTTGTCTTTCAATAAATAATCCGCACTCCTTTGCAAAACTTTCAACGCCTTGTTCATAGGTTAAATACTCACGTTCTTCGGGCAAATCCATGCAATCGAACGCGCTTTGTATATGCTCAAAAACTTCACTCTTGGCATTCTTGCTACCATCGAGCCCAACGAGCGGACAAGTTATATATAGCTTGTCAGTGTATGCTGAAAGTGCGAGCGCAATATTTTCACGCACGCGATGGTTAACCACCCTTATTTTAGGTTCGATTAATAGTTTGATTTTTTCTAATCTGTCAATGTCGTCATCTGATAAAAGCGCAACGTCTGCTTTTGCGTTAGGCACGTCTGAAGTAAGCCCCACCACGAACAGATATTTTGCTTTGGCAAGCGCAGTTTCTTTATATCCCCCCACGAAAACCGCATCGTTAAATTGGGGAATTATAGAAATTTCAAGCGCGCCAATTCCACTTAAGAACACATTCTTATATTCTATAACCGAAAGGTTAACCCCTGCTAATAGCGATTGCATTTGGTCTAAAACGCCAACGACTGCGCCGTAAACTTGTTCGTTAACCGCACCTTCTTCTACTTGACCCAACGCCTTTAACCGTGCAGAGAAATCACTGATTTTTTGCTCAACACCGAGTTCAGATAGCATTGTGCGAACGTCAAACTTTTCTAGAACGCCAACAACTCTTTGCCTAAAGGCTTCAAGCTTAATTAGGTCGTCTTTTCCGTCTTTATTCATAGTGAAAGGCTGTTTAATTCTTTGGTAGTTAACGTTATATTTTAATAGATAGTTTTCAAAACAATCGGTTAAAGTTTTATCGCTTTCAAATAAGGGGTTTTTGAAAAACGCACACACGACGTTACGCTCAAAGTTCTTTCTAAAAACGTCTATATAAGAACAAATAAGCGTTACGAGCGGGTTGTTTTCCACTTTTTTGCGCTCGTCTAAAAAATAAGGAACTTTAATCTTATTAAACGCATCCTTAATATAGTCGCCGTAAAGGCTTGCATCCGGCACGGCAACGGTAATATCACGGTAACGGCATTCGCCGTTCATTATCGCCGTCTTTATAATCTCGGCAACGCGCTCAGCTTCCTTTCTTATAGAAAGCGGTTGCCCACAATAAATACAATCTGTTTTCTTTTCTTCCTTGCTTCTTTTTTGGTTACAATCAAAAAGCGTGTCTACTATATACTTTGCTTGCTTAGTATAATCACTCTCAACGTGTTTTTTTAGTATGGGCAAGCCCTTTTGCTTAGCCAAGTCTGATATAAATTCAGCAGTTTCGTTAACAAAAACCAGAGAGTTATCCCCTTGTGTTAAAATCGCGGTAACTGACCTTGCGTTATCAAAAAGCGCACTTATGGCACTTTTAATTTGCGCAGTAAACCCGTTAAACCCAACTATATATACGTTAGCGCGCTTTATATCGGCACTTTGATTGATAACTTCCGTCAAAAACGAAAGCGACGAACTTTGATCTTCTAATCCGCGCTCTGAAATAAAGCGTTCGTATTCACTAAACACTTCAGTTAGGTCAATCAACTTGTTTTTTAAAACGCCATCACACCCTTCTATCGCCCTTTTAAGATGTTCGGGACTAATCTTCGCGCTCTTTAATTGCATAATGAGTTCAGAGAGCGTGGGTGCTAAATTCGCCCTGCTTGCCTTAAAGCATTTTAAGTTCGCGCTCGATAATATTTTTTTAACGACCATCGCACTGCCTTCTTTGGAAATGGCGTTGATTTGCGGTTTTTTGACACGCAAAAAGTTACCGAACGAATACACGTCGGTATTAAAGCTTCCGCCCATTTCGTAGCAAAGCATGCGCTCTATCATAAGCGAAACCTTTTCTTCACAAAAAACAAAGTTTTGCTCGTCTGCACTGTTGCCACGTTCTTTAAGCGATTTTATAAGCTCACTGAACAGATTAAAATACGAATTGGTCGTTATAAGATTAATCATACTTATATTGTAACATATTTTATGGTGTTTTGAAGTTTTTTTTAAGGATAAGTTTTACAATTTTTTTATTTTATGGTATTATTGAATAAGAATTAATTTTCGGAGATAAAAATGAAAAAAATACTACTAATATTTACCGCGCTAACACTTGCGGTAATGCTCGCACTTTCGGGTTGTAGTTGCATGCCTGATACACCGCTTAAATTCAACCAAAACTTCGCAGGGCGGGGAAACAACTTTGAACTGCTGGGCGCAACCTATGAAGAAAAGCTTACTTATAAAGTCACCTACGAAAAAAGTTATGCTTCATACCTTAAAAAAGACGAGATAGTTGCTGACGACATAGTTCCTGAATACGATGGGACTTACAAAACAGTTTTCAAGGCAAACGTTAAGCTCCCAGACTACGTCGCAAACAGAACCGACCTTGACTTTACTGGTGGTGAAATCCATAAACTAAGCACGGTTTTAGACCTTAACGTTATATCTCCCGACCAAAAGACTTATAAAGATAAGGTTATAACGGACGTTTATTTTTATTCAATAGGTTTTTCTTACACCCCAATCTATTCTATTCAAACGGTAAGAAACACACTGGTTGCGTTTAACGAACAACAAACCGATTTCATTTACGGAGTAAGCATCATTCAAAACGAAACGACGTATAAACAAAATTCTTACACGCTGACCAAGAAAATCGTTTCCGAATCTGACAACGACAAGTTGAACTTAATGGACTTAAATGCCCTTCACGAACAAAAGACCGGTTTAACCACGCTTGAGAGCAAAACTTACGATTATAAACCCAGACAGGTTATAGACAACACTCAATTATATTTCATTTTGCGCAACATCGAAGTTGCATCGTCGTCTTCAATCGTAGTTCCTACCGTTACACCCATGTACGGACAAGCTAAATCAGTTCAAATTAAAAACGTTGACCAAATAACAAGAAACGGCATTTCCTTAAACTATAACAATCAAGCCTTAACACTTGATATGCCACTTACTTATTATTCGTTCGCTATGAGCCAAAGCGATTATACTGGGCTTCCACAAATAGTTGCTTGTCAAAAGAGCGCAGTTGGCGATTTGCCGTTTAACGCGTTTCCAGTTGAAATGGCTCAAGCAGTTATTGAATATAGCCCCTTGTTCTCTACTATCGGCGTTCTTAAATTTAGACTTATAGATATAAAAATTTAATTAAAAAAGTAAAACAAAAAAACTCGGCTTTAATCAGCCGAGTTTTTATTTTTTCGTATTTATTATTTTCTCTTGGTGTCGCCGAAAGCTAAGTCAAGGTCAATTTGAGAACTTGCATTGATAACTTGATAAGTTTCGCTTCCGAAGTTAAATGCATTAACGCCTGCACTAACAACACCTGCTAAGTCTATAGTGTAGTTAACAGGAGCATCAACTTTTAACCCCATATATTTCATTTTTGCACATCCATTGAATGCACCGCTCATTACTTCAACTTGAGCGTTGTCTTCAAGGAACACTTTTTCGAGCTTAGAACAACCGTTAAACGCGTCTTTATAAATAGTTTTAACAGTTTGGGGAATAACGATTTGCTTAACGTTAATACAACCGTTAAACGCGCCTTCGCCAATAGCGTTAACGCCGTTTATAGTAATTTTAGTCAAGTTAACCGCCCCGTCAAACGCGTGCATAGGAATGCTGTAGTCAGCTGATTTTGCAGTAACGATTATTTCGTTAAACGTTGAAGGAACGAAACATACTGCAGAACCTGCACCGTAGTTAATCGTAACCTTGCTTCCTGCGTCGTAAATCGTTTCGCCAAAGAAATGAGCCAACGTTCTTTCCCTGTCAACAGATTTGCCTGCCATTGCGGGAGTTTGCTTATAATAAGCGTCTGCAACAGCCGTCTTACCAACGAAAGGAACTGAAAGTGTTTGCAACGCGGTCATATCCTTAAACGCGCCTGCTTCTATTTCTTTTGCGTTTGAAGAAACGATTATAGTTTTCAAAGAAGAGTTTCCTTCAAAAGTACCTTCTTTTATAGTATATTCTTCGTCGCCCAAACCTTTTTTGGTGAGAACTTCGCCAATATCCAGCACGCTCTCCCCTTCAATTTCAACGTAATCGTAGATGGTGTATACGCCGTCTATTTTCTTAATTAAAAGACCGTTCTCCTCGTTAACCACATCTCCACCAGCACAGCCGATAAAGCTGATTGCAGTAAGAGCCACGAGAATTGATGCGAGAAGAATTTTTAATACTTTTTTCATAAAGCTCCTTATTAAGTGCAAATATTATTATTCTAAATAAGTTTATCATTTTATCTTTATTTTGTCAATAGATAGAATTCATTTTATTGCACAATTTGCTTTTTTATTGAGCCTTATGCCGACAGAGCGTTATTTTTATATAACTTCTTTCCCTTGATAAAAGCTTTCAAAAAAACCGTTGCTGTCCGCACCGACCTTTTCAAACGCTCCCATTAAGTCATACGGAGTGGCGTTTTTGAATGAATAATCTGCATAATACTTTTTCAACGCGCTGAAAAAACGCTTGTCGCCTATGGTTTTTCTTAACGTATCATACATTAAACAAGGCTTTATGTAAGAAAGGCAAACGTATTCGTATTCTGAAGAGAAATCTTTTAAACTCCTTAACATAGCCGTGTTAACGTTGCCCGAAAGTTTGTTTATAACCGAACAAAAAACTTTGTACGTTTGCTCGCACGATTTTATTAAACTTTGCCTTGTATGCCCGTATTGCGGATAGTTTTCAAAGAATATTATTACCGAATATTCGGCAAGCCCTTCGTCTAAAAAACCGTGCTCTATTTCGTTGTTTCCAACCGCCGTCTGCCACCATTGGTGAGCCGTTTCGTGCACGATAACTTCCCCGTACGCCAAATCTTTCAAATCGTCGCTTATCATAACCAACGAAGGGAATTCCATACCGCCTTGAACGAATTTTGTTTGAACCACGCTATAGGTTGAATAAGCGTATTCTCCGAATTTTTGTGAAAATAAATTAAGGCTGTTTTTTGCAAACTCTATTGCCTTATCCGGTTGCAAATCGTCGTAATAATAGTATTTTACGTCAATTTTGCCCACTTTTTGCTCTTTAACGCTAAATTTTTCGCTTAAAACGACAGCAACAGAACGCGCGTTCTCTAAAGAAAAAGTTACCGCGCGTTCACTTTCTTCTATCCTTTTTCCACTGTGCGCAACAACGTAAGCTTTATCAAAACTCAGCTTCACTTTATAATCGGCACAATCACTATAAAATGGGTCACCGCTCGAATAGTAAACACACTCGTAAAACCCGTTTTGGTCTAACGCGCATAAAACAGGATAAAAGTTGGCAAGATTAACCGTGCAATCGTTATATCCAGTCCTTGCAATAACGTTTGCTAAACTTAGCGCGTAATCTACCGTTACCTTAACACGCTCTGATGGAAACACTTCTTCTTTTAATTTAACGGTAAGCACGTTTTTATCTTGCCCCGTTATTTGATATTCCAGCGCACCGCGTTCACCGCTGACTCCGTTAACTGACAACTCCCCGTAACTTTTCCCGTTGGGATAAGCCTTAAGCTCGTGCTGTGAACTTATAGGCGAATAGGTAGCACCTTGTCTAAAAGCGTTTGCAAACAGATTGAATTTCAACTCTTTTAACACATTTTCACTATGGTTATAAAAATCAACCGACATTTTTGCCGTTAAAACGTTTTCTTCAATGCTCGCTTCTATTTGATATGCCGTGCGATTAGCCTTCTTGTCGCACCCCGAAAACACCCCTGCACAAAAAATAACAGTAATTATGCACAATGCGCTTATTAATTTTTTCATAATAAAAACCCCGAACAAGATATTCTTTATCAAAATATCTTATTCGGGTTTAATTTAAGTTATTACTTTACTTTTCGCTTAATTCAAGATACTTGGCAGGATCAATAACCACGCCGTCTTCAATTACTTCAAAGTGAAGATGCGCGCCTGATGCCTGTTCTTGGCGGTTGGTAACCGATACTTGACCAATTACGTCGCCTTGTTCTACCTTTTGACCTACGGTAACAGCGTCACCGTCCGCGAGTGAATTGTATTTAGTTAAAAGCCCGTTGCCGTGATCTATCGTGACGGTCACACCTTGCAGTAAGCTTGTTTCCACACTTTTAATCGTTCCGCCGTAAACGGCAAAAACATCAGTTCCTTCGTCGGCAAAAAAGTCTATAGCGCGGTGCGATGAAAAACGTCCGAGTGAAGAGTTCCATACCATAACTTCAGAATAATCGGTTGTTGCACTCGTTGAGTTAACGGGCATAATAAAGTTAACTTCTACAACTACGGGTTGTTCGGGTTCGCTTGGAATATCACTGGGTTTCTCTACCACTGGCGTGTCTGTTTCAAGCGAATTGTCGCTGTTTTTGTTTACCGTCATATAAACTATTGATAAAGCCACTGCTAAAATACAAAAACCTAAAACCAAATAAACAGCGTTTCTCCTAAAAAACATATAAATTCTTGCGTTATTTCTTTTCATTATAATTCTCCTTTAATCTTTGTTGCGATTATTACCGTTAAAAAACTTTTTATACCTAATATCCACCGTAAATTATCGGAGCACCCACTGCAACGTAATTTTTTGCGACAAAAACGTGCAAATTAACCCTTTTTCCACCAACGGTTGCCCTATACTTTATTATCGGCGAATATGCGTAATAACTCGTGCCCTGTTCTATTTGCTCTTCTAAAACAACTTTTGCATCAAAATGTTTTAAAAATTCAGCCAAATTAAAATTTTGTTTGTCAATAAATGCACTTTCTCCCTTAACCCCACTTAAAAACAAAAACTCGGTCTTGTCTACGCCCTGCGGTTGAGTTGAGCCGTTGCAGTAACTTACATAAAACCTTTGAGCATACTCGTCAAATAAAGGTTGGCGTGCGGTAAATAAAGGGACTATTAACGCGATAACGCACGTCACTGCGGTTAAAATTCTTTTAGACATAAAAAAATACTCTCTCCTTAGGAAAGAGTATTGACTTGAGTCCTTTGTTTTATACCACTTATTCACACGAAATCTCTCTTATTAAAGTGGCGAAATTTACACCAAAAGGTAAATCACCGCAAAGTCTTACCGCTTGCTTTAACTGTTCGCTTATCGGCTTAATTTTATGCCCGCAATCGTTATAGTGTTTTATGCCGTCATATAAAATTTTGTTTACGCACTTAATTTCCCTAAAAAAATCTTTTTCAACGCTCACAAACGGTAAACTTAACTGCTTTCTAAGCCCTTTTATTAGCCAAGCTCTATCAAGCCCCGAAATTAGCGTTAATTGGTCAATTCTTTGACTGTAATCACAAACAAGCAAACTGTCGTTTGGTTTTTTTAATAAACCAACAACTTGCTCCAAACCACTTTTGCATAAACTAATAAACTCGTCTGAACTTATCCACCTTCCAGCTATGAAGTGTAAACACATATAAGCAGGTGTAAAAGTGTGCGAACTTGATAAGCACAAATAAAAGTCACAAAGCATTCTCTGTGCGCTTTGATATCGCTTATTCTTAAACTCTGCTATAACACAAGTTAAAAGACGTTTAAGCTTATCGTAATCGCGCAAATCAACGTTTGAATTAAACGCGCGCGCACACAATATATCGCAAAGGCTAATACAAGCACACACCAAGTCGCTTAATAGATCAACAACGTTTAGATTATTTTTATCTAAAAGTAAATAAATTTTATTAGTGACGTAATAGCGGTCTATTTTGTCGTCGTTTCTTATAAAAACACAGTGGTAAAACACACGATTTAGCTTAGTGCAAAATATAAAGCAAGGAATATCCATTATTGAAGAAAGATATTTTGCCACGTCAATCAGCCCTTGTTCAAAAGTTATAACCGCGCGCACGTCTTCGTTCACGTTAAAAAGTTGACAAACGTTATCAACGTTCAACAAAAAATCTTGTCGCAAAAAAATTTCAACGGCATTAATTTGTCGCTGTAAAAGTTGCCCCTTAAACTCATGTAAATTTTGATTTTCGGTTGATAAAACAACCGCCTTTCTATACTTTATTTTTGACTCTAAAATACTTGTTGCATCACAAATTTTATCGTAAAAAACACATTCGTTTTGACTGCACATATAGTGTTCACCTTAATTTTTAGCACAAAATCTTTGGTTTATGGTATACAAAAAATAAAAAAATGTCAAGCAACCGCCGTAAAACAGAAAAAAGATGCAAAAATTGCCCTTTTTTTTAAAAAAATGATAAAAATTTTAAAAAATCTATTGAAAAATTTCTATATTGTGGTATAATAATAGCAGTATAAAATATGGAGGAATTCTTATGAATAAGAATGAATTGGTGAGAGCAATAGCAAACAAAGCTGGTATTACGTTGAAGGATGCAGGCATCGCACTCGACAGCGTTATTGAAGCTATTACGGACGGCCTTAATGCAGGCGAAAAAGTTCAAATTTCAGGTTTCGGCACTTTCGAAATCAAATCTAAACCCGCAAGAGATGGAATCAACCCCAAAACTCAAGCTCCTATTAAGATTGCAGCTTCTAAAATCCCTGCTTTCAAATTCGGTAAAGCTTATAAAGATTCTTTTAACTAATATTACTCACCGGAATAGTAAAGCCTGTCACAAGACAGGCTTTTTTGTTGCTAAAGAGTTTATTGTTTAAGATGTTTTTATAATAAAAAAGCACAAGATTAAATCTTGTGCTTTTAATTTGTTTTGTAAAATCAATTACTTAATGATTTTTGAAACAACGCCTGAACCTACGGTTCTGCCACCTTCACGGATAGCGAAACGGAGACCTTCTTCCATAGCGATTGGAGTGATGAGTTCTACGTTGATGTTAACGTGGTCACCAGGCATAACCATTTCTACGCCATCAGGAAGTTTGATTGAACCA
>JAZTZE010000034.1:0-1348 GCA_045637285.1 Christensenellaceae bacterium | reverse complement strand
TACTTCAGGTTGGTTTGAGTAAACGGTTACTTTTGTAACGTCTTCAACACGGTCAACGTATCTCTTTCCGCAAAGATGAACAAACGGCTCTGCAGACAACCACGCCTTATACGCATAGAAAGCATCTTTTTTGTACTTTCTGTCCATTGTAACAAGCCCCTTGTGGTTTTGCCCGTTTTCGCCACCTTCCGCCCTTGCGTCAGCGCCAAAGTCAAACATGTTCCAAACGTGCGTTGCCCAAATATATTTTCTTGTGAATAACTGCTTGATAAGTTCTTCGTGATAGAACGCTTGATATTCTTCAGTATAATCGCCTTGAACGGGGTTAGACGTGTGCCAGTTGAGTGCTTCACAACCGTATTCGCTCACACCAATAGGTTTGTTGGGGAATTTCGCGTGGAATTCATCAAACCATGGCCCGTTCATTGACGTATCTCCACCATACCAACCAAAGTAATGGTTGTATGAAACAACGTCTGGTATTTGAACGTATGGCTCGTCCATACTGCACATAGAAACGCAAGCCATTGTCGTTAATCTGGTTTTATCCATTTCGTGAGCAAGGTCGTTTAATATGTTGTGGTTTTCAATTAAATCAGGCGTTGCGCCGTTCATTGTGATTTCGTTAGAAAGTCCCCAAACAACTATTGACGGGTGGTTATAGTTTTGGGAAATAAGTTCTTTCATTTGAGAAATAGTGTTTTCTCTTGCGCCAGGCAAGTGCTTAGAAATATAGGGGATTTCCGCCCAAATAACTAAACCGTTCTTGTCGCAAAGGTCATAAAAATATTGGTCGTGTTGGTAGTGCGCAAGTCTAATCGTTGTTGCGCCAACTTCCATAATAAGCGCAATATCTTCTTCGTGGTGCTCTGGAAGAAGCGCATTGCCTATACCCAATCTATCTTGGTGTCTTGAAACCCCCCTTAAAGGATATTCTTCACCGTTTAAAATAAAGCCGTTTTCGGAGTGGATTTCAAACGTTCTAACACCAAAGTTGGCGGTTACTTCATCCACTTTTTGCCCATCTTTAACGAGAGTTGCAACTGCTTTATATAAATAAGGGTTCTTTCTTCCGTTCCAAAGAATAACGTCTTCGATTACGAGCGTTGCCGTATCTTTTTGGGTTGAGCTTAAAACTTGCTTTCCATCCGCATCAAAAATAGCGTATTCAACTTGGTCATATTCCCCGCAAATAAACGTTTTAATTTCAACTTCGGCATCTTTGCCGTTAACTTTGGGCGTTACCATAATTCCTGGCGCGCCGTAATAATCAAGGTCAAAGTGAGAATCATTAACGCAGATGATGCTTACATCACGGTAAAGACCGCCGTAGAATGTGAAGTCTGCC
>JAZTZE010000033.1:0-14745 GCA_045637285.1 Christensenellaceae bacterium | reverse complement strand
CAAACTGTTTCGTATGTAAATAAAGGTTTAGAAACGAGTTAGCCAAGGCTCGCGAAGTGTTTGGGGTGAGATTGACCTTGCTGGTCATCGAAATCCAAACACTAAGCAGTAACGCAGGATAACGAAGTTTATAAGCCTTTAAAAAAGAGCGACGCATCGCTCTTTTCCCCCCTATTTATTTCTTTTCGGGTTTTACTTCTACTTTTTCTTTAGGCTGTTCTTCAATAACGGCCTTCAAACTTGCCAAAAGCCCAGTCACGTTTTGAATTTCGCTGGGAACTATTATTTTGGTGGACTTGCCGTCTGCCATAACCTTTAACGCATCGTACCCTTTAAGTGTAAGGTATGCCGCGTTGGGATTTGCTTCGTTTATCATACGAATGGCGGTTGCCGTTCCTTCAGCTTCTGCTATTACTGCCGCTTTCTTTGCTTCAGCTCTTAAGATGGTTGCTTCCTTCTCGCCTTCGGCAACTAAAATGTTGCTTCTTTTTTCGCCTTCTGCTCTTAAAATAGCTTCACGACGTTCGCGCTCTGCACGCATTTGTTTTTCCATCGCCTGTTGAATGTCTTTTGGCGGAAGAATGTTTTTTAATTCCACGCGGTTTATTTTTATTCCCCACGGGTCAGTTGCTTCGTCGAGAATTGCTCTCATTTTACTGTTAACGGTATCCCTTGAAGTAAGCGTTCCGTCAAGTTCGAGTTCGCCTACTAAGTTACGAAGAGTGGTCGCCGTAAGATTTTCAATCGCACGGATAGGTCTTTCCACGCCGTAAGTGAAAAGCTTCGCGTCGGTTACTTGAAAATAAACAACCGTGTCTATTTGCATAGTAACGTTATCTTTTGTGATAACGGGTTGCGGTTCAAAATCGGCAACGCGTTCTTTTAAGCTAATAGGTCCATTCGGACTTCTATCAATAAACGGTATCATAAAATGTATGCCCGTGTTTAATTGCCTATGGAATTTACCCAACCTTTCCACGATAACCGCCGTCGATTGGCGAACGATTTTTATAGACGATATGATTATTATTAATACTACTACTGCTATTGCTATAAGTGCTATTGCTAATGGTGTCAATTTACTTAATCTCCTCTACTATATATTTGTTTCCTTTTATAGAAATTATTCTTACTAACGCGCCTTCAGGGATTTCTCCCGCTTGGTCTAAAGAATCAACGTTCCAAATAATGTCGTTTATTTTTATAGTTCCCGTTTGATTATGTCCAATTGCAGTAATAAGGCGATATTCTTTGCCTATTTGCATATCAGTATTCGTTGGTGTTGTAGTCGTGTTAATCTTTTTCATAACAACGCGCCTAAAGCAAAGCAAAAGCACTGCACTTATTATTATGAACGCCACAGTTTGCCATATCCAAGAAAGACCGAAAGCTGCTAACACGAGCGCAATTACCCCACCGCCTGCAAACCAAATTGAAACCATGTCGGCGGTGCAAAATTCAACTATTAAAGCTATTACCGTTACGGCAAGCCAAACGTAAACGAACATAGTTTTCTCCTATTTTTACTGCGGTTTATATTCTTTTTTAACAAGCTCGATTATATCGTTTAATCTATCCAAATCGTCACGAGTGTAATAGTCGATATAAATTCTGCCCTTTTTGTCGTTACCGATAGCGTTTACCTTAGTGCCAAGCACGCGTTGCATATCGGAAATGAGTTCTTTTAGTTCTGCGGAAAGTTGCATTTTTATGCGTTTCTTTTCCTTTACTGCGGGGGGATCGAAATAATCTTTAACCTTTTTTTCAACGTCTCGAACAGAAAGCCCTTCCTTAACGATATCTTGGGCAAACTTTAATTGGTCCATTTGCGGAATAGATATCATCGCCCTTGCGTGTCCAGCAGAAAGAACGCTGTCTGAAACCATTTTTATTACTTCAGGAGCAAGAGTTAAAAGTCTAAGCGTGTTTGCTATTGCGGGGCGAGATTTACCAATGCGGTCAGCAAGGTCTTCTTGGGTCATGCCGTAATCAGTCATAAGCGAGCGCATAGCCGTTGCCGCTTCGATTGGATTTAAGTCTTCCCTTTGTAAGTTTTCGATAAGCGAAATTTCTTTTATCTGCTTTTCGTCGTAATTCTTAATGATAACGGGCACGGTTTTAAGACCTGCCATTTTGCTTGCCCTAAAACGCCTTTCACCCGCGATTATCATATAGCGATCACCGCTCTTATTAACGATAATCGGCATTATCACGCCGTGCTTAGAAATTGAATCGGCAAGTTCTGCGAGTGCCGTTTGATCGAATTGTTTTCTCGGTTGGTTGGGGTTTGCAAAAATAGAGCTTATTTCTATTTCGCTCACGCCTTCGCCTTTAACGGCAGGGGTTTCTTCTTCAAAAAGCAAGCTTTTGCCGTAATCTTCTTCAGTTTCCGAGAACAATGCTGATAATCCTTTTCCTAATCCTCTGTTTGGCTTCATTGTCTTTCTCCCTTGTTTAGTTCTTTTTTGCTGGTTGTTTTGCAATAAATTCGTCGGTAAGTGCTAAGTAAGCTTTTGCCCCTGCACACTTGGTATCGTGAAGCATAATGGGCACGCCATGGCTGGGTGCTTCGGCTAACCTAATATTTCTTGGAATTGCCGTTTCAAACACGCGCTTGCCAAAAAACTTTTTAATTTCCGCGCTAATTTGCTTAGATATAATCGCGCGGTTATCGCTCATAGTAAGCACAACGCCTTCAATTTTAAGCGATGGGTTAAGGTGTTTAACCACCAACTTAATGGTGTTCATTAACTGAGATAATCCTTCGAGAGCGTAATACTCGCTCTGTATGGGAATAATAACGGTATCTGCACTCGCGAGCGCGTTGATTGTAAGTAACCCTAAAGACGGCGGACAATCAATTGCAATAAAATCGTAACTGTCTCTCGCCTTATCAAGCACGCTCTTTAACACGAGTTCTCTATTTTTAAGATAAACGAGTTCAACTTCAGCACCGGCAAGGTCTATGTTTGAAGGAAGAATATCAAGCCCGTCAACCTGCGTTTTTATAACGACGTTTTCAAGCGGAGCGTCGTCAATCAACGCATTGTAAACAGACGTTTTAATCTCGCTTTTTACAAATCCAAGCCCCGTAGTTGCATTGCCTTGCGGATCAAGGTCAACAACCAAACATTTATAACCTTTGCCCGCAAGATATGCAGACATATTAACACACGTCGTGGTTTTTCCCACGCCACCTTTTTGATTAGAAAAAGCAATTATTTTACCCATAAGTTGTCTCCCCCAGTCGCTTTTAATGTCTTGTTTTTTGTGTTACGTTATTGCTTTTGTGTTATTCTTCTGTTTTTTCTTCAGTTTGTTCTTTAGTTTGTTCAACCGCTTGACTTTCGCTCGGTTGTTCGTCAGCTTGTTCTTTAGCCTTTTCTTTTTTCTCGGGTATAATCACGCTCTTTCTGTTGAAAGGATTTTCTTGAAGCGTGCGTTCGTTTTCATCCATAAACGCCATTATTTCTTCAACGCTCTTTCCTTCCATAATCATATCCACTTCTTCAGTGAAAATGGTCTCTCTTTCAACCAACAAGCGCGCCATGTTATCGAGAAGCTTTTTATTTTTTGCTAAAATTTCTCTTGCTTTTTGTAAGCCACCGTCTATTATGAGCCTAATTTCTTCGTCTATAATTGCAGCGGTTTCTTCACTGTAAGAAACGTGTGAAGCCATATCTCTACCAATGAATACTTCCTTATCAGAGCCGTAAGAAATAGGTCCAACCTTTTCACTCATACCCCATTCGGTAACCATAAGCCTTGCGCGTTTGGTAACTGCCTGAATGTCGCCCGAAGCTCCTGCAGATATATCCTTTATAATAAGTTCTTCTGCCACACGGCCACCGAGAGTCATAACGATGTCGTCTAAAAGCTTTGCCTTCGTTAAGTGGTTGTCGTCAGAATCAGGTCTAGTCATAGTATATCCTGCCGCTTGCCCGCGCGGAATAATTGAAACTTCGTGAACGGGGTCGCAATGTGGCAACAATCTCGCTAAAATAGCGTGCCCTGATTCGTGATAAGCGGTAATTCGTTTATCCGTTTCGGTAACGAGCCTGCTCTTTTTCTGCGGGCCCATTATTACCTTGTTTATACCTTCGTAAAGGTCTTTATTCGTTATGCAATTTCTATTTTCGCGCGCAGCGAGAATAGCCGCTTCGTTAAGAAGGTTCTCTAAGTCTGCACCAGAAAAACCACTGGTCATTCTTGCAACCGTCTTAAAATTAACTTCGCTAGACAACGGTTTATTTCTCGAATGAACTCTTAAAATTGCTTCACGTCCGCGCACGTCAGGCACGTTAACGTAAATTTGTCTGTCAAATCTACCGGGGCGGAGAAGCGCGGGATCAAGAATGTCCGCACGGTTAGTAGCCGCCATAACTATTATTCCGTCGTTAGTTTCAAACCCGTCCATTTGAACGAGAAGCTGGTTAAGCGTCTGTTCTCTTTCATCGTGTCCGCCACCCATACCGGTGCCACGTTGACGGCCAACGGCATCAATTTCGTCAATAAAAACGATACACGGCATGCTTTTTTTAGCAACGTCGAATAAATCTCTTACTCTTGAAGCACCCACACCAACGAACATTTCAACGAAGTCTGAACCGCTTATAGAGAAGAAAGGAACGCCCGCTTCGCCCGCAACGGCTTTAGCAAACAACGTTTTACCTGTTCCGGGAGGCCCAACTAAAAGAACGCCTTTAGGAATTCTTGCGCCGAGCGCAGAGAACTTTTTGGGACTCTTAAGGAAGTCTACGACTTCGGCAAGCTCTTCTTTTTCTTCTTCTGCACCTGCCACGTCTGAAAAACGAACTTTAAGGTTGTGGTTAACACGCGCGTTCGTCTTTGCAAAGTTCATCGCACCCTTCGTTCCCCCTTGAGTTCCCATCAATAGGAAGAAGAACACAACCATAATAAGCACAGTGCCCAAAAGTGGCAACAATGAAGACCAAATCGAACCTGCATTAGGATCAGAATAAGAATATTCAACCCCTAAATAAAGCAAGCTATTTTCAATTTCGGAAATTTTAGTGTCCGTTCGAGAATAGTTGGTTGTAAAATCTAAAATAGCTTCAGTTCCGTCGGTAAAAATAACCCTAACGTAATAGTCAACGGCATATACGTTAAAATACACTTTTTCAAACTTAACGGTATCAACGCTTTGCCCCTTTAACGCTTGTTGAAGCACAGGAGCATCAGCATCCTTCCACCAGCCTTTGTCTCCGATAGAATAGTCAGCTTTATAGACCAAAGAATCAAACTCTGAAGTATTAACAGTTCTTTGCGTGCTAAAACAATTAGTAAATGACAATACTGCGATAAGGGCGATTATAACGCCTAACACTATCCATATTGTTTTGTTGCTTTTTGCTTTCAAAATATAGTCTCCTTAATTAGTAATAATCGTATTATACTCTACAAAAGTTAAAAAACCCTTGAAAAACCCTATCTATACTCAATATATATTATACAATAAAACTATTTAAAATACAATACCTTTTTTGTTATTTTTTTCCAATATTAAATTTTATATACAACTTGTGTTTTGCGCCCAAATTTATATTTTTGCGCCAAGCATAAAATAAGCAAAAAATTTTTTAGCGCATAAATCAATTTTTATAAAACTTTAATCACAAATTAAAAATAATTTTTAGCACCAAAGATAAAATTTTACTATAAATAATCAAAAACTACTATTTTCTATTAAGAACAAGCCTTAACGCAAATACCTTATATCGACACGCATAAAAAGCAGTAAAAATTAAATTAACAAAGTATGCCCCACACCTATAATGAATGTGCAAAGACAATTTATCCAATATAAAAACTAATAGACGTGCCTGCGCAAAATAAACAATTCTATTATCAACAAAACTTTATACGGTCGACATCCCCACAACCGTTATTATTTAGAATATATTATTCATTTAAAAAATCGCATTTTAACGGCCTGAGATAGAATGACAAAATTTTTTGCTCGGCAAATCACACTTGCCATTCTGAGAAAAATTACCGAATATTTAAGATTAGTTTCACGTGAAACACATCGGTTTTGACACGACAAAAAGCTCAACCCGAGCAACTTACACACTTTACAAACCAAAAAAACAAAAAACAGCCCTATAAATTGTTGTTTCTCACGATTATTTGGCTGTGCGCACATATTTTTAACTTAAAAGAGAACTGATTTGACAAAAATTATTCTTGTTTTGAATAGTATGTTTTTAAAATTGTATTTGTTTCACGTGAAACATCGCTATTTCCGTCAGTATAAATATAGCTGAATGATTTACACGTTTAAAACAAAAGCACGCCAGTTGTCGCTCTTCCCGTAGGGAATAGTGACAACTAAATAAATCCTTACGGATTTGTGATATTCGTCTAACGACGAGTGTTATCGCCTTACGGCAGCAATATTCGCCTACGGCAAGTTGTGGATTTATTTAATATAACTGCAACTTTAAGTCGCAATATAACGCAAAACTTGTTTTGCATATAACTTTTAGCCACAAGGCTAAAAATACAACTAATTTTATGTTTTGCGAACAAGAAAAGCACACTACATTTCACTTTTAGTGAAGTATAGTGTGCTATACTTTTATTATGGATATTAATATCTAAGAGAAGAGCCGTTTTAGGCGTGTTTTTATAGTTTTTTCTTAAATTTGCATGTTTTTTATGTGTTTTTTGTACGTTTTAAGGCGTGTTTGGTGTATTCTTAAGCTTTTTTGTGATTTGTTGTGGTCTTTCACACATTAATTAAATTAAGCTTTTTATAAACCCAACAACGTTTATTCTTGTTAGTATTCCCATAAGGAGATTGAATAGGCTTACTTTTTCCACCAGCCCTGCAACTACAGAACCCTGAATTGCAAGATAAATATCTTGGGCAAAGGCAATCGGTATAGCTTTTATAGCCAAAACAACGAATTCCAACACTATAACGCCATGGACAAGTCCAAGCGCAAACCCCAAAAACTTGTCTAACTTAACAAATCCTTTGCCATTCTCGTGCCTTTTCTTTACTATTTCGCAAATAAGGTTAAAGATTAGCTTTATCACGATAAACAAGCAGATTACACATATAATAAACGTTAAATAATATCCGAAAGTAGGGCAAATAACTTGGCCAACTTTCGCGTCGCTTGCCGCCGCGCCGTCTGTTTGAACGGATATAATTATATCAATAATGAATCCAGCAAGCCCTGCGCCCGACAACACTTCGCGAGACGCTTCTCCTAACGTTAAATTCATAATATCTTCGCCAAAATAGCTCGACAAAGTTGCCTGTAGCCCGTTTGATACCGTGTCAACAAACAAATACTTTTCTTGTAAAAAATTGACAACTGACGGAGCAAGGATTGTAGCAATCAACAGACTTAGGATTGTTCCAAACGTCGAAAAGAACGTTTTAACGAATCCGCGCATAAATCCCCATATCGCAAATATAATTATAACCGATAGCGCAACAACGTCTACAATGGCGCAAACGTTTGAAGTTAATAATAAATTCATAATTTTCCTATCGATTGTTTCCTTTAAATAAATAATATCACATCTTTCGTTTTTTTTCAATTCTTTTATCGTTAGGTATAAATTTTATTTTTCCAGTTAATAATTCCCAAAAATTAGGTAGGTAATACGTGGATATTAAATCTTTAACTTTCAGCTGTTTTAGCAATCATTGTTCGCAGGGAATTTTTCAATCAATTAACGAACTTGTCGACCCTAATAAACCGCCCGTATTTCTATGTATTGGCAGTGATTTAATATTGGGCGATAGCTTAGGCCCACTCATTGGAACGCTGTTAAAAAGCAAAAAATTGCCCGCATTCGTTTATGGATCACTTTCTTTTCCTGTTACCGCAAAAGAAATAAAAACGGCTCGCACACACCTAAAAGAAGCACACCCCAATTCCACTGTAATCGCCATAGATGCCGCGGTAGGAGATGAGAGCGACGTTGGGCTTATAAGAATTATTAACCAAGGCATAAAACCGGGGCTTGGCGTTAATAAAGACCTTGGAAAAATAGGAGACGTTTCCATAATAGGCGTAGTCGCAGAAAAGTCTATAAATAACACTCAACTGTTTAATCTAACCCGCTTAAACCTTGTTTATACTATGGCTCAACACATTGCAAACGGAATAGAACTTTTTATGACAAACAAACTCACAACTGAACGAATAAACGCTTGGGCATTCGGAGCATAAAACCACAATAAACTCACTTGTCTTAGAGCTTTTACTCCATAATAAAAATATAGCACACTACATTTCACTTTTTATGAAGTATAGTGTGCTATATATTTATAACAAAAGATTATGTTAAAATTTTATTTTTAGTCTTGTTGTCGCTTTTGCACCGCGCGATGAGCGACTAATATGCGGTTATTTATGTTATTCAGAAAACGGTTTGGTTGAAAAATCTCCCGTCTTTGATCTTAAATAACCGTTTTCGCCAACGACAATAACTTTTGCCGTTTGACCGTCGTAATCCACTTCGGAAACAGAAGCATTTCCAATTTCGTGTTCAACTCTCATTTGCACGTCTGAAAGGTTAAGCCATTTTCTTAAAACAGCCCTGATTGCACCACCGTGTGAAGCGACGATAACCGTTTGACCGTTACATTGGCTTGCAATTTTATCAACAACCTTTTTAACTCGCACATACACGTCGTCAAAGCATTCTGCACCGCCCATAACGACGGAAGTGTCGCCAGCCTTATATCTCTTAAATTTTTCGGGGTCTATATCTCTTATTTGTTCAATGGTTTTGCCGACCCATGAACCAACGTCAATCTCACGAAGATTTGCATTAAGTTGTGGCTCTATCCCAAGCTTTTGCGCGATAGGCGCAATGGTTTGTTTAACTCTCGTTAAGTCGCTTGTAAATATTTTGTCTATTTTATAGTTGTTTGCAAGATATTCACCTAAATCATTGGCTTGATTCAAGCCCAAATCGGACAACGGTGAATCCATTTGCCCACAAAAACACCCGCTTCTATTGGAAACCGACTCTGCGTGCCTTATAAACAGAAACTTTGTCATAAAACACGTCTCCTAACCAAGCAACTCAATGCTGAAATTAATTCTTCTAATAGTTTCTTCTTTTCCCAATATGTCAGCAACTTCGGTTGCTCCGCCAGCCGTCGCTTCTTTTCCCGTGATAGCAATTCTCGTAACCCATAATAAAGCTTGCTTTTTTATTTCCAACTTAGCCGATAATTCTACCAATGCGGTAAACAAGTCCGCGTTAGACCAGTTGTCAATTTTTGATAACGTATCTTTTATTTGCGGTAAAATTTGCTTAGCAAGTTCAGCAGAAGACTTTTGTTTTTGGTTTTCAAAAAGAGCAAGGTCAAATGCTTCAAACTCTTCTAAGAAGTCAACCTTATCAGCAATTTCGCTAAAAATCTGAACTCTGCCTTTAGCTATAGCCAAAAGCTTATCTTCGTCGTATTTGCCAAACGCCTTGCTTTGCTTTAAGAACGGGAGTGCAAGTGATTTAAATTCTTGAGCATCCATCGCCTTAATATATTCGCCCGAAAGCCACTTCATCTTCGTTTCGTCGAAAATAGACGGCGACTTATTTATTCCTTCTAAAGAAAAACTTTCGCTTAATTCTTTTAAGCTCATTTTTTCGGTATTGGTTTTGGGACTCCAGCCGAGCAACGCTATATAGTTTACAATCGCTTCTTTTACATAGCCCTTATTAACAAAATCTTCGTAACTTGCATCGCCGTTACGCTTAGAGAGTTTATGTTGCGCATCTTTCATGATAGGGGGAAGGTGAATGTAAACAGGTCTTTCCCAACCAAACGCATCGTACATAAGGTTATACTTAGGCGTAGAAGAAAGATATTCCGTCCCGCGGATAACGTGCGTTATACCCATAAGGTGATCGTCGATAACGTTTGCAAAGTTGTAGGTGGGCATTCCATCACTCTTAATTAAAATGCCGTCTTCAATATCCTTATAATCGACGCTAATGTCACCGTAAACAAGATCGTGATAAGACCCTGCGCCTTCGGTAGGCACGTTTTGGCGAATAACGTAAGGTTCACCGTTAGCAATTCTTCTTTCAATTTCTTCCTTGCTAAGATTTAAGCAGTGCTTGTCGTAACGAACGTTACCTGCTTCATCCTTTAAGGTTGCAATACGATCAGGCGAGCAAAAACAGTAATACGCACCGCCAAGTTCAACCAACTTCTTAGCGTATTCGGTATAAATGCTCTTTCTTTCGCTTTGAACGTAAGGTCCGTAATTTCCGCCAACGTCTGGGCCTTCATCGTACATGATGCCCGAATCACGCATAGTGTCGTATATAATTTGAACCGAACCGTCAACGTAACGCGCGGTGTCAGTGTCTTCAATTCTTAAAATAAATTCTCCGCCGTATCTTTTAGCGTAAAGATAGCCGTAAAGAGCCGTGCGAAGCCCGCCAATGTGCAAATACCCAGTGGGGCTGGGTGCAAAACGAGTTCTTACCTTTTCCATATCAATTCTCCTTAATCTTGTCGAAAAGCGCGTTTAGCGCAGCCGTTTTTCTTATTTCATCCATCTTTCCTTCCATCTTGTAGCTAAAAATCTTTTCTCCAGCAAAAATAATATGGTCGGAAAGAATCACGTCGTGCAGTTCGCACAAAACGTTAATCTTTTTAGTTGTAAAATCATCTTCCTCGCTCGGCTCTAACCTGTTGCTCGGATGATTGTGCGCGATTACCGCGAATTTAGGCTTGTGAATATTGATTGCCTGAACAATCTCTGGAATATCTGCGCGCACTTGAGTGGGGTTGTCGTCAGTAAATGCAACTTTAGCTTTAAGAGCATAGTTCTTGTCCAACAAAACCATAATGAAAGCTTCCGTTCTAAGCCCGTAAAAGTCGCCCATCAGCTCGCTTCTAATCTTTTCGGGTGAAGTCAAAAACACCTTTTCCGTGTTAGAATTATCTTTCATAAGCTTTTTCGCGAGTTGACTTATTAACATAATTTGACAAGCGACCTTATCGCCAACACCCGAAACGGTTTTTAATTGCGTTGCGTTCGCGTTAAGAACGTTTTTCAGCCCGCCAAATTTTTGGATAAGACTATGCGCGAGTGCGTTCGTATCCTTTCTCGGAATAGCGTAAAACAACAGAATTTCCAATATTTCGTGGTCATAGCACTGCTCGGGCGAAGTTAAAAACTTATTTATAAGCCGTTGTCTGTGCCCAGCGTGAACGTTTTTGTCTTTCATAACAACTTTTATTTTAGCATAAAATTATAAAAAAGCAAAATAAAAACGTTGTTTTTGTTTGCAACATAAAAATAATATTTAAAATATTATCGCCACGCGCGTTTTTGTGGTATAATAAACTAAATAAGGAGCAAATATGAAAAACAAAACCGCATATTTTACCGCACTGGAAAAACTTTTATCCTTTGAATCAGTTTACTCTACTCCCGAGCCCAACGCCCCCTTTGGCAGAGCCAATAGGCAGGCACTCGACTTTTTCTTGAACACTGCTAAAGATTTAGGCTTTGAAACCGTTAACTACGACGGGTATGCAGGCGAAGTCATATTTGGCAATGGGCAAGAAATAGGTATAATAGGGCATTTAGACGTAGTTCCCGTAGGTCACGGCTGGGATAGCCCACCGTTTACGCTTACCAAGAAAGACGGCAAATATTTTGCGCGCGGAATAAGCGACGATAAAGCACCGCTTTTGTCCTGTCTTTTCGCATTAAAAGAATTAAAGGACAGTGGCGAAAACGTAGGCGTTAAATTCCGCCTAATCGCCGGTTGTGACGAAGAAAGTGGTTGGCGTGACGTTGAGTATTTAAAAACCAAAACTTCACTTCCCGAATACGGCTTTTCTCCAGACGGAAACTTTCCGCTATCATACGCCGAAAAGGGAATGTATGAAATAACCTTTACCTTACCAAAATTAAATAAATTTTCACAAATAAAAGGCGGAACGGTCGTAAACGCCGTATGCGATTACGCCCAAGCCGTTCAAAACGACCAAAAGATAAATTTAGAACTTATAAAAAAACACGGCTTGTCCGTAAAAAACGGCAACGTTATTGAAAGTTACGGTAAGGCAGCGCACGGCTCAACCCCGCATTTAGGCAAAAATGCAATTAAGCCCTTGCTTGAATATATGTTGGATATGGGTGAAAACGTGGGCAACGCAATTGAATATCTATTTAACGACCAACTTAAAGTGGGCGAGCTTGAAAACGAGCAAGGAAAAGTAACTTTTTCTCCTGACCTTGTTTTTGAAAAGAACGGAGAAACCTATATAACCTGCGACTGCAGAGTTCCCGCACCTTTTAGCTTAGACACGGTTATGAAAAAGTTCAACCGTTTCAATATGTCGGTGACCGTAAAGACCCGCCACGAACCCGTTATGGTGCAAAAGGACGGTTGGTTCGTTCAAACGCTTTTGAGTGCGCACGACTGTGTTTTGGGCACTGAAAGCACACCGCTCAGCATGGGTGGAAGCACGTTTGCAAGGGCGTTTAAGAAAGGTTGCGCGTTTGGTCCGTCTTTTCCAAATTACGACAACAAAATTCACGACGCTAACGAAAACGAAAGTGAAGAAAATTTACTTACGGCATACGAAATTTATAAAAAAGCAATCTTTGCGTTAGCAAAAATATAGTTTATCACTCGATTTTGTTGATAAAATTATAAATTTGTTGTACTATATAAACGAAAAATAAAAAAGGATTTAGATTATGAACTTCGACGTTGAATTAGTGGGCAAAATCGGCTCGATGGCTCTTATCGACAAACAGAGCAATATTTTAGATTATACGCTTATAGCAAGGCTTTCCAGCGAATTGAAGCCAGGCTATATTTGGGTTACGAGCGGTGCTGCCGAAACGGGCAGGTTGGATTTTATTAACCGCTATGGCAAAGAGCTTGAAGGGGAGATAGAAGACGTTAAAACCGACTATGCAGCGCAAGGTCAATCTATTTTAATGTCCACCTATCGCCAATTTGTTGACCCCAAATACTCGCTCCGCCAAGTGCTTGTTGAACACCAACATTTTAACGACGAACAAAAGCGCGAACATCTTAAGGCAATGCTTTTAAGATGCAAAAGCCAAAACGCTATTCCTATTATAAACTATAACGACGCTGTCAGCACTGAAGAAAGCCGTCGTTTTGAAATTCAATCTTTAAAAGACGCACACAAAAAGGCAGTTGAATGCGTTGATAACGACGAAACGGCTTCTCAAATTGCTTGCCTTGTTAAAGCAAAAACCTTGTTGATTTTAACGAGTGCAAACGGAATTTATAAAGACAGCAAAAACCCCGACACCTTAATAGAAGAAATTTCCGGAAAAAGCGTTTATGAAGTGTTAGACAACATAACCGAATGCGAAAACTATTGTAACGGTGCATCGCGCGCGGGGGCAAACGGCGCAAGAGCAAAGCTTGAATACGTTAAGGAAGCTGTTAAAATTGGCACTCGCGTTATAATCGCCAACGCAAAATATCCCATTAAAGATATTTTAGCAGGCACGGCAAAAGCAACGAGAATTGGTATAAGATAAAAAACATTAAAGGGGTGATTTTTTTCATCCTTTTATTTTTTTGCATAAAATTTCTTTTCCTACACAATATAAGGTCAAGGGGGAAATTATGAGAGATAATAAGAAAAGTAATACGACCGGCAAAAGCAAGAACAATACGACTTCTAAGTCACAATCAAAAACTGAAAAGAACTGTAAGTAACAGTTTTATAGACAGTTATGACGTTCTTGGGTCATACACGGGTGTAAACGCTTTAGATGCGTATGATAAACCCGTTCAGGATGCGGACGATTTATAATAATTATTTCGTTTTTGCTCCTTAAAAAGAGAAAAAGTGGTTAACCGTGTTAATCACTTTTTTGCTTTATTCATCATCTAAACATAATATATAATCTGCCGACAGGTTAAACATTTTTGCTATTTGAATAACATATTCAACAGTAGGCAAACTTTTTCCTTTCTCCCATAAAGATACGGTATCTTGTGAAACATAAAGTTTCTTTCCAAACTCTGCTTGAGAAAGTTTGTTTTCTTGCCTGATTTCTTTAATTCTTTTGGCTATATTTTCTTTCATATTTTTATTTTACGAAAATTCTTCGTTTTATTCTTGACTTACGAGAATTTCTCGTATATAATATACCTATAAAATTAGGAGGATATACTAATGAAACTAGCTAGCAAAATTTTGATCATTATTTCTATTTGCATTTACAGCTTTCTTATGTTATTGGTTTTGTTGGGCGCAATGGCTTCATGTTCTTTAATAGGGAATTCAAGCGTTGGCTCAATTTTATTCATGACTTACTTTATTTACATGATTTTCCTTTGCGCTCCAATAATCGTCGGTTCGATAGCGCTTAAGAAACTTGGCAGTGCAACGAGCAAGCAAGAACTAACTGCTATCGCAATAGTTACATTAATACTTTGCAACATGGTCAGCGGAATACTTATGCTTTGCATGAAAGATGAAGACTTATATAAATAGTAATAAAAATAAGCGTTTTATTACACTTATATATTAAAAACAATTAAAAACAGCCAAAAAAGTTTTTGTTTGCATTTGACAAAAACTTTTTTTTGTTCTATAATAACCTTACTTTTTAAGTCGGTTATACGGTCGCGGGGGCAGGGAGAGCCTGCCAATGAGGAAAGTCCGAGCGTTTTAGAAACAGGGTGCCGGAGAAATCCCGGTGAAGGCGACTTTAAGGAAAG
>JAZTZE010000032.1:0-83427 GCA_045637285.1 Christensenellaceae bacterium | reverse complement strand
TATAAAAAGGTTCTTTCGCCTTTTCATAATCGCTAATACCTACCCCGTCATCACATACTTCCACAATAAATGTATTGTCATTAACAATGTTTGCTTTTATTAAAACTTCTCCCTGTTTATTTGGGTAAGCATGAACAATTGAGTTTGTAACAGCTTCAGAAACAGCCGTTTTTACATCATTCAATTCTTCAATTGTTGGAGAAAGCTGTAAACAAAAAGAAGCAACAACTGTTCTAACAAAAGACTCGTTAATTGATAAAGCCTTAACTTTTAATTCCATATAATTATTCATAAAAACTCCTTAACTAATTTTAGGCATAATATCGTATAGCCCTGTCATTTTAAATATCTTCTCCGCGTGGGTTGAAGGGTTGGAAATATAAATAGGAACAGAATAATCCTTCATTTTTTTATATCGTCCTATCAATACTCCTACCCCCGTACTATCCATAAAAGATAGTCCAGATAGATCAAAGACAACTTTTTTAACGTTAATATTGTCAAAAATTACTTTGTCTAAAATTTCTTTTGCCGTTGATGCCGAGCATTCGTCTAATTCACCGTAAACGTATACGGTTAATATAGACGTGCTCTTCTTATATTTAATTTCCATATTAACTCCTTTTTGTTTCGAATTTTATGATAACATCAATCACAAGAAAAATATTGTCGTTATTGGGAACATCATACAAATTTTTGTCAAAAAGAAAAAAATGAAAAAACAATAAAAAATTTTTGAAAAACCACTTAAAAACTGTTGACATTTTTTTAGATTTATTATAGTATATTAAAGCGTCGTGATGAGCGGGGTGTAGCGCAGTTGGTAGCGCACGTGGTTTGGGACCATGGGGTCGGGAGTTCGAGTCTCTTCACCCCGACCATTATCCAAAACGCCGTTGTAAATAAATTAACAACATTCGGGGCTTTAGCTCAGTAGGTTAGAGCGGTCGGCTCATAACCGATTGGTCCGCGGTTCGAGTCCGTGAAGCCCCACCATTAATTATATAATTTGGCCCGGTAGTACAGATGGTTAGTACGCCAGCCTGTCACGCTGGAGGTCGAGGGTTCGAGCCCCTTCCGGGTCGCCAAACGAAAATGCTTGTAGTTTTTTACAAGCATTTTCAAAAAAACTTGTATGCCTCGGTAGCTCAGTAGGTAGAGCAAGGGACTGAAAATCCCTGTGTCGGTGGTTCGATTCCGCCCCGAGGCACCAAGTTAATCTTTGCTGGTGTAGCTCAACTGGCAGAGCAGCTGATTTGTAATCAGCAGGTTGCGGGTTCGATTCCAGTCACCAGCTCCAAAACTTAATATTATGCGAAGGTTCCCGCGCGGCCAAAGGGAACAGACTGTAAATCTGTCGTCAGCGACTTCGGTGGTTCGAATCCACCCCTTCCCACCAATATAAAGATTACCAAACAGGTAATCTTTTTTTTATTTTTATCGGAACTTTTGCTTGAAATTTTATTGCATAATTCTTTTGCCAAAATCCCCCTATTGACTTAGCGTATATTCCTTGGTTATAATTTAATCGTGAAAAAGATTTATGTAATTTTTTGTTTAGTTTTTACCCTTTTATTTAGCGCATGTGCAGGCGTTAACAATAATAATGATAACTTTATTGACGTTATTCCCCCATCTGCTGACGTTGAGCAAGAAGATCAGGAAGAACAAATAGATAAAAAAAAGAAAATATATTTGATTGCAAACGCTAATTCCTTGCGCGTCAGAAGTGCGCCAACACTTTCGAGTAAAGTAGTTGGATATTTAGATAAAAACGACGCACTTTTGATTAACGGCGAAAAGGACGGATATTATATTACCGTTTTTAAAGAGTCTATTGCGTACGTAAGTAAAAACATGTGCAAAGTAATGGAAATTGAACTTTCTGATGAAAAATCGGAGCGCGCTATTGACGTTGGAAGCTCACTAATGGGTTATCCGTACGTTTGGGGTAGTCAGCGTTATCATTGGGGCAACGGAAAGTTAAACAGTAACTTCGTTAAAGGCGAATTCGATTGTTCTGCTTTAGTTCAATATTCTTATTATAAATCTGATAAGATATTGCTTGACGTAACTTCCAGAGCTCAATCAAAAAACGGCACACACGTTAATATAAGCGAGCTAAAACGCGGGGATTTAATGTTTTTTACAAATGCTTCAAGAAAAGATAAAGTTGGCATTGAAAGAATTGGGCACGTTGGAATATATTTTGGCAACAACTATATATTACATACCGCAAGTGATCACGCAGTTATTGAGCCGATATCTTCACTTAGGTGGAGTTACTATTTATTCTCACGACGAGTTGTTTGATTATTAAATATAAAATAAAAAAAGCACGGGTTTATCGCTCTTCCAATAGGGATTTTTAGACATTATAAAAGACTAACGAATAATTTTTCGTTAGTCTTTTTTTGTTTTACAAAAACACACGACTTTGCTTGCAAAGTATAGTGTGCTACACTTTTGAAAATTTTCCCACAAAGATTAACAATTCGATAAATTGAAATTTGTTTAATTGCTTTGGACAATCCACTTTTTTGCAAAAGCAAGTAGATTATCGGACATTGTCAAAAATTCAACCGATTCACCATTTTTCAAATTCAAAAAGGTATTAACGATAGCCTGTTCATCGGGAGAAGTGAGCAATAGCAGTTCTTTTTGATGCTTAGTGTATTTTCCTGTCTGCTTGAAGGTGATCGCCTGCACAACAAAAGAAGCGGATTTATATAACCCGCGCAATATGTCGTCGCTCTTTTCGTGTAGCATATTATGTACACAGCCGTGATAGATATTGCAAGCCCCGATTTTGATGGCTCTCCCCACAGCAGCTTCATCGATGGCGGCAAGCAGTTCATCAAGGCTGCCTTTTATCGGGGTTGTATCATAATAAAACTGAAAAAGGTCGGAAGGCTCCCAATTAAGAAGCTCGTCCCTTCCCGAAACAAAACCGCAAATCAACTCTCTGTGTGGCAAATTGTCGAGCATTGCATTGTAGTCCTGAATATCCGAAACGGATAGTTGATTGAGTATTACAACGATATCAATGTCACTTGTTTCGGTCGCTTCATCGCGCCCGTAGCTTCCTTGCAATCCAACAAACCACACACGGTTTTCAAATTTATCATTTAACTTTTGCAAAAATTCATTCATCCAAGTAGTGATATCTATCATCTTAATCACCTTATCAAATTCTTATTTATCGATGAGTTTATTATAACATAAAATTAACTTTAATTCAATCTGTTTTACGTGGGCAAAAGAAAACTCGACTTGCGAAAAGTCGAGTTTTATAAAATATTCAATTTAAATCCCTAAGAGAAGAGCCCTTTCCGTGCTTTTTATATTTAAAGATAACTTAAAAGTTTGTCAATTTGTTCGGTTGTTGTTTGATATGTTGTTGCCAGCCTTAAAACGTGGGCGTGTTCATCCCAATAATGCATGTCGTAATGTTCTTCTAACACGGCAAGCTTTTGTGGGCTAATAACGACGAAAACCATGTTAGTTTGCCTTTCGTAGTAAACCGTATACCCTTTATCTATAATTTTTTGTGCGAGCTCATTTGCTTTTTCGTTTGACTTTTTAGCAAGCTCAAGCCATAATTCGTTTTTAAGTATAGTATAGATTTGAACGCTTAAAAATTTTGATTTCGACATGTGTTGAAGTGATTGTTTTTGAGAATATTTAAGATTATTATCAAACTCTTTTCTTCTGAAAATAATCATTTCGCCAAACATTGCACCCGCTTTTGTCCCCCCAAAAGAAAAAGCATCAATATCAGTATATTCTATCATTTGTTTTAAATCAGTGTTCAACGCCACCACTGCATTACCTATTCTTGCGCCGTCAATATAAACATACATGTTTTTTGAGTGCGCGTATTCACAAAGTTCTTTTAATTCTTTAATAGTGTAAACAGTGCCAAATTCAGTAGGTTGCGCAAGCGTAATTACTTTCGGGTTGTATTTGTATTTTTTGATTGACAAAAAGTAATCGTCAAGAATTTTGGGCGATAATTTTCCGTCTAAAGTTTTGACAGGAAGAATTTTATTTCCTAAATTATATTCAAAAGCACCAGCTTCATAAGTGTTCACGTGAGTTTGCTCTGCGCAAATAATACTATCAAATCTCTGTAACATTGCTTTTAGTGCCATAACGTTTGCTGCTGTGCCGTTAATCGCAAACGTTGTATAAATTGGCTCGTCAAAACAATTTTGAATAATTTGTGTCGCATATTTACTATATTTGTCAGTGCCATAACCACCGTCAATATCTTCGTTGTTAGAACTAATCATTGCATTAACAACGTCATCATGTGCATTTATCCAAACTTCTCCGTGAAAATCTTGTAATTTCATACGCTATCTCCTTTTTTTAATTTTAACACAATAAGTCAAAATAGTCATATTTTACTTCACTTGAAATCAAAACAATCAAATAATGATAAATAATTTATATTAAATGAGCAAACTGACTATTTTATTTGCTAAATAATATAAAATAAGTTATAATTAAATTACTATGAAAGAAAGTATTGAAAATAAAGTTTTGTCAATTTTATCAAACAGCAAGCCTACGTCAATAAAATTCATTGCGCAAAAATTATATATAAGCGAATCTACGGCAAGAAGGTACGTTAATGCCTTAGCAAAAAATGGGTTGGTTATCAGAACTCACGGCGGATGCGTTCCTTGCGCCAAGGCTTACGATAATAATTCTCCAGTGTTTTTGCGGTTTGATTCTGGAAACGAAATTAAATCTGAAATCGCAAAATGTGCTATGCAGTTCGTTAAAGACGGCGATACGATTTTTTTAGATAGTTCATCAACTGTTTATCACCTAATTCCCTTTTTAAGAAATAAAAATAATTTAACCGTGGTGACAAGCGGATTAAAAACTGCCACTTCCCTTGCTGAGCATAACGTTAAAACGATATGCTTAGGTGGATTAGTTAGTTATAAAAATTTATCGGCTAATAGCACTTATGCCATAGAGTTAATTAGGTCGATAAATGCAGACGTTTTCTTCTTTTCAAGCGATGGAATAGATGAAGATGGAAATATTACGGATAATTCTTTTGAAGAATGCGTATTAAGAAAAGCTTTTATTAAGCAGGCAAAATTTAAAGTGTTGTTAATAGACGACAGTAAATTACTCGTTAAGTGTAAATATAATTTATGTTCAATCAATGAAATTGATAAAGTTATTTCCAATAATCAACAAGAGATTATTTCGTTAAAATAAAAAAAGGCTCTCTAATGCAAAACATTAGGGAGCTTTTTATTTGTTATGATTTCCAAACGAAATTATCCTTTCCTGCGCCAATTTCAAAGTGTAATTTTACGATACCAACGTCAAGCAGTGTATAAAAACCTAATTTTCTTTTAACAGAAATTTGATTATTTTTTCTTGTGAAATAAAACTTTTGTTGGTTTAGTGCCGTTGGGGCTTTTAACGCGCATTTAAGACCATTAATATACCAATCAGGGCTATTATTATCGGCGTCTGATATTTGTGTTATAGACTTAGATTTGCGCTTTGCGCCTTGTGTTTTGCCGTATCCAATGGAAATTACCGCAACAAACTTTTCGCCCTTGTTAACTTTTACGGCGTTTTTATTCTTTTTATAACTTAACGCAACCCAACAAGTATTTAATCCGAGCTGTTGTGCAAGTAAAACTATTTTTTCACCATAATAACCCAATTTCTCGTTGAGATTATGTTCACGTTTTCCAACTAAGGCAACGTAGTTTTGCACGCCATCAAATTTTCCGTAGTGTGATAAAAGCGCGGAAAATGATTTTGGTTCGTTTGTAATTAATTGGATGTTTAATCCGCTTTGCTCGTTAATTTGTTTAATAAAAGTAGTTAATTTATTTAGCGCATCTTCATTAATAGGTTTAATTAAATATTGACGAACGGAATGCCGTTCGTCAATCGCCTTAATAATATCCATAATTATAATTTAATAAATAATCCGGTAACCAAAATTATTAATATACATATAGGTGCAACGTATTTAATTATAATATTAAAATACGCACTTGATTTTTTGGTTAAAGAAATTTCGTTGTTGATTATATTTTTATCAATAAACCAACCTGCAATTACACAAGTGATTATTGCAGCAATAGGAATTAAAATGTTATTTGCAATAAAGTCAAATGAATCTAAAATAGACATTCCGCCCGTTAAATTCTTAAATCCACTAAGAACGCCTTCGCCCAACGAAGATAGTGAGCCTAATATGATAATAGCACCGAAAACTATTACACAAGCAATAAAGCGTTTCATTCTTCCGTCTTCACAAAGAACGGCAACTATAGATTCAACTAATGAAATTGAAGAAGTTACTGCGGCAAAAAGAACTAATGTAAAGAATATAATTCCTATAATTCTACCACCTGCCATATGATTAAACACGTTGGTAAGTTGAATAAACATAAGTGATGGTCCGTTGCTTTGAAGTGCATCTTCTGCCCCAGCACCGAGCGTTACGAAAGTCGCAGGAATAATGATTAGTGAAGCAATGAGTGCAAATCCACTGTCAAAAATTGCTATTTGCCTTGAAGATGACTTGATATTAACGTCCTTTTTCATGTAAGAGCCGTAGGTAATCATAATACACATACCAATAGATAATGAATAGAATAATTGTCCTAAAGCACCTAAAACCGTTTCAAACCCAAATTTTGAAAAGTCAGGAATTAACGTGTATGAAATACCTTCTAAAGCACCGGGTTGACAGAAAGTGTAAATCATTAAGAATATTGCCATAATAGCTAATGCCGGCATTAAAATCTTGCTGATTTTTTCTATACCCTTTTGCACGCCGAAAACTACGATTGCAACCGTAGCAATTGCAAATATTAAAAAGAAAATAAGCGGTTCAACGGGGCTGGTAACGAAGTTAACAAAGAATTCGCCCGTAGTATCAGGCGAAACAACTCCGCCCGCAACGCCTTCAGTACCGATTATAAACGACCAAGCGTATTTAACGACCCAACCACCGATAACACAGTAATAAGGAACGATTATCAGTGGAACGATTACACAAAGATATCCAAACCACTTAAATTTTTTGTTTAATGTTTTGAAAGCTCCAATTACGCCTTTGCCTGTGTATCTACCGATGGCGATTTCAAGCATAAGCAATGCAACGCCAAATATAATGGCTAATGCAACGTAGCATAAAATAAAAATTGCACCGCCATATTGGGCAGTTAAATATGGAAATCTCCACAAATTGCCAAGCCCAACGGCAGAACCAGATGCTGCAAGAACGAACCCGATCTTACCAGTAAAACTTGATTTTTTTTGTTTGCTTGATAATTCGTCTACCATTTCATTGCAAACAACGTTATTGTTTTCATTAGTCATTTTTGCCATAATAATCCTTAATATTTATTGAATATTGATTGTATAATTTGGTCCAAATAGTTTTCGTTAACGTCTTCAATTTTACCATCGTCACAAAGTGAAGCAAAATTTGGATCGATGGGAAGCTTTGCAACGTTATCTATATTGTATTTTTTTGCGACATCATCTATCTTACTTTGTCCGAAAACGTTTAACTTCTTTCCGCAATCTGGGCAAATTAAGTAAGACATGTTTTCAACCAAACCAAGCACGGGAATATTCATCATATTTGCCATTTTAACGGCTTTACCAACTATCATTGATACCAAATCTTGCGGAGATGCAACAACAATAATCCCATCGACTGGAAGCGATTGAAACACGGTTAACGGTACGTCGCCCGTTCCTGGTGGCATGTCAACGAACATATAATCAACGTCCTTCCAAACAACGTCAGTCCAAAATTGCTTTACTGCACCAGCTATAACAGGTCCACGCCAAACTACAGGGTCGCTTGCATTTTCTAAAAGTAAGTTTATTGACATAATTTCAATGCCGTTTTTACTTACTGCTGGCAACAAATACTTGTCGTCCATTGCGTTTGCCCTATCGGTAATACCAAAAACTTTTGGAATTGAAGGACCTGTAATATCAGCGTCTAAAATAGCGGTTTTATATCCTGCTTTGTTAGCTTTAACGGCAAGAAGAGATGTAACGAGTGATTTGCCCACTCCACCTTTACCGCTAACAATACCAATAACTTTTTTAACCGAACTGTGTTCGTTTAATTTTTCTCTAAAATCTTTGCGTTCGCCACAATCTTTTGATGAACAATTAGAACAGTCGTGTGTGCATTCGCTCATAAAAATCTCCTTTATAATTAAAATAAACTTTTAACGTCAACGTATTCAAAATCACTAAATTTATTTTTTGCACATAACGTTAAAAAATATTCTTGCCCGATTTTATCATAAATTTTTCTACTGTAAAATTCGGCTTTTTTTCCAGCCTTAAACGCGCTTTCTTTTTTTGTCCATTCGCGAGTTAGGTGCTCAATGTTTGATACGTTAATTGATTTTGTCTGAACGAATTTTTCTTTAAGCAACAAAACTTTTTCAGAACATTTTTCAACGTCAACACCAACGCTATCGCTTTTAGAAAACGCAACGGTAACAATATTACCCGAGTGCGCGAGTGAAAATTTAACCCCACCTTCTATAATGCGCCATCTGCCCTTTGGGTCAACGGAAAAGTTCCCGCAGACACCAATATCCGCAAGTGCTTTTTGTAAGAGTAGCCACACGTATGCGCTTTGACGTTTACGCTCGGGGTCGGTGATACTGTTCACATAATCTTTTCGTATCAAATTAAACGCATCTATGTCTACTTTTGATATATCATAACCTGTTATATCTGAATAATAGACTTTTACCACGGCATTTATTATACCAAACATTTAATTTTTGTGCAAATTTTTTTGCCTTTTATTATAAAAAGATTTTATTTTTTAATAAAAATAATGCAATTAGGTTGCTTTTTTGTTGAGTATAATGTTAAAATGTAAAAAAATAGTTAAGGAAATTATTATGAATATTTGGCATGATATAGAAAGCAGTAGAATTAAACCAGAAGAGTTTATTGCAGTCGTTGAAATAAGTAAAGGCTCAAAACAAAAATATGAAATGGATAAGAAAACTGGGCTGTTGAGATTGGATAGAATTTTATACACTTCCACTCACTATCCTGCGAACTACGGCTTTATTCCGCATACTTTAGCTGAAGATAATGACCCGTTAGACGTGTTGATATTATGCTCAGAAAGTCTTATTCCGATGAGTTTGGTTAAATGTTATCCCATTGGCGTTATTATTATGAACGACAACGGATCGGTTGACGAAAAGATTATTGCTATTCCCGAAACCGACCCAAACTATAATACATATAAAAGCATACACGACCTTCCAACTCACGTTTTTGATGAAATGCAACACTTCTTTTCCGTTTATAAGCAATTAGAATACAAAAACACATCAGTGGACGTAGCATCTGACCGCAACGTTGCCATTGAAATAATAAATAAGTCCATGGAAAATTATAAAAAGCATTTATATGAATTAACCGCAAAATAATTTTTCATTCTTTATTTAAAATTAAAATCGCCTGCTTTTTGCAGGCGATTTATTTTTTATAAGCCTAATTCTTTTGCAAGATTTTTGAAATGTGGAAGCGAGTTTTCTATACGTTTATAATCTACACAATATGCGATTCTAACAAAACCTTTAACACCAAAATCGTCACAAGGAACTAACAAAATTTCGTGTTTCTTTGCTTGTTCGTATAATGAGAATGCATCACCAGTTGGGCTTTTTACAAATAAATAGAACGCACCATCTGGCTTAACGCAATCAAAACCGTATTCAGTAAGAGTATTATAAATAAGATCGCGATTCTTTTTGTAAGCTTCTATATTAACCTTTGCGTCAACACATTTTTCAACAACCTTTTGGAACATGCTCGGCGCACAAACATAACCTAACGATCTGCCTGCACCACAAACAGCAAGATAAACGTTAGAGCAGTCTTGCATTTGAGGGTTAACAGCGATATAACCTATTCTTTCACCCGGCAATGAAAGTGATTTGGAATAAGAATAACAAACTAACGTATTTTTATAGTAGTTCATTAAATAAGGAACGAAAACGTCACCATAAACAAGTTCTCTATAAGGCTCATCTGATATCAAATATATTGGATGATTATATTGCGCTTGTTTTTTTTCTAAAATATCACAAACTGACTTAATAATTTGTTCGGTATATACTACACCACTAGGATTGTTTGGTGAATTTAAAATAACCGCTTTCGTGTTTTCATTAATCTTATTTTCAAAGTCATTAAGGTCAATTTGTAAAGAAGAATAGTCGGGCTGGCTTATAACAAGCTTTCCACCTGCATTCTCAACAAAAACTCTATATTCGGTAAAGAACGGGGCAAAAACAACGCACTCTTCGCCTTGATTTAACACCGCACTTAAGCAAATTGAAAGCGATGCAGCAGCTCCGCAAGTCATATAGATATTATTTGGCGTTAAATTTAAGTTAAAACGTCTATTAATATTGTCGCTAACAGCTTTTCTCGTTGCTAAATCGCCTTGTGCCGACGTATAGCCGTGCAACGCCGTTTGATTGTCTAACAAAAGTAATTGTTTGATTGCTTGGCTAACTTCTTCCGGTGGCTCAACGCTTGGATTACCAAGGCTAAAATCAAAAACGTTTTCTGCGCCTATTTCTTGAGCACGAGTTTTGCTATATTCAAAAATTTCTCTTATTATCGAGCGTTTACTACCTAATGCAAACGCTTTTGGGTTATAAAACATTGTATCTCCTATATTCCAAGTAATTTTAATGCATTTTTATAGAATATTTTATCTTCAACTTCTTTATCTAAGCCGTATGAATTTAAAATTAAAGCGTCATCTTTTATATCGCGCCATGGGCAATCGGTTGCAAAAAGCACTTTGTTTTCCCCATGCTTGTTTAAAATTTTATTAAACAAATCTTTTTCAATATCGTTAAAGGTAAACGCCGTGTCGAAATACAAGTCTAGCCCTGCTAATTTTTCAAGCGTTTCTTCCCATAATCTATGCGCACCGTAATGCCCTAAAACAATTTTATTATAATTTACTTTACTTAATAAATTTAAAATTTTATCGGGAGTACATCTAACGGGATTTCCTTTGTATCCATCATCAACGCCTGAATGTGTTACCACAATTAAATCGTATTTTTTGGCACATTTAATAATTTCAACGTATCTACTATCGTCAATATAGGTTTGTTGGTAATCAGGGTGAATTTTTATGCCTAATATGCCGTTTTCTTTCAAATATGCTAATTTCTCATCAATACAATCGCAGTCTGGGTGCATTCCGCCAAAAGAAATAATTTTTCTGTTTGAACTTTTAAATCTCTCGTTCACTTCAATAGCAAAGCGCGTAACACTGTCAAACTGTGTGGCTTTTGTTAAAACTGGAAGCGCGATGGCAATATCAGCGTTGGCGCGTTCTAATGCCTTTATCATTCCATCTACCGTTCCATCGGTATATGCAGTTGCTCCAGAGTTAGATGCAAGTGAACCAATAGTAGATGCGGCTATCTTGTCGGGAAAAACGTGGGTATGAAAATCTATAATCATATTATAATGAAGCTATATCTTCAGAAGAAAGTGTTTTTACGCCTTGTTTTTCAAAAACTTTTTCAGCTTTAGCAGGGTCTGAAGTTTTTAACACAACAGAAGCTTCCTCGCCATCAATTGACAAGCCGTACATATATTCAACGTTGATATTTTCGTCAGATAAAATTTTAAGAAGGCCTTGCAAGCTACCTGCTTTATGTGTAATTTTAAGAACGATAACAGCGGTAAGCATAGTTGAAAATCCATTTTCCGCAAGCTTTTGTTTTCCTAATTCAGGATTGTTAACTATAAGCCTTAATAAGCCATATTCAGTAGTGTCAGCTAAACTCAACGATAAAATGTTAACGCCGTTTGATTTGAGCACGTCTAAAACTTCACCAAGTCTACCTTGTCTGTTTTCAATAAAAACTGATAATTGTTTTGCAACCATAATTTTCTCCTTTATCTCCCTTAATATAATTTACGTTTATCAACAACGTGAACTGCCTTACCTTCACTTCTTGTAAGAGTATTCGGCTCAACGATTTTAATTTTAGGATTGAGCCCTAAAGCTTGTGAAATAACGTGTGCGATTTTTTTATTTAACGCCTCTATCCCCTTAATTTCATCAGTATAAAAATTGGGGTTGATTTCAACTTGAATTTCAAGCGTGTCGAGATTATTAACGCGGTCAACTATAATCATATAGTGTGGTGAAACTTCTTCAACGTCAACAAGAGCTGCTTCTACTTGGCTTGGGAAAACGTTTACGCCACGGATAATAAGCATGTCGTCAACTCTTCCCTTAAATCTGCTAATTCTTGCGCTCGTTCTTCCGCATTCACATGTTGAATAGTCAATGCTGGTAAGGTCTTTAGTGCGGTATCTAATAAGCGGTAACGCTTCTTTAGTGAGTGTCGTAAATACGAGTTCGCCCGTCTCACCTGCATTTTGTTGAGTAAGCGTTGCAGAATTAAGAATTTCCGGATAGAAATGGTCTTCACAGACGTGCAATCCCTTGTGGAATGCACAGTCGCAAGCAACGCCCGGTCCCATAACTTCACTTAAGCCATAAATATCGTGCGCACTGATATTTAAACGTTCTTCAATGTCTTTATGCATTTTTTCCGTCCAAGGCTCAGCCCCGCAAATAGCATGTTTTAGTTTGATATCCTTAATTAAATTCTCAGATTCTAAAACTTCGGTTAAATGAAGCAAATATGAAGGCGTGCAAGCAATAGCAGTTGCGCCAAAGTCAATCATCATCGTGGTAAGTTTTTTAGAGTTACCAGTGCTCATAGGAACGACCATTGCGCCGATTTTTTCCGCACCATAGTGCGCGCCTAAGCCACCTGTAAACAAACCGTAGCCGTATGCCACCTGAATAATGTCATTTCTACTAACACCTGCCATAGTTAAGCATCTCGCAACACATTCTGCCCAAATATCAATATCTCTTCTCGTATAGCCAACTACGGTAGCTTTACCAGTCGTGCCACTTGATGCGTGCACGCGAACTATTTCTGAACGAGGAACAGCGAAAAGACCAAACGGATAGTTGTCTCTTAAATCGTCCTTAGTCGTAAATGGAAGTTTAACGATATCTTCAATACTTTTGATATCGCCAGGTAACATTCCGAGTGCTTGCATTTTTTTACGATAAAATTCAACATTATGATAAACGTAGTCAACAAGCTTAACCAATCTTTTGCTTTGCAAAGACGACAATTCGTCTCTACTCATACATTCTTTTGCTTCATTCCAAATCATACAATCACCTAATTATTAATAGTCGTATCCTGCGTTAAATGCATTTACGTTAATATCTATGGTTTTTTGTGGAACAGTTGTTTTTACCACGTCAAGCCATTGTTGTTTAGAAAATCCAATATGTTTAGCAGAAAGGCCTAAAACGACAGAGTTAAGAACTTTTGAATTCCCTAATTCTTTAGCAATTTTACCGCCATCTATCGTATAGACGTTGTGGTTTGATTTTAAGGCATCAATAATACCTTCAGGATAAGTGCTTGCGCCGATAACAACGGTCATTGGATCAATTCTGCAATCGTTTATTATCATAACGCCGTCTTTTTTTAGAAAATGTGCGTAACGCATTGCTTCCAAACGTTCAAAAGCAATCAAAACGTCTGCACTACCTTCTTCAACTACCGGTTCATACACTTTTTCGCCAAAACGAACGAAAGTTACAACGCTTCCGCCACGTTGTGCCATGCCGTGAACTTCACTCATTTTAACGTCGTAACCAGCGTTGAGTGCGGTTTTTCCTATTATTCTGCTGGTGAGAAGTGTTCCTTGTCCACCAACGCCTACAACCATTATATTTAAGTTTTTCATATTACGCTTCCACCTTATTTATAGCGTTGAATTTGCAATAACTTTTACATAAGCCACAGCCGTTACACATGGTTTGGTCAATTTTAACCGTTCCGTCTGATTGTTTAGTTATTGCAGGGCAACCAATCTTTAAACACATTCCGCATTTTTTACATTTTTCAGTATCACAAACGCATTTGTTTGGGAACTTTTGACCTTTAAGAAGTGCGCACGGAGCTTTTGCTATTATAACGGTCAGCACGTCTCCGTTAACTGATTGCTTTATTGCCTTTTCGAGTTCAACAATATCAAAGGCGTCAATTGTCATAACGTTTTCAACGCCAACTGCTTTACAAAGAACGGCAAGGTCAATGGCGTTAGTCGGGTCACCCATAAGGGTTTTTCCAGTTGCAGCGTGCTCTTGGTGACCTGTCATACCAGTAGTGCGGTTATCGAGTATAATAACCGTTCCAGTAGCCTTATTATAAGCCATGTTGATAAGAGAGTTAATACCTGTATGTAAGAAGGTTGAATCGCCTATTACTGCTACCCAATTCTTAATAAACTCTTTTCCTTTAGCCTTCTCGATACCGTGGAGTGACGATATACTTGCACCCATGCATAGCGTTGTATCTATTACACTTAGCGGAGCAACTGCGCCGAGAGTATAACAACCAATATCGCCGGCAGCGTGAATTTTTAGTTTGTTAAGAACAGAGAAAACGCTTCTGTGCGGACAGCCTGGGCACAAAATTGGCGGGCGGTTGGGTGTTTCTTGTTTTTCAAAAACATTATCTTCCGTGCCATACAATGCCTTTTTAAGCATGTTTGCGCTATATTCACCTTGCTTTGTGAATAAATCTTTACCTTTTACGTTATAACCCCAAGACTTAATTTGTTCTTCGATAACCGGTTCAAGTTCTTCAATAACGTAAACGGTATCAACTTGTTTAATAAAGTCTTCAATGAGTGTTTTTGGCAACGGATTAACCAAACCTAATTTTAACACGCTTGCATTCGGACACGCTTCTTTTACATATTGATATGCAACGCCACTCGTGATAAATCCGATTTTTTTATCATTAAATTCCACCCTATTTATTGGAAATTGAGCACCGTCTTGTGCGAGCTTATTGTCGCGATCTTCAACGATAACGTGTCTTGCGATTGCTGACGCAGGCATCATAACGTATTTTCTTAAATTTCTTTCATACACCTTATCTTCAACTTCTGCCCTTTCACAAATTTGAACGATACTTTGAGAGTGTGAAAGTTTAGTTGTGGTACGCAAAATAACCGGAGTATCATATTTTTCGCTTAGCTCGTATGCAAACTTAATAAATTCTTTCGCTTCCATACTATCCGAAGGTTCAATAACGGGAATATGCGCAGAGCGACCTATCATTCTCGTATCTTGTTCGTTTTGTGAGCTCGCGAGACCAGGGTCGTCTGCAACGACAATAACACAACCGCCGTTTACACCTGTGTAAGAAAAAGTGTATAAGGGGTCGCTTGCAACGTTAAGTCCAACGTGTTTCATGCACGCCAAACTTCTAACACCAGCAAGTGACGCGCCAAACGCAACTTCAAGTGCTACTTTTTCATTAGGGGCCCATTCAGTATAAACTTGCTCGTATTTCGCAAGATTTTCACTAATTTCTGTGCTTGGTGTGCCAGGATATGCACTTGAAACTTTAACACCTGCTTCAAACGCACCGCGCGCAATAGCTTCATTACCAAGTAAAATAACTTTATCTGACATATTATTTTCCTCTCAAGTCCTTTATTCTTTTTGCTTTGCCTTCAAATCTTTGTAAAGTGTTGGGAGATTCTAATCTAATCTTAGCGTCAAGCCCCAAAACAACTTTTAATTTATTTCTAACGTTTTTAGAAATATTTTCTAAAACGGCGAAGGAGTCGGTAGTGTGAGTTAATTCTACTCTAATTTCCATCTTATCAGAATAGCCTTCTCTCGTAACGATTATTTCATAGTGCGGGCCAAGTTCTTCAAAACTCAAAATAACTTCTTCAATTTGACTCGGGAATACGTTAACGCCACGAATTTTTAACATATCGTCGCTTCTGCCCGATAAGTTTTCCATTCTGCAGAACGTTCTTCCACATTTGCATTTTTCGTAAAAAAGTCTAGTAATATCTTTCGTCCTATATCTGATTAATGGAATCCCTTCCTTTTTAATACAGGTTACAACGAGTTCGCCTTTTTCGCCAGCAGGTAAAACCTCTTCAGTTACAGGGTCAATAATTTCAGGGATAAAGAAATCTTCGTTAATATGCATTCCGCACATATATTCACACTCGCCAGAAACACCCGGCCCCATCAATTCGCTCATCCCGTAGTTTGAAGTTACCAACATGCCGTCACCCCACGCCTTATGCATTTCATCGCGCATTGCATCGGTAAGCATTTCACTTCCAACTAAACCTATTTTAACGTTAAGATCGGTTTTTGGGTCAACACCTATTTCATTTGCAACTTCAGCAAGCCTTAACGCATAAGAAGGAGTTGCGACCAATAACGTCGTTCCAAAATCTTTCATATACATAATTTGCTTTTCTGAATTACCAGTGGAAGAAGGAACAATGGTTGCACCAATTTTTTCAAGCCCATAATGAAGCCCTAAAGCTCCAGTAAACATTCCGTAGCCAAAACATATTTGCGCAACGTCATCAGCCGTTGCACCGCCCATGCAAGCGATACGAGAAACGCATTCGGTCCAAGTTTCTAAGTCGTTTTTAGTATAACCAACCACGGTGGGCTTACCTGTCGTTCCACTTGAAGCATGAATTCTAACCAAGTCTTTTTTTGGCACTGCAAACAATCCGAAAGGATAGTTATCTCGCATGTCTTGTTTAGTAACGAATGGAAGTTTAGCCAAATCTTTTAGCGTTAAAATATCTTCAGGTTTTACGCCGGCATCATCCATTTTCTTTCTATATGCTGGAACTTTTTCGTAAACTCTTGATACTGTTTCCTTAAGTCTTTCAAGCTGAATAGCTTCTATTTGCTCTCTTGGAAGAGTTTCTTCTTTAGACCAAATCATACAAATCTCCTATAAATATCAAGTAAATATAAACAGTAATATTATATATATAATAATAAATAATGTCAAACAAATAACTAACTTTTATATTAAAAAGAAAAAAATAAACAATTAAATGATTTTCGGCTTCAAAGCAAAGAAAACAACAAACAAAAACGCCATTATGTTTGGCATAATAGCGTTTGATATCACTTGTAATTATAAAACGATTGTTCCAACTGATCTAACCTTTAATGGAATAATGTCTTTTTCAGCAAAAAAGTTCTTCATGTAGTCCATAAAAGACTGAACTTCGTCATTTTTAACTATATTTAATATGCTTCCAGCAAAGCCACCGCCATGCACCCTATTTGCGCCAATAATAAACGCGCGCTTTGCAATTTGGAGTGCTTTAGGAATTGGTTGCTCCTTGCATCCCGCCACATAACAGTTTTGCAACTTATACATTGAACTTAACCCAGAAAGTGATATTGTTTGCAAAAAACAATCATAATCTTCGTTTATAAGCGAGTCGTATACGTAATCTACACGTGCATTTTCTTCAAAGAAGTGAATAGCTCTTAATATTGCCCTATCCGGTAATTTGTTATACAACTTAGGTAATTCGTTATAAAATTTTTGTTCGCCCGCATCAGCCAATCTTTCTGCACCTAATTCTTTTGCCACGGCAAACATTTCTTGCGGAATAGAAGCATATTCATCGGTGAGATTTGCATGGCTTCCGCCAGTGTTAATTAATATTAACGTGTAATCGCTAAGCGAATTGTCTATTTTTGTCACAGAAATTTTGTTTTTATCAAAAAAATCAAGCATATTCAATCCGCCAAAAGCAATCGCCGTTTGATCGAGAAGCCCACACGGTTTATTGAAATATACGTTTTCTGAAAATTGTGCAATTTTTGCTTTTTCTTCGCAATCAATTTTATCGTCGTTATAAAGAAAGTTAAGAATTTCAGCAATTAAAACTTCAAATGAAGCCGAACTTGATATACCCGCACCGCCTAAAACGTTACTAGTAAAACATGCATTAAAACCGCCAACGCTATATCCACGTTTTTGCATTCCAACAACAACGCCTCTCACGAGCGCGGGAGACGTGCCTACTCGTTCTACTTCTTCGCCGTTAATGTCAACAACTATATCAGGATATCCTTCACTTTTTATATTAATAATTCCGTTATCAGTGGGTAAAAACGTTGCAAGAGTGTCCAAACTAATAGCGCACGAAACAACTTTTCCACCGTTATGGTCGGTGTGGTTTCCACACACTTCTACTCTACCGCTTGAAGATGCAAAATACGCACGATCAACGCCGTATGCCGACTTAAAACGCTCGAATAATATATTGTATCTTTCAATTTGCGCATCGCTAACTTCGCCGTATAATAAGGGGAATTTTTCAATTAAACATTTAGTGTCCAAAATAGCTGATTTCATTTAACGTTTCTCCATTGTTTTATCTTATTCAGTATAACACTTTAGCAAAGTTTTGTAAATATAAATAGCACGAATTTAACTTTTTACCTTTATATTTTTTTAATTATCTGATACGCGGTTAAATTATTGTTGACTAAACGTAATTATTAGTATATAATATCTATAATTATTTATTAGTATATTTAAGCTTTTACGGAGGCATAACGATAGTTTATGGACATGAAGAAAATTGAAAAAAAATGGCAAGAAATTTGGGAAAAAGATAAGTTAGGCGTTTTCAATAATAAAAATTACGATAAAAAATATTATTGTTTAGAAATGTTTTCTTATCCTTCCGCGTCTAAACTCCACTTAGGTCACTGGTATAACTATGGGCCTACGGACAGTTTTGTTCGCTATAAAAAAATGAAAGGGTTTGAAGTTTTTCAACCCATGGGTTTTGACGCATTTGGGTTACCCGCAGAAAACTACGCAATTAAAACGGGAACTCCCCCTCAAAAATCTACACACCAAAACATCGAAAACATGGAACAAACGTTGCGTGAAATGGGCGCAATGTTTGATTGGAGTGCAGAAATTAAAACCTGCAACGAAGATTATTATAAGTGGACTCAATGGTTGTTCCTAAAACTTTATGAAAATGGTCTTGCATACAGAAAAAATGCCCCTGTTAACTGGTGTCCGAGCTGTAAAACAGTTTTAGCAAACGAACAAGTTGTTAACGGAAGTTGCGAAAGATGTAACTCAACCGTTATTAAAAAGGACTTAACTCAATGGTTCTTTAAGATTACCCAATATGCAGAAGAACTTTTACAAGGCTTAAACGGTCTTGATTGGCCGGAAAAGACAAAGCTTATGCAAAAGAACTGGATTGGCAAGTCTTCTGGTGGCGAAATTGAATTTACCGCTGTAAGTGGCGATAAGTTCAAGGTATTCACTACCCGTGCCGACACATTGTTCGGCGTGTCGTATGTTGTTCTTGCACCTGAACATCCGCTCGTTAGCAAATTAACTTCTAAAAAGCAAAAGAAAGCTGTTGAAGATTACGTTTACGAAACATCTAAGAGCAATGAAATCGACAGACTTTCTACCACTAGAGAAAAAACAGGCGTTTATATTGGTCACGACGCAATTAACCCAATAAACGGCAAAAAAATTCCTATTTACGTAGCTGATTACGTTCTTTATTCTTACGGCACAGGTGCTGTTATGGGCGTTCCGTCACACGACGAACGTGATTTTGCTTTTGCAAATAAATACGGTTTACCAATTAATAGAGTTATTAAAGGCGCAAACTGCAACGACGACTTACCTTTCGTTGAAGACGGCATCGTTATTAATAGCCCTGGATTTGACGGTTTGTCAAGTGAAGAAGCAAGGAAAGCTATTATAAATCACCTTGTTAAGACTGCTCAAGCAGAGCACAAAACAAATTACCGTTTAAGAGACTGGTTAGTGTCGCGCCAACGCTACTGGGGAGCTCCTATTCCCGTTGTTCATTGCGATAAATGTGGCGTTGTTCCCGTGCCATACGACCAACTCCCCGTTAAACTTCCTGAAGACGTTGAATTTACCCCCGACGGTGAATCTCCACTTGCAAAACACGAAGGTTTTATGAATACCGTTTGCCCCGTTTGCGGTGCTCCCGCCAAACGCGACCCAGACACACTCGACACATTTGTTTGCTCAAGCTGGTATTATTTAAGATATCCCGATGCTCATAACGACAAAGAGCCGTTCAATACTGAAATCATCAATAAAATGCTTCCCGTTGACAAATACGTTGGCGGTGCAGAGCATGCATGTATGCACCTACTTTACGCACGCTTTATCACAAAAGCACTTCGCGATATGGGATACTTAAAGTTTGATGAGCCTTTCAAATCTCTCGTTCACCAAGGCATAATCTTAGGTCCAGACGGACAGCGTATGAGCAAATCTAAAGGCAACGTTATTGCTCCTGACCCCTACGTTCAAGAATTCGGTTCAGACGTATTGAGATTATATCTTATGTTTGGCTTCTCGTATACCGAAGGCGGTCCTTGGAACGACGATGGAATTAAGGCTATCGTTAAGTTCTTAGAAAGAGTTGAACGTTTAGCAGTTAAAATTCAACATTTATCCAACGTTAAAGGCTCAGAAATCGGTAAAAACGAAAAAGATTTATTATACGCAACCAATTATGCTATTAAGCACGTTGATAGAGATATGGAATCATTCTCGTTTAACACAACCGTTGCGAGATTAATGGAATTATTAAACGCGCTCACCAAATACGACGGTTTGGACGAAAAAAAACACGTTCCCACCTTCAAAAATTGCTTTAAGACTTTAATTCTGTTATTAGCACCGTGTGCTCCACACTTTGCAGAAGAAATTTGGGAAAGCCTTGGTAACAAAACTTCTATATTCGCCTGCGATTATCCTGTTTGTGACGAAAACGCTCTCGTTTTAGACGAAGTTGAAGTTGCCGTTCAAATTAACAGTAAAATGCGCACCAAACTCATGATTCCGAGCGACGCAAATGAAGAGCTTATTAGAGAAATAATTAATCATGACGAAAAGCTCAGCGCGGAAATTGGCGAAAAACAAATTAAAAAATTAATCATCGTTCCCAAGCGTTTAATTAACATTATTGTTTAGGTTTACAATGCAAAACACATCTATTAATGAAAATATAACTAGATATTCACCCAGCCATACCGTCGGTTTATCTGACGGTATTGTTGCTGATAGGCATGAAAACGGTTTAACCAATTCGGTAAAGAAAAAACATTCTAAATCATATTTAAAAATCATTTTAGACAACGTGTGCACAATTTTCAACCTACTCGGTCTAATTGTGTTCGTTGCCCTACTTTGTATTGGCGATAAAACCAAGATTGGAGATTTTTTCTTCGTTTTCTTCTATCTCGCAAATATTTCAATTGGAATTCTTCAAGAAGTTAGAGCTAAACGCTGTATTGAAAGACTTGCTTTATTAACGACAAAAAACTCGTTAGTGGTTAGAGACGGTAAGCTAACAGAAATAAACACTTGCGATATCGTTTTAGATGACATAGTTAAGCTTGGAATAGGCAACCAAATCCCAACCGACTGTAAAATTGTTGATGGTGAAATTGAAGTAAACGAAGCGTTGTTAACAGGAGAATCCGTACCCGTTAAAAAATCTTGTGGGGACAGCCTTTTAGCCGGAAGTTTCGTGGTGAGCGGAACGTGTTATGCTCAAGCTGTTAAAGTTGGAAAAGACAATTACGTAGAAACGTTATCCGCAAAAGCAAAACAATATAAAAAACCACACTCTGAAATAATGAGTTCGTTGAACACTATAATAAAAGTAATTTTTTGTATAATCGTTCCCATAACGGTTATTTGGTTAATTAAAACCACTACGCTTACTGGTGATATAAGACAAGCAATCTACATGACGTCTACCCCAGTTATCGGAATGATCCCAGCGGGTATGTTCCTATTAACAAGCGTAGCTTTAGCTCTTGGAATAATAAAACTGTCACGCCACAACACGTTAATACAAGACTTATATTCACTTGAAATGTTGGCACGCGTTGATACCATTTGCTTTGACAAAACGGGAACTATTACAGACGGCAAAATGACCGTAATAAGCGTTGAACAAATAGCTGAGCACGAAAATTCTGTAGAGCAAATAATGAGTTCGATGCTTAACAGTCTTGGCGACAACAATCAAACCGCCATTGCTCTTTTTAATCATTTTGGTCAACAAAGTTATTTCAAGCACAAAACAGTTCTTCCCTTTAGTTCCGCAAGAAAGTTATCTGCAGTTACGTTTGAAAATATTGGCACTTATGCATTTGGAGCACCCGAATTCGTTTTAAGAGAAGAAAAATTCAAAGAAATTGAATCAAAAATTAACTATTATGCAAAACAAGGACTTCGCGTTATAGTATTAGCACATTCAGAAAAAGAAATTATCAACGACGAAATCCCCAATAATTTCAACACGCTGTCGCTTATTGTTATAGCCGATAACATTAGAGAAGAAGCTGTTACAACCGTTGAATGGTTTAAGCAAAACGACGTCGACATCAAGGTAATATCGGGCGATAATCCCATAACAGTTTCAGAAGTATCAAAGCGAGTGGGAATAAACAACGCTGAAAAGTATATTAGTTTAGAAGGCGTTGCTGACGAACAAATATATGAAATCGCTAATAAGTATACGATATTTGGCAGAGTTTCACCCGAACAAAAAGCAATTTTAGTTAAAGCATTGAAACAGGCTGGGCACGTTACCGCAATGACCGGAGATGGCGTAAATGATATTTTAGCATTAAAAGAATCAGACTGCGCAATTACCGTTGCTTCAGGTAGTGATGCAACCAGAAGTGTATCACACATAGTTCTTCTCGATAACAATTTTAATTCAATGCCACAAGTCGTTCACGAAGGCAGAAGGGTTATAAACAACGTTCAAGCTTCGTCTTCCCTTTTCTTAATGAAGACTTTGTTTACTATGCTAATGGCGATTATAACGCTTGTTTTACCCTACATGAAGTCTTATCCCTACACTCTTTCAAATATGTTTATGTTTGAAGTGTTTATAATCGGCATACCTTCTTTCTTCTTGTCGCTACAACCAAACGACCAACGAGTAAAAGGAAATTTTATAACGTATATTATAAAGCACACCATCCCTAGTGCCCTTATAATGATTTTAAGCATTATAATAATTGAATTTTGCAGAGTTAACATTAATTATTATCCGCCTGAACTTAAAATCTACGAAACAATGGGCATAATAGCTATAACCTATGCTGGCGCAATAAACTTATATAATATTTGCAAGCCATTAAATAAATTCCGCGCACTAATAATTATTCCCTGTTTATTGTTAGTAGTATTAGTCACGGTAATTTCCACAACAACGAGCTTAGGAAGTTTGTTCTCATTATCACAAATGACCCCGTTGAATTTATACTGGCATCACGTTTTGATAGTGCTTGCGATTATATTAATCAACCTTCCACTCAGAATTGTATTACATAAACTATTTTCCAAAATCAACATAAAAACGAAAAAAGTCTAACCAAAAAAAGCTAAATTGTTTGAACAATTTAGCTTTTTTAATTTATGTAAAATTTAAAAATAAAAACTGCCGGCTTTAGCCAGCAGTAAATTATTAGTTCTTTGAATTGATAAGCGTTACAATATCACCAACGGTTTTAATGTTAACCGCATCTTCTTCCGGAACAGTGATATTAAACTCTTCTTCTAAGCTCATTAACATTTCAACAACGTCAAGTGAGTCTGCTCCCAAATCTTTAACAACTTCCTTATCATCCGTTATTTCATCAACAGGTCTATTGAGTTGCTTAGCGATAAGTTCCTTTACTTTATCAGCAATTGCCATTATAAAACTCCTCCATAGATTTTATAGATATATTATAATATATTTTATCATTTATTGCAAGCAATTTTTAAAAATTCTTGCAAACTCAACATTTTAAAGTTTTGGTAAAGTTGCAAAACCTTTTGAAAGATCTTCTTCAGTTGGAACATAATCTTCCATCGTTTTATTATTAAATGCTGAATATGCCTTAAGGTCAAAATAACCTGTACCAGTTAAACAGAATACGATCTTTTTCTTTTCACCCGTTTCTTTACATCTCATTGCTTCATCAAGTGCAACCTTAATGGTGTGTGAAGACTCTGGTGCAGGCAAAATACCTTCAGCTTTAGCAAATTTAACCGCTGCTTCAAATACTTCAGTTTGTTTTACTGACGTTGCTTTGATATAACCGTCGTGATAAAGCTTAGAAACAATTGGGTTCATGCCGTGATAACGTAGTCCACCTGAATGATTTGCGGACGGCATAAAACCACTGCCAAGCGTGCACATCTTCATAAGGGGCGTAATTCTACCAGTATCACCGTAATCATAAGCGTATTTACCACGCGTCATAGACGGGCAAGAAACAGGCTCAACACCGATAATATCGTATTTTGCTTTTCCCAAGATTTTATCTTTTACAAATGGTGCGATAAAACCGCCGAAGTTAGAACCACCGCCAACACAGCTAATAAATAAATCAGGCTCAATATCATATTTTTCTAATGCTATTTTAGTTTCAAGACCAATTATTGATTGGTGTAAAATTACGTGGTCCATAACGCTACCTAAAACGTATTTACAATTAGGAGTGTTAAGGGCTTTTTCAGTTGCTTCAGAAACGGCACAACCGAGAGAACCACCCGTGCCAGGGAATTCCTTAAGAATTTTTCTTCCTATTTCCGTAGTTTCAGAAGGGCTTGGTATAACTTTTCCACCATAGGTTTCTATTACAGCTTTTCTAAACGGCTTTTGTTCGGCACTACATTTAACCATAAAAACGGTTAGATCAATTCCGTAATAAGCGCACGCCATTGAAAGCGCAGTGCCCCACTGCCCTGCTCCCGTTTCTGTAGTGAGAGAAGTAATGCCTTCTTGTTTTGCATAATAAACTTGCGCGATTGCAGAGTTTAATTTGTGTGAGCCTGACGTGTTGTTGCCTTCAAACTTATAATAAATTTCTGCTGGCGTATCAAGCACTTTTTCTAAGCAATATGCACGCGTTAATGGTGACGGACGAATCATTCTGTAAAATTCTTGAACTTCTTCAGGAATATCAATATATTCGTCGACCATATTTAACTCTTGATTAACTAATTCCTTGCAAAAAACTTGTTCGAGTTCTTCTCTCGTGCAGGGTTTATGCGTTATCGGATCGAGTAACGGGTCGTGTTTTTCTTTCATTACAGCATTAATGTTGTACCAACTTTTTGGAAGCTCGCTTTCAGTTAAATACATTTTAGTTGGAATTCTTTTTTCTGCCATAATATTTTCTCCTTTATAATTTAAAAAATAAAACACGGAATATTCTTGGGACGAATATATCCGTGTTGCCACCCAATTTCACAAAGTAAAACTTTGTCTTTTTCGAGCACTGTCATGCCCTGCCGTTATAACGCTCGGCTTATCGCGTCAGCAACTACTAATTTCATCGCCACCCTCAGTAACCCATTCACTAACGTTACGTAATTTGCTTTCACCAACCGCAAACTCTCTAAATACTTTACATTAACTACTACTTTACTTCATCGGTTTATTTTTTCTTAATGATAACATTTTTTATAAAAAGTGTCAACCGTTTTAATACGTTTTTACTGTTTTTTAATCAAAACGCACACGGATTTACCTTGTAATTCTAACCCATCGCAATACTCAACGTTATTAACCAAATCAAACAAAGTTCCTTCAAAACTTAAACACAAATGATTTTCGTTAAGGTTTATTGCGACAAATACTTCGGAGTCATTATCGCATCTCTTATAACAATAAACGCCTTTTGAGCAATAAATTTCTTCAAAACTTCCTTGCCTAAAAACAGCAAAATCTGCACGTAATTTAGATAAAAATTTATACCATTCAACAAGTTCAGTGTTTTGATTATCCCAAGCAAATGGCGCACGGTTTAGCGGGTCGCCATATCCTTGCATACCAATTTCGTCACCATAATACACACTCGGCACGCCACATAAGGTAAACTGTAAGAGAGAAGCAACCTTTAACTTAAAAACAGCGTCCCCCATTCGATCTTGCGGAATTTTATATTCAGCCATTTGACTTTTGGTCATATTTAACGGCTCGTCACCGCCAAACACCGTTAAAAGTCGCATCGTGTCATGAGTAGATATTATGTTCATCATTGCGTGCAATGCGATTGATGGATAATGATCTATTTGTTCTTTTATCACAAAAGACAAGGTTATAGAGTCCTTATTTTTAACAAATGCTATAATAGCGTCCTTAAGCGGATAATTCATTGCACTATCAAGCTCTTTCCCTTGAAGATACTCACGCCTTACGCCGTATGAAACCTTGTTTGAAACGTCTTCCCAAACTTCACCAATTACAACAGCGTTAGGATTTGCATTTTTAACTCTTTTTCTAATCTTTTTAACAAAACTTGAAGGAAGTTCGTCAACGACATCCAATCTCCATCCGTTTACACCCAACTTGGTATAATGATCTAAAACCCCGCCTTCGCCCGTTATAAAGTCAACGAATTGCTTGTTCGACTCATTGATTGACGGTAAAGTTTTAATTCCCCACCACGCTTCGTATTCGTCTGGAAATTCGGTAAAATTATACCAATTATAATACTTTGAATTTTTATCCTGATACGCACCTACCGAATCGTAATTACCATATTTATTAAAATACACACTATCGTCACCAGTGTGGTTAAAAACACCGTCAAGTATAATTTTAATATTTTTATTATTCGCCTTATTTATCAATTCAACAAGATCGGACTCACTGCCTAAAAGCTCGTCAACTTTCATGTAATCGCCAGTATCATATCGGTGATTTGAATAAGCTTCAAAAATTGGATTAAGATATATAACGCTAACGCCAAGCTCAACTAAATAGTCGAGTTTTTCTATTATACCTTTAATATCTCCGCCAAAAAAGTCGTTATTAATTATTTTGCCTTGTTCATTAGGCAAAAACACAGGCAGTTCGTTCCAATTTTGATGCAAAACCTTATTGCTCTTGATTTTTTTATCTTTTTTTGCGCTATAAAATCTGTCTGGAAAAATCTGATAAATTACCCCGCCGTAAATCCATTCTGGAACAGTATATTCGCTGTCGTAAACAGTAAGCTGAAATTCATTAATATTCTCACTTATTTTGCCAACAAAATTATCGTTAGAAATAAACATGTTGTCATTTGCAATAAAACAATAAAAATATAGCCCTACAGAAAGTTTAACGTTTAAGCTAAAACATTGGTCTTCCTTTTTCATAACAAATTTATTCGTGCTATCAACGCCATCTTTTCGCAAAACGAAAACGACAGAGTCAAAATGACCTTTGACTCTGAACGTTATACTTTTATCAGCGCAAACCGCGCCAGTTATGCTTTTATAATATTTATCAAGCGGGTTAAATATCATATTACTTTATTTTCTTAAGTCCCCAAATATTATTTGCGTAATCTCTTATACTTCTATCACTTGCAAATATACCTGCGGTAGCTATATTATTAAGGCTCTTTTTCGCCCATTGTACTTTATTCTTATAAACTGCATCTGCTTTTTCGTGAACGTCATAGAATGAACCGAAATCAGCCAAGCACATATAAGGATCGGCAATTGGGCTACCAGTTAATAAATAGTTTGCAATATCACTAAAGCTTTGTCCGTTAAATCCTGCATGCAAAGCACTTATAACCTTTTCAAGCTTAACATTATTTGCATAATATAATGAAGAATTATATCCTTGCGCCCACTTTCTATCAACCTCTTCAGCAGTAAGACCGAAAATGAAAATATTGTCGTCACCACATGCTTCACGCATTTCAACGTTTGCACCGTCAAGCGTGCCGATAGTAAGCGCACCGTTAATCATAAACTTCATGTTTCCAGTTCCACTTGCTTCTTTGCCCGCTTGTGAAATTTGTTCACTAATTTCAGTTGCCGGCATAAGTTTTTCAGCCATAGAAACACAGTAGTCTTCCATATAAACAACGTTTAATTTTTCGTTGATTTTTGGGTTCTTTTTTATATCTTCACTAAGACAACAAATAAGCTTAATAATTTGTTTTGCAAAGTAATATCCCGGCGCAGCCTTTGCTCCAAAAATAAAGGTCTTAGGTTGAACCTTTAAGTCGGGATTTTCTTTTAAATCATTATAAAGCGATATAATATACAACGCATTCAAAAGTTGGCGTTTATATTCGTGCATACGCTTTGCCTGAACGTCAAACAACGTATTAGGATCAATTATAACACCTTGTTTTTTGCTCGCAAATTCACAGAATTGTTGCTTCTTAATCGCTTTGATTTCACCAAGGCGTTTAAGAACTGTTTTATCATTTTCAAAGTTCTTAAAGTCAATAAGTTTAGAAGCATCTTTAACGTAACCGTCACCTATGCATTCGTTAAGAAGCTCACATAGTTCTGGGTTTGACTGACAAAGCCAACGTCTGTGAGCAATACCGTTAGTAACGTTAGTGAATTTATGCGGATAAACGTCGTAAAAATCCTTAAAAATACTGTTTTTAATTATTTCACTGTGTAATGCAGAAACGCCGTTAACGGTATGAGATGCAACAACGCTTAAGTTTGCCATTTTAACTTGATTATGAGAAAAAATACTCATGCGGTTAATCCTATCCCAATCTCCAGGAAATTTATTCCACATATCAGCACAGAATCTTTCGTTGATTTCTTTTAAAATCATATAGATACGTGGCAATCTTCTTTGAATTAAGTCTTCACTCCACTTTTCGAGTGCTTCACTCATAACGGTATGGTTAGTGTATGCAACCGTTCTTGTAACGATACTCCAAGCGTCGTCCCATGTAAAGCCCTTTTCATCCATTAAAATACGCATAAGTTCGGGAATACAAAGCGCGGGGTGCGTGTCGTTAATATGAATTGCCGCTTTATCAGGTAAAGTATTAAGTGAGCCGTAACGTTTTTCGTGGTCGTTAATAATATCTTGCAACGTTGCTGAAACGAGCAAATATTGTTGTTTAAGCCTTAAAGACTTTCCTTCAAAATGGTTATCAGAAGGATACAAAACCTTAGAAATCAAGTCGGCTTCATTATCTTCTTGCATACTGCGCATATAATCGCCTTGCGAGAAGGTTTTCATATCAAAATCACGGATATTTTGCGCTTTCCAAAGCCTTAAAACAGAAACTGCTTCACTATCCTTACCTGAAATCATCATATCGTAAGCCACAGCTTCAACTTCTTTAGTGTTATAATGACCTATTTTTAAACCGTTTTCAGTCCAATATTCTTTAACTTCACCATCAAATTTAACTTTATAAGTTTTATCTAAACGTTGAGTAAGCCAAACTTCCCCGCCCGGCAACCACACGTCAGGAAGTTCCATTTGCCAACCGTCAACTATTTTTTGCTTAAAAAGACCATATTCGTATCTAATAGAATAGCCCATTGCGGGATAATCTTGACTAGCAAGTCCATCCATAAAGCATGCTGCTAATCTTCCTAATCCACCGTTTCCAAGCCCAGCATCAGGTTCAATCTCGTATAAATCTTCAAGCGTGCAATTAAACTCGTTTTTAAGTGCAGAGCCCATTGCTTTTTGAATACTTAAATTATAAACGTTATTTTTCAATGATTGACCAAGCAAGAATTCCATACAAAGATAATAAACGCGTTTTCCATCTTTTTTACGATATTTTTTGTTAAAAGCACTGCGCTTTTCCAAAAGTATATCTCTAACGCACATTACTACAGCCTTATAAACTTGCTCTTTAGTTGCTTCCTTAGGCGTCACACCAAAATACCTTGATAATTTACTTTTAATTAACGCCGTTATGTCTTTTTCTGTTATAGTGTTCATTTATTCTCCTAAGAAATTAAATAATTATTTTTGATAAAGTTTTTCGTATTCTTTTGCTTGAAGTTTCCAAGAAAAATCGGTTGTAATTGCGCGGTGTTGCACGTCCGCCCACACTAATTTATCGTGGAACGCTCTAATAGCTTCGTCAATAACGTAAAGCATATCGTGAGCATTATATTCGGCAAAAGTAAAGCCGTTACCCTTAACGCCCGTATATGCCTTAATACTGTCGTTTAAGCCTCCCGTCTCTCTAACGATGGGAACAGTTCCATACCTACTTGCAATCATTTGTGAAAGCCCACAGGGCTCTGATTTAGACGGCATTAAGAACATGTCTGCACCAGAATAAATCTTTCGCGATAAATCTTGATTATATGCTATTATAGTAGCGCATTTACCCTTATAAGCATTGGAAATGTGTGTAAAGAAGTTTTCATAAGCAATTTCTCCTTTACCAAGAATAACAACCTGAACGTCTTCGGTAAGTAAGTTTTCTATAACGTGACGAACGAGATCTAACCCTTTATGCCCTACAAGCCTTGATATAATAGCAATAATCGGAACGTCTGCACGCTCTGGCAACCCAAGCATTTTTTGCAATTCAGCTTTGCAGATTGCTTTTCCAGACAAATCGTTTGCAGAGTAGTTCTTAAACAAACATTTATCAGTTTCAGGATTATAATAGTCAAGATCAATTCCGTTTAATATACCGGCAAGCTTGTTTTCGTTTCTAATTATAATATTTTCTAATCCGTGTGCAAAAAACGCATGTTTAATTTCTTGCGCGTACGTTGGGCTAACTGTAGAAACAATATCGGTCATTTCAATTGCGCCCTTCATTAAATTGACACACCCGTTAAATTCAACGAAATCATGAATAGAATCAGGAAATCCAAAGAGACTTCCATAGGTGTCCATGCCGAATTTACCTTGGTATTCAATGTTGTGAATAGTAAAAACAGTTTTAATATTACGGAATTTTTCGTCACCGTAATACATTCCTTTTAAGTAAATAATCGAACTTGCTGTTTGCCAATCGTTGCAATGCAAAACGTCTGGATAAATATCAAGCCTTGCAATCGTGTCAAGTGCCGCTCTCGAAAAGAAGGCAAATCTTTCACCGTCATCATAGAACCCGTAAATATTTCCATCTCTCTTGAAATAATATTCGTTATCTATGAAATAGAATTTAACGCCTTGATACTTATACTCGAAAACGCCAGCATATTGCCAACGCCATGAAACTGAAACGTTAAAGTTCGCAACAAACTTAAATTTTTTGCGAAACTCTTGCGAAATATTACTGTATAATGGCAAAATAACGCTAACGTCTAACGCCTTATTTTTTGCTAGAGCTTTGGGGAGCGACCCCAAAACGTCAGCTAATCCGCCAGTTGCAATAAATGGTGCAGCTTCAGAACCTAAAAATATAATCTTCTTTTTTTCAGACACGGTAATTTTAGGCAATTTTTTTGTCGTTTTTGGTTTTTCTTCTTTTATTATCTTTGGTAAGGTGTTTGCAGTTGCTTTTTTTACGGTTTTTGCCATACTTGCTCCTTAAAATTTATATCATTATGCCTTTGCCAATATAGAAGGGGTGATTTTCACTGCCAGATAAAATTTTTCTATCTTTAATTACTACGTTTTTATCAGCAATTATACAGTTAAGCGACGAGTTTTCGCCAAGAACAGTATTTTGCATTACTATACTATTCTTAACAACCGTTCCCCTTGCAACCTTAACGTTTCTAAAAATTATGCTGTTCTCAACTTCGCCTTCAATAATGCAACCGTCTGCAATAAGCGAATTTTTAACGATTGCACTGTTGCCATATTTAGTAGGAGCAGAGTCGCGAATTTTAGTAAACACGCTTCTGTCACCAAAAACTTCGTGGCGAATATTTGCGTCAAGCATTTTCATATTGCTATCGTAATATGCTTGCAACGAAGTTATACCAGCGTAAAACCCTTTATGTTCATAACCAATAACTTTCATCGAATCAAGATTGGTTGCAATAACGTCTGACATAAAATGGCGTTTACCGAGTGAAATACTGTCCATAACAATATTTTGAAGCAAAGATTTTTTCATAACGAAAACGTTGGTAAACACGTTGCTTGTTCCTTCTTCTATTTTTTCGTTATATTTAACCGAAACAATGCGGTTATCATTAAGTTCAAACGTAGTGATATTCTTTTCGTCAAAAGTTCCCTTTTCAAGTTTTTTGTAAACTAATGAAATATCTGCGTGATTTTTAATGTGGTTTTCAATAACTTCGTTAAAATTAATTCGGCAAACAGCGTCACAGTCAGTCATGACAACATACTCTTCGTCTGCCCTAAACAAGAAGTTTGTTATTCCTTTTAATGCTTCTAATCTTGACGTATAAAGCGTGCTGTTTTCAAGATTACCATAAGGCGGTAAAATTATAACACCGCCATCTTTTCTTGCAAGGTCCCAATCTTTACCACTGCCAACGTGATCCATTAGTGACTGGTAGTTACTTTTAGTTATGATACCAACCGTATCAATACCCGAGTTAACCATATTAGAAAGTGGGAAGTCAATTAGTCTATATCTACCGCCGAAAGGAATTGAGCCAAGCGTTCTTATACGCGCAAGCTCTGCAACGTTATCGTCGTGAATATTAGAAAAAATAATACCGACTGCTCTCATATTAGTTGCCCTCCTTCGTAACGTTAGAATCTAAAATTTGTCCGCCATAAACGACAGCCTCGTCGCAAACATCAATATTTCTACCAAGAACGGCAATGCCCTTTCCATTTTCTTTGCATTCACCAATTCTTGCGTTTTTACCCACGTTAACACCTTCATCAATAATCGAATATTCAATTACTGAATTTTCTCCAACGGTAACGTCACCCATGATTATACTGTTTTTAACTACAGCACCTTTTTCAACGACCACGTTACTTGACAACACTGAGTTATCTACCGTGCCGTAAATTTCACAACCAGACATAATTATGCTATTATACGTTTTAGCATCTTTACCTGCGAAATGCGGTGGTGCAAGCGGGCTTCTTGATTGGATTTTCCACGATGAATCACTAACGTCAAACTTGGGATTATCGCCTAATAAATCCATATTAGCTTCATAAAGAGAATCAATCGTTCCAACGTCTTTCCAATACCCGTCGAATTGGTAAGCCATCATTTTTTCGCCACTGTTAAGCATTTTGGGCAAAACGTCTTTACCAAAGTCGTTTGAAGAATTTTCGTCAAGGTTGTCTTGTTCAAGATATTTATAAAGTTTATCCGCAGAGAATATATATATTCCCATTGACGCAAGCGTTGATTTTGGTTGTTTTGGTTTTTCTTCAAACTGATAAATACTGCCGTCGGCATTAGTATTTAAAATACCAAATCTTGATGCTTCTTCTATTGGAACGTTGATTGCAGCTATCGTGCAATCAGCTTTGTTCAAAATATGATAGTTTAGCATCAACGAATAATTCATTTTATAAATATGATCGCCAGATAAAATCAACACATAACTTGGATCGTATTGCTTTATAAAGCGCAAATTTTGATAAATAGCATTAGCCGTGCCCTTATACCAGTCAGACGACGTTTTCCCTTGATAAGGTGGCAAGCTGTGAACGCCACCGAAAGATCTGTCAAGATCCCAAGGTTGCCCGTTGCCAATGTAAGAATTCAAAACCAGCGGTTGATACTGTGTTAACACACCAACTGTATCAATTCCAGAATTTACGCAATTAGAAAGCGGGAAGTCAATAATTCTATACTTACCACCAAACGAAACTGCCGGTTTTGCAATATTGTTGGTTAAGGCGTATAGTCTGCTTCCTTGTCCGCCGGCTAAAAGCATTGCCACACATTTCTTCTTCCTAATCATATATTTAGTATATCTCCTTGATATAATTTATACTTTTTTAATAAAATATGCCCCCGAGAATTTTGGTAAAGTAAAGCAAATTGAATAATCATTCCCATGTGCACTTTTCTTTACTGCTTTATAGGTTTTACTCTTAGTTTTACCTTGTCCGCCAAAACCAACCGAATCAGATGATAACAACAAATTATATTCGCCTTTCTCACAACCTAATCTATATGAATAATAATCGTCGCCAGAAAAGTTCAATACACATAAAATCGTGTTGCCGGAACAATCCTTTCTAACAAATGAAATAACGTTATTATCACGTTCATCCGCGCTTATCCAAGTAAAGCCTTCCCAACTGTCTTCAATTTCATAGAACGGAGCATTTAATTTATAGACTTTGTTAATCTTTTTCGTGAATTTATGCAATTTTTTATGAAGTTCATAATCGAGCATAAAAAACTCAAGCCCTTCACTATACGCCCATTCCTTAAATTGCCCAAACTCATTTCCCATGAAGTTAAGCTTTTTGCCTGGGTGCGCAAACATATACATCATAAACGTGCGCAAATTTGCAAATTTATTCACATAATCAACTGGCGTTTTATCTAACAGCGACTTTTTCCCGTGAACAACTTCGTCATGTGAAATGGGTAAAACGTAATTTTCACTAAATGCATAGCACATTGAAAAAGTTAATTTATCATGACAGCCCGACCTAAAATACGGATCTGTCGCCATATACGCCAAAGAATCATTCATCCAACCCATATTCCATTTATAATTAAACCCAAGTCCACCTTGGTCTACAGACTTAGTTATAAACGAAAAAGCAGTTGACTCTTCAGCAATCATCAATGCGTTTGGATATTTTTCAAATATTTCTTTGTTGAGTTTCTTAAAAAACTCTATAGCTTCAAGATTTTGGTTGCCACCATAAACGTTTGGAATCCATTCGTCAGGTTTGCGGTCATAATCCAAATACAACATTGATGCAACAGCATCAACGCGAAGCCCATCAACGTGAAACTTTTCAAACAAAAACATTGCGTTAGAGATTAAAAAAGATTGAACTTCGTTTCTTCCCCAATCAAAAAGTCTTGTCCCCCACGTTTTATGCTCTCTTCTGTCCCAGCCTTGATTTTCATAACAATATCCGCCGTCAAACTCGCATAATCCGTGTTCGTCCTTAGGAAAGTGTGCTGGAACCCAGTCGAGAATTACACTTATGTTCTTTGCATGAAATGCATCAACGAGATGCATAAAATCTTTTGGAGTTCCAAAACGTGACGTTATTGCGTAATATCCCGTTACTTGATAGCCCCAAGAACCATCAAAAGGATATTCTGCAACTGGCATAAACTCAACGTGAGTATAGCCCATATCAACAACGTATTTAACCAAATCGCGAGCTAATTCACGGTAAGTATAATAACTTCCGTCATCATGTTTTTTCCACGAAGATAAATTAACTTCATAAATGTTCATTGGCTTATCGTATGGAGCTTTTTTGTTATTAATAAACAAAGAATCTTTCCATTTATAACCATCAAGATTATAAACTTTAGACGCTGTTTTTGACGGAGTTTCAGAATGAAAGGCGTATGGGTCAGCTTTTAAATAGGTTTTTCCTTGGTTGGTAATCGCAAATTTATAGCTATCAAACTCTTTTATGCCTTCAACGAATAATTCATACACGCCTTGGTCGCTAATGCGCGCCATAACGTTTTTATTTTGATTCCAATCGTTAAAATCTCCAACTACGGCAACGCGTTGGGCATTGGGTGCCCATACGCGAAAGATAACGCCGTGCTTTTTTCCTTTACAAGCGAAATGCGCCCCTAAATATTCATAAGAGGCGTAATTCGTTCCTTGATGAAACAAATATAATGGCAATTCGTTGTTTTTATTTGCCGTTGTAATAATTGTTTCTTTCATCTATATTAACAAATGTAGTTTTGGTTTTTCTTAGGAGCTTCGTCCATTTCTTTTTTGGTGCTTTCATATCCTTTTCTACCAAAAAGCGCGTAAGTCGCGTTCTTTCCACCTTCTACACCAGGTTGGTTAAAGGTGTTAATGTTAAGCATAGCACCTGCATAAGCAGTTTCCATTTCAAAAAGATATAAAAGTTCGCCGATGGTAAACGCATTTACTTCTGGTAAAGTAATAGTATGGTTTAATCTGTTTGCAGTGGTAAGCGCGTATTCAGTTGCTTCTCTTTCAGCAGTAATAAGTTCGTTCATAGTGTGACCGCAAAGGAATGAAACGTCTGGAATATCCGCACAACCTTGGCTAATTTCAACTGTCGTACGATAATTTTTAACAGCCAAAAGCGTAATAACCTTATCGAACGGACCTTCTCTGTATAATTGAACTTGAGAGTGTTGATCAGTAACGCCAAGAGCCTTAACGGGAGTTTGACCTACAAACACCTTGTTACCGTCGTTGTCGTCTGCCTTACCTAAGCTTTCGCCCCATAATTGACAATACCAGTCTGCTATATACTTTAAGCTGTCAGCGTATGGCATCATAACAGAAATATTTTTGCCACGCTTCATAGCGAGAAATTGCAAGAATGCAGTTAAAAGCGCAGGATTTTTCTTAACGTCTTTATTTTTACAAATTTTATCCATGTGCGCTGCACCAGCAAGCATTGCTTTAATGTCAATGCCAACTACTGCGGCAGGAAGTAAGCCAACAGGACAAAGTTCAGAAAATCTTCCACCAACGCCATCGGGAATATAGAAAGTTTTAAGACCTTCTTGTTTAGCAATTTTAATAAGATTACCCTTGTTTTCAGAAGTGGTTGCTATCATATGATTTTTAGCTTCGTCACCATACTTATCCTTAAGAATTTTCATAATGATAAGATATTGAGCCATGGTTTCACTCGTAGCACCGCTCTTAGTAACAACGTTAAACACGGTTTTATCTAAATCAAGCACGTCAAGAAGTGCAGCCATTCTTTCAGGATCTACGTTATCTTCAACGTAAAGTTTAGGTGCTTTTCTCTTTGACTTGGGAAGCTCGTTATGTCTTAAATGACAAAGTGCTTGGAATGCGGCTATCGGGCCAAGTGCAGACCCGCCGATACCAAGAACAACGAAATTATCAAATTTTTTCTTAATATTTTTTGCCGTAGCAATAATATCAGCAACGATTTCCTTTTGGTTGTAAGGAAGTTCGGTCCAACCCATCATGCCTTTGCCACGATTTTCACAAACGTTTTTGAACGCTGCGTTTATTAAGCTTTTATTGTCGCTAAAATCTTTAGTAGTAAATCCTTGTTCAGCACCAATATAATCAGCCATCATATTGTTGTAGTCAACAACTAAGTTCATGTCTTTGCGCCATTGTGCGTTTTTGTAGTTCATACGATTCTCCTGTATATTATTATTACATAAATATAATAATACTTTATTTAATAAAAGTCAATACTCAATGGGAATTTTTACTAAAAATACTCTTAATATAGATTAAAATTTTTGTAAAAAAAAGGAGTTTATTATAAAAAATAAAAACGAACCCAAAAAAGAGTTCGTTTTATTATTAATTTAAGCTTTTAAATCGTTAATTTGCGCAACGAGCTTATCACGCATATCAATATATTTATTCAACTTTGCACGTTCAGCATCAACTAAACTCTTAGGTGCTTTGTCGATAAATCCTGCGTTAGAAAGCTTTCCATTCGCACGTTTGATTTCACTTTCAATTGAAGCAAGTTCTTTAGAAAGTCTTTCGATTTCTTTTTCAAAATCAACAAGTTCTCCTAACGGAACAAACAATTCATACCCGTCAATAACTTGAGACACGAACTTTTCAGTCAACACACTCTTGTCGTCAATTACTGAAATGTTAGAAACACCTGAGAGTTTTTCGATATAAACCGCACCGCTTTTAACAGTTCTTGAATTTTCTGTTTTAACAAAAAGCTGAACTTTTTTAGAAGGAGCAGCACCTACTTGCGTTTTAATATTTCTAACGGCTTTAATTATTTCTTTAATTTGTTCGATTTCTTTTGCGCTCTTTGAGTAGTTAAGCTTTGAATTGTATCTTGGGAATTCAGCAAGCATTAACGGACCACAAGAGTTAGGCAAACTCTTGTAAATCTTTTCGGTTACGAATGGAACAAACGGGTGCAACAACTTAAGAATTTCGCCAAGGACAAAAGTAAGCACGCTAACCGTGTCGTTACGCTTCTTTTCGTCTTCACCGTAAAGAACAGGTTTGGTGAGTTCGATATACCAGTCGCAGAAGTCATTCCAAACAAAATCATAGAGATTTGCAAGTGCAACGCCCATTTCAAATTTTTCCATGTTAAGAGTAACATCTTTTACCGTCTTATTTAATTTGGTAATAATCCATTTATCGGCTGAACTGAGCTTGCAATCTTTAATAGAAACGATTTGTTTTCCTTCAGTGTTCATAATAACAAAACGTGAAGCGTTCCAAATCTTGTTCATAAAGTTGCGCGCGCCTTCGATTTTTTCATCAGAAAATCTCATATCGCTACCAGCAGCAACACCGTTAATAAGAGAAAATCTTAACGTATCCGCGCCGTATTTAGCAATAATTTCAGTCGGATCAATACCATTACCGAGTGACTTACTCATTTTTCTGCCTTGAGAGTCACGAACTAAGCCGTGAATTAAAACGTCCTTAAACGGAATGCGTTTCATATGCTCTAAACCAGAGAAAATCATTCTTGCAACCCAGAAGAAAATAATATCGTAACCAGTAACAAGAACGTCTGTAGGATAGAAATATTCTAAGTCTTCAGTTTTGTCAGGGTATCCTAATGTTGAGAACGGCCAAAGTGCTGAAGAAAACCAAGTATCCAAAACGTCTTCGTCTTGTTTAATGTTCGTGCTTTGACATTTTGTGCACACCTTAACGTCTTCTTTAGAAATAATCATTTCTCCACAGTCTTGGCAGTAATATGCAGGAATTCTGTGTCCCCACCAAAGTTGACGTGAAATACACCAGTCTCTAACGTTTTCCATCCAGTTGAAATAAATCTTAGAGAATCTTTCAGGCGTAAACTTTACGCTCTTTTTTCTAACAACGTCAATAGCAGGTTTAGCAAGCGGTTCCATTTTAACGAACCATTGCTTACTTACGATAGGTTCAACCGTGTGGTTACATCTATAGCAATGCCCTACGTTATGGTGTAAGGGTTCAATTTTAACCAATGCGCCAATATTCTTTAATTCTTCAACGATTTTAGCTCTACACTCCATAGCAGGCATGCCGTTATATTTACCGGCAAACTCGTTCATTGTTCCGTCGTCAGCAATTACTTTAACAACGGGAAGATTATGGCGTAGCCCAACTTCAAAGTCGTTAGGGTCGTGTGCAGGGGTAATTTTAACCGCACCCGTACCAAACTCTAATTCAACGTAATCGTCGAATACTATAGGGATTTCTTTATTAATTATAGGTAAAATCAACGTTTTTCCAGCAAAAGATGCATATCTTTCATCTTTTGGGTTAACCGCAACAGCAGTATCACCAAGCATGGTTTCAGGACGCGAAGTTGCAACGGTTACGTAATCGTCGCTATCCTTAACTTGATATCTAATATACCAAAGTGAACTGTCTTCTTCAACATATTCTACTTCTGCGTCTGACAATGCAGTTTTACAATCAGGACACCAGTTGATAATTCTATCCCCACGATAGATTAAGCCTTTTTCATAAAGGTTTACAAAAACTTCTTTTACGGCTTTAGAGCACTTTTCGTCCATTGTAAACGCCAAGCGTGACCAATCGCAAGAAGAGCCGAGCGTTTTTAATTGCTCAATAATTCTTCCACCGTATTTTTCTTTCCAAGCCCATGCCCTTTCCAAAAAACCGTCTCTACCGATATCGTTTTTCGTAATACCTTCTTTAGCCATTTGCTCAACGATTTTTACTTCGGTTGCAATTGAAGCGTGGTCCGTTCCAGGAAGCCAAAGCGCACTGTAACCTTGCATTCTCTTAAATCTAATGAGCGTGTCTTGCAAGGTTTCATCGAGCGCGTGCCCCATATGAAGTTGACCAGTTATATTGGGCGGCGGAATAACGATTGTAAACGGTAGTTTATTAGCATCTACCTTAGCTTTGAAATAACCTTTTTGCTCCCATTCCGTGTAAATTTCATTTTCAAACTCGGATGGGTTGTAAGTTTTTTCCATATCCATAAGGTTGTTCTCCTTTTTTGCGTACGAAAATAATTATACTTTAATTTTTTATTAAAGTCAAATATAATTCACAAATCTTTGTCAACTTTAAGGGCATTTTCATAAAATAAAGTATAAAATATTTTGGAGATGTTTATGAAGCGATTTTTAACAATTATTATCAGTTGCATTATGCTTATAATACCTTTTAGCATTTTTGGTTGCAATGACAATGCGTCGTCTAACAAAATTAGGTTAAACGAAGTAACGCACTCAGTCTTTTACGCACCATTATATCTCGCGATTGAAAACGGATATTTTGAGCAAGAAAACATTGAAATCGAACTCACCAACGGCGGTGGAGCTGATAAGTCAATGACTGCTATTTTATCCGGCACTGCCGATATCGGTTTAATGGGCCCAGAAACTGTTATTTACGTATATAATCAACAAAAAAAGGACTATCCTAAGGTATTTGCTCAACTAACGCAAAAAGACGGCTCGTTTTTAGTTTCAAGAATTCCAGAACCCGATTTTGACTGGAAAAACTTAGAAGGCAAAGAGATTTTAGCTGGTAGAAAAGGCGGTGTGCCCGCTATGACGTTTGAGTATGTGTTAAACCAATTAGGATTAGAAAACAACAAGGATTTTACACTAAATTTTGACGTTCAGTTTAACTTAATGACAAGTGCATTTTTAGGCGGAACGGCAGACTATTGCACGGTGTTTGAGCCTACCGCCTCCGAATATGAAGCAACTGGCAAATGGCACGTTGTAGCAAGTGTTGGCGAACAAAGTGGCGAAATCCCCTACACGTCATTTATTGCCTTAGACAGCTATATTAAAAACAACCAAAAAACACTTGAAAGTTTTATAAAAGCTTTGAAAAAAGCATACGAATTTATCGACACTCACACTGAATACGAAGTAGCCGAAGCAATCGTTAAACAATTCCCATCAACAAGCATCACGTCAATTGAAACGTCAATAAAAAGTTATAAAAGAATTGATGCGTGGAAAACCGATTTAATCGCTACTGAAAGTAGCTTTACAAGACTACAAGACATTATGGAAAATGCAGGCGAATTAAGCGCACGCGTTCCATTCAATAAAATAGTCGACAATAGCATTGCAAGTAAAGTAACAATATAAAATAAATTTATACGGCGGAAGAAATTATGAATAAACTATTAGAACTAATAAACGTCGGCTTAACCTACCAAACAATTTCAGATGAAATTAAAGCGATAGAAGGATTAAGCTTTAACTGCAACGAAGGCGATTTTATTTCAATAATCGGACCGTCTGGTTGCGGAAAAACGACCATTCTTTCGCTAATAGCAGGATTAATCAAACCGTCAAAAGGCAAAATACTTTTAGACGGTAAGGAAATTACGCAAATTAACGACAACTTGGGTTACATGTTGCAAAAAGACCAACTTTTTAATTGGCGAACAATAGAAAAAAACGTATATTTGCCGTTAGAAATAAAAGGAATCAACACTCCCAAAAACAAAGAATACGCACAATCTCTACTAAACAAATACGGTTTGAGCGAATTCAAGAAAATGTATCCCGAACAGTTGTCGGGCGGAATGCGACAACGCGCAGCTCTAATAAGAACGTTAGCACCAAACCCAAAAATATTATTACTCGACGAACCTTTTTCTGCACTTGATTATCAAACGCGATTAAACGTTTGTGACGATGTTTTTTCTATTATAAAAGCTGAAGAAAAAACCGCAATTTTAGTCACTCACGACATATCGGAAGCAATATCAATGTCAGACAAAATAATAGTGCTAACTAATAGGCCTGCAAAGGTAAAATCAATATTTAGACCCAAAGATAAAAACGGCACGCCAATCAAGCGCAGAGAAAGCAAAGAATTCGCAGAATTATTTGAAAAAATTTGGAAGGAACTAAACTAATGAAAAGCAAAAAGACCATATCAGTAGAACATACAAAGTTCGTTAAAAAATTAAGATTAACGTCAACTTACATTTGGATAATGCGCTTTGCAATTCTTGCACTATTATTGTTATGCTGGGAACTTTTTGCTTATTTAAATGTAATAGACCCGTTTATTACAAGCAGTCCGTCACGCATAATTATTACTACAAAACAGCTTTTTGCACAAAGCAATTTGTTGTATCATATAGGCGTAACGCTATTTGAAACGATTATGGGATTTTTAATTTCGGTTATAATTGGTTATATTGTCGCTTTAATGCTATGGTGGTCTGAAGTGACAAGAAGAATTTTAGAGCCTTATATCGTAGTGCTTAACAGCTTACCAAAAATCGCGCTTGGTCCTATAATAATCGTTTGGTTTGGAAGTGGCAGCAAATCTATTATATTTATGGCAATATTAATTAGCGTAATCGTCGCAATTATTACGATGCTAAACGGTTTTTTAGCAACAGATAAAAACAAAATTTTACTTCTAAAATCAATGGGAGCAAGCAAGTTACAAACGTTAACTAAGTTAGTTGTCCCCAGTTCTCTCCCCACTTTTATAAGCATGCTTAAAATATGTGTTGGCTTATCGTGGGTGGGCTCGATAATGGGTGAATATCTCGTTTCGCGTGCAGGTTTAGGTTACTTAATAGTATATGGTGGGCAGGTTTTCAAGCTTGACTTAGTTATGGCATCAACAATTGTTTTGTGTATTTTAGCGACTTTGATGTATGCAATCGTTGCGATAATAGAAAAAATTTTAGTTAAAAAATGAATAAAGTCACGGCAAAATGCCGTGACTTTTTTTATAGAAGAATACAAATCATCCCGCCCCTATTTTCGTTTATCATTTTAGTTAGAGTTTTTCTCATTTTTCCTTGCGCGTCTTTTGGAATTGCAGTAACTTTATTTATAAGCCCTTCGTTAACTAAATCGTAGAGAGATTTACCAAACATGTTAGTATCCCACAAGCCTTGTGGATTTTCTTCAAACTTTTGCATGATAAAGTCTACAAGGTCTTTTCCCTGTTTTTCAGTTCCTACCGTGGGTGAAACTTCAGTGCAAACGTCAACTTTCATAATATGCAAGCTGGGTGCAGAAGCTTTTAATTTAACTCCATAATTCGCGCCTTGTTTAACAAGCATCGGTTCTTCCAAGTTCATTTCGTCTATCGTTGGCAAAACCACTCCATAGCCGTTTTGTTCAGCGTCACACAACGCATCTTTTATTTTTGAATATTTTCTTTTCTCCTTAGAAAAAGATTTTATATACGACATTAGTTCATAGTCGTCTTTAATTTCTTCTTCGCATTCTGAAGATAAAACATCAAAAAACACGCCGTCTTTAACTTTTAACGAAAAGTCTGCAACACCACTCGCTAAGTTTAATTCTTTTAGTTCCATTTCTTCAAATTTATCGCTCTCATCAAACATATTACTGAGCTTGAAAAAGTCGCTCATCTTGCTTACGTTTGAAGCACCATCCTTTAATAGTTTCACCGTCTGTTTTATCATTGGATTATCAATCGGCAAAACTTTCATCCACTTTGGTATATCAACGTTAAATTCGCACATAGGAAATTCAAAAAGAACCTTTTCTAATATCCCACTAATGTCTTGTTCTGTCATTTCCAACACGTTAACACATACAACGGGAACATCATGTTTATCTTCGAGTTCGTTGGCTAATTTAATCGTGTTTTCGTTAGATTTATCCTTACAATTCAACACAACAACAAACGGTTTGTTTAATTGCTTCAATTCATTTATAACTCTGTTTTCTGCTTCAACGTAGTTTTGCCTTGGAATATCGGTAAAGCTCCCGTCTGTAGTTATCACAACACCAATGGTTGAATAATCGTTTATAACTTTATTTGTGCCAATTTCAGCCGCATTTTCAAACGGAATTTCCTTGTCACTCCACGGCGTTTTTACAAGACGCGGAACGCCTTCTTCTTCATGTCCAACCGCCCCGTCAACAAAATAACCAACACAATCAATAAGTCTAAAATTAGCCGTTACTTTATTTTTCAACTGAACTTTTACCCCGTTTGCTGGTATAAACTTTGGTTGCGTTGTCATTATTGTTTTACCGTCAGCAGATTGTGGCATTTCATCGTTTGCAATTTGTTTTTGAAGTTTATTACTAATATTTGGCAAAACCATACTTTGCATAAACTTAGTTATAAACGTTGATTTTCCCGTTCTAACTGGCCCAACCACCCCCAAATATATATCGCCACCCGTTCTTGCTGATATATCTTTATAAATATCGTATTTTTGCATAAAAAAACCTCCCACATATTACACAATAATATATGAGAGATTGGTTTCAATTATGAAAATATTAAATTGTTTAATCCTTATTTGCAGTTTCTTCCATTTTTGCTTGCGCTTTTTTAGCTTTCATTTTCACCACCATTTCTTTAATGGACGTTGGGTGTTCGTCTCCGGCAAGCATTCGTTCGATATTTCTTCTATGAGCAAACCAAGTTAGCAAACATATTGCAAAAATCAACATATTAGTAACCACATGGAATCCTATTGCAATTTGACTAACTGCTTCACCATATTGTAAATACAACCTGATACAGCTACCGATTGCAGGTGGCGTAATAGCAATAAACGAGCCCATAGCACCAAATTCAGTTAAATAAATAAACAAAAGTGCTGCAATAAGAGCCATCAATACTATTAAAAACCACTCGAAGCCATAAACTGATTCACAAACAATAAACACGCCTATCGTCGATGCAATGCCTTTTCCGCCCTTAAATTTAAACACCACGGGATAAATATGTCCAACCACAACCATTAAACCACAAAGGTAAATAGCAAAAGTGTTCATAGCAAACTCTGCATCACCAAAAAACTTTCCTTGAAAAACAAAAAATGCAAGTAAAGTTGGAACAACGCCTTTCATTATATCCAAAAAGAAGGTTAAAAGCCCGAATTTTAATCCAAGATTTCTGCTCATATTAAGAGTGCCCGGATTGCCACTCCCCATCTTTCTAATATCAGTTTTTTTAGTTTTTGATATAATTATTGCCCAGTTTATGTTGCCAAACATATAACTGCCAATAGCAAATAATATCAAAACAATAATATCAATCGTCATCGCTATTTTCCCTAGTTAATATTTTTATTGGCGTTCCAGAAAAATCGTATGCTTTTCTAATGCAATTTTCCAAATAACGTTTATACGAAAAATGCATTAACGCGCTTTCGTTAACAAACAAAATAAAGCTTGGCGGATTTGTTCCGAGCTGTGTTGCGTATCTTATTTTTAAACGCTTGCCGTTAACAGACGGTGGTTCGCTTGCCCTAACACAATCTAAAATCAAATCGTTCAACTGGCCAGTTGATATTCTTCTTTGTGAATTTTCCAAAGCTTTTTTAGCAAGGTCGAGAATTTTATCAGTTCTTTGACCAGTTTTTGCCGAAATATAAATAGGCAAAATATAATCCATAAACTTCAAATCTTCATTTAACTTAAAATTATATTTGTTTATGGTGTTAGTATCTTTTTCAACAAGATCCCACTTGTTCATAACTATTACCGACGGCTTACCTTGTTCGTGAATATAACCACAAATCTTAACATCTTGTTCGGTAACACCTTCGTTTGCATCAATCATCATAATACAAACGTCTGCTCTGCGAATCGCACCTAAAGCACGCAACACGCTGTAATATTCAAGGTCTTCTTCAACGCTTTTTTTCTTTCTTATACCAGCAGTGTCAATTATAGTATATTTTTGCTCGTTATACACGAATAAAGTATCAATTGCATCTCTGGTCGTACCGGCTATGTCAGACACAATGGTTCTATCATATCCCAGTAATTTATTACATAAACTCGATTTTCCGGCATTTGGTTTTCCTACCACCGCAAGCTTAATAGAGTCATCGTCGTCTTTTTCTCCAATTGAAGAAAAATTCGACACAACTTCATCTAAAAGCTCTCCTATTCCCGTGCCATGCTCAGCAGAAATCCCAAATGGTTCACCAAGCCCTAAGTTGTAAAATTCATATAACTTTTCCGGATAATAATTATCCAACTTGTTTACCGCAAGAACGACGGGCTTACCCGATTTTCTTAACTTCATTGCAACGTCTTCATCAGAAGCGTTAAGCCCAGTCTTTGCGTCGGCGAAAAGTATAATAACGTCTGCCGTCTCTATTGCAACTTCAGCTTGTTTTTGAATATGTCTCCACATTTGATCGGTTGACTTAAGTTCTAATCCACCCGTATCAACAAGCGTAAAATACTGTCCGCACCACTCTGCGTCAGCATACAATCTGTCCCTAGTAACACCGGGGAAATTTTCTACTATTGATAATTTTTTGCCGACAACCTTGTTAAAGAAGGTAGATTTACCAACGTTAGGTCTGCCAACGATAGCCACTAATGGTTTTGCCACGATAATTTATCCTTTTAATGATTTATTGAATTAAGCAAGAATTACGGCAATATTGCCGTCTTCTTCACTAAACGTAACTTTAACTGTTTCTTCCTTTGAAGTAGGAACGTTTTTACCAACGTAATCCGCGCGAATAGGAAGTTCTCTATGTCCCCTATCAACCAAGACTGCAAGTTGAATACTTCTTGGTCTACCAAGCGCAATAAGCGCGTCAATGCCCGCTCGCACCGTTCTTCCCGTATAAAGAACATCGTCACATAATACAACGTCTTTATCGCTAATTGAAAAGGGAATATCGGTATCTGTAACGGTTGCCTGCATTCTTTTTCTTTCCAAATCGTCACGATAAAGCGTAATATCCAATTTGCCAATCGGAAGTTTCACATTTTCAATCTTAGAGATATTCTCTTGTAAGCACTTGCTTACAGGCACACCGCCACGCGCGATCCCAACGAGAACTAAATTATCAGCACCTTTGTTATTCTCAATAATTTCATGCGATATTCTTCTCAATGCGCGCTCAATCGCCTGTGCGTCAAGTAAAATTGTTTTAATTTCCATAATTACTTAATTATTTTTAAAATTTTATTAAAATATTCGGGAATTTCGCTATTAAAAACGACTTTTTTATTGGTCGTTGGGTGCACAAACTCCAACTTTATTGCATGCAACAACTGCCCATCAAGCTTAAATTTTTGATTTTTATAGCCGTATTCGTGATCGCCAACTATCGGATGACCCAAATGTTTTGCATGAACTCTAATTTGATGCGTTCTGCCCGTTTCAAGCCTAAACTCACACAATGTATATTGCTCATAACGATTTAATACCTTATAATGCGTTACAGCTTCTCTACCCGATGAGGCTACGGACATTTTAGTTCTATCCTTTGGGTTTCTTGCGATAAACGTTCTAATTGTACCGTCGTCATCCTTTAGAACACCTTCTAAAAGCGCAACGTAAGTTCTATTGCAAGTTTTATTTTCAAGCTGTTTAGACAGCTTTAAATGCGCGTCGTTATTTTTTGCTACAACTAATAGTCCTGACGTGTTTTTGTCGATTCTATGCACAATCCCAGGTCTTATAACGCCATTTATACCAGACAAATTGTCTAAATGATATAATAATGCATTAACAAGCGTTTGTCCATTAGTTCCGTTGCCGGCATGCACCGTCATACCTTGCGGTTTATCTATTACAGCAATATCGGAGTCCTGATACACAATGTTTAACGGAATATTTTGCGGTTCAACGTCAAGATTCTTGTTTTCGGGAATTCTTATCAAAATTTCGTCGTTAAACTTTAACACCTTGTTTGCTTTACAACGTTCATTGTTTAAAAATACAAACCCATCGTCACAAAGTTTTTTAACGCGAGAACGAGTGTATGACAGTTTTTCCGCCAAAACGACGTCTATCCTATCGCTAATATTGTCAGTAATTTTAATCTTTATTTCGTCCATTTCCCCTCTTAAAAACAGCGTTCTTGTCTAAAAAGAACAAATGAATCATTATCATAGCAACGCCAACGACCAAAAAACTATCCGCAAGATTAAACACTGGAAAATTATAAGTTCCAAAGGTAAAACCAATAAAGTCTATAACAGCACCGATGAGTACCCTGTCAATAAAGTTGCCAACTGCACCCGCAATAGCAAAAGACAATGCTATTTTAAGCCATTTATATCCTTTTTTACTGCTAAGGTATGAATAATAACAAAATGCGCCAAGAGCAACAAGCGTAAGAACCTTAAACGCGGTTTGAGCCCAAGCAACGTCGTTGAGAAAACTCCACGCAGCACCTTTATTAAGAACGTAAGTAAAGTAAAAGAAATTGGGAATAATAGACTGAGTTTGCCCGTATTTGAGTGCCGATGCAAAATAATATTTGGTAATTTGATCTAACGCAATTAAAACAACGATTAAACCAATAGCAATTAATTCAAATATTAACTTTCTTCGTCCATCAGTCCTAATTCTTTGCATAATTTCTCCAATTCAAGTTCTCCTGGATGTAAAACCTCGTTTATATTGAATCCCGTATCTTCCGTGGCGACAATATAGTCTGATATTTTTTGTTTAGGATTAAAATCAACCACGTTATCAAAAGGAAGCATCGCCTCAATCTGATCAATGTCTTCTTTTATATTATTATTTGAAACGGCATGTATTTTATTATTTATATCAACCGCGGTTTTAATAAGATTATAGTCAGGATTAGCTTCATTTAATTTATTAAAAAACTCTTCCCATCTTTTAGAAAACTTTCTCAAACGATCAACTTCGAGTTGATATTCTTCTTTTGCAGCTTCTTTAATATCAAGGGCGTTTTTTTCTGCTCGCGAAAGAGTTAGAAATACTAATTGCTCTTTTTCTCTATATTTGTCAACTTCAGCTTGAAGCATGTTGTTTGCCTTTTCGAGCTCTGATATTTTAATCTTTTGTTCCTTAATAAGCTCGTCATACCGACACTGACACTCTTCAATCATGGCAATAACGTCTTTACGTTTATACTTACGTTTTTTGAGTTCCAAGAAAACAATCTCCCACAAAATTATTTTGCCACGCCAAGATAGAAAAAGTTAAACAACCTATATTAGGTATATATATTTTAAACATAATATCCCAATATGTATAAAGTATAACACACTCAACCCTTTTTTGCAAAACAAAAAACAGCAATTTTAATTATTGCCGTTCTTTATTTAATAAACTATTTAAGTTTTTGATAAAATTCGATATTAGTTGTGATTTTTAATTAATATTTATTATTCATGCTTAAGCTTCTGAATTTATTCGTTTAATAACTGAAACTATAGAACTTGCAATCTCTTCGTTAAGAACTTTATCTTTACTTTCAACCATAACTCTAATTTTGGGTTCAGTGCCAGATGCTCTTATCATTAACCTACCAATGCCCTTTAATTCTAAATTATATTTTGCAATTTCTTTTCCAAGTTCTTCGCTATTCATTATCCTAAACTTGTCTTCAACGATTACGTTTTTATTTACTTGCGGATATAAATCAATTTTAAAAGCGTTTGACATTGTTGTTTTTTGGCTAATAACCATATTAGCAACGATTATTGCAGATAAAATTCCGTCACCTGTAGTTGCCAAGTCTTTTAAAATTATGTGACCACTTTGTTCACCACCAAGCGACAAACCTTTTTCATTTAATTTTGCTAAAACATATTTATCGCCAATATCGGTTCTTATCAAAGATATACCATTTTGCTTCAAATCTTCTTCAATGGCCATATTTGTATGGCTAGTACCAACAACCGTGTCCTTATTAAGCTTATTTAACGACTTAAAATACTTGGCTAAACCGTAAATGATTACGTCACCGTCAATAATTTTACCCTTTTCGTCAACCGCAATCAATCTATCGGCATCGCCGTCAAAAGCAAAGCCCATATCGGCTTTATATCTAAACACGCGTTTTATTAAATTTTCAGGATATAACGCCCCGCAATTTTCATTAATTTTTGTCCCAGAGTTAACGCAGTTAGCTGCAATAACGCTTGCTCCCAACGCTCTAAAAACTTCGGGCGCAATTCTATTTGCTGCACCGTAAGCCCCGTCTAAAACGATTGTTTTTCCTTTTAGCGAATTATGGCTTGCAGATATTAAAAACTTTTTATATAATTTCGCAAGAGTAAAATCTTGAACGTAAGTTCCCACGTTGGGATACGGTGTTATTTTTTCACGAATAAAACAACGTTCTATCTGCTCTTCTTCTTTATCAGATAGCTTATACCCTTCGCTATTAAATACTTTTATTCCATTATACTCTCCACTATTATGCGAAGCACTTATTACAATACCAAAATCAGCTTTAATTTCTTTTGTAATAAATGCAATACCCGCAGTTGGAACAATGCCCACGTCAATAACATTCGCACCGCCACTCATTGCACCGCTTGCAACACCCAACGTTAAATAAGAATTTGAAATACGCGTATCAGAGCCAATAATTATCGTTGGATTTTCTTTCAAAATAGATAATGCATTTCCCACTTTAAATGCAATGTTATAAGTTAAATCAACGTTAACTTTTCCCCTTAAACCGTCCGTACCAAAAAATACTCCCATCATCTACTCTCCTATAAATTTTTTCAAATATAAGCGTGCTCTATTTGGTTTTATAATTTGCTTAACACGCCCAATAACGAAATCGTCTGAATTCACGTCTTCAGTAACATTCGTTCCTGCACATATATACGAATTACTTTTAATATTTACAGGCGCGATCACGTTAGTGTTACTACCAATAAAACAATTATCGCCAACAATAGTTTTGTTTTTGTTTTTGCCATTATAATTAACGAAAATAACACCACACCCGATATTACATTCATCGCCAACTTGCGCATCGCCAACGTATGCTAAATGGCTAACTTTAGTGCCGTTACCAATTTCTGCATTTTTGATCTCAACGAAGTTTCCAATCTTTACGTTGTCTTTTAATAGCGAATGTGGTCTTAAATGCGCAAACGGACCAATTGAGCAATTCTTGCCGACTATCGAATTTTCAAGCTCGGAACTTTTAATGGAGGTATTAGAGCCAATATTACAGTCAACAATATAACATCCGGAATAAATCGTCACGTTATCACCAATCACCGTTTGTCCTTCAATCCTGTTATTTTCGTAAATAACAACATTTTTTCCTATAACAACCGTTTTATCAATATAAGTTGTCTTTTTGTCTTTCAGGGTTAAATTTTTGCTTTTTTTACTTTTCATTACTTCCTCCGCAACCTATTTTACAAGCTTTTACATTTTAGGATAAAAAAATGTGTTTGTCAAACACTTTTTTACCACAAAATAGTCAAAAACAAGCTGTTTTACACTCAAAAACAGCATTTTTTGTCATTTTTTTGCTTTACATGTTTTTTAAATATGGGGGTAAATTTTTCAAATATTATGCTATTTTTATTATATTCCCAACGATTTTAAAATCGTGAATAGTCTTTATTAGTTTAGAAAAATTTTTTTTGTTTTTTTAATTTATCCATACTTTTCTTGCATCGTTTGACTATGCGTTTTTATTGTGATATAATTTCAATATTAGGAGAAAATTATGATTTGTTTTGTTGTAGCCTTAAGATCCGAAGCACAAACGCTTCTAAACCAAGTAGAATGCTTAAAAGAAATTAAAGTGGCAGATAAGCCAGCTTATTCATGCAAAATTAGCGGGACTGATGCAATTATTGCAATAAGCGGTATTGGTAAGGTAAGCGCAGCACTTACCACCCAACTACTTATAGATAAGTTTAACCCGAGCGTAATCATTAATTTCGGAACGTGTGGCGGAGTTAACAACGATGTTAAACCCCTTAGTTATTATATCGTCGACAAGTGTTGTCAATACGACTTTGACCTTACAAAGCTTGAAGACGTGCCATTAGGCTATATACAAGAATACGACACCGTATTTTTCCCCACCAATTCAGACGCTATTGACTTTCTTGAAAAAAGAACACTCGCAAGTGCTGATAGGTTTACATGCGAGCCAGCTGACGTTAATGCCGTTGTTAGTATGGGATGCAGTTTGTGCGATATGGAAGGTGGTGCAATTGCTCAAGTCTGCAAATCCAATCAAACCCCTTTGTTAATAATTAAAGGCGTAACCGACGTTAACGGAAGCAACACACAGCCAGAACAATTTTTCGCTAACTTAAAAGCCGTGGGAGACGGCTTCCCTAAAATAATATCAAAAGTTGTTAATTTGATAAAATAATTCAAGCTTTTTACCAATTTAACTTAGTCAAATAAATCAACGCACAAGCATTAAAACGCAATTTTATTAAACAAAAAGCACACTATATTACGCAGTTCGCGAAACATAGCGTGCTTTAATTTTTATCGAATAATAAATTCTTAAAAGAACATTAATATTTATTATTTTTTTATAAAACTGGTCTTAATTTTGTTTTCATGTTTTGGAAGTTTAACCCCTGCATCTTTACCCGCTTGAATACACTTAATAATCCAAGCCATATTCTCGCCTAAAGTTCGCATAGTTTGCATACCTTCCAAATCTAATTCAGCTTGTTCACCGTTACTGCCAAAAACCATATTCCAGTAACAAGACGAAATTACGGGCATATTGTTAATAGTAAAGTATTTGTTTATAATATCAATAGTCGCCGTAGTCCCTGCCCTTCTTGCAACAGCAACCGCAGCGGCAGGCTTATTGGCAAACGATTTCTTGGCAAAAAACACTCTATCGAGCAACGATTTAAGCGTTCCATTAAGCGATGCAAAATAAACGGGACTTCCAACTATAACCCCATCCGCCTGCTCAATCTTAGCTATTATTTCGTTAGCAATATCATTTTTAACACATTTTCCGTGCTCAACACAATAACAACACACGTTGCATCCAACAATTTCTTTGTTCCCAATCGTTACAATTTCAGTTTCAACATCGTTTAGGTTTAACGTACTGGCAACTTCTTTTAATGCCCTTGCCGTAGTTCCGTTTTCATGCGGACTGCCGTTTATTAAAACAACTTTCATTATATTCTCCTTATCATATACAAAAGCGCGCAATTTTGCGCGCTTTATTCGTTAATTTATCTTTGAACTCTGCCACTTGCGTTTCCGCCTGCAAGAGCTTCTACTTCAGATGCACTTACAAGGTTATAGTCGCCTTCAATTGAATGCTTCAAGCAACTTGCAGCAACCGCAAACTCAATTGCTTTTTGACTATCGAAGCCATTAAGCAATGAATAAATAAGTCCGCCACCAAAGCTATCGCCACCACCAACTCTATCAACAATATGCATTGCATATTTTTTCGAGAAGAAAGCTTGATTATCAGTATAAAGCATTGCAGACCAGTTGTTATCGTTTGCCGAAATACTTTCTCTTAAAGTAATTGCAACACCTTTAAAGTTGAACTTATCGGTAAGTTGTTTAGCAACTGAAATATACCCTTCTCTATCAATTTTTCCACTATAAATATCAGTGTTTTCTGCTTCAATACCAAACACGTCTTTTGCATCTTCTTCGTTAGCAATGCAGTAATCAATATAACCACAAAGTTTAGTCATAACTTCCTTGGCTTTATCTTTACTCCATAATTTCTTGCGGAAATTAAGGTCACAAGAAACTGTAATCCCTAATTCTTTTGCTTTCTTTAGCGCATTCAAACAAATTTCCGCAACTTCGTCAGAAAGTGCAGGGGTGATTCCAGTAAAGTGAAACCAAGAAACACCTTCAAAAATCTTTGCCCAATCAAAATCTTCAGCTTTAGCCATTGCTATTGAGCTATAAGCTCTATCATAGATTACTTTACTTGGTCTTTGGCTAGCACCCTTTTCACAGTAATATATGCCGACTCTTTCGCCACCGCGAACGATCTTTGAAGTATCAACGCCAAACTTTCTTAAACTGTTAACTGCGCATTGACCAATTTCGTGCGAAGGAAGTTTTGAAACAAAAGCAGCGTCTACACCATAGTTTGCAAGGCTAACTGCAACGTTAGCTTCTGCGCCACCAAACGTAGCTTCCAATTTGTCGCTCTGAACAAATCTTAAATAATTTTCAGGAGCAAGCCTTAACATTAATTCACCAAAAGTAACAACTTTTTTCATATTATTCTCCTTTTTTCAATGCATCGTCAACAAAAAAGCTACCACCAACCGCATAAACCTTGTCAAATGCCAAAAATTCATCTAAATTGTCTTTATTTACACCACCAGTAGGAATAAACTTAACTTGTGGAAACGGTGCTGAAAGAGCCTTTAACGCCTTCAAGCCACCGTAAACGTTTGCAGGGAAGAATTTAACGACGGTAATACCTAAATCAAGTGCCGCCATAATTTCTGTCGGTGTTACGCAACCGGGATAATAAGGAATATTTTTTGACTTACAAACTTTTGCAACAGCAACAGAAAGCCCCGGAGAAACGATAAACTTTGCACCTGCTTTAATAGCCTTTACGCATTGCTCTTTGTTGATTACAGTGCCAGCACCAACGTTCATGTCTGGGAATTTTTGAACAGCAAGCTTTATTGCGTCTTCCGCGCAAGCCGTTCTAAACGTAATTTCAGCACAGTTTATACCGTCGTTTTTAAGCGCGGTTAAAATCTTTTCGGTTTCTGATAATTCTTTAATTACAACAACAGGTATTTTTTTGTCCATATTACACTCCTAAATACTTGATAGAATTATTATAACATATATCTTTAACAACCTTGCCAACAAACTCTAAATTCGTCGTCATTTCGCCATTTTCAATGAGCGTTCCTAAATAGTTGCAAAGAATTCTTCTAAAATAATGATGTCTTGGATATGACAAAAGCGATCTACTGTCAGTGAGCATACCAACGAACGTTGCGATGTGACCAGTAGCTGTTAAATCTTGAAGATGTTTTTCCATTCCAACCTTATTATCTAAGAACCACCATGCAGGTCCATATTGAATCTTACCCTTTGCGCTTGAATCTTGGAAACAACCAACGAGAGTCATAATTTCAGTGTTAAGCTTGGGATTAAGATTGAAAATGATTGTTTTAGGAAGACTATCTTCGTCATTCAACCTGTCAAACAATCTTGACATAAGCTTAATGCTGTTGTCTTCAGCAATGCTGTCGTAACCGGTATCAAGACCTAATTTTTTAAGCATTTTGCTGTTGTTGTTACGCATTGCACCTATGTGAAGCTCGGTTCTAATATCATATTTAGCATACAACTTAAACAAGAAATAAGTAAAATATCCTTTGAAAGCTTCTGCTTGTTCAGCAGTGATTTTATCGCCGTTAATCGCACACTTGAACACCTTGTCCGCATCTTCTTTACTTGCAATCGCATAAACGCTTTGAAGTGCAATATCACTTGCCGTAGTTCCAACCTTAATGAATTCTTTTAATCTTGTTTCGATTGCTTTTTCAAGATCATCAATATTATTAACGTCACCAACCAACGCTTCAAGTTTTTTGATGGTAAGATTATACCCTTCCGCTTCAACGTTCATGATTTTATCAGCACGGAAAGCGGGGATAACCTTAAATTTGTAATCTTTTTCTTTAATTTTTACAAACGTTGACGTGTCGTCAAAAATTTCGTTAGTAGTAAAAATATGTGTAACGTTAGATTTTTCAATTAAGCTTTGTGGTGTGATGTTGTTAATTTTAATATATTCGTTGCACCAATCCCAAATAAGCTCGGCATTTTCTTCGTTAATTTCTATTTCGCAATTAAAAAATTCTTTTAATTCAACTTGCGACCAGTGATATAACGGGTTACCAAAAGCCGTTCCCAACGCTTTGCAGTACGCAAAGAATTTTTCTTTATTACTCTTTTCGCCCGTAATATATTCTTCGTCAACGCCGAAATTACGCATCAAACGCCACTTGTAATGATCGCCTTTAAGCCAAATTTCAAAAATATCGTTAAAAGAAGCGTTTTGTAAAATTTGCACTTCGGGCAAATGGCAGTGATAGTCAAATATCGGCATATCTTTCGCATAGTCGTTATATAACTTTTCTGCCGTTTTGTTTGTTAATAAAAAATTATCCTTTATATAGCTCATAAATACTCCTTATTAAGTTGCTTTAATTAAAGCGTTACTCCTTTTTTGTAAAAAGCAATTTCTCTTATATCTTCGCTTTTACATTTATAATCACCGTTTACCGTTTCAATCAACAAGTTAAACAAGCCATCTTCGTCCATTCTGAAAGCGTTAAAGTCTATCCAATTATCTTTATGTTTGGATAAATAATTATTTGTTGATATTTTCATGGTTGGAACGAAAGTCGAGAACGGAGTTCCCCTTCCAGTCGTAAATAAAACGATTTGACAGCCTGAACTTGCCAACGCCGTTGCAGCGATAAGGTCGTTACCAGGTGCGTCTAACGCGCTAACGCCTTGTTCTTTAACAAGCTCGCCATACGCTAAAACGTCAACTATTTCAGTAGAGCCCGCTTTTTCAACACAGCCGAGTGACTTTTCTTCCAAAGTTGTTATCCCACCCTTTTTATTGCCTGGGCTTGGGTTTTCATACACGGGAAATCCGTTGTCAGTGTAATAAGCCTTAAAGTCTTCAATCATCTTTTTATAACGAGTGAAAACGTCTTCATTCTTACACTTATTCATTAGAAGCTGTTCTGCACCAAACATTTCGGGAACTTCAGTCAATATTGCACTTCCACCAAACGAAATGAGTTTGTCAGTAATTTTGCCAACCAATGGGTTCGCGGTAATACCTGAATATCCGTCCGAACCACCACACTTTAACCCAATGCAAAGTTCTGTAAGGTCAACTTCTTCTCTTATTAAATCTTTAGCTTTATCCGCAAAGCCCTTTATAATGTCTAAAGCGTATGAAAGTTCATCTTCAACGTCTTGACAATTGAAATATTCAATATTATCTCTACCAAATGGTTTAAGATATTCTTTTATTCCGTCAAGACCGTTATTTTCGCAACCTAAGCCAACGAAAAGAACGTAACTCGCATTAGGATTAAGTGCAATTGCGCATAAAAGTTTCTTAATATTTTCGTTGTCATCGCCAAGCTGACTGCACCCAAACTGATGAGTTAGAGCAAAAATGCCGTCAATAGAGCCCTTAACGTACTGTTGAGAAAGTTTTTCAAGGCGCATACATACGTTGTTAACGCAACCAACAGTGGGAATTATATAAATTTCGTTTCTAATACCCGCTCTACCGAATTTGCGTTTAAAACCACGGAACGTTCCTTGCTTTTTGTCAAAGCAATTGGCACTAAAATCATAAGAATAGGTCATTTTTTCATCAAGGTGTGATTTAACGTTATGAGAATGAACCCAGTCGCCTTTTTTAATATCACACGTTGCTCTGCCTATTATTTCACCATATTTTATAATAAATTCATTAGCTTTAATATCGCAGAGCGCATACTTATGCCCTGCAGGAATGTCCCCCTGTGCAGTTAAGCATACGCCTACGTTATCTTTTTCGTTAATAATTATCTTACTCATAAGCTATTAATAATTTCTTCCACTTTATTATAGAAATTTTCGTATTTGGTTAAATCTTCGCCCCAAACGTCAACTTTTGCCATAAATTCTTTAACGCTACCACCGTTTGCAAAATATTGCAAGTAAGGAAGATCGTCTTGAATTTGAACTTCTCTTGAAGGAAGTTTACAAATATATTTACCGTCAACTTCTTTTAGTCCACTATAAATCTTCATAAGGCAAGCAAAACCATAGGTAAGATTTTGTGCAATTTTGCCATACTTAGCATAGTAATCCTTAAAACTTGGCAAGTTTCTTGCTCTCCACTTAGAAATACTGTTAAGCGAAATACTAATAAGCTGGTGATTTAAATATGGATTCATAAATCTATCAGTAACGCTATCGGCAAACTGTTTAGTAGCGTTAACGTCGTCAGATACAAACGGAATAATTTCATTATCCAAGGTTTCTTGAAGGAATGATTTCAATTTTTCATCAACCATACAGTCGTAAACCGTAACAGCACCAGACCAAAGTCCAACGGGAACAATATTGGTGTGGCTTCCATTTAATACTCTAACCTTTCTCTTTTTGTAGTAATTAATATCATTGGTTAAAACAACGTCAATGCCGTGAGAACCTTCTTTAATATACTTAGCGATATCGCCTTTCTTTTCAACCGCCCAAAGACCAAACGGCTCGCCGATTGAAACTAATTCGTCTTTTTCTCCGATAAGCTTTTCAATATGTTCAACGTCTTCTTTTGTTTTAGGATAACCAGAAACAATTCTGTCAACCAAAGTGTTGCAATAGAAGTTGTTTTCATCGTTCCATTTTTTAAATTTAGCACTAAGATTCCAAAGGTCGATATATTTATCTACGCACTTTTTAAGCTCGTCTGCATTGTTATCAATAAGTTCAACAGGCATTAAATATACACCGTCTAACCCAGCGTTAAATCTTTCAAGCAAGAATTTGGTTAACTTTGCAGGATAAGTGTTTGCTTCAAAATCTTCAAATTTATCGTTAGCATTAAAGCAAATACCAGCCTCGGTGGTGTTAGAAACGATTATCTTTAATTCCGGATCGCTTGCAAGTGCGATATATTTATCATAATTTTCAAAAGGACAAATAACGTCTTGCAAAACGTTAATCTTTTTAACTTTTTCAACAGCTTCGCCCTTAATGCTTCCACGCAATACAACGTGATATTTATTGTCCTGTTTAACAAATTTATCCAAACTTCCGAAGGTTATGGGTTTTACAATATTAACGCCATAATTTCCGCCTTCTAAGTTAAGTTCGTCAAAATAATAATCAACGAAAGTTCTTAAAAAATTTCCTTCACCAAATTGTAATACTTTAATCATATAGTCACCTTAAAATTTTTTTTATTATTATAACATAATAATACTTGACTATCAATACTAAAAATGATAAACTTTTAATAAATTACATATATATTACAATACTATTATGAAATTTATTGAAATTGAAAAATCCATTAAGAGCACTGAATGGTCGATGATCGACCTTCACTCTCACCCACATTATGAAATATATTTTTTACAAAAAGGTAGTCGTACCTTTTTTTTGTCAAACACACTCTGCAAAATAACTGCACCGTCACTGTTAATTATCCCCCCGCATTCACTTCATAAAACCGAAGGCGAAGGGTTTGAAAGATATAACATTTATTTTACGGACAGTTACCTTGATGAATTTCAACGACAAACCTTACAAAAAAAGTCGCTAACAGTGATAAATTTAAGCCACGGAGAATCACTTACGCTTATTGATGCGTTCGACAAGCTTCTTGCCGTAGACAAAAGAAAAAAACACTCTGAACACGTTATTAAGGCTCTTTTTTCATACATAATTTATCTTATAAGCGAACTTACGTTAAACGCTCAAAGCCACGAATACCCCGAACAAGAATACGTGCCACCGTTGGTTTTAAAAGCAGTTGACTACCTTAACAGTAATTACGATAAGAAAACCACGCTAAATCAAATAGCCAATCATTTCTTTATATCAAAAGGCGCACTGATTTATAACTTTAACAAATTTTTGGGTTGCTCCCCCATTGATTATTTATTAAATATTCGCATTTCAAAAGCAAAAGAAATGTTGTTAAACACCGATAAAAGCGTAAACGAAATAGCAGAGCTTTGTGGCTTTTCGTCAGCAAATTATTTCGGGCTTATTTTTAAGAAAAAAGAAAACCTTTCTCCCTTGATGTATAAAAAACACCAAAAGTCCAAAGTTTAGTCAGAAGAATGTATAGCACCTCAGAATTATATCTGAAGTGCTTTTTGTTTATTTGGATAATCCATGTCTTTCACTGACCTTACCTTCGGGGTCAATTTCACCAGCTTTTTGAAGCGCAATTTTTGTTAGGAACGGACCAACAAGTTCATAAACTAATACAGAGAACAACGTTAGGCTTTCAATAATTATACCAACAGTGCCTATTCCGGCATTTTTAACCATCATAGCCATTCCTAATGCAACACCTGCTTGCGGGAACAACGTTATACCTAAATACTTTTTTATATTAGGAACGCTCTTTGCCATAGTAGCACTTAAACTTGCACCAAAATACTTACCTACGCAACGGAAAACAATATATGCAATGCCAATCAAAACGATTACAACGTCAGACAATACTCCGAGATCAAGCTCTGCACCGCTGATTACAAAGAACAATATGTAAATCGGTGCAGTCCAACGATCAAGCCTATCCATAAGTTGTTCTGAAAAATCACATGCATTGCAGAAAATAGTTCCAAGCATCATACATGATAATAACGGTGAAAAGGCAACGTGAATGCCAAACAATTCAAACTTAAAGCTTGATATCGCAACCGTAAGCAAAACGAATGCGACCGACATTGAAAGTCTTTTTGAACGCGAGTGGAAAAACCTTTCAAAAAACGTAAACACATAACCAACTAATGCGCCAAGCCCAACAGACAGAACAACTTCAATAATGGGCTCAATAATAATAGCAACAATACTTAATTGCCCTGCTATAAGAGCTTTTGCCACACCAAACGAAACAGAGAATAAAACCAAACCTACTGCGTCATCAAGAGCAACGACGGGAAGCAAAACGTCGGTAACCGGACCTTTTGCTTTGTATTGCCTTACAACCATTAAGGTTGCGGCAGGTGCGGTAGCTGCTGCGATTGCACCCATGATTATTGCAACGGGAAGCGGAAGAATTTCAGGCATTAATAATGACAATCCTATTAACGCTATATCAACAATTACCGTTGTAAATACAGCTTGGAATATACCTATGATCGTAGCTTGCTTGCCAATTCTTTTTAATTGTGATAACCTAAACTCGTTACCTATTGAAAATGCAATAAAACCTAACGCAACGTCTGAAATAATCCCAAACGATTCAATGTTTTCAGCACTCGTAAAACCTAAGCCTTCAACGCCTAAGCCACCCAACAAAAACGGACCAATAAGAATACCTGCAACCAAATATGCGGTAACCGCTGGTAGCTTAACTAACTTAGCAAGCCTTGATAACATTAGGCCTGAAAACAATGCAATTGATAAACATAAAAGAGTTTGTGCCATAGCAACTTTCCTTCCTTTTTTTCAACCTTAATGATTGTAATACTTTATAATGTATTTGTAAAGTAAATTACAACTATATTACAATAAATTTCATAACTTTTTTGTTATGTGTTATAAAACTATTTTGCATATATCCTTGCAACGTAAATTTTCACAAATAATTGACTTATAAATTAAAATACACTATAATATTTTCATAAAAAGTCACCATGTTTAGAAGGAGTATGTGATGAAACTTAAAATCGGCACGTATAACATTTGTCATTGCTGTGACTACGAACAATTTGCCCCCACATACGAACGTACAACTAAAGGCGTTAACATAGAAAAAACTGCAGGCATTATTAAGTCGCTTGATTTAGACGTTATAGGCTTAAATGAAGTTTTCAACTTCGGAAACGAAGGATTCCAGCCATTTATTCACCAAACGGAAAAACTTGCAAAACTTGCAGGATTTAACTACTATTATTTTTCGCAAGGTCACGACTATGGCTGGACGGATATTGGCAACGCTATCTTATCAAAATACCCGTTAGAAAATATTCAATCGTTTAATATCCCCACCCTACCAGAAGACAAGCGCGCTGAAAATGTTTGGCACGAAAACAGAACTATTATTTGGACAGACGTAAACGTTAATGGAAGTATTGTTAAATTTTTAGTCACGCACTACGGTCTTGCTCAATTTGAATTGCAATCAATCTCAAATAAAGTGTGTGAGTTAATCGACCAAACGTCTACTCCAATCATAATGATGGGCGACCTTAACTCACGCCCAAACAGTCCGTACGTTGCACAAATAGAGCAAAGATTAAACAGTTGTGCAAAAATTGCTGGAAACAATGAATACACTTTTTCATCGTTTAATCCTGAAATACATATTGACTATATTTTTGCCCCTAAAAATGCTAACGTCGTTAACTATTGCGTTCATAAAGTAATTGCATCAGATCACTTCCCAATATATGCGGAAATTGAACTTTAATTTTATTATAATTAAAAAAGAGCCACGAAATATCGTGACTCTTTTATCTTTTAAAACTTATTTTAATTTTTGTAATAGTTCTTTGCCCGTGTTTATAATAATTTCAGCAACCCCAGCCTTAAAAATAGAACTACGCGCTTCGTAACCGCCTTGCTCGTAAGCGTCACTCATCGGGAAATAACCTTCAGCACCATTTGTTAAGCAACAAGGAATAACCAAATCGTAATCAGCAGTGTCTTTAAGCGCAACGCCTATGCCGTTAAACGGCTCTCCCGGTATGGTAACGATTGCAACTTTACCAAGCTTTATTGCACCAATTTCAAGGTCAAAAAACTCTGGCCCATGCTCTAAATCAATCATTCTTTGCGCTTCTGCAACAACCGTAGTAAGCATCATTGCGTCATACGGAATAAGGTCATCTCTTCCTGCCTTATGCAAGTCGTTATATTTACGGGCAAGCACAAGTTCTTCTTTCGTAGGCATATTCGATGGAATTTTGGTGATTTTTTGAGCAAATTTAACACTTTCAACATCAAAATAGTTAACTTTGTCAAAAACCTGCATAACTGCGCCCGCAACTACTCTACCCATGTGTCTAGCGTGCCCATACCCGCGCGAACATCCATCAAAATCTTCTTTAAGATCGTTAAAATCTCCCTGTTTAGGTTTAACGTTAACATGATTAACGTCACCTTCTGCGCCGTTAAAAAACAAACATACCGTATTATCAATAGCCTTTTCAACGAATTTTCTTGTAAAAGCGGGCCAATCCCCTGATATTTTACAACCACCAACGGTATCGGGGTGATTACCAAAGTTTACCAGAACAACAGTCGGTGCATTTTCTCTATCAAATCTTAATACGCCAACACGCTCGTCAACGTCGCCTACAGGTCTAACAACATCGGGGTTGTTAACACCCGGATTGGTCATAAACGTGCCGTCTTTCATAAGAAAACGACGAATAAATGCTATGTTTGGTGCAATGCCTACGCCATATCCTATTTTTGCAGGTTTTAAATCGGTTATTGCAAGTGAAGATGCTTCAACACACTTTTCACGCACGAATGCCCTATATTCGTTAATTAACGCATCATCACTCTTTTTTACTGAAGGAGCAGTATGGGTGTGTGTTGTGTGAATAAAAATCGCTTGCACGGGCACGTTAGTTTTTTTGCTAACTTCTAAACGAAATTCCATAAGAATATCTGCTCTAATTTCGCAGTTGTCCATTGACAACAATAGAACGAGATTATTTCCATCACTTATAGCCAACGTATTCAATTCGATATTGTCTAAAACACCGTCGGCATATCTATCGATAAAATAACCTTCAACACTTATTCCTATAGGTGGGGTTATGTCTACACGAGAAAAACCTACCATTAAACAATTTTTATTAGACATACGGTTACCTATTGCAATACCTTAGATAAAAACTCTTTAAGTCTTTCATTTTTTGGATTATCAAAGAATTCTTTTGGCTGTGCAGATTCTTTAATAACACCGTCATCAACAAATATAATTTTTGAAGCAACTTCTTTTGCGAAGCCCATTTCGTGGGTAACAACCACCATGGTCATCCCTTCGTTTGCAAGCTCTTTCATAAGCTCTAAAACTTCTCCAACCATTTCTGGGTCGAGAGCACTAGTCGGTTCATCAAAAAGCATAACTTCTGGCTCCATTGCAAGTGCTCTAATAATGGCTATACGTTGCTTTTGACCGCCTGACAAGGTTGAAGGATATGCGTTAGCTTTATCTTGCAAGCCAATTCTTTCTAAAAGTTTTAATGCCTTTATCTCTGCATCCTTCTTTATCTCTGCAAGATTTTTATCAATTGGAAATAAAGCCATCTTTTTGTTATTGCCTTTAAATAAATTGCAAAGCTTTATAAAAAAGTTTTTGCGTTTGATTTTCTTTAGGCTTTTCTTTCCGATATTAACTGGCGCAAGCATAATATTTTGCAACACGGTTAAATTGTTAAACAAATTAAAATGTTGGAAAACCATACCAATTTTTTGGCGGTGCACGTTAATATCAACTCTCATATCCACAAGGTCTTCCCCGTGGAAATAAATGTGCCCACCAGTCGGGTCTTCAAGACAGTTTAAGCATCTTAAAAACGTTGATTTACCGCAACCACTTGGCCCGATAACAACGATTTTTTCGCCTTTTTTTATCTTTATATCAATTCCTTTTAAAACTTCGTGTTTGCCAAAACTTTTCTTAAGGTCAATCACGTCTAATATCACAGATTGATCGTAATTGGCTGACGTTTTTTGTATATTATCTATCACTTCTCTTCAGCCTCCTTTCCAAAAGTCTTATGCAGAACGTTATAATCAATACTAAAACTAAATATACAACGGCTAAAGCTAAATACGGAATAATATATTCGTAGTTAGCATCACCAATCGCACGGAAAGCCTTAGTAACGTCTACAACGGCAATAAACGACAAAATCGACGTTTCTTTAATGAGAACAATAAACTCATTACCCAAAGTTGGTAAAATGTTTTTTATACCCTGCGGAATCACAACTTTTAACATAGCGGACGGGTAAGTCATGCCCAAAGCACGACTTGCTTCGAGCTGACCTTTATCCACCGATTCTATGCCGGCACGCATAATTTCAGATATATACGCACCGCTGTTCATACCAAAAACAATTATTGAAACAATAACGTTATCCAAGTGCAAGCCTAAAGCGGGCATCAAAACAAAATACCCGATAAGCAATTGAACAACCATTGGCGTTCCTCTAAAAAACCCAACGTATACGTCACTGATTCTATTTAAAATTTTTGGCAACGTTTTATACTTAGGAACTACCCTAGTTATAGCAATAAGCGTGCCTAAAATTATACCGATAAAAAGACCTAAAACAGCAACTTCTATCGTTACAAGTAGCCCACTTAGAACTTCCTTATAGCCCTCGTAAGTAAAAAACTGTAAAGCAAATTTTTCCCAAGCGTTCATAATTAGTCGTTAGATTCTAAAGTGTTAGAGAAGTATTTTTGAGCAATTTTTTCATAAGTGCCGTTTGATTTAATCAAAGCAAGATATTCGTTTGCTTTAGCGAGTAAATCGGGTTGATTTTTATCTACGCCAAACGCATATTCTTCAACGGTTAAAGGAATAGTAATTACTTTCACGCCACCAACTGCTTCTGCAATGTTTTTTGCAGGTGCTTCGTCAACAACAACGTAGTCGATGTTGCCGTTCTTAAGGTCAGTTACAGCAAGTGCAGCATTGGGATAAGGATTACACGTTGCGTTGGTTAAGCCATCAAAGCCCCATTCAACGTCGCCAGTCACATAGAATTCGCCAGTCGTACCGCTTTGTACGCCAATTTTATTACCTGCTTGGTTCAACACCGCATCAATTTGAGCCGCAGTTGTTAAGCCGTTTAATGAAGTGTCGCCATCTCTTACGATAACAACTTGTGAAGCGTTATAATATGAATTGGTGAAATTAACGCTTTGTTTTCTGCTTTCGTTAACGGTAAGACCTGCCATAGCAATATCTACGCCATTTTTACCAACAGAAGTTACAACTGCATCAAAATCCATATCCATGATAACAATTTCCCAACCTAAGTAGTCTGCAAAACCTTTTGCGATTTCCATGTCGATACCAGCAAATTTGTTTCCCATTTTGTATTCAAACGGAGGGAATGCAGCGTTGGTTGCAACAACGAGTTGCTTTTTGTTTGCATCGTAAACTGCAGATTCAACGGGTGTGATTGCAGAATCGTTAGGTGCGCACGCCGTCATGCTGATAGCACATGCGGTTGCAAGTAAAAATGAAATAACAATCGTGATAAACTTTTTCATGTTTTATCTCCTAAATTTTTTTATTTTAATAAATTATAAATAATATAATTATTTTTGTCAAACATGTATTAACCTTTTTTCATTGTTTATAACGAAAATTAAATAATTTGTGAAAATATTAAATATTATTATGAATAATCACCACATTTATTCATTTTAACACTTTTTAATAAGCTTGCAATAAACTGTAATATGAAAATAAAACAATATGATAGAAAAAGTGTTCGTGAATACGCGTTAAAGTGGGCGTTAAACAGAAACCCAAAATATTACGATTTCGACAATCTTGGCGGTGACTGCACAAATTTCGTTTCACAATGTGTTTTCGCGGGCGCAAAAGTTATGAATTACACAAACGTTACAGGCTGGTATTATAACGATTTGCACGATAGAACAGCTTCGTGGACTGGCGTAGAATTTTTATACAACTTTTTAATTAACAACAATGATATCGGTCCATTTGCTCGCTTAGTAAATAGCGATCAGATAGAAATTGGCGACGTTATAGAACTTGGCAGACTAAGTGGAAATTTTTATCACAGTTTAATCGTAAGCGAAGTTTATAACAGTAAAATTTTCGTTTGTTCACACACTTTTGACACCGTGAACAAACCCTTGGATAATTATATTTTTGAACGAATAAGATATATTAAAATTTTAGGTGTTTATACTAATTAAAACGCAAAAAACGCCGTTATTTCGGCGTTTTTTAGTTTAACGTAATGTCTTTTAGTTTGTCATATTTTTTTATCGCGACAGACTTTATTGCATCAAGCGGTTTTCCCATCTCAAACACTTCATCGCTTATTTTTTTCGCAAGGAAAATCGACTGTGTTGAATAGTTCAACGCGCCCAAATCGTTCATAAACTTTCCGCTTTGCCTATCTCCCATAAAATCGCCTGAGCCACGCATTTTATAGTCGTGTTCGGAAATCTTAAAACCGTCTGAATTATCCTTTAATATAATTAGTCTTTCAAGCCCCGCACCGTCTGTTTTTTTGGTAAGCAAGAAGCAGTAACTTTTAATATCAGACCTACCCACTCTACCACGCAATTGGTGAAGCTGAGAAAGCCCAAAACGTTCAGCATCATAAATTACCATTACAGATGCATCAGGAACGTCTACCCCAACTTCAATAACGGTTGTAGACACTAAGAAATCAATCTTTTTATCCTTAAAGTCTTGCATGATAGAGTTTTTTTCTTTATCTTTCATTTTACCATGCAAGAGTCCTACTCTAACCGACGGCAACCGTTCTTTTAAATCTTCGTACAACTCGGTTGCACTCATAACCGTTCCTTCGTCGTCCCCTTCTATTTTTGGACAAACAAAATATGCTTGTCTGCCGTTTTTTATCTCATTTTCGATAAAATTAAGCATGTCGTTATATTTGTGCGTTGGCACTATATTCGTCTGAATTTCCACGCGCATTTTTGGCTTATCGGATATAGTAGTAATATCTAAATCGCCGTAAAAAATAAGTGCAAGCGTTCTTGGAATGGGCGTTGCGCTCATAACTAAAACGTCTGGCGTTATTCCTTTATTTAGCAAGCTACTTCGTTGTGCTACTCCAAATCTTTGTTGCTCGTCACATATACAAAGCGAAAGCTTTTTAAACTTAACGTCATCTTCTAAAACCGCATGCGTTCCTACTAATATATTTATCCAACCTTGCGCAGCGGCAAGCTTAATTTCTCTTTTTTCTTTTGCAGTCATCGAGCCTGTTATAAGCCCCACGTTGTAGTCAGGAAATGCCTTTTTTACGGCGTTATAGTTTTGCATTGCAAGAACTTCAGTGGGCGCAAGCATTACCGCCTGATATCCACTTTTTACGGCTACAAATAACGCACAAAGACTAACGGCGGTTTTACCACTGCCAACGTCGCCCTGCATAAGCCTGTTCATAACCTTTCCGCTGAGCATATCAGAATAGATTTCGTTAACCGCTGACTTTTGTCCAGCGGTAAATTCAAAGTTAAATCTTTTAACGATAAATTCTAAAAGTTCTTTTGAAGTGCAATCGTATTTATTTATCCTAACCTGCTCTCTTGTACCCTTTATTATTCTAAATGCAGAAATTAGCGCAAAATATTCTTCAACAGCAATTCGTTCAGCACTGATTTTTGCCTTTTCAAAACTTGTTGGATTGTGCACTTCTTGATATGCAGAATACAAGTCTTTAAGGTCGTATTTCGCCTGTAAATCTATAGGGATAATGCTTTTCGGTTTTTCAAGATTAACAGCAAGGCGAACACTATCTCTAACGAGCTTTTGCGTGAGAGAACCTTTAACTGTGTATTGCGGGACTATGCCCTTTAATCTAAAGGCTTTATCGCACAGTTCAAACGACGGATTAACAATACTTGTTACGCCGTTTTCTATTCTTACTCTACCATAAAATAAATATTCTTCCCCTGCTTTAAGCTTGCTTGCAACGTAGGGTTGATTAAACCAAATTACTTGAAAAACAAAATCTTCTTGTTCGCAAACTATTTTAACTAAACCACCTTTGCGGTAAAAATGTGTTAACGGAAGACTTACAACCTTTCCAGCAGTTAACACGATATCGTTATGATACGCATATTTTAATAATTGCCTTTCTCTTAGGTCAATATAAGCGCGCGGAAAGTATCTGACAAGATCTGCCGTGTCAAACACTCCTAATTTATTAAATTCCTTTTCGCGTTTTTCGTTAACGTTGCGTATCTTTGTTAATTCCATAGTTATTAAAAAAGGGAAAGAATTTCTTTCCCTTGTAAATTATTCTAAAGCAATATAGTAATAGTAAATAGGTTGACCACCGTAGTGAATATCAACGTCGCATTCAGGATATTTTTCAACGATTGCTTGTTGAAGTTTAACAGCGTCTTCTTCCTTAACGTCTTGCCCGTAATAAAGCGTTATAATTTCTTCGCCACTACGTAACTTTTCAATAAGGTTAAGCGTAACTGTGTGGATATCGTCCCCCTTAGCCAGAATTTTTTTGCTATCTAATCCCATTATGTCGCCAACTTTAAGGTCAAAACCATAAAGTTTAGTATTTCTAACAGAATAGGTAACCTGACCAACGGTAACCATATCGAGCGCATGAATCATATTTGCTTTATTTTCATCAGCAGGCAATTCAGGATTAAACGCAAGTGCAGCAGAGAAACCTTGTGGGATATTCTTTGTTGGGATAACGTGAATTTTTTTGTTTTGTACTAACGCTTTTGCTTGTTCTGCCGCAAGAATAATGTTCTTATTATTCGGGAAAACAAAAACGTTATCAGCGTTAACTCTTGCAACGGCGTTCGCAATATCGTCAGCTGAAGGATTCATAGATTGTCCACCTTCAACAACAACGTCCACCATTAAATCCTTGAAGATTCCCGATATGCCGTCGCCAGCAGAAATAGCAACCATGCCCATGTCTTTCTTTTCAGCTTCATATTTCTTCATGAGCGCACGGTTTTGCTCTAACATATTTTCGATTTTAAGTCTATCCAATTCGCCCAATTCTAACGCTTTGGTAAGTGCTTTACCCGGTTGGTTGGTGTGAACGTGAACTTTAACAAACTCTAAGTCGCCAACAGTAATAACACTGTCACCAATGCTCATAAGATATTCTCTTAATTTCTCTATATCAGAAATCGTGGTTTTCTTTTTAAGATTAACTATAAAGAATTCCGTACAATAAGCAAATTCAATTGCTCCCAAATTCATTATATCTGCATGTTCCATTGCAGAATCAACGATTCCAACTTGCGGAACAACAGCTTCTTCACTAACGCTTTCGCCGTTGAGAGCCTTGAACATTCCTTCGTAAAGACACATCAAACCTTTACCACCAGCGTCAACAACGCCTGCCTTTTTCAAAACAGGAAGCAAACTTGGAGTTAATTCAACAGCTTGATTTCCCGCAGAGATGATTTCAGGTAAGAATGTTTCAAAAGTTTTATGTTTGCTACGAATTGATTGCGCGTGTTCGGCAACCATTCTTGCTACGGTGAGCATAGTACCTTCTTTGGGTTTGCTCACTGCACCGTATGCTATTTCCGCACCACTCATAAGTGCTTGCGCGAAAAGTTTGGTGTCAATATCTTGTCCTTTTTTAAGAGTGTTACAAAAACCCCTTAAAACTTGTGAAAGAATAACGCCAGAGTTACCACGAGCACCACGGAGTGCACCCTTAGTAACCGCTTCGGTTATATCTTCAATTTTGTTGCTTTTACAGTTTGCAAGTTCTTTTACTGCTGACTGAAACGTCAACGACATATTTGTTCCCGTGTCACCATCAGGCACCGGAAATACGTTAAGAGCATCAATAGCTGCTCTATTAACTTCAAGTAGTTTTGCCGCCGTAAAAATCATGGATTTAAGCATTGCGCCATTAATCGTTTTTTGCATATCTCACTCCAAATGGAATAATCGTAAAATTTATTAGCGTTAGTTTTTTACGCCCATAACGTTGATATTGATAGTATCAACGAGCATACCGGTAAAACGTTCAACCTTATACTTAACTGATTCTTTCAAAGCTTCAACAACAGCTTTAATAGAAGCACCATATTTAAGAACAACTGACAACTCAATAAAAATTCTGTCCCCTAACGAGTGCACTTTAACACCCTTAACGGCAGAACGCTCCTTAAACATGCCACAAATAAAATCAAACGTGTTTTTATGGGCAAACCCCATCATCCCATAGCAGTCCATCGCTACGTGATAAATAAAACGTTCTATGGTTTTATCCGTTATCGTAATCTTTCCATAAATATTATTCGTTATACCGGGCATAATAACCTCTCTTAATACGCTATAATTATTTTACAATATTTCAACGTTTTTTGCAACACTTTACCGTTAATTACTCAAAAAAAACTTTTCTTTAAATATTTAATAGAAAAATTTATCAAAACACCTTAATTTTTGTTGCTTTTTATCGCATTATATGGTAAAGTATTCGATGTTAATAAACTAATAAGTCCAATTGGAGGATAAAAATATGAGTAGAATTTGTAGTGTATGCGGAAAAGGCAAACTTTCTGGCAACTTGGTTAGCCACTCTAACCGTAAAACCCCTAAGCTTTATAATGCAAACCTTCAAAAAGTTAGCGTTAAAAGTGAAAACGGCACCGTTTCTAAGGAATACGTTTGCACTAGATGCTTAAAGAGCGGTAAAGTTGAAAGAGCTTAATTAATAAAAGCAAATTATAGCCACCCTATTGGGTGGCTTTTTTCTTTACTTAAATAATTCCGTTGATAAATATCTATTGCCTGAGTCAGGCATAATCGCAACGATGGTTTTACCATCGTTTTCTTTTTGCTTTGCAATATCAATAGCCGCAGACAAAATTGCTCCTGAAGTAATTCCAACAAGTAAACCTTCTTCCTTAGCGAGTAATTTAGCATAATAAAAAGCATCTTCGTCTTTAACTGCAACAACGTCGTCAACCAGCGAACTATCATAATTATTGGGAATAAAATTAGCTCCTATTCCTTGAAGTTTATGTGCCCCAGCAACCCCTTTAGATATAAGTGGAGAAGAAAACGGCTCAACACCTACAACTTTGATATCGCTATTTTTTTCCTTAAAATATTTTGCCGAACCCGAAATAGTTCCACCCGTTCCAATTCCTGCAACGAAAAACTGCAAATCACCTTGCAACGCTTCAAAAATTTCAGGCGCTGTCGTTTTATAATGAGCTATGGGATTATATGGATTGTCAAATTGAGAAGGAATAAAACTATTTGGTGTTTTTGCTTGTAATTCTTTGGCTTTTTCAATAGAACCACTCATGCCAAGTTTTCCATCCGTTAAAACAAGCTCCGCCCCGTAAGCCCTTAAAATTGTCCGTCTTTCTTCACTCATTGTGTCGGGCATGGTTAAAATAAGTTTATAACCAAGTGAAGCACAAAGGCTGGCAAGCCCAATCCCCGTATTGCCACTTGTTGGTTCAATTATGGTTGCGCCTTCGCCAATTTTGCCCTGTTCTCTCGCTTGATTGAGCATATAGAGCGCAACCCTATCCTTAATGCTTCCAGCAGGGTTAAAACATTCTAATTTAAGATATATTTTACAATTAACGTTTAACTTATCTAAAAGCTTTTTTGGCAAATATAACGGAGTATTCCCTATTAATTGTTCAACCTTATCATATATATTCATAATTAAAACTCTCTTTTATTATAGTCTTCAAGTTTTTGCTTGATTTGACTTAACGCGCGATAGCGGTGGCTGATTTTATTTTTCTGCTCCGAACTTGCAATTCCTAAACTTATATTAAGATCATCGCTATAAAACAACGGGTCGTAACCAAAACCGTTTACACCGTAACATTTATCCAAAATTTTACCATGAGTTTCGCCCGTCGCAGTAATAATATCTCCGTTAGGGAAATAAACAACCATACAACAAACGAACTTCGCTTTTCTATTAGTTTCGCCAAGCATGTTGTTTAACAGCAACTGATTGTTGTGCTCGTCAATGCCGTCCCCTGCGTATCTTGCACTATATATTCCCGGTTGACCGTTAAGTGCGTCAACACAAATACCACTATCGTCGGCAAGCGCAGGTAAATTAAGCGCATCAGACACGGCTTTAGCTTTAATCAGTGCGTTTTCATAAAATGTGTTTCCGTTTTCTTCTATTTCAAAATCCAAACCTAATTGCTTATAGCCAACCACTTCGTATTCTGGAAGCATATCGGAAATTTCTTCTATCTTATGAGCATTTGCACTTGCAAGCACAATTTTTTGTTTTTTCATATTATTTTCTCTCATTTAATATTTTAGTTAAATTAACGTAGTCTTCCGAACTTAGATTTTCCGCTCGTGCCGTTACGTCAATATTTGCCGACTGCAAGGCACAAGTAGCTTGCTCTCGCGACATTTTTAACCCGTTCATAAGATTGTTTACAAGCATTTTTCTTCTGCTTGTAAACGCGCATTTAACCACTTCTCTAACCGCAGTTAAATCAACGCCGTTAAACTTGTCCTTTTGAACGTTAATCTTAACCACTGCAGAATCAACGTTTGGTGCAGGCGTGAACTTTTCTCGTGGAACGCGGATAACTACTTCCGCGTCACCGCGCAGATTTATCGCGACGGTAATAGCACCGTAATCAGTTGAATTTGGCTTAGATGCAAGCCTAATCGCAACTTCTTCTTGCACCATAACCACAAGCGCCTTAACGTTCTTTGCCTGTTCAATAAATCGCATTATAATCGGCGTGGTAATATAATACGGAAGATTTGCAACGAGCGTATATTCTCCACCCAGTTTCCTTTCAACGTCTGCAATTTTATTTTTCATAACGTCTGAAAAAACTATTTCAACGTTATTAAACTCGGCAAGCGTTTCGTTCAGCACGGGTTTTAAGCGAGTATCAATTTCGTATCCAACAACCTTTTTCGCTTTTTTTGCGATAGCTCTTGTAAGCGTGCCCGCACCACAGCCAATCTCTAATACGGTATCGTTTTCGGTAATATTTGCATTTTCTACGATTTGCTCCAACAAACTGTCGTCAGACAAAAAGTTTTGACCAAACGCCTTTTTTAGTGAAAGATTATGCTTTTTTAATAAATTGTTAAGATTTACCATATTTTTCCTTTTTTATCGTTGTATAAATACTAGGCACTTGCGTATTATAATAACGTAAAGAGTTTCTTTACACAAACATTTCACACAAATGATGTTTAATTCAAAATATAGCCGACCGACGTCGGCTATATTTTTTTATTTTATCTTATTAAACAGTCTTTTTGCGTTTTCCATAACAATATTTGCCATGTCTTCAACGCTCTTATTTTTTAGTTCGGCTAATTTTGCAGTAATTATGGGCACGTTTTTAGGTCCGTTAACCGTCCCCCTTAACGGGTGTGGGGCTAAATACGGACAATCGGTTTCGGTTAAGCACATATCAAACGGCACGAACTTCGCCACGTCTAAAAGCGTGTTTGCATTCTTGAACGTTAACGGACCGGCAAACGAGATATATATTCCCATTTTAACAATTTCTTTTGCCGTTTCAACACTGCCAGAATAGCAATGCATAACCGCTCCGTGAGTTAATTTAGACTTGTTTTCTTTTAAAACTTTAATCGTGTCTGCCGTAGCATCTCTTGAATGTATAGATATTGGTAATTTACATTCGTTCGCAAGCTCTATTTGTGCTAAAAATGCTTGCATTTGCTTGTCTTTATCAAACGGCTTCCAATAATAATCCAATCCAATCTCACCGACCGCAACACACTTTGGGTGCGACGTAAGTTGTTTTATCCTATCAAACTCCTGCTCGTCAAAACCACCCGCGTCACTTGGATGACAACCAGTTCCAAAGTAAACGGACGGATATTTTTCTGCAAGTTCCTTTCCCTTTTCAGAAGTAAGCGCACAACAAGCCATATTTATCGCAACTTCAACACCAGACAACAAATAGTCTTTTACCACTTGGTCCGTATCAATTAGCTTGGGATCGTGAAGATGACAATGTGTATCGACAAACATTAGAACACCTGACTTCCGTCTTCTATATCTTTTTCGGGCGTAAGGAACGCAAGCTTTCCTTCGTCGTTTTCCGCGCAAATAATCATGCCTTCACTAACAATTCCACAGAGCTTTGCAGGTTTTAAGTTAGTAATCATTGCAAGTTTCTTGCCAATTAGTTGTTCGGGAGTATACGCTAACGCAATACCACTAACCACCGTTCTCGTTTCTTCTCCAAGTTTTACGGTAAGTTTTAAGAGCTTTTTACTCTTTTCAACTTTTTCACAAGCAGTAACAAGGGCAATTTTAATTTGAACCTTTGCAAAATCGTCAATTTCGATAGGTTCCTTTTCAGAATGATCGTGAAGTTTAACGTCACTTTTCTTTTCTTCTTTTTTCGGTTCAACTTTTTCTTGTCTTTGCTCTATCATCGCATTAACCTTTTCCATCACTTTAACCCCGTCAAGCCTTGCAAACAAAATTTCCGGTGCATCAGTAACTTTACTTTCTTTAATTAAACCGAATTTATCAGCGTCATCGTAGCTTCTTAACGGCTGATTGAGCATTTTTGCAACTTTATCACAAGTATCCGGTATAAATGGAGCAAGTAGCGACGTTCCGATAATAATGCTTTCTGTTAAATTATACAAAACAGTTGCAAGTCTATCTTTTTTACTTTCATCTTTAGCGAGCGACCACGGCATCGTTTCGTCTATATATTTGTTTGCTCTGCGGAAAACGGTAAAAATTTCAAAGAGTGCATCAGCAATCTTAAACTCGTCCATTTTAGCAGCAACTTTTTTAACTGCTTGACTAACGACTGCTTTTAAGTCTTCGTCAATTGCTTCCGATGCGCCAGCATCAACAACAACCCCGCCAAAATATTTATTCGACATAGCGATAGTTCTACTTACTAAGTTACCGAAAACGTTCGCTAAATCGCTGTTAATCGTTTCAATTACGGATTCCCAAGAAATTAAACCGTCGTTATCTTGTGGCATAGCGGTAAGAACGTAATATCTAACGGCATCTTTACCAAAGAAGTCAACCAAATCGTCGGCATACATAACGTTACCCTTTGACTTACTCATTTTGCCCCCGTCTTGAAGCAACCAACCGTGTCCGTAAACCTTTTGGGGTAGCGGAACACCAAGCGCCATAAGGAAAATGGGCCAATAAATAGTATGGAATCTAATGATATCTTTACCGATAACGTGCACGTCTGCCGGCCAAAATTTATCGTAAAGGTCTGCATTATTGCCATCAACGTCATACCCTAAGCCAGTAATATAGTTAGTTAATGCATCAAGCCAAACGTAAACAACGTGCTTGTCATCAAAATCAACGGGCACGCCCCACTTAAACGTGCTTCTTGACACACAAAGGTCTTGAAGCCCCGGCTTTAAAAAGTTGTTGACCATTTCATTTTTACGAGAAACAGGCGTAATAAACTCGGGGTGATCTTCGTAATATTTGATAAGTCTATCTGCATATTTGCTCATTTTAAAGAAATAAGCTTCTTCTTGAGATTGTTTTACTGGACGGCCACAATCTGGGCACTTTCCGTCAACAAGTTGACTTTCCGTCCAAAAAGACTCGCAAGGCGTGCAGTACCAACCTTGATATGAACCTTTATATATATCCCCTTGCTCATAGAGCTTTTTAAATATCTTTTGAACTTGTTTTTCGTGATATTCGTCAGTCGTTCTTATAAATTTATCATAAGAAACGCCAACAAGCTCCCAAATGGACTTAATTTCGTTTGCAACCTTATCTACAAACTCTTTTGGAGAAACGCCTGCTACTGCTGCTTTTTCTTCTATTTTTTGACCGTGTTCGTCAGTCCCTGTTTGAAAAAACACATCATATCCTTGATATCTTTTAAAACGCGCCATACTATCGGCTAAAATTGCTTCGTAAGTGTTTCCAATGTGCGGTTTACCGGAAGTGTATGCGATAGCAGTTGTAATGTAATATTTTTGCTTCATAACGTCTCCTAAATTTTGACCAAACTTTAAATCAATATTTTTTAGCATAAAAATTAAAATATACCTAATATATTTTAACACATTTTCGTCGCATATTCAACAAATATTAGGCATAAAGTTTAACTATGAACGTAATTTTTGGCATTGTTTTAATTTTATCAACGATTATCTTGCTTTTTAACCATCCCGAACAAGCACTTTCCGCCATGCTAAGCGGTGGAAACAAAGCACTTGATTTATCGCTAAAAATGGTGGTGGTTTACGCAGTGTGGTTAGGCGTTTTTGAAATGCTTGACAAGTCTGGTTTATCAAATAAGTTTGCGCGATTACTAACTCCAATAAATAAATTCTTATTTGGAAAATTGCCAGAAAAATCAAACGACTTTATTGCACTAAATATGTCTGCTAACATTTTAGGAATGAGCGGTGCAACAACCCCAATGGGCATAAAGGCAATAAACGAACTTGAAAAGCACCCAAAAACCGAGTATGCAATTGCAATGTTTTTCGTAATAAACGCCACGAGTATTCAGATTATACCATCATCAGTTTTAGCACTTAGAACAACTCTTGGCTCAATCTCCCCCGGCGACGTTATTTTGCCAACAATTTTAACAACGCTATTATCAACGATAATCGGAATAATATTAGTAAAAACCTTTATTAAAAAAACAATATAATGTCAAAATATTTCATACCAATATTATTTTTAATAATATCTATAACCGCAGTAATTAAAAAAGTTAAGCCATACGAAGCTTTTACAAATGGCGCAAAGTCTGCCATTCCATTTGCCGTCAGCGTATTCCCTTACCTAATAAGTATTTTTGTTTTAACAGAGTTGTTTGAAATTAGCGGATTATCAAATTTGATAACGCAGTTTCTTTCACCGTTATTTTCACTTTTAGGCGTGCCAAAAGAACTGACTAAGCTTATACTAATAAAGCCATTTTCAGGCAATGGCTCACTTGCCGTTTTATCAGAAATATATTCAACTTTTGGCGTTGATAGTTATTTGGCAAGATGCGCTTCGGTCATTTACGGAAGCAGTGAAACAGTTTTTTACGTTGCAACCGTTTATTTCGCTGGTGCTAAAACTAAAAAATTAACTAAACCTATAATTATTTCATTATTTGCTTCCTTTGTTTCTTGTGTTTTTGCTTGCTTTATTTGTAAAATTTTATAAACAAAAAACAGACGATAACATCGTCTGTTTTTATATTGTTTGCGTTATTTGTTAAGCAATTTATCCTTGTCAAATGGGAATTGAACAATTTCCCTTCTACCTGAGTGGAAAGAGTCAAATGAAACCATATCGCCCGCTCTATTAAAGCGATTGTGAAGGTCACATCTAATATCGGTATTTGAAACGGGTTCAGAGAAGATTTTTGTTACTAAGCGACTCTTTTTCGTCGCAAAATCGTAAAGAAAAATTGATCTATGACAACCAGTGTTAGGATATCCATCACCGATAAAACAGCTCTTATCAGGTGAATAGATACAGTGAATATCGTCGTGATTAATAAGGTCGTCATCAAGCATAACTCTTTCACGGGTTTTATCGTTGATAAAGTAAATTCCCCAATCAGGAAGCCCTGAATAAATGATAATTTCTTCGTCATTTTTCCAGTAATAGTGTGAATTTACTTCGTAATTGGTTAAGTTGTGCATATTCTTGCCGTCTCTATCTGCGGTGATTAATATAGTTCCCCAAATCTTTCCTGCTTCAGGGAAATTGCGGAGCAAGAACAAAAATCTATTCGCCGATGGGTTAAACGTTATATGGTTAACCAAAAGTTTCATTTCGCAGAAAGGTTGGAACGGGAATTCCTTTGCGAGCTGAGCATAGCTTATAATAAGCTTTGAAGTGTTGTTTTCAATATCAACTAAGAAAATACCGTCTTCTTCAGGAATATTATCATTGAAGAAGGGGTCTTTGGTATTACAATATCCATAGCCTGGTCTAAAATCCCAAACACGGCAGAAATTGATAGATAGCCCCCACTTTCTATCAGAAGAAAGGTGTGCAAGCGGTGCGCAAATGATGCGTTCGCTTCCATCGTTTATATTTTTAATCACAGAGCAATAATTGCCGTTTCTAAAGTCGTTAAAGATAATACTTTCATCATCGAACCATTGCAGTAATGCTCCCTGTTGAAAGTTCCAAGCGTTAGTTTGCGCTATCTTATGGAAGGTTTTATTTTCAACGTCAATATACCCAAGTTCTGCAACATCGCCAATTTCAGGAATACGATCCGCAAACGCAACTCTATGAGTTAAGTGCTTTTTTCCTGTTTTATCATAAGGTTGCAAATCATAGTAACCAAAAAAATAGTGGAATCCATCATCTGGAGTGATAAACTCTAATGGAACATTTGTTTTTATAAGCATTATATTATCTCCTTATATTATCTCCTATTTATATATTACACTAACTCGTTAGGTATAGTCAAGTATTTTCCCTTACATGTTGATTAGCAAAAATTAAAACAATTAAGCTAATCAACAAGGACGATATTCAGCGCAAAATGTTTATTATTTTCACTAACAGACACCGCATTCACCTATGCTTTGCCTTGCTTATAGGTTTCTAAAATTACCTTTATAACTTTACAAGCTTCTTCACCGTTTATCCAAAACTGATCATCATTTTTAACTGCACTATAAAAATCCTTAAAAACACCAGTATGTCCAGTGCCGTAACAACATTTACCGTATACTCTCGTATCTTTAACGAAGTCGTATTCTTTGTCCCCAACTATTACCCTATTTTCATACACGAGAATTTGTTCGTCTTCCGTTGCGATATTGACAAACACGGGAAAGCTATAATCTGAAGCATTTGTTGCGAAGAAAGTAAAGTTAGCGTTGCCCTTAGCTACGATATTTGCAGTATCTTCTACTTCGATTACGTCATTAAGCGAAAGATTTGATATGCTTGCATTAATTATTTTGGGCTCGCCTAAAAACCATATCAAAAGGTCAAGGGTGTGGAGTGCTTGATTAATTAAAACCCCACCGCCTTCGGTAGCCCATTTGCCGCGCCAGTCAGCTGAATTGTAATAGTCTTTCGTTCTTTTCCAAACCATATGCGCGTGAGCACCAATAACTTTCTTTCCCTTAAGATATTCCTTAACGAAAGTATTAACTGAATTATATCTGTTTTGGTGGCAAACACCAAGCTTTGCCTTTGAACGCTTTTCGGCTTCTAAAATTCTTGGGATATCTTCTTCTTTTATGCACAAAGGTTTTTCACACAAAACGTTAACGCCTTTATCTAACGCCTTAATTATCATGTCAGCATGTAAATAGTGTGGCGTGCAAATGTGCACTACGTCAAGTTGTTCGCTATCAAGCAACTTGTCGTAATCATTATACTTTTTAACGTTGTCAACGCCGTCTAAACGGCTTATATCAACGTCACAAAGTGCAACGAGCTCAGCGTCGTCAACAGTTTTTAAAACATCGAAATGGACGTTTCCGATAACGCCCATTCCAACTATTGCAGTTTTCATTATTGCTTCTTGCCCCCATAGGTGCCAACCGTAGGTTCAATATAGCTATCGTCAACAACCTTTAAACGAGAAGTCGCACGTCTTTTGTTAAGTTCTTCTAAATATTCGTCTTCATTCACTGGTAACGTAACGGGAACACCGCCTCTCCAGCCAGAAAGCTCGATTGCATTCATAAGTTCAACACCGTTAATACCTTCTTTACCGTCAACAAAGAATTCTTCCTTGCCTAAAAGCGCGTTAGCAAAGTTGCTCATAATTCCTGCGTGTTGGTCATTTTTACCGTCAGTTTCAACGATAACTTTTTCAACCTTAGGCTTAGCAAAACCAGTGGTTGCTTTTTCTGACCAAACTTGAGTATCTTCTTCACACTTATACCATTCTAATTGGTTGGTGGTTTCATCAACTAAAAGTTTGCCTTTAGTTCCAGAAACTTCAAATCTGTTCGTTCCGGGATATTCACCAGTAGTGGTAATAAACATACCGGTTGCGCCGTTGTCATATTCAAAGTATGCAGTTACTTCGTCTTCTACTTCGATATCGTGCCATCTGCCGTATTTGCAGAAACCGTTAACCTTAACGGGAAGTTTACCAACAACCCATTGAACAAGGTCTAATTGGTGCGGACATTGGTTAATTAAAACGCCACCGCCTTCGCCTGCCCAAGTTGCACGCCAGCTACCAGAATTGTAGTATTTTTCAGTTCTGAACCAGTTGGTAATAATCCAAGTTACACGTTGAATTTCACCAATACCGCCTTCGGCAATTATTTCTTTCATTTTGCGATAAACACAGTTCGTGCGTTGGTTAAACATCATTGCGAAGTGTGCTTTGTTTTGTGCTGCAACTTCATTCATTTCACGAACTTGCTTCGTATACACACCGGCAGGTTTTTCACAAATTACGTTAATTCCTCTATTCAAGCATTCAATAACCATTTCTGCGTGTTGATAGTGCGGAACTTCAACCAAAACGGCATCACAAAGACCACTATCAAGCATTTCCTTGTAGTCGGTGAAGTAAGCCATATCTTTATTGGTAGTTTTATTTTTTACGTTTTCGAGCTTTGCAGGAACGATGTCGCAAACTGCTGAAACGTAAGCATTTTCAATTTTACCTTGATCAAAAAAGTCAAGAACGTATGTTGCTCCTTGATTTCCCAAACCAATAACACCATATCTAATTTTCTTTTCCATTATTTTATCTCCTTAAATGTTTTTTAAATAATCAATGCTGAATTTAACTTGTTCTAACGGATCATCAAAGAAACTTGCATTGTCTTGTTCCACCAAGAAATATTTTGCTCCGGCGGCTTTCCACTTCTTGATAATTTCGGGCATGTTAAGATTGCCTTGACCAACTGGTGCAAAATTAGGTTTATTTACGTATGATGGAAGTGGTTCACGTTCAATCTTATAGTCTTTAAGGTGAACGCATTCAATTCTGCCAGCAATATCATCGGCAAACGTTTCGGGGTTCCCTCCACCGTATTGCACCCAATAACTATCGAGAGTAAAGTTGATGTATGGAGCGTTTTTCTTCATATATTCAAACACGGTTTCACCGGTAGAAAAACGTTGAAACTCAAAATGGTGATTATGATAGAAAAATTTAGCACCCATTTCTTTCATTTTAGCACCAGCTTGGTTTAATTCTTCAATCTTCTTTTTCCAAAGATCTTCATCGTCTTGTGAAGCTTCGTTGATAGCACCAAGACCAATGTTAGTACAACCAAAAGATAAATGTTCTTCCGTTAACTTTTCAGTTTCGTTTAATATCAAATCCATAGGAACGTGCGTCAGAACGATGGGCATATCCGTCGCTTTAATGATACGTTTAATTTTTTCAGGATCATAAGGCGAGCCTGAATACTGAACGTAGTCATACCCCATGTCTTTGAGAGCTTTTACTGTGTCAATAAAGCTTTCTTCTGTTTGAAGAAGCTTTTTTACCGAAAATAAGTTTAAACCAGCTTTCATATTATTCTCCTTTTATAAACTCTCCGTTATTGAGAGAAAATCCGTTTTTAAATAGTATATCTTTAAGCGCGTTAACCGCAAAAGTGAATGCTTCAAGGTTATTATCAAACTTAAACTTATGCTTCATTTCAGTATTGTCTATTTTAGCATAAGCGTCAAACACTGCAAGGTGCGGCTCTAACGTCATCGTAACGTCTCTATTTATCATTGAAACGAGTTTATTTATATCACCGTCGCCATATCCAGCGGGAACGAGCTCCCCTGTTGCATTAATTACGTCTTTTATATGAAAATATTCAACTTTGTCGTGAAAAAGGTCGAGCGTTTTTTGCGCAGGTTCATTCATTTGAACGTAGTTTGCAGGGTCATAAACAAACTTTAACCCTTTAACGTTTTGCATTATTTCCAAAACTCTATCAGCACTATCGCCGTAAACTTCTTTTTCATTTTCGTGGCACATCATAACGCCGTAAGTATTAGCAATTTCCACCATTTTGCTTAAATAGTCAAAAACTTTTTCTTTTTGGTCATAAGCATTAAAAAAACTAAACATTCTAATCTTGTTGGTTTTGAAAATATTTGCCGTTTCACAAACCTTTTTAACCAAATCAAGATATTTATCAAAATCAGTATCAATGTCAACCTTACCAAGCGGAGAGCCTATAGAAAAAACCTTTATTCCACTATCAGAAAATTGATTATAATATTCTTTGCTTTCATCATCTGTAAATTCTGAAACGTTTTTGCCAGAAATGCTTCTTAATTCAGTAAAACTTATTCCGTTTTGAACCATAGCATTAATCTGACCTTTAATATCTGATGCAGCTTCATCAGAAAAAGCTGAAAGATTAACTTTAATCACTTTTTTCTCCTTTTTTACACGATTAATTTACCATATAAATTTTATATTCTAATTATAGCATAATCTTCTTTCGTTAGCAATGTAAAATATTATTTTTTATGCTCGTTTTTAGCATAATATAATGAATTTATTGACAAAGGTCAAGCACATTGCTATAATTAAAGCATGAATACGTTCTACTTTAGGCATAACAACGCTATACAATCCGCGCCCGCAATCGCGTGCGCACGCATAAACTATAACGACTTAACGTTCGTACTAAAAGGCTCGTTAAAATACGAAATCAACGGTCAAGCAATTAAGGTATCGGCGGGCGATTGCATTTTCATTCAACAAGGTAGCAACAGAATTAGAGAATCGAGCGAACCATGTGAATACATCAGTTTCAACTTCTATTCGCACCCTCAATTTTTACTGCCCGTTTATATGGAAAACGCTATATCAAGGGACGTTAAACTCCTTCTTGGCGTTTGCGATGAGATTTATGCTAAATATAACGATTGGTTTAATAAAATTGATAAAGCATTAGAGTTGCTATTAAAACTTCTTGCAGATAAACTTTCTTCTTTGGAAGAAAATCCCACAATCGTGACAATAAAACGTTACATCCGCCAAAACTTAAAATCTAAGCTTGCACTAAGTGAAATTGCAAACCACGTCGGTTACTCCCCCAACCATTGCGATACTATTTTCAAAAAGGAAACCGGTGATTCGATAATTAACTATCTTATATCGGAAAGAATTTCTGAAGCAAAACGCTTGCTTGACGAAGGCGTTCTCACACTTAAAAGCATTGCAGAAGCAGTTGGCTTTGAAGACTATAATTATTTTTCAAGAACGTTTAAAAAAATTACAGGAACAACTCCAACAGAATATAAATCACTTAATAATATATAAATAAAAAAAAAACGCCCAAGCTTTACCGAGTCCCTACAAGGGATTTTTTCGGGAAGGCTGTCCTTTTTAAGAGTCAGGCGTGGCGTAATGCCACGCCTTTTCTCGTGCTATTTAATTTTCTTCATCTAATAAATCACCAAAATCGGGTAAATCTATTGCTCCA
>JAZTZE010000031.1:0-7468 GCA_045637285.1 Christensenellaceae bacterium | reverse complement strand
ATCGCGGGGTGGAGCAGCTTGGTAGCTCGTCGGGCTCATAACCCGAAGGTCAGGAGGTTCAAATCCCCTCCCCGCAACCAAACGAAGAACGGATAGGTAAAAGCCTATCCGTTCTTCGTTTTATTGAAAGCATGTAAGGAGGGGATTTGAAACAGCGTTAAGAAACGGTAGACACCTACCGTTTTAGTGGTGACCGAAGATTTTTGCAAAGCATAAGTTGGAGATGTCTGTAAATTGCTTTGCAAAAAGCAAGAAAAAATGCCCCTCCCCGCAACCACTCGTAACCTAATCCGAACTCAAACTAAAGTGGGTTGTTTTTGTATTAAAGTTCTTGTTTTTTAGTTTTTTAAACAAGTAGTTTGAAAAGCTGATATTATATTTGTTGTTTAACAGGGCGTTTTGTTTACTAAGCATTAGCAAAAATGTGCAAAAAATGTGTTGAAAAAAAACTCATTTAAGATTATAATAAAAGAAAAATGTTTGGGGGATTATTATGGCAAAGATAGTTATTGTAACTGGTGCAACAAGTGGCTTTGGACTAGCTACTGCAAAAAAGTTCAAAGATAATGTCGACACCGTTATTATCGTTTCAAGAAATGCAAAAAAAGTTGACGATGCTGTTAAAGAAAACGGCTTTGATTTAGGTTTCACTATGGACGTTACCGATTATGCTAAGTGGGTGGAACTCAAAGATTTAGTTATTGCTAAATACGGCAAAATTGACGTGTTAGTTAATAATGCAGGCGGTGGCGTTGCCATTGTGGACACGGCAGACCAAAAGAAAGAAGATATTGACCAAACCATCGCGCTTAACCTTAATAGTGTGATTTACGGTTCATCAATTTTTGGTGACGTTATGAAGTCACAAAAAGATGGTGTGATAATCAACCTTTCATCAGTTTGCGCAAAACACGCTTGGCCAGGTTGGTCAGTTTATGCGGCGGCAAAAACAGGGGTGCTTAACTTTACCAAAGGTTTATACGTTGAGCTTCAACCTTATGGCGTTAGAGCAACGTGCGTTATTCCTGCATCGGCATCAACCGGTTTCCAAAAGAGCGCTAACATTGGTGAAACAAAAGATTCACTAATGCCTGAAGATATTGCAAATGCAGTATTCTTTGCTGCAAATCAACCAAAAGGCGCAGTTGTTGAAGAAATGACCGTTTGGGGTACTTCTCAAGTTTGTTGCCCATTATAATTATATGAGTACGCTTTCAACTTTTAACGAACTAATAAATTATATAGAAGAAAATCTCTTTTCGCAACTAAACGTAACTGAACTTGCTAAGCGCACAAAGCTTTCCGTTTATGAGTTTAGACGTATTTTTTCGTTTGTGGTAGGAACGCCTGTTTATGAATATATTCGCAAAAGGCGACTTTCTTTATCGGCAAAAATGATTATGGATGGAGAAGACGTTTGTGCTGTTTCGGCTAAATGTGGTTACGATAACGTTTCATCTTTTTTACGTGCGTTCAAAGAATTTTATGGGTTTACGCCTAACGAAGTAAGCAATAGAGAAAACAAACTTCACACTTTTACTAAGGCAGGGCTTGACGTTGTTGTAAGAGGTGGTGTTGAACTTGATTATAACGTTGTTAATCTTGATGAGTTTTACGTGTGCGGAGTAAAAGGCGAATCAAATTTTACGGATACAGAATGTTGTGAAAATGTTTGGCAACAGTTTGACTTAAGCGAGTTCAAAAACAACAATCCAAAAACAGATAAAATTTATGCCGTATATTTTAACGGTGAAAATTCCGTGACGTGCTTTATTGGAAAAAAGGCAAAAGAGAAAACGATTAACTCCGTGTTTGTTCCAAAATCTAAGTGGGTAAAATTTAGTTGCAAGGGTTTTGATGACAAAATTGTCAATGAGTTTTATACGAACGTGCTTTATAATTTTTTTGAATCAAGTGGGTACGTTAAAAATGATAAATTACCAAACCTTGAAACATTCCCGATAGAAATGGAAGGTGACTTTGTTTGGGATATTTACGTGCCAATAGTATAAGTTTAGGGTGAATTATGTCAAAAATTTTTATTGAAGCAGAAAGTTTTAAGTCAATTGGTGGATGGACTGTAGATACTCAATCAATGGAAGTTATAGGTTCTGCTTATCTTATGGCGCACGGCGTGGGCGTGCCTGTTGAAGACGCAAAATCTACGTTTATGGTAGAAGAACAAGCCGAATATTCTATTTATGCCTTAACTCGTGATTGGACTAAGCAATGGGGCGTTAAGGATTCGGCAGGTAAGTTTAACCTTTTAATTGACGGCAATGATTTTGATATGGTTTTAGGCACAAAGTCAATCGATTGGGCTTGGCAATTCGTGGGCAAAACTAACTTAACTAAGGGCGAACACACTATTGCGTTACATGATTTAACAGGCTTTAACGGTCGTTGCGATGCAATTTATTTGACTAGCGATGGGGATATTCCGTCAAACGATAAAGCTCAAATTGAAAATTTAAGAAAAACACTTAACTACAAAGAAATCAAAAACTTCGAAAGACAGTTTGATTTAATTGTTGTTGGTGGAGGCATTGCAGGTGTTTGCACTGCGTTAAGTGCTATTTGGGGTGGTGCAGACACACTATTAATAAACGACCGAAGTGTTTTAGGTGGTTGCAACAGTTCAGAGATAAGAGTTTGCTTAGGTGGTAAACTAAATCTTCCACCGTATGAGAGATTGGGTGACGTTGTCCGTCAAATTTCGCCTATTATGACCACGCCTGAAGTCTTTAAAAAAGAATATTTTGAAGACCATAGAAAAACGGCTGCGTTTGAATCTATTGAACAAACTTGTGCAATACACGGAAAACATCTTGTAAAACTTAACGAAAGTTTAACCGACGTTGAAGTGGAAGACGGCACGATTAAAAGTATTGTTACGACTAATACGTTAACAGGCGAAAAGACTAGATACGTGGCAAAATTATTTTCCGATTGCTCTGGCGATGCCGTGCTTTCAAGAAAAAGTGGTTGCCAAACCATGTATGGCAGGGATTCTCGTGATGCTTTCGGTGAAAGTTTAGCGCCCTTAAAACACCAAAAACTCGTTATGGGTCAATCAATAAGATGGTATTCAGAAAAGGGCGAAAACGAAACAAGCTTTCCTGATATCGATTGGGGCTTAAAATTCAACGATGAGCTTTGCCTTAACGTTTATAACGGCGATTGGGAGCAAGAAACGGGATTTACAAGGGATATGGCGCTTGAAGCCGAGTATATTCGTGACTATGGCTTGCGTGCAATTTATTCAAACTGGTCATATCAAAAAAATCATTATATAAATAAAGATAAATTTAAGAATTTTAGTCTTAGTTGGGTTTCGGCTCTTGGTGGAAAACGTGAAGGGTATAGAGTTGTTGGCGATTATATTTCAACCCAACACGATATTGAAAACTTTGTTGTTCTTCCTGATTCGACTGCAGGTGCAACGTGGAGTATAGACATGCATTTCCCCGAACAATCTAACAAAGAGATTTATGGAGAAGCATTTAGGTCTTTTGCTTACCACAGGGGTATAGTTAAACCGTATTTAGTTCCTTATAGATGTTTATATTCAAAAGATATAGACAATTTGTTTCTTGGTGGAAGAATTATTAGTGCAAGCCACGTTTCACTTTCAGTTTTAAGGGTTATGAGAACGCTTGGTCAGTTGGGTGAAGTGGTAGGTCTTGCAACTGAAATATGCAAAAAATACGACTGTAAGCCTCGCCAAGTTTATACTGAACACTTAGATGAGTTTATTCAATTGCTAAAACGCGGGGTAAAGGTTGGTGATTCTTTTGAGTGTGACGTTGGCAAAGAAGAAAGTTATCACTTTAAGGACTATGGGTGGATGTTCTTTGACCCTTATCATGAAACACACACAAAACCCATTACTGAAAAGGTTAAAAAGTGCGTAAAAGCGCTTGAAATTGAACATAAATACGACCTTCCAGACCAACTTAAATAAAAAATAAAACCTTATACAATCTGTATAAGGTTTTTTAATTTTAGGTTTTATTGATAAATGCAAAGAAATTAACTTTTATAAAAACAGGCAAATGTCTAATAGTTAGATGTCTGCCTTATCTAAACAATATTTAGAGGGTTGTAGAGACCTAAAAAGTATAATCTTATGGGTGGGCTAAATTGCTCCACAAAAATATGTAGTTTTACGCACTACACGCTCAACCACTTGGTACACTGTTGAACCTCATCAGGTTCAACATTGTTTTATATAATAAAAATCTAATCATTTTAAAAAGCAAAAACTATAAAAAAGTTTTCGCTTTTAGATTTTATTGCAATAAGTTTCATTAAATGATATAATAAAAGAAAAAAAGGACTTGGGGGTTAAATAATGGCACAATATAATGCAAAATGTCCAAATTGTAGCGAAATTATTTTAATAAACAACAATAAAGAAGCAAACGTATGTCCACAATGCAAAGAAGCCTTTATTACCGAAAAAGCAATTGCGCAATATAATAACGGCACGGTTAATGCTGTTCAAAAAAGTGGTGTTAAAAAAAGACACGTATGGAAATCGCTTGGGCGAGGGCTTTTGATGGCGTTAGAGTGCTTGGGATATCTATTTTACTGTCTCTTTTTTGTTTGGCTTTTTGTTGATATAACCGACAATTAAAAAAAGAAATAAAACCTATAAAAGCGTTAGTAAAGCACTAACGCTTTTTTCTTAACACCACTGCTGGTTTAGAGTGCCACACATTAAAAAGCACTAAACACGCAGTCGCTTTCTTTATGCAGCGGACATTTTAATTTTGTAAAAGAATTATGGTTAATTTTAAGCTATTAATGCTGGGTAAAAATGTTTGTTAGGAAGTTAAAATTGCAACATGACTGGCGCGTGTAAGAACTTTCGTGCTTTTTGTTTTTGCTTAAATAATTTTGTAAAAATTTTAGAATTGTTCATAAAAAACTTGACAAAATATTTCAAAAATGTTAAACTTTGGTCAAATTGAATATAAAAGCTACGATGAAGACGGATTCTATCAAGCGTTTTCACAGAGAGTCGGGGACGGTGTAATCCCGATAAAAACTATAGAAATCTTATCACTTCTGAGCTGAAAGTCCAAAAGAGAAATCTCAAGTAGGCGCTTTCCGTGTTTGCTACGTCAGTGCATAGGAGTTGTTGGACTCTGAAGGTGGTAGTGAAAGCTACAATTTGAGTGGTACCGCGAGTATTTTATACCCGTCTCAAAGTTGAAATTTGAGGCGGTTTTTTGTTTGTTATAAACATCGCAATACTGCGTTACTGCTTCGTGTTTTGACTTCAATGACCAGACGGTCAATTTCATCCAAAACCCTTTGCGAGCCTTGTCTTGCTTGTTTCTAACAAACAAAACTCATTAGAATAAACATCATTGTTTTGTTTAAAACAAATAACAAACTATTTATAATTTTTTCAAGGAGGTTATTAACCATGAACACAAACAACACTTTAAGTCAGTTATCGGAAGTCGCAACAAGAATTAAGGAGTTGCGTGAAATTATTGGTTTCTCCGTAAAAGAAATGACAGAAAAAACAAACGTAGATGAAGAAAAATACCTTGCGTATGAAAGCGGAAAGGAAGATATTCCCTTCTCTTTTATTCACAAGTGTGCATTGGCGTTTGGCGTTGAAATGACCGACCTTTTGGAAGGTAGTTCTGCAAGACTTTCAACCTACACTGTTACAAGAAAGGGGCAAGGTCAAGGAACGGCTAAAGAAGACGGAATTGATATTTCCAATTTGGCACCAAAGTTTAAGGATAAACTCGCAGAACCATATTATGTAACGTATGAATATTCCCCATCACAACAAAACAAGCCCATACACTTGACAACGCACAGTGGTCAAGAATTCGACCTTGTTTTAAGTGGTAAACTAAAAGTTCAAGTTGGTGACCACGTTGAAGTGCTTGAAGAAGGGGATAGCATTTATTACAATTCTTCTATGCCTCACGGCATGATTGCTGTTGACGGAAAAAACTGTACTTTCGTTGCAGTTGTTATGTCTGGTGATAACTCGGCTGAAACGGTTGTAAGAAAAAGCGTTATGAACGCAAAAACAAGCGAAAAACTCGTGTGTGAAAAATTCGTTGAAACGGTTGAAGATTCAGACGGCAGACTCCAATCAATCAAATTTAAAAATACAGAATCATTCAACTTTGGCTTTGATATCGTTGATGGCATCGCAGATAAATATCCTGAAAAACTTGCAATGCTCCATTTGGATAAAAATAAAGTTGAAAGAAGATTTACGTTTAAAGATATCAAGCGTGCATCTAACCAAGTTACAAACTATTTTACGTCGCTTGGCATTAAGCGTGGCGATAAGGTTATGCTTGTGTTAAAGCGCCATTATCAATTTTGGTTTTGCATGGTTGCGCTTCATAAACTTGGTGCTGTGGCAATCCCTGCGACAAACCAACTCAAAGAACACGATTTTGAATATAGATATAATTCGGCAGGCGTAAAAGCAATCGTTTGCACTGCTGACGGAGATACTTATCAATTTGCGCAAAGTGCTGCAGAAAAGTGCCCGCAAGTAGAAAAACTAATAATGGTTGGCGGAGCAAAAGAAGGCTGGCATGATTTTGATAAAGAATATGCTTTGTTCTCAGGCAAATACGACCGTCCTGAAGATTGTTCTCAAGGCGACGAATCAGCTCTTATGTTCTTTACTTCGGGAACAACGGGCAATCCTAAAATGGCATCGCACAAGCACACCTATGCTTTAGGGCATTACGTTACGGCAAAATATTGGCATTGCTGTGAGCGTGATGGGTTGCACCTTACCATTTCCGATACTGGTTGGGGTAAATCTTTGTGGGGGAAACTTTACGGTCAATGGCTTTGCGAAGGCGCTGTTTTCGTTTACGATTTTGATAGGTTTGACGAAAACGATTTGCTCCCAATGTTTGCACAATATAGTATTACTACTTTCTGTGCGCCACCTACCATGTTAAGAATGCTCATTCGTGGCGACCTTTCTAAGTATGATTTATCTTCAATTCATCACATGACTACGGCGGGCGAAGCATTAAACCCAGAAGTTTTCAACAAGTTCAAAGAGGCAACCGGCTTAGAAATAATGGAAGGTTTTGGCCAAACAGAAACCACTCTCGCGATTGCCAACCTTTACGGCACTTCTCCAAAAATTGGTGCAATGGGTAAAGCAAATCCTCAGTATGACGTTGACGTTGTTGATGGTGATGGAAACAGTGTTCCTGCAGGTGAGGTTGGTGAAATAGTTATTCATACCGACAAAGAAGTTCCTTGTGGGTTGTTTAGAGAATATTATCGCGACAACGAAAAAACCACGGATGCTTGGCACGACGGATTATATCACACGGGTGACACCGCTTGGCGTGATGAAGACGGATATTTCTGGTACGTTGGGCGTGTTGATGACGTTATTAAATCTAGTGGCTACCGTATTGGGCCGTTCGAAATCGAATCGGTAATAATG
>JAZTZE010000030.1:0-17662 GCA_045637285.1 Christensenellaceae bacterium | reverse complement strand
ATAATAAACGATGGATGATTGTCATCTCTCCTACGTAAATACATGTTCTTTTTATCCAAATACACTTCTCTAACAACATTCCATAATCCGTTTCTTTTTAATTCATCCGCTTTTTCTTTTACATTATGAGAAGAAGGAACCTCATCCCATGTAAAACTTTCATCCCAATATCCTTTATTATTATGAATAAGTCTACATAAGTTTCCATTAGAATTTCTTGCTAATATAGCTATATCAAAAGAAAATTCAACCTCCGGCGAATCCTTAAAATGTAAAATAGAGGTAATAACCGAACGAGAATCTTTCCCATCACTAAACCATGTATTGCCTACAATTTTATTTAACGAATCTCTTACTGTGTCTTTTAGTCTCTTTAGATTGTTCCAATATTCATTGGGCATACTTATAATTATTAGGTTGTAATCCAAATCGAATGGTCCATCGCCATTACGTGTAACCATATTTCTTGAATCTCCACCACTACCAACCAATGAAAATTGAGTATTGATATCATGCTTTTCATAAAGTAAATCCCTCAATTGTTCCATTGTATTAGAACAATCACTACGATATCTTTTAACTTCTCTTTCAACAACATATTCGTACATAACAAATCTCCTTTCGCCCATGCCACCCATTTAACTCTTGTTTCGTTAAATCGTTTTATTATATCAATTATAAATTATATGTCAAGACTTTTTGACACTTTTAACCAATTATTTTTTAAAATCTATTAAAAAATCTTTTAACGTGTACATTGCGTTGTACAGTTAAGGCTTGACAACGGTAAAATCTGATGCTATAATACAATTACAAAGCGAACATATGTTCTACTTTGTGATAAATGAATTATGGGTAAAGGGTTCCGTTGAATGCCTTTGCTAACGTTCGTTATAGAGTTGGATTTGACTGAAGCCGTGTAAATTAGTTATACGAAACTGCGAATCATCAAGAATTCGGCGAGCAGATGTTACTCACTTGATTGTGGGTATCCCTTAATTTTTGTCTATGGGTGGATATAGTGGAATAGTTCAAAATTATTCCAAAAATGCCCGATTTTTGCCCTAAAAATAGTAAAAAACCACAAAAAATGTGGCTTTTTTGGTAGTCCCTGCGGGAATCGAACCCACAACTAGCCCTTAGGAGTTATAAGTCATTGTGAAAGTTTTATTAAAAACATTTAGTTTTGTTAATTTTGGTGCATTTTTATTAAAAATGTGAGTTTTTCTATATTAAAAATATCATTTTCCATTGCATAACTTTCGTATTTTTCAATAACTTTCAAAGTAAATTTATACCGATTTTATACCGATTTTATAATCCCGAAAAACACATACCGTTATATTTAAATCATACGATAAACTTAATTGTGTCAACACTGTTGGCACTTTTTACAGAAATGGTTGAAACTATCTTTGAATGTGTGTTTTATGCAAAAACAAGCGTAAAACCCACCTGTAAGGCAGATTTTACGCTTCGTTTATTGCGTGTTAATATTTGTCGTTATAAGGAGTGTCTTCAACCCCGTTTTTGCGTAAACGATTTACAAGTTTATCGGTAAAGAATTTCCATATCTTCTTAACGACTTTACTTTTTCCAAATACTCGAACCAAAATAGGACTAATTGCATAATAAACTTTTATAAACGCCCTACCAAACACATTGTTTGACAATGAATGATCTCTAAAGCGACGTAGCATCCAAACTTGGGGACAATCATATGAGCCATAAACACAGGTGGCAATATAGCACCCTTGATTGTTTGCTTCAGCTTTTTCTTTTCCTGAATCCGTAATTTCTTCAACAGTCTGCTTGCTTGTATCAGAAAGTCCGCTCATAAATTCCAAGCGCATTTTCTTCTTTTCTTCTAATTTTGCATCCTGCATATATGCCGAATAAATAGTTATTCTATTGACATACATTGTATGATAAAAGACATACAGCCTGCAAACACGCAAAACGCCCTCGGTTAAATCCGCATTGTTGGAAATCTCATTATCAGGTACAACTTTCTTTATCATTAAAGCACCATTAACAAGATTTTCAACCATTGTTAATGTTGTTGCATCTGAGGCGATAACTTGTGCAGTGACATTTCGCGGATTTACACGTTTTACACTGTCGGTAAGGTTTTTAACCATTACAGTGTCACTAACTAATTGTGTAGCCAATGAAATCATATTTTCGGCTCTGGTAAGCAGATATTTATATGTCTCAAAAACAAACTCAGAATCGGAATTGGTAAGTTTAATAACTTGTTTTGCACAACTAACAACCTCTTCGGCTTTGGGATTGCCTACTTTTGCAATATGTTCAACCGATTTCATTTTAATAAACCAAGCTTCCACATTGTTGGAATCAATAGCTAGAACTTTGTTTGCATAGTCGTATGCTTCTTGACCGTTTTGCGATTCTAAGGCAGTTTTTGCAATGCCAATATAATTTTCTATCTCGTTACTATTTTCTTGCGTCGTAGAAATAATAGGACAACCACAATGAATACATGCATTTGACTTGTCTGATATTTCTTTTCCACATTCAGGACATTTGATTAAAGCCATATTTTTTACCTCATAACGAATTTTATAGTTCAATTATAGCACGTTTTGTATTATAATTCAATTGTTTTTATTAGATTAAAAAATGAACGGCGAGGGTTTTACCATCTTCTCTAATTTTTCAAACAAAGTCTTTATGTACGGATATAGTACGTTGTTATCAAACTCCAACAATTGAGAAATAGCACTTTCTAAACTAATAGCTTTTTGCACATCTCTAATGTCACTTGGGCAAAGTTTGTCATTTACTTGAAGCGAAAAAAATCTACATGGTTCAATTTTTTGTATTTCCTCGTAACACAAAGCACCTTTGTGTTTTAAGAAATTATAGTTTATTCTAACGTTCGATTGAGAAAAAGAATCCCAAAATTCTATTACAAAATCAATGACGTCTGTGTATTCTGGGCAAACAGATTTCAAATATTGAAAAGGATTATTTTCTGTGTGTGGATGTTCGACTAGTTTTTCTTGACTACGAATAGCATTATAAGCATCTTCGATAGAAGTGATTTTCTCGGTTTCTATCGCTTTGCCACTTACATATGCAACATATTCTAAAGATACATAACAAGCAATCCAAGACAAATCAATAACTGTATTATAAAACAACAAAGCTGCTTCATAAAATTGTGCGCGATACACATTTTGGACATAGAGATTTGCCTGCTCATTTTCTAATGCATTAAAATAATGATTCCAATCCCTATTTTCCGTTTCACACAAAAATCTTCGAGCCGCTTGATATCTATCGAGAGTTTCTTTTTGTTTAGCTCTAAAGAAAATATCTTTATCGGACGGAAGAATTGCTCCAATTAGACTAATTTTGGCTTGGCGAGATGGATATAAATAAGAAACATCATTTTGAAAATCCATAATATATTCTCCCAATGATAAAATAAGGGGCTATATTTATAAATATAGCCCCGAGTGGCCTTTCCGGCGGGAATTGAACCCACAGTCTATCGCTTAGGAGGCGATTGCGTTATCCGATTACGCTACGGAAAGATTTTTACATTTTAAAAGTTATTTTACGATACAAAATATACCAATTTTATACCACATTACTGCACGTTTTGAACGCAAAACACAATATATTGTGGTATATACGGCTATGCTATACCATATTTAGGGATAAAGGAGTTCCTTAGGAGGGCTCCGTTATATCTATTTAGATGAGAAAATTATCAGTTCTTTTTTTAAGCGTATTAAAAATACTAATATGTTTAGTTTCCAACGAGTGAACTCGTTTAAACTACCTTTACATTGTACATTACCTTGCAATGCACGATTTATTCGCTTGCACTTGTTGATGCTTATCTGATATTCATAATATTATCACTTTTTTGATTTTTTTACAAGCGTTTATTTATCGTTAGTAAATATTTTATATTTTTTGCTTTCCGTATATCTTTTATTTTTTTGGATATAATTGAAATGTATCAAATGCACGTTCCGTAACCTAAATTTAAAGAAAAACATAAATTGATAATGGGAAATACTTGATACATCGGAGACAAAATGATTAAGCGAGGAGAACTTTATTACGCCGATTTAAGCCCTGTTGTCGGCAGTGAACAAGGTGGCGTTAGACCAATTTTAATAGTGCAAAACGACACGGGCAACAAATATAGCCCTACAATAATAGCCGCCGCCGTTACAAGCAAGCTTACAAAAGCCAAACTACCCACACACATAGAGCTTTGCGCAAACGAATTTGGATTAATTAAAGACTCTGTTATACTCCTTGAGCAGATACGCACTCTTGACAAGCGCAGACTAAAAGAGCGCATTGGTGAACTTTCCCCCACCACCATGCAAAAAGTTAACACCGCGCTTTTAATAAGCCTTGGGTTCGATGGAAACGTTTACGACGGATTAACACAATAAAACGGTAGCATTTGCTACCGTTTTTTATAATTTTATATAAACTTAAGAACTTCTTGCTCAGGCTTTCTTACCTTTTGCCTTAAAGGAATATCCGAGTAGCCGAGTGCGACTGCGACGTTGCACGTTTCGCCATCGCCTAACCCCACTGCTTGTCCGATAAGTTTTTGGTCGACCATGCCTATTATGCACGATTTAACCCCTAAGCTTTCCGCACCCAAAGTAACGTAAGCTAAAATTTCACCTATATCGTATTTAACGAAGTGGTTACCATCAAACGAAACACCCGCTTTTAACGTAGCCTTCTTTTCGGCAACTACAATAAACGCCTTTGCCTTAGCCAAAAACTTATTATGTCCGTTAACACCCAAAGCTTCAGCCGTTTTTGCTAAGCCTTCTTTAGAAGTAACCGCGTAAATTTTCCACGGCTGACTATTACACGCAGACGGTGAAAGCAATGCTTGTTTAGCAATTTTTTGCACATTTTCTTCTTCCAAAGGAACGTCGTTAAACTCCCTGCACGATTGCCTATTCAATATAAGTCGTTCAAAGTATTTTTCCATAATTCACCTGCCTATAATCATATTATATAATATACGCGCAAAATTTGCAACGGTTTATTAAAAAATCACACGGTAAAGCCCATGGCTTTTTCCTTTCTAAACCGTTCTACCGCTTGCAAATATTTTTCAGACAGGCTTAGCGTATAACGTTGCTGTTCTTCGTATGAGAGCGTTTTATAATATTCTGAGTCCGTTAACCTGCCTATTGCGTTAGGAACTTCGCCTTCTTCTTCTAAAAGCTTTTTTACTTTCAAATAAAACTCTTCTTTCTCTTCGGTGTAGCTCTTTAAATTTTCGCTTACGCGTTCAGCATAATATTCCTTTACCTTACTCGTTGCAATGCCTGCGCTTTTTGCGCGCTCGATGCCTTCAGATAAATTCTTTTGATAGCTTTGCCAAAAACCAGATTTTAGTCTCTTTTTTGCTTCCCTACAATATTGCTTTAACGACTTTCCTTCACCTTGCATTTTTACTCCTTACATTATTCGACGTTATTCGACTGTTTTTGCAGTTTAAAATTAAAAATCTACCGAGTTTATCTTCGGTAGATTTCTTTGTTTTAGCCTTTAATGCTTCTTTTTCTTGCTGCTTCAGATTTTTTCTTTTTCTTAACAGAAGGTTTTTCGTAATGTTCTTTTTTGCGAAGATCGCCAATAATTCCGTCACGAGAACATTTTCTCTTAAAACGACGTAATGCGCTGTCGATATTTTCGTTTTCACCAACTCTAACGATAGACATTTGCTTTCACCTTCCTTTGCCCTGTGGCAGTTAATTTATAAAGCTTAATTAGTATACCAATAGCGGTAAATTTTGTCAACGATTTTTAAGCTGTTTTTTAATTTTAATACAAGACTCCCTGTATTAACGCAATATTACGCAACATTTTATCCTTGAGAAATCAGACGTTTACTCTTTTTGTCTTTTAAAAGAAAAAAGCCCCCAACCGACACCGGTTAGAGTCACTTAAAAAAGATTACCTAATCTTTTTCCACCTTGCGATTAACAAACTTTTGCTATTTCTTCTTTAACGAACAAGTATGCTACTTCTGCTTGAAGAAAGCTTTTACCGCAATTTTCCAAAAATTTTTTCATTGCTACCTCCTTTTTTCTTTTAACGTAATATTTGTTAATTAGTAACAACAAAATATTAAGTTGTGAATTGAAATCTTTTGGAATTTCGATTGTATTATATAGCCAAAAAACTATTATGTCAAACGTTTTATGCCACTTTTTTAAATTATTTTGTTTTTCTTTTTATACATAACAAAAAACAACAGAATATGTTAAAATTTAACAATTTCTGTTGTTTTGTTTGTAAGATTATTTTCTGATTGCACCGTCGCCAACGATAAAATACTTATGAGTTACCAGTGCAGATAAGCCCATTGGTCCACGCGCGTGCATCTTTTGCGTGCTTATGCCTATTTCCGCACCCAAACCAAACACAAACCCATCTGTAAAGCGAGTTGAAGCGTTATGATAAACTGAAGAAGCATCTACTTCGTTCATAAATTTAATTGCGCTTTGGTTATCGCTTGTAATAATTGATTCAGAATGACGAGTGCCGTGTTCGTTTATATGGGCAATTGCCTGCTCTATGCTATCAACCGTTTTAACCGAGATTATTGCTCCGCCGTATTCAGTGTAAAAATCTTGCTCAGTTGCTTTTGCCAAATAGGGATAGTCTTTTATAACTTCTATCGCGCGTTCATCACAGCGGATTTCCACTTGTTTTTCAAGTAACGCGCTTGCTATTTTAGGCAAAGCTTTTTGTAGAACGTTACTGTGAATTACTAACGATTCGCACGCATTGCACACACTGTAACGCTGTGTTTTTGCGTTAAATATAACGTTTGATGCCATTTCCACGTCTGCACTTTCGTCAACGTAAACGTGGCAGTTTCCAGTGCCCGTTTCGATAATTGGAATGGTTGAATTTTCTACAGCCGACTTTATTAAAGACGCGCTACCACGCGGAATAAGAAGGTCTACGTATTTGTTTAACTTCATAAATTCGGTGGTGGTTTGACGCGAAGTGTCTTCTATAATTGATATTGCGTCTTCAGTTATTCCGCAACTCTTTAAGCCTTGCTTTATAACCTTAACTATAGCAACGTTAGACGTCAGCGAGTCGCTTCCACCCTTTAAGATGACGGCGTTCTCCGTCTTAAAACAAAGCGCAAACGCATCTGCCGTAACGTTAGGGCGAGATTCGTATATTATACCAATAACGCCGAACGGAACGGTTTTTTTAACGATATTTATTCCCTGTTCTTTGTTTTCGTGCGAATAAACAGTTTGACCTAAAGGCGAAGGTAGTTGCGCGACCTGCTCCAAGCCGATTGCCATGCCTTCAACAACCTTTTCGGTTAGAATAAGCCTATCAATAAACGCATCGCTCATTCCCTTTTCTTTAGCGTTTTTAATATCAATTTGGTTTTGTTCTATTAAATAATTTGCATTTTCGCGCAAGAGCTTTGCACACGTTTTAAGCGCTTGGTTGCGCCTTTCCTCACTTACGTTAGCAAGCGCAATTGACGCGCTTTTCGCACTTTTACCAAGCGAGATTAAATCATACATTTTCTTTACCTTTTTTTATAAATATTCTCTTTATTTTTGCCTTAATCGACAACGAGAAATAAAAGCGTTTTATCTTGAATTTCCTTATCTTTTTACGTTTATACCAACGCTCGATTTTCTTAACGTATTTGGGCGAACTAACGTCAATATATTTTTCTTTAACGTAAAAGCCCGTCATAACGCCTAAAACGTTTTCTTCCTTGACAATTTCGGTAGTAAATTGACTGTCCCCACACGTTATATACCCATCAGGAGTAACGCGGAGAACGCGGTGCAAAACAAGCCCTGCCTTTTCGTGCACGAACAAAGCAACGTCTAACACATTTAAACGCCCCGTTTTTTTTGCAACAATAACCGCTTGCCCTTTATTTTTTAAGGTAGGCCACATGCTGTGACCAATAGGGACGAACGATATCGCTCCGCTACTATTAAGTTGTTCGATAAGCGCGCTTATTTCGCCTTTGTTTTTCATAGTAAATTAAGTATATCAAATGACTAAAGTTTTGTCAATTTATAATATGTTTTTAATTTGCAACAAATCAGTTACAACGTGGTTTGTTTTTAAGTCGGACGGGATTAACTTGTTTTCAAAATTAAACCATATAGAAGGCATTCCAATATTGTTTGCACCTAAAATGTCGGCAGATAAGGAATCTCCAATCATAACCGCTTCGGACGGCTTAAGATTGCCAATAAGTGAAAAACATTCGTTAAAAAATTCTTTTGAAGGTTTAGAATAGCCAATATTTTCAGACACAAATACTTGCTTGAAGTATTTTATTAACCCTGCGTTAGTAAGTCGGCGTATTTGTTGGTTATAAATTGCATTGCTCGCTATATAAAGGTCGTATTTTTTAGCCAAGTATTCAACAAGCTCGTTTGCACCGTCAAAAGTAAAGTGTGCATCTTTTAGATGATAGCGGAAACGCGCTTCGGTAATAGTTCCGTCGTAATCAATTCCGCCAATCGCGTTAAAAACTTTATTAAAACGAATTTGTTGAAGTTGCTCAAAGGTTATAATCTTTTTTTCAATATCTATCCATAAGCCCTTGTTAATCTTAAAAAACACGTCTGGATAACTTTTATCAAAAGGCAACCCGCAATCCTTAAAGGCTTGCTCAATAGCGTAAACGGCGCATTTGTCAAAATCAAGCAACGTGTTGTCCACATCGAAAAAAACTGCTTTAATATTTTGCATATATGTTTCTCTTTACTGTATTAGTAAATATTATAACACTAACTAAAAAATTTTGCAATAGTTAGACTGTTTAAAGAAATAATTTAGATTGCGCGCAATTTTATATCGCTATATTATCAGTGATTGACTGAAGATTTAGTGAATCCTGCAAACAACGCAATAATCAAATTTACGGAAATAATCTTGTTTTTGTGTTTTTATCATTTTTCCTAAAAAAAAATATATGCGTTCTTTCTCACGACGTTTTAACACGAAATTTTTATTACACAAATGAGCTTATTTTTATTAATTTAAGCAACGAAAATCATATCGACTTGTTTAATAAAATATTTTTTTATTCATAGTTAAATTTTCTTTATTCTATTGACTTTTTTCGTTTAATTGTGTATAATTAAATCGTGTTAAAACAAAGGAGAACTTAAATGGAAAATAAATACGAAAGCTTAAGGCTTGATAACCAAATATGTTTCCCGCTGTATGCGGCTTCTAAGGAAATTATTAGAAAATATCGTCCTTATCTCGAAAAATTAGATTTAACCTACACCCAATATATAGCAATGTTGGTTTTGTGGGAACAAGAAAGCGTTAACGTAAAAGAACTTGGCGCAGAATTGTTTTTAGATTCTGGCACGCTTACACCCGTTCTTAAAAGTTTACAAAAAAAGGGGCTTATCGTTCGCAAGAGAGATAAAGGTGACGAAAGAGTGTTGATTGTCGGCTTAACCGCAAAGGGTGCTGCACTAAAGGATTATGCTGTCAATATCCCCAAATCAATCGTTAGCGAATTCAATCTTGAAAAAAAGGAAGCGTTAGAGCTCTATCGACTTTTATATAAAATTTTGAACGTTTAGGCTTTATATGGCATACGACAAATTATCAGATAAAACTGCTCAACTTATTTTATATAAGAGCCGTGACTTAAAGCACGCCTTCCCCGATGTAAACGCAAAAAGGCGTTTTGACAACCCACACGACCATGCAGACGCGCTTCGCTCCAACTTTATTAAGGACGTTGATAAAATTATTAATTGTCCTTTTTATAGTCGCTATTCAGACAAAACGCAAGTTTTCTCTTTGTATAAAAACGACGATATAACGCGCAGAAGCATGCACGTTCAACTCGTTTCTCGCATCGCGAGAACTATCGGAAAAGCTTTAGGCTTAAATTTAGAGCTCATAGAAGCGATTGCTTTGGGCCACGATATCGGGCACACTCCGTTCGGACACATGGGTGAAAGAATTTTAGACGAGCTTTATTATTCAAACACTAACAAACACTTCGCACACAACACACACTCAGTGCGCGTGCTTGACAAAATTTTCCCACTAAACTTAACCGTGCAGACTTTAGACGGAATTATTTGCCACAACGGAGAAATTGAGCTCAGCTCTTATAAGCCTGCCCCGCTTAACGGATTTACTGAATTCGACTATAACTACGAACGTTGCTCAACTCACCCAGAACACAACAAAGCGTTAGTTCCTTGCACGTTAGAAGGCTGTGTTGTTAGAATTTCCGACATTATAGCTTATTTAGGAAAAGACAGGCAAGATGCCGAAAAAAACAACATAAACGCACAGTTTTCCGACTATGGTATAGGCAAAATTAATTCGGAAATTATAAACAACCTTATGGTTAACATAGTGGAAAACAGTTTTGACAAAGACTGTTTAATCATTGACCAAGATAAGTTTGATGCACTAAGTAAATCTAAAAAACAAAACTACGATTATATCTATAACGACCCGAAAGTAAAAGAACTTGAACAAACCGTGGGCGTTATGATGGAAAAGCTTTACGTCAAAATTTATTCAGACTTAAAGAACGAAAATTTATCTTCGCCAGTGTTCAAAGACCATATAAATTATCTAAATGCGCCGTATTATTCGGCAAAGCGCAAAACGCCTTACGAACAAACGGAGTTTAACCAAATAACCGTTGATTATATAGCTAGCATGACGGACGATTATTTTATAGATTTATTTGAATTTTTCTTCCCTAATAGCAACATTAAAATCGCGTATAAAGGTTATTTTGATAATTACTAAATATTTGCAGTGTTTTTTCGCTTTTTTATTGACAAAGTCAATAATTTGGTATAGAATAGATAAAAAATCATTTAGGGGTTTATTATGAAATTAGTTCAAATGACAGGCCAACTCTCAAAACGTTTTGGCGACGAAAAAGCTATTAGAATGATTAAAGAAGCAGGTTTTGATGGATATGACCTTTCCATGACCAACTATAACTACGATCTTCTTTTTAATAACGACAACTACGTTGAATACGTTAAAAATCTTAAAAAGGTTTCAGACGAAGTTGGGCTTCCTTGCTTACAAACACATTCACCAAGCCCCACGATGCGTACCAGAGAACAAATCATGCCACTCATTGACATGTTTAAACGTTCAATCGAAATTACCAGTCTTTTGGGCTGTGGAATCACGGTTATTCACCCCGGTGCTTTCCTTTCCGCTCAAGAAAACAAAGAATTCTACGACGCGCTTTTACCCACTGCCGAAAAATTTGGCGTTAAAATCGCAACTGAAAACATGTTTAAGTGGAAAGATGAAACCGAAACTGAAACCGTGCCCGCTTCTTGCGGAACGGCAAAGGACTTCGTTGAACACATGGAAGTAATTTCTCACCCCAACTTTACCGCTTGTATGGACGTTGGTCACGCTTCTATGGTTAACTGTGAAGGCGCGCCCACTATTATTAAAGCACTCGGCAAACACATCGGTTGCTTACACGTTCACGACAATGACCTTTTTGACGATTTACACACTTTCCCATTCTCAGGAAAAATGAACTGGAATGAAGTTTGTAAGGCGTTAAAAGAAGTTGGATATAAAGGTCACTTCACTTATGAAGCAGACGCGTTTATGAACAACTATCCAGACGAACTTATCCCCGCTTGCCTTTATTTATTAGAAAAAACGGGCAGATATTTGATTAAGCTTATTGAAGACTAATTTTTATAAAACAAAAACGGACTGAAGTTCAGTCCGTTTTTTTATTTGTTGATTTACGGAAAAATAAAATTTCTTATCAAGCATTTGTGTTTTTTGTTATATCTGTGATATTATACTAAGGTAAACTAATTAACGGAAGAAAATTTATGTTAAAGAGATTTATTTCTTATTACAAGCCGTATAAACTAACTTTTACGTTAGACATGTTAGCTTCACTTTTGGTTGCCATAGTGGGCGTGTTTTATCCTATTATCACACGCGACATGCTAAACCAATATATACCTAACCGAGAACTTGAGAACATTATTTTGTTTGGCTCGCTTTTACTCGCTCTTTACTTCGTTAAAATGCTTCTTAACTACTTTATTCAATACGAAGGGCACGTTATCGGAGTTAAAATGCAAGCGCACATGCGTTCGGATATGTTTAACCATTTGCAAACGTTGCCATTTAAATTTTACGACGAGCACGAAACGGGCAAAATTATGTCGCGCATGACCAACGACCTTAACGACATAAGCGAGCTTGCACACCACGGCCCTGAAAATATTTTGATTTCAACTATTTCCATAGTGGCTTCGTTCGTTTATCTTTTAACCATTAACGTTTATTTAACGCTTATTATATTCGCGTGCGTACCAGTGCTTCTCGTTATTTCAACGGCTGTTAGGGGCAAAATGCGCAAGGCGTTTATGGAAAGCAGAAAGGCTGTTGCCGAAATCAACGCTTCGTTAGAAAGCAGTATTTCGGGAATTAGAGTTACAAAAGCGTTCAACAACTCCAAAACTGAAACGGAAAAGTTTGAAGCGGGCAACGTTGCGTTCGTAAACGCTCGCAAAAAGGCTTATAAAGCTATGGGCGTTTTCCATTCTCTCACCACCTTCGTTACCGAAGTGTTTAACGTCGTAGTGCTAATTGCTGGCGGATTCTTTTTATACAACGGGTCGATTGGGCTTGGAGATTACACCGCTTTTATCGTTTCCATTAACGTTTTCTTATCGCCCGTTAGGCAGCTTATTATGTTTATGGAACAATATCAAAACGGCGTTACCGGTTTTAAACGATTCACTGAAATTCTTGACGCTAAAAGTGAGCTCGACCTTCCCTACGCTACCGACTTAGATCAGGTTGACGGAAATATCCGCTTTGAAAACGTTACCTTTAACTACGGCGTGGAAAAAGACGTTTTAACTAACTTTTCTTTAGATGTAAAAAAGGGTGAAACTTACGCTCTCGTTGGACCAAGTGGGGGCGGAAAAACTACCGTTTGCCATCTTATCCCGCGATTCTATCAAATTGAAAGCGGAAAGATTTTTATTGACGGAAAAGACGTTTCCACCTTAACCGCTAAGTCTATTCGCCAAAACGTTGGCATAGTCCAGCAAGACGTTTACTTGTTTAACGCAAGTATATATGATAATATTTTATATGGAAACCCTTCTGCTAACCGCGAACAAGTTATGCAAGCTGCTAAACGTGCCAACATTCACGATTACGTTTGCTCGCTCGAAAAGGGCTACGACACGGTTATCGGCGAACGCGGAGTTAAACTTTCCGGCGGACAAAAACAAAGGCTTTCAATCGCGAGAGTGTTCCTTAAAAACCCACCCATACTCATTTTAGACGAAGCGACCAGCGCGCTCGACAATACTACTGAAATTTCTATTCAACAGTCACTCGACGAGCTTTGTAAAGGCAGAACGACAATAGTCGTTGCCCACCGCTTATCAACCGTTAAAAACGCAAACAAAATCGCCGTTATTGCAGACGGCGTTATAGTTGAACAAGGCTCTCACGAACAACTTATCGCGCTTAACGGTAAATATGCCGAACTTTATAACGCAAGCGTTAATCGCGTTTAGTTTTTAATAAAATTCAAGCCCGCAACCGTTTGGTTGCGGGCTTTTTGTAGCAACTTTAATTTATTATCCAGTTTAAATCCAATACCTTTGCATAATATTTCGCGCCAAACTTTGTTAGGTGACGACAGTCTTGACTGATAAACTTGTTATCATCGGTAAACACCCTAACGTTTTTCTCGCCAACCAAAACGGGTGCAATCATATCAATAAAGCGCGTGCCATATTTTGCTTTCATCCACTCGTTGTGTAACAATGCTTCATCCGACAAAGTTACGGTCTGCTCAAAATAGTTTGCACTAAAACGTTTTGAGTAAATTATTCCGTTAGACGTGCCAAAATTTTTATACCCGATAACATATAATTTTTCTTGCGGAATCTCGTTTGGAATATATTCGTTTAAGTCAGCTTGTTCACCTGAAACAGACGCAAAAACGTAATCCGATTGTAAAATCTGGGGTATTCTTTCTTGTATATATTGGGTCGAATAGGGATAAACGTAGAAAATTTCCACCTTGTCTGATATTTCAGACTCGTTCAATATGTTTGCCCAATCCCTGCCAAAGCTGTCACCTATTACCGTTACGTTAACTTTATTATCGTCCGTGAACGGCTTTGTCCAGCCGTAAGGAATATCACAATATGCGGCGTGCATTCCGCGCTCAGCATTTTGAACGGTTACACCAAGTTCGGGCACATCCTTTATAACGCCTGCTTTCATATATACGAAAATTGAGCTTAACGTTACAACGCCAGCTAAGGCTATACATCCCACCGTTTTCATTTTTCCGCGCAAGAAGAAATCTTTCTTCTCTACAACGTGATAAGTTGCAAAGGATATTAACGCCGTGATTAAAAAGTAAATTACAAGCGAGCCAATCGTTGCCGTGGGAACGAACGAATAGAAGGTGAACGCAACGACAACTTGGTGACAAACGTATATGCTGAAGCTATATTCACCCAGCACCGCAAACGGACGGAATAATTTTATGTTTTTAGCATTCTTTGTTTGGAAACATATAACTAACGCCACCGTGCACGCAACCGATAACAACAATTTTATTGTGGTCGAAAAGTTAATCGGAACGAACATTATAAATAATAGCATTACTATACACGCAATTTCGGTTACCGCCACAGCCCTGTCTTTTTTCTTTGAACTATCTTGTTGTTTTACGTTAAAAAAAGCAACGAGCGCGCCCGCTGTAATTTCAAAAAATCTGAACGGGAACATATAGAACTTAAGTTCTTGGCTAAACGGCATTAAGTATAACACGAGCGATAAAGCAGTTATGCCCGCCGTCATATAAAACAACGCTTTAACTTTGTTTTTCTTAAAAATTTTAACACACAACCATACCGCAATTGCCATAACCACATATATTTGCATTAATACGCCTAAATACCACGTATGCATTAATGGTTTATAAATGTTAACCACATCCCAATAATTTTTGGTCGTTATCGCAGCGAGAACGTTATTAACGAAAAAGGTAGACGCGATTATTGATTGAGATAAGTTTTCAAAATCGTCTGGAAGCATTAAGAAAATGCCCACAATAAACGCAATTGCACTTGCAACAAGCACCATCGGCAACGTACGCGCAACCCTTGCCACCACGTATTTAATGGGTGAAAATTGGTCGTTTTTTACGCTCTTTAATATGCTTTTCATCATAAAGTAACCCGCGATTACTAAAAAGACTTCTACACCGTAATAACCGAACGGCACCCAATTAGCACAAAAATGATATAACACGATTGCTATTATTGCTAAGCCCCTTAAAATATCGTATCTAAAATCTCTTATTTTTGGTTGAACAACGTTCATTGCTGAATCCCCCATACTTGCTCCTTTTACCTTTTGAATTAAAACAAAACTTACTAATTTAATCCATTAAGTTAGTTTAACGCGTTTATTATATCATTTTTCGCATTTTATTTCAATAATATTTTTACATATATGGAGAAAATGGTGAAAATACTTTGAAAAACAAAAAAAAACGGCAGTAATATACTGCCGTTTTTAGTTTAACAAAAATTGTTCCGATATCGGAAAATTTTATTCTTTCCCCCTTGCCCTCCAGTATTCTTTGTGCTGGCATAAAAGAAAAAGGAGGTCAACTTATCAATGAAATTCCTAGCACTAATATCATTGATTTTACAAATCATCTGCGCTACGTTGCAGATAATTTCATTAATCGTTAACCACCTTCGCTAACGATTGTAGCACAAATAATCCAGGCTGTCAAGCCATTAAGCAATTGATACAAGCTAAACCAGCTTGCAAGCAAGCCCTCTACCACACACCATTGACCGTTTATATAATTATTTTTTAACTTATTTACTTGCAAATGAGTTATATCCAATATTACATTTTTTGTTTTTTTCATATTAAAATATCCTTGCCGGCTAAAAACTACAACAAGGATGCTTTTATGAAAAAAGAACAATATTTGTTTATTGAAGAAACTTTACGAGAATTAACGTTATTTATACGTAATGCTCGAATTGAAGAAGAAAAAGAAAATTTTAAAAACCTTTTTTACGTTGTTAAAAAAGAAACACCCCTGCCGATGCAGGAAACAGTTGCTAGAAAACTTAATAAAAAGATTACTAAAAATCGTGAGTTCTGGACTGCAGAGGAGATTAAAAAAATGCCTTATATTAAAAATCTTAAATATCGTGTTACTCAAAAAGGAGTACACCAGTTCAGATACCGTAGGAACGGTTACAATCTATCATTCAACTCTACAAATTACGAAAAAGCAAAGAAAAAAGCATACGAATTTATTCGTTCACTAAAAAAGAACGTATGTAACGTTGCAGATGTTACATACGGGAAAAAGTTTGGTTATATTGCAGAACTTTGGTTAGAACTAAAAGCTCAGCACGTGTGCGAAGAAACAATTAGGGCCTATAAAAGTGTTTACAACAATCATATTAAATCAGAGTTCGCTGATAAATCAATTAAAAGCATATTACCTATGCACCTTCAGCCATATTTCAATAACCTTTTCAAAAAATATGAACGCTCTAGTGAAGATGCTAAAACAATAATGAACGGAACCTTTGATTATGCCGTAGCTAATCGGATAATACCGTCAAACCCAATGGTTGGAGTTATTGTAAACAAGCACTTCAGAAAGACCGGAATGAGCCTAAATGATGACCAAATAGCCAGGTTAAAGGACAAATCATTTAACGGTGGGGCCATAGGAATAGCAGCACTAATTATCTTATATACCGGTGTTCGTGGATTTGAGCTTAACAGCATAGTTTTTGATTGGGAGAACGGAACGTTTACTGTCAACAATGCAAAACTAAAAAAAGGACAAAAAACAAAAGAAGAAAATCTTAAACGCACTGTTCCTATATTTCCGGGCATATATAAAATAAAAAACATTATCATAGATGCCGGCAACACATGGAGATTTCAACCCAAAGTATTGTCTCAAAAATTTAGCGAGTTTTGGGAAGAAAACACCGTAAAAGATCTACGTCATACGTTTTCAACAAAAACACAACAAGCTGGAGTTCCAGAAAACATTGTACACCTTTGGACTGGACACTTACCAGGAAAAACAGTTACAGCTAACGTTTACACTCATTTTGACATGGACTATCAAAAAAAACATGCAGAACTTGTAAACAACTATTAAAGGCTAATAAGGCGAACCTACCCAAACACACGGAGAAGATAAAAAATTCAATTTTCTTTTCACACGGCTTAATTTGGGTTTTTAAGGAGCTAAATAAAGGGGTCTTACCCCTTTACCCCAAGGCTTTTAAGTAGCGAAAAATTCCCATTTTTTTGGGAATTTAAGTAAATCTGTTAAAATTTTATAAGCAAAAGTGGTCAACAAGGTTTAAAAAACAAAGTGTTCTATACACCAGAACTGTATAGAACACTATCGAAAGTGGGCAAACCACTTTTTTTGGTGTGAAGGATGGGACTTGAACCCACACGGATAACCATACGCCCCTCAAACGTACGCGTCTGCCAATTCCGCCACCCTCACGTGTCAGCCTTTATATATTAC
>JAZTZE010000029.1:0-3630 GCA_045637285.1 Christensenellaceae bacterium | reverse complement strand
TTCTTCGTCTATCTTGGTAAGCATGTAGAATCTTGTCTTCTTTTCGTTTGTGTCTTCGTCGATTATTTCTTCTTCTTGCTTCCCTTCGCTTACCATTTCCATGTGAATGGCTTCTGGTTCTTTTTGTTCTATTTCCTTTTGTTCTGATTGAGTTTCAACCATTTTAACAGGTGCTTTTTTCGCCATTTTTACTATTGAAGCTATCAATATTATCAACGACAACGCAAAGAAAGCTAAAACTAAATATTCAAAAATTTGTGGTTGCAAGAAAAGAAGGTTTTCGAAATTACACATAATTGTATATCCGAAGTATAACGCGACAATCACGTCTAAAATTAACGTAATTATGAATAAGGCTATTGCGCCTGCTTTAGATTTTTTTCCTTTTTTTGAATTATTCATCATTCAACTCTTCCAATCTACTTTTTAATAAATTTTTTACGTTATTTCTTTAAGGCTTTGCCACCAAATATTGCTTAAAACAACGACTTTAAGACAAAGCCTTAGAGATATTAACTATTTTTTACCGTTAGACTTTTTCGAGTCTGTTTTTGTTTGATTCTTTACTTCAGCAGATGCTTTAACGTTGATTTTTTTGTTAGATTTTGCTGAAGCAGGCTTTTCTACGCTATAAACTTTCTTTGTTTTTTGCGGTTGAGCTTGGTTTTTGTTGTTCTTAAACACACTCCAAACGTATTGAGAGCGCATATCTTTTTTCGCAGCTTTCCATTCGTTCTTAAACAACTTGTTGAACGCGCGATATTGATATTCCAACTCGTCGAACGAAGTTTGGTTTCCAAAGTCGCCTTCGGCAATGAGTCCGTTAGCCAATCGCATTGCATTCATTCTTGCTTCTGCAACTTTAACCGCATCGTGTAGTTCAACGTTCTTAGCTTCCATTTCACTTATGCGACTATCTCTTGCAGAAATTGCGTTACGTAATTCAAGTTCAGTGTTTTCGTTATCTTTTTGAATCTTGTTGAACGAATTTTGCATATCTTTCTTTTCTTTTGCGTTTGCACTTTCTACATCAGCAAGCTTTTGGTTGTATTTTTCGAAAACTTCACGCATTTTTTGTTCGTATGCAGTTTTTGCTTTTGCATTATCAGCAGACATCTTTTCGGCTTTTTGTGCAAAATCTTTCTTGTCGCGCTCGTTTTGCAAAATAAGATCGTCAATTTGTTTAACGAGTTTGGTTCTTTCCCCGCCGTATTTCTTTTCGTATTCGCTCTTAGCACGTTCGTTTTCAGCAACCATATCTTTAATCTCTTTGTTGTGGTTGTTGTTAAGAGTAGATATTTGCTTTTCGTAATTGATCTTCGTGCGGTCATTCTCAACGTTAATTTGATCAATTTTCTTCTTGTAGTCAACGTGGATAGCTTTAATTTGCTTATCAACGTCCTTTCTCATGCGATCATTATCAGAGAGAAGTCCGTTAATTTGCTTCTTATAGTCGCTGTGGGTCGAACTAACTTCTTGTGCGTGCTCTTTGTTAAGACGAAGAATTTCACCTTCCTGTTGCTTGCTAAGTGAAGCAACTTGTTGGGTGTGTTCTTTGTCAATTCTTGAAAGCTCTTGCGAGTGCTCTTTGTTGATACGAGCAATATCTGCTTCATATTTGTTAGTAAGTCCAACAACTTCTTTTTCATGCTCTTTGTTAATGCGAGCAATATCGTTTTCATATTTAGAAACGAGTGAAGCAACTTCTTGCGCGTGCTCTTTATTAATACGCGCAATTTCACCTTCATATTTATTTGTAAGGTCAGAAACTTCTTTTTCGTGTTCTTTGTTAATGCGAGCAATTTCGCTTTCGTATTTAGCAACGAGCAACGCAACGGCTTTTTCATGCTCAGCATTCAAGCGAGCAATTTCATCTGCGTGTTCTTTATTGATACGAGCGACTTCTGCTTCATGTTCAGCGTTAAGGCGAGCAACTTCTTGTGCGTGTTGTTCTTTAAGAGCAGCAATTTCTTCAGCGTGCTCACGATTAATGCGTTCAATTTCTGCTTCGTATTTTGCAATAAGTGCTTCAATTTCTGCTTCGTGTTTTGCAATGAGTGCTGCAATTTCAGCCTCGTGCTTAGCAATAAGAGCAGCGATTTCTTCTGCGTGTTCACGATTAATACGCTCAATTTCATCTTCGTATTTAGCGATAAGGCGAGCAATTTCTTCTTCGTGTTCACGGTTAAGTCTTTCAATTTCTTCCGCGTGCGCTTGTTTAAGTGCTCTAATTTCTTCCGCATGGTCGATTATCATTTGTTCAATGCGGTCGTTCAAGTTTTGAATTTCTTCATCGCGCTCTTTTATGGTTTGATTTAACGACTCAATGTGTTGATTAAGTTGTTCAATTTCTTCCCTTGCAGCAGCTAATAAAACGCTATCATTTTCAAGAACTTTGTTGCGCTTTTCAAGCATGAGCATGTATTCTTCTGGGCTCATGTCTGATTCTTTTATTCTTCTGCGCAAATGCTTAATTCTTTCTTTTAGCTTTTCTTGCTCTTCTTGTTTCCTGCGCTCTTCTTCCTTATTGTATTCTTCTCTTAAATAGTTTTCTATGCCTAAGCTATGTTCGTATGTAAGGAAAGATACCAACGCCGTCGTTTCCGCAAACTGATCTGCAACCGTTTCTGGCATAGGTGTGATAATTTTGTGAACTTCTTCCGCACTATATCCTTTCTTGTCGTAAGCGGTAACGTATTCATAGAGTTCAACACACCTTTTGAAGTTTTGGTTCATCTTCAAAACGTTGGTTTTGGTTATCGGTGGTTTGAGCATAGGCTCTTTTCCAACTTCTTCCATTATAGGCAAATGCAAATAGTGCACGACTTGCTTTAACAACGTGTCAATTTTTGCAATAACGTCCTTAGACTCGTTAAACTCTTTTAAATACCAGTCGTTTTTACGTTCTTCAGCAAAATCAATTTTAAGCTTGAATTTTTGGTTTTTATAAGAAACCGTCTTGTTCATAGACAAGCTTCCGTTATAAGTTGTGCTTAATTCAAGAATTCTGCTGTATCTAAGCGTAATAAAATCACGAAGGTAGCACAAAAGCATGTACAAAAATCTATTTTCGTACACTGCGTAATCACTTAATCTTTCTACCGTATATAAGTGGTCGGGTAAAAGGTCTTGCCCTTCCACCTTTTTAGTTAATAAATTACTGTGCTTTGCTAAATGCTCAATAGACTCTTTGCCCACTCTTTTAACCTTTTCGATGGGCACGACTTCTCCGTTAGAACGTATAAATTGGCGTTCTTCAAGTATAGCCTTTTCTATGAATACAAGTCCTTTTTCGATTTCATCAATCCAGTCGTTTTCTACCGTACAAATGAACTTGTTTAATTCAATAACGTCTTCTTGGGCATTAGCAAATGCTATTACGTTTCTTTGTTGATCGCATTCCGGATTGTTTACCGTGTTTTTTCGGTAATCAATTAGGGCGCGATAAAATATATCTAATTGGCTCATTGTCTCTTCCTTTCTTTAAAGGTTTAAGCATTTTTCTCCAAACGATGAATTACTGCTTTACATAACTTCATTTTGTCTTGTCCGAATAATTCGTCTAACTTGTTACAGAATCCTTCCGCTGCATTCCTTACGTATACTGGGTTTTGCATCTCAAGCTTTCTC
>JAZTZE010000028.1:0-147985 GCA_045637285.1 Christensenellaceae bacterium | reverse complement strand
ACCACTTATTTAAGCGTTTATAAACGTCGTTATCCTGCGTTTACTGCTTAGCGTTTTGACTTCGATGACCAGCAAGGTCAATCTCACCCCAAACGCTTCGCGAGCCTTGGCTAACTCGTTTCTAACCACTTATTTAAGCGTTTATAAACGTCGTTATCCTGCGTTTACTGCTTAGCGTTTTGACTTCGATGACCAGCAAGGTCAATCTCACCCCAAACGCTTCGCGAGCCTTGGCTAACTCGTTTCTAACCACTTAAAATACACGAGTCAATTTGGGTGGAGCGTCACGCTCCTTCGATGAACGGACGTTCAATATCATCCATTTTATATAAAAAATTTTTAGGAGAAAGTTATGAATCAAGAAAAGAAAAAAGAGTATATAAGAGCGTTAAAGTTCTTGTTATTCTCAATTAGTGCAGGCGTTATCGACATGGGAAGTTTTGCGCTCATGGACTTAATTCCTGGTTTTGATTATGTTATTAAAGCATACATATCGATAACCCTTTCAGTGTTGTGGAACTTCACGTTTAACAGAAAGTTTACGTTCAAGTCAGTGAACAACGTGCCTATCGCAATGCTTAAAACCTTTGCATATTACGTTGTTTTTGCACCGTTGTCAATCCACCTTGCAGACCTTTATTTGGTTAAAACGCTCGGTTGGGACGAGCTTTTAGTTAAAGCGTGCACCATGATATTGAACTTAACTACAGAATTCTTATTCCAACGCTTTTTCGTTTACGGAAAATCTATTGACAGTGCCGTTAAAGCAAAGGAACAAGCTGAAAACGAACAAAAATAATGAAAAAATATCATTGGGTAAAAAAGAAAGGACTGTTTTTTAGATTCGTTGCCTTTTGGATAAGACGTTTTTATAAACGCTGTGAGTTTATTGGATTAGAGAATATTCCCAGCCAACCATGTGTGTTTTTGGGCAACCATTCGCATGCACATACGCCTGTTATGGCAGAGTGCTATTTTCCAGTAAATAAACTCACTTGGTGCGATGCGCCAATGTTCGATAAAAAAGAAATGAAAGCGTATGCATACAGAGTGTTTTGGGGTGATAACCCCAAATGGTTTCACCGATTAGCCGCTAACCTTTTAGCACCCGTTATCGCTTATACTATGAACAATGCAGACGCGCTTCCCGTATATCGCGACATGCGCGTTGTGAAAACTTATAAACTTTCGGTGGACGAGCTTGAAAAAGGCAACAGCATAGTGATTTTACCCGAGTGTCCAACTGAACATAATGAAATAATAAACGAGCTAAACCAATATTTTGTGGACGTTGCAAGGTTTTATTTTAAGAGAACTGGCAAGCAATTGAGTTTCGTGCCTTTTTATTACGCTTCAAAGCTCAAAAAAACCGTTATTGGAAAACCTATTGTATATGACGGTAGTGCAAGCATAGAGCAAGAAAGAGCGCGTATTTGCGACTATACGATTAAGGAAATAACGCGCGTTGCAAAAACTTTGCCCGTGCATACGGTAGTTCCGTTTAATTCAGTGCCCAAAAAAGAATATAAAAAATCAAAATAAGCCGAGCTTTCGGCTTATTCGTTTATTGACAAATATTAGGAGATGTTTATGAGTTTGCAAAATAAAATTGCATTTGTAACAGGTGCAAGTGGGGGAATTGGCAAAGAAATTTGCATTTCTCTTGCAAAAGAAAAAGTTAAAGTCGTTCTTTTTGGTGGAAACAACCTTCAAAGGTTAACCGACACTGCAACCGCCATAAAAGAAGTGGGCGGGGAATGTGAAATTTTTAGTGGCAATTTAACCGATGAAAACACCATTTTTTCTCTTTTTGAAAATGCGATTAAAAAGGTAGGCGGTGTTGATATTTTAATCAATAACGCAGGTTTGGCACAAAGTAAACCATTTGGTGAAATTTCCATTGCCGAATACGACGCTATAATGAACCTTAACGTCCGCGTTCCTTTTATGTTAACGCAAAAAGCCTTGCCGTATTTGGAAAAATCTGATTATGCAACCGTAATAAACGTTGCTTCAGTCGTTGGGCACGAAGGCTATGCTCTTCAAAGCGTATATTCAGCGTCTAAGCACGCGCTTTTGGGTATGACAAAGGCTCTTGCAAAAGAAGTTTATAAAAAGGGCATAAGAGTGCATGCCATTTCACCGGGGGGAGTTTATACCGACATGATAAAAGTGTCTCGCCCTGATTTAACACCAGAAGGAATGCCCACTGCAAAGGAAGTTGCTGATATTATAATGTTCTTATTAAGCAACCGCACTAACGCTGTGATTGATGAGATAAGGTTTCATCGTGCAACAAAAGAACCTTTTTAATATAAAGACACAAAAAAACACCGCTTTTTCAAGCGGTGTTTTTCTATTAGTTAAATTAATTTTTTGCCTTTAATTCAGCCAAGATTTGTTTTAATAAATCTTCGGTGGTGGGGTTAGCCAAGCGGTCTAACCTTGCCTTTTCTTCAGCTTGTGCTTTTGCTTTTTCTTCTTCGGCTTTCTTCAATGCTTCTTTTTCTTCAAAATAAGCGTTAACCTTGTCTATTTCATAGCGTTTAATGCCTTTTTCTTTTAAAGCCTTTTTATCTTCCTTAGAAAGTTTCAATTTTTTGAGCTTAGCAGAGAGTTCTTCGTTTCCATCTTTTACTCTGTTAATAATTCTAACGATAGTGAAGAGCACGAGCGCGATTAACAAGAAGTTTATAATAGCGTTGATGAGCGAGCCCCAATCAATATAAATTGAGTTTGTTAAGTCAACCGTGCCAAGCCCGACACCGTTAGCGTCTTTAGCTTCAACCCATTTCAAATAGGTAAACATATTTGAGAGTGAGTTTTGACCGAGCATTAACGCTAAAATAAAGTTGATAATAGGCTTTAACACAAAGTTTGAAAGACCGTTAACGATAGCGGTGAACGCACCGCCTACGATAACGCCGACAGCCATATCAACTACGTTGCCACGCGTTATAAATTTCTTGAATTCGCCAAAAAATTTCTTCATAATTTTCTCCTTAAAGTTATTTATTTATACGTTAAATCTGAAGAGAACCACGTCACTATCTTTCATAACGTATTCCTTTCCTTCAGAACGTACTTTACCTTTTTCTTTTGCGGCGTTAAACGAGCCGAGTTCTACAAGCACGTCGTAATCCACGATTTCTGCGCGGATAAATCCCTTTTCAAAGTCGGTGTGGATTTTGCCTGCTGCCTGCGGGGCTTTCGTGCCTTTTTCAATAGTCCAAGCGCGAACTTCCTTTTCGCCCGCGGTCAGATAACTGATAAGACCGAGTAAACGGTAAGAAGTTCTAACCAATCTATCAAGCCCGCTTTCAGTCAATCCAAGTTCGGTTAAGAACATTTGTTGTTCTTCGGGTTCTAACATGGAAAGTTCTTCTTCGGTTTTAGCACAAATAACCATGTGTTCGGAATTTTCTTGTTTAGCAAAGTCGATAACCTTTTGCACTAAGGGGAGAGAGCTTTCGTCCTTTCCCATATCTTTTTCGCCGATGTTTGCGGTGTAAATAACGGGTTTTGCGGTGATTAAGAATAATGATTTAAGATATTCTTTTTCTTCTTCGTCGCAGGGCAAAGTCCTTGCAGGTTGCAAGTTTTCTAAATGTGCGTAAAGCCTTTGCAAGAATTCAGCTTCAATCTTATATTTCTTGTCGCCCGTTTTAGTCATGCTAATAGCTTTATCAAGGCGTTTTTTAACGCTTTCAGTGTCGGCAAAAATGAGTTCTAAATTGATAGTTTCAATATCAGACAACGGGTCAATTTTACTGTCTACGTGCGTAACGTTTTCATCTTCAAAACAGCGAACTACGTGCACGATAGCATCCGTTTCTCTAATATTTGCTAAGAATTTGTTTCCAAGACCTTCGCCCTTAGAAGCACCTTTAACGAGCCCAGCAATGTCAACGAATTCAACCACTGCGGGAGTGATTTTTTTGCTGTTATAAAGCTTAGCCAAAACGTCCAATCTTTCGTCGGGAACGGCAACGATACCAACGTTGGGTTCAATGGTACAGAAAGGATAGTTAGCGCATTCTGCGCCTGCGTGGGTTATAGCGTTGAACAAAGTTGATTTTCCCACGTTGGGAAGCCCTACTACGCCTAATTTCATTTTATTTCTCCAAAATTGTTTATTGACTTTTTAATTATAGCGTAATTTGAACAAAATTACAAGTTTTTAAGTTGAATTTTTGTAAATAATGTGTTATTATATTTAAGTATTATGGAGATAAATATGGATTACAAGAAGATTATTGCAAAAAAACTTGACATTGAAGGCGTTACCGAAAGCGAGTTATACTCTTTTATTGAAGTTCCGCCGAATAACGATATGGGTGATTATGCGTTGCCTTGCTTTAAATTGAGCAAAATTATGCGTCGCCCACCCGTTGTTATCGCGCAAACGCTTGCAGACGCTTTCGTTCCAGATGAAAATATTCTAAGCTGTTCGGCAGTTAACGGCTATCTTAACTTTAAAATCAATAGATTAGGCTTTGCTAAAAAGTTGTTAAGTGAAATAGAAGTTAGCGGTGCGGACTTTGGCAAGAGTAACGACGGCGAAGGAAAAACTATTTGTATAGATTATTCGTCTATAAACATTGCAAAGCCTTTCCACATTGGGCATTTAAGCACCACTGTTATAGGCAGTGCGCTTTGCAAAATTTTTAGATTCTTAGGTTATAAGGTGGTTGGCATAAACCACTTGGGCGATTACGGCACTCAATTTGGCAAACTTATCGTAGCGTTCAAAAAGTGGAGTAGTATCGAAGCGGTAACCCAAGGCAGATTGACCGAACTTACCAGAATTTACGTTAAATATCACGACCAAGCAAAAGAACATCCCGAAATGGATGACGAAGCAAGGCGTTATTTTAAGCTTATTGAAGACGGTGACAAGGAAGCCAACGAGCTTTTCGAGTTGTTTAAAAAGATTACGCTTGAAGAAGTTGATAAAATTTATAAGCTTCTTAACGTAGAGTTTGATTCATACGCAGGCGAAAGCTTTTATAACGACAAGATGGCACCTGTCGTACAAGAACTTAAAGACAAGGGCTTAATCAAGGTTTCAGACGGGGCTTCTATCGTAGATTTAGAAGAACACGGAATGCCACCTTGCTTAATTTTGAAGTCAGATGGTTCGTCGCTTTACGCAACGCGCGACATGGCGGCGGCTGTTTATAGAAAGAATACTTACGATTTCGATAAGTGTTTATACGTCGTTGCATATCAACAGAACTTACACTTTAAGCAATTCTTTAAGGTTCTTGAACTTATGGGCAAGGACTGGGCAAAAGACTTAGTTCACGTTGCTTACGGTATGGTAAGTTTAGAAAGTGGCGCAATGAGCACCCGTCACGGCAAAGTTGTGTTGCTTGAAGACGTTATTGCCAAGACCATCGAAAAGGCGCAACAGGTTATCGAGCAGAAAAATCCCAATATTCCCGACAAGGATAAGGTCGCTAAGGCGGTTGGTACGGGTGCGGTTATTTTCGGTGCGCTTTGCAATAATAAAATTAAGGACATCGTGTTCAGTTACGACAGAGTGCTTAGCTTTGAAGGAGAAACCTGCCCTTACGTTCAATACACGGTTGCACGTTGTAACAGCGTTATGGCTAAATGTGGCAACGGCGGGGAATATGTTTGCGAACAAATGCACGATTCTGAATATGCAGTAATAAGCGAACTTGGTAGATTTAAAGAAGTTATTAAGTCGGCGGCGGATAAATACGAGCCTTCTTTAGTAACCAGATACGCAATTGACCTTGCAACTGCGTTTAACAAATTCTATATAGATTGCAAGATAGCAGTTGAAGATGAACAAGTTAAAAACTTCCGTTTAGCAATAACAAAAGCTGTTAAAATAACGCTTACCAACGCACTTGGTTTGTTGGGCATTGAAACGGTTGAGCAAATGTAGGAGAAAATATGAAAAAGGCTGTAATTTTCGATCTTGATGGGACTCTTATTGATTCAATTCCTGATATTGCAGAGTATGTAAATATTACCTTAGAACATTTTGGATATCCCAAAAAAGACTATGATTTTATACTAACACTAACCGGCGACGGCGCAAGAAACCTTGTTAGCAGAAGTTTTGATGGCAAGTATAGTGGTGCTGAACTCGATGAAAGGCTTAATTATTATAACCGCGTTTATACTGATTCGGGAAGCCCGAAAACAAAGGTGTATGACGGAGTGGGCGAAATGCTCATAGAATTAAAAAAGCGCGGGTATAAGCTTGGTATTTTAACCAATAAACCGCAAATGACGACGGACGGTATTTACCAAAGATTGCTTAGCCAATACGGGTTTGATATCGTGGTAGGTTCACGACCGGGCATGAAAGTAAAACCCGACCCAACTATGCTTTTACAAATGCTAAAAGAAATTGACGTGTTGCCAGAGAATTGTTATTTTGTAGGCGACGATAAGCCTGATGCGTTGATTGCTATTAACGCGGGGGTTAAAGGCGTTTCGGAACTTTGGGGGTATAGGAGCAAGGAGTTTTTAATTGAAGCTGGAGCAAAGGTTTTTGCAAATACGCCCAAAGAACTTTTAGAAATTATTAAATAGTTTTTTTTATTTTAACTTTTTTTCTTTTTTTAGAATATATTTTATTACCGAATTTTTTCGTTTTTTATTTTTAGATTTTTATTTTATATTTTCCAAGCCGAAATTTTTTCGGCTTGGAAATCAAAATCTTTTTTTAATTTTCACAAACCAAAGACAAACTAAAAATTGCAAGGAGATATCAAATTGCAAAAAACATATAACACGGTCATCGTAGGTGGCGGTGCGGCTGGGCTTATTTCGGCAGTTGAACTGGTTGACGGTAAAGGTGCGTTAAGTGGTAGCGACGTCGTTATTTTGGAAAGAAACGACAGAGTGGGCAAAAAGCTTATTGCTACTGGTAACGGACAGGGTAACCTTACTAACCAAAATATGGGCGAACAGTATTTTTACGGTGACGCTCAATTTATCAGCGCGTTTTTAGATAGTGCCAAAGCAATAAACTTGGAAAAATATTTCTTCAATTTAGGAATACCGCTTACCGCAGAAAAAAACGGCAAACAATATCCTTTATCTAAGCAAGCGAGCTCGGTGCTTGACACTTTGCGTGCCTATTTAAAAGACAAGGGCGTTACCGAGGCAACGGGCAAAAAAGTAACGCAAATCAAAAGGGAAAAGCAAGGGTTCACAGTTTTTTGCGATAAGGAACGATATTCTTGTCAAAACGTGATTTTTGCCGTTGGCGGAAGTGCTGGAAAACAGTTTGGCACGGACGGAAGTGCGTATAAGATAGTGGAAAGTTTAGGACATAAAAAAACACCCGTTTATCCATCGCTCGTTCAGCTTAAAACACAAACTGATTTGATAAAAGGATTAAAGGGCTTAAAAGAAAATGCGCGCGTAACGTCTTTTTGCGGTGGAAAACCGCTAAAGAGTAGCACGGGCGATTTGTTATTTACCGATTACGGTGTTTCGGGCTCTACTATATTTAATGTCAGTGCAAGCATAGCAGGCAAAAACGACGCGTATTTAATAATAGAGTTCTTGCCCGAACTAACCTTTTCTCAGACGGAAAAAATATTAAGAACTCGTGCAAAAAAGAACTACGTTAAACAAGAAGACTTGCTTTGTGGCGTGCTTAATAAACGCATTGGCCAAGCGGTGATAAAAAGCGCAAAGAGTCAAGAAATAGAAGATATAGTTTATGCAATTAAGAACTTTAAATTGAAGGTAACAGGCAGTCTTGATTTTTCTTACGCGCAAGTAACCCGCGGTGGAATTAAAACGGACAAAGTTGATAAACAAACCTATCAAAGCAAGATTGTGGAAGACTTGTATTTAGTGGGTGAAGTTTTAGACGTGGACGGCGACTGTGGTGGATATAATCTTACCTTCGCATTCGTGTCTGCAATATGTGCCGCAAGGGCAATTAAACAAAAACAAAGCCAATTATAATTTTGGGTATAAAAGGTAACGAAATGTCAAAATTTATAACTTTTACAACGGAAATATTAAAAAAACAACACCTTAACACTTTGCGTGAAATAGGCAGGCAAATCGGGGTTAGAGCACCCGCCGCCAAGGCGAAAGATCAACTTATAAAAGAGATTTTGGCTGTGCAGAGAAATGAAATGCAACCTGTTCCTCTTTCAAAAATAGGTGCGCCCACTAAGCTTTCGGTAGACGTTTCAGAGTTTTACGTGCAAACCGACTATGACGATAGCGATAAAAAAAGCCAAACTATTTTTGCGAGCAAAAAAGAAAATGACGAACCCGAATGTGTTATTGAAGGGGTTTTAGAACAATCTGCTTCGGGATACGGGTTTTTAAGAGCCAACAATTACGAAAACTCCAAAGAAGACGTTTACGTTTCTTTACAAAATATAAAAAAATACAACTTACGCCGTGGCGATAAAGTTAAGGCGGTTGCTAAGACAACTAAGTTTGACGATAACGCTGCTGCGTTGCAAAGCGTTGTTTCCATCAACGGATTAGAGCCCGAACTTTTTTTAAATAGAAAAAATTTCGATGAATTAACTCCGTATTATCCTACCGAGAGAATAAAGCTCGAAACGGAAGACGGCGATATCGCAAAGCGCATAATAGATTTGTTTGCGCCATTAGGCAAGGGGCAACGCGGTTTAATAGTTGCGCCACCCAAGACGGGCAAAACCACCTTGCTTAAAATGATAGCGCAGTCTATTGAAAAAAATCACCCAGAAGTAAAGTTGATCGTTCTTTTAATTGATGAGCGACCTGAAGAAGTTACTGATATAAAGCGCACGATAAAGGGCGAAGTGGTTTTCTCTACCTTTGACGAAGGGGCAGAGCATCATAAGCGCGCCGCAGAGCTGGTTATCAATCGTGCAAAACGCTTGGTTGAAGTCGGTGCGGACGTAGTTATTTTGATGGACTCTATAACGCGTTTGGCAAGAGCGTATAACAGCACGATAGAAAGCTCGGGCAAAACCTTGTCTGGTGGGCTTGACCCCGTTGCCGTTCAAGGACCTAAACGCTTTTTCGGGTCTGCAAGAAACGTGGAAGAAGGCGGAAGCCTTACCATATTATCAACTGCGCTCATAGAAACGGGAAGCCGTTTAGACGACGTTATTTACGAAGAGTTTAAGGGCACTGGTAACATGGAAATTCATTTATCGAGAGAACTTTCGGAAAAGAGAATTTTTCCTGCTATAGATTTATTTAAGTCGGGAACCAGAAAGGAAGAATTGTTGCTTAGCGAAAAAGAGCTTTCGGCAGTGTATAAGCTTCGCAACGTTTTGTCAGAAAAGGCTGGTGCTACCGACGGATTAATAGACGTGATGAAAAAGACCAAAAACAATTTGGACTTAATGGATAAAATAGACGCTTGGATAAAAATTTATAAAAAATAATATGAAATCACAAAGAAATAAAACAATAGACTTTGAACTTAGTCAAGGCGAAAAATATTTAAAAAGGTGCATAGATGTAAAAGGAGTGCAAAAAATCAAACCAAACTGCACGGCTTTGGGCGACGCTATGCTTGCCTTAGATAAAATAGAAAATTCGTCTATAGACCTTCTTATCGTTGACCCACCGTATAATTTAGCTAAGGACTTTCATGGCAATGGTTTTAAAAAATTAAAAAACCAAGATTATGCAAAGTATACTGAAGAATGGATAATGGCGGTTAAGCCAAAACTAAAGCCAACGGCAAGCGTTTACGTTTGTTGCGATTGGAACAGCGCGCTTGTAATTGGACCTATTATCGACGAGCACTTTATTTTAAGGAATAGAATAACGTGGCAACGCGAAAAGGGCAGGGGAGCTAAATCCAACTGGAAAAACTCTTTAGAAGACGTGTTTTTTGCAACTGTTAGCGATGATTATACCTTTAATTTAGGAGCAGTTAAGCAAAGAAAAAAAGTGCTTGCGCCCTACAAGGAAAACGGCGTTCCCAAAGACTGGCAACAAACAGACGACGGCAAGTTCCGTTTGACCTGCCCGTCAAACTTTTGGGACGATATAGCAGTGCCTTACTGGTCTATGGCGGAAAATACCGCGCATCCAACCCAAAAGCCCGAAAAACTTATTGCAAAGCTTATTTTGGCGAGCTCGAACGAAGGCGACCTTGTGTTAGACCCGTTTGCAGGCAGTGGGACTACTGGAGTAGTTGCAAAAAAACTAAACAGGAATTATATCAATATCGAACAAAACCCGCTCTATTGTGCGTGGGGCGAAAAACGCCTTGAAGACGCACAAACGGACAAAACCATTCAAGGATATAGTGACGGAATATTCTACGAAAGGAACAGCCGTCCTAACAAATAGAACAAAAAAGAATATCCACCGACAAAAACGGTGGATTTTTTTGTTCAAAAATATCATAAAAACCAAAAAATTGCGTTTATAACTTGAAAAAAAACACAATATATTGTATAATAGTTATAAGTAATATATAATGGCGGAGTGTTTGGAGAAAGATAAATGGCAAAAACAACTTACAAGGCAGAAGACATAAAAATCTTAGAAGGGTTAGACGCGGTTAGAATGCGCCCCGGTATGTATATCGGAACGACGAGTGTTAGGGGGCTTCATCACATACTTTGGGAAATCGTTGACAACGCGGTGGACGAAGCGGCAAACGGCTATGCTAATTCTATCGAAGTTAAGCTATATAAGGACGGCAGTGCGTCGGTTGAAGACAATGGGCGTGGTATTCCCACGGACATTCACTCAAAGGCGGGCGTATCGGGCGTTGAAGTCGTTTTCACCCAGCTTCACGCGGGCGGTAAGTTTAACGCGGAAAACTATTCTTATTCAGGCGGTCTTCACGGCGTAGGTGCATCGGTAACCAACGCACTTTCAGAATGGCTTAAAGTTGAAGTGTATAAAGACACCGTTTATTCAATGGAATTTCACAGTTATCTTGATAAGGCGACTGGTAAAATTAAGTCTGGCGTTCCCGTTGCTCCTTTGAAGAACACCAAGGTTAAGACCAAAAAGAAAGGTTCGTTTATCCGTTTTATGCCAGATAAGCGCGTGTTTGAAACCACTGTTTTTTCGGTGGAAACCATTCTTAAAAGGTTAAAAGAACTTGCTTTTCTTAACAAAGGCTTGGAAATTAAGTTTTATGATGAAAATACTGATTTTAGTCGCACTTATAAATTTGACGGTGGTATTGTCGACTTCGTTAAGTATTTAAACGAAGGTAAATCTTCGCTTTATCAAGACCCGCTTTATGCCGTTGCTACTAAGGACAATATTTACGTTGAAATAGCAATTCAACACACCGACGCTTATACCGACAGTGTGTATTCTTACGTTAACAATATTCCCACAGGCGAAGGCGGTATGCACGAAACGGGCTTTAGGTCAGGGCTTACGCGTTCGCTTAACGACTATGCAAGGGAAAGAAATATTCTTAAAGAAAAAGACGATAATTTGTTGGGCGACGACTTTAAAGAAGGCTTAACTGCAATCGTTTCTATAAAGATGCAAAACGTTCAGTTTGAAGGTCAAACGAAAACCAAACTTGGCAACCCCGAAGCGCGCCCTGCCGTAGAATCGGTTACGGTTAACGAACTCGGTGCGTTGATGAAGAACAAAAAGTTCGCCAAGGTTTTCGATACTATTATTGCAAAGGCAATGGCTGCATCAAAGGTAAGGCTTGCAGCCAAAAAAGCAAAGGAAATTGCAAGGGCATCAAAGAGCATAGAATCGCAAAACTTAGTTGGCAAGCTCGCCGCGTGTTCGGGAAGAAAAGCAGAACTTAACGAGCTGTTTATAGTCGAAGGTGACTCTGCGGGCGGAAGTGCGAAGCAAGCGCGTATGCGCCAATATCAAGCGATTTTGCCACTTCGCGGAAAACCGCTTAACGTAGAAAAGAAAAAACTCGACCAAATTCTTCAAAACGAAGAAATAAGAACGATTATATCTGCGCTTGGCACGGGCATTGGCTCTGAATTCGACTTGGAAAGCTTAAAATACCACAAAGTAATAATCCTTTCAGATGCCGACCAAGACGGTGCGCATATTAGGGCGATATTGTTAACGTTCTTCTTTAGATATATGCGCGAACTTGTTAGTGCAGGGCACGTTTATATCGGAATGCCACCCTTATATAAAGTTTCAAAGGGCAAAGTGGAAGAATATGCTTACGACGATAACGAGCTTGACATTAAGCGCAACAAGGTTGGGCGTGGCGCGGAAATTCAACGCTACAAAGGGCTTGGTGAAATGAATCCTTCACAGTTGTGGGACACGACCCTCAACCCCGAAACTCGCTCGCTTATGCAAGTTACCATTGAAGACGCTGCCGAAGCGGACAGGCTTATCACAGTGTTGATGGGTGATGAAGTTGGCGAAAGAAAGAAATATATTTTTGAACACGCAAACTTCAACAAAGAAGATAAGTTCGCAAAAATTAAACGCTCATAATTTTAAGGATAAAATAAGATGGAAAAAGAAAAAGGCATAATTTTAAGCTCGCTTGACGAAGTTTTGAAAAATTCAATGATACCTTACGCCGAGAACGTTATTTTAGACCGTGCACTTCCAAGAGTAGAAGACGGACTAAAACCCGTTCAACGCCGTATATTATACGCAATGCACGAAATGGGCTTAACGCCAGATAAGCCGTATAAAAAGTGTGCAAAAATCGTCGGTGAAGTTTTGGGTAAATATCACCCGCACGGTGATAGTTCTGTTTACGGAGCAATCGTTCATTTAGCACAAGACTTTAACATGCGCATGCCCCTTATAGACGGGCAAGGTAACTTTGGTACGATTGATGGGGACTCTGCCGCAGCTTACAGATATACCGAAGCCAAGTTGGAAGCTCTTTCGCTTGAACTTTTAAGAGATATAGATAAAGATACGGTTGATTTTAACCTTAACTTTGACGATACTACTCAAGAACCTGAAACGCTTCCGGGCAGATATCCTAACCTTTTGGTTAACGGAACTACGGGTATAGCAGTAGGTCTTGCCACCAACATTCCACCCCATAACTTATCCGAAGTTATCGACGGGACGATAGCGTATATAGATAACCCAAAAATTTCCTTAAAAGAAATGATGGAGCATATAAAAGCACCGGATTTTCCCACGGGGGGATATATAATCGCTGGCGAAGAGCTTGAAGAAGCTTATAGAAGCGGTAGGGGTAAGATTAAAATTAAGGCGCGTGTAAATATTGAAAAGGACACGGGCGATAAGCAAAATCTCGTTATTTCAGAGCTTCCTTATCAGGTTAATAAGGCCAATTTACTTAAAAAGATTGCAGACCTAAAGGAAGACAGAAAAGAATATTTGAGCGGAATAGCAGACGTTGTAGACGAGTCTGATAGAAACGGTATGCGTGCTGTTATTAAGCTTAAAAAAGATGCAGATGCAAAAGCAATTTTAGCATATTTATATAAGAATACCGACTTAGAAACGAGTTTCGGCATAAACATGGTCGCGATTGCAAACGGCAAGCCATGTCAGTTAGGGTTGCTCGATATAATCAGCTATTACGTTAACTACCAACGCGAAGTCGTTTTAAGGCGCACTAAGTTTGACTTAGAACGCGCAAAAGAACGCGCACACATCTTAGAAGGACTTATCGTTGCGGTTAAGAATATAGACGAAGTTATAAAGCTTATTAAGAGTGCGGAAAACACGGCGGACGCGCGTTCCAAACTCAGAGAAAGGTTTGATCTTTCTGAAGCTCAAGCGACTGCGATTTTAGATTTAAGGCTCGCTCGTCTTACCAAGCTTGAAGTAACCAAGCTCGAAGAAGAATTAAAAGAACTTAAAAAGCTTATTGCACAGCTTAGCGAAATAGTAGCAAGCAAAGCAAAGCAAATGCACGTTGTTAAATCCGAACTCAACGCCGTTAAGAAAAAGTTCGCAGAAGACAGGCGCAGTAACGTTATAATAGGCGGAAAAGAGCTCGATATTCAAAGCGTGGAAAAAGAACTTAAACAAATAGACGATTTCATCGTTGCGTTCACCGAAGGAAAATCGTTTAAGAAGATGACGCAAAAGAACTTCAACATGAGCGACAAGCACGTTAAGGAAAACGCCGATGCGGACGACTTTATTAAGTTTGCAATACCTGCAAAGAGCGATATGACCTTGTTAGCGTTCACAAACCTTGGCAACTGTTGCAAGATTGATTTAGAAGTTGCACCCGAATGTCGTTATCGTGACAAAGGGCATAAGTTTAGCGCGGTCGCAAAAGATTGCGCAAGGAACGAATATCCCGTTGCATTCTTTGCCGTTTACGAAGACAAGCTTCCCGCAGGGCACTTATTGTTCTATACTAACGACGGATTGATTAAGAAAGCCGAGTGGAGCGAATATAACTTATTAAAGCCATACTATCAAGCAATTAAGCTTAAAGACGGCGACCAGCTTATCGCAGTAGAGCAAGACGTTCCTGAAACGACCATTGCTTTTGTTACAAAGAAAGGTATGGTGCTTAACGCGTTAAAGGACGACATTCCCGTTCAAGGCAGAGTTGCAGGCGGTGTTAAAGGCGTTAACTTAAACAAGGGCGACGAACTTGTTTACGTTGGTCAAATAGACGAAGAAGGCGAATTCGTTATCATCACTGATGCAGGTTTCTATAAAAAGGTAATTTGCTCTGAAATCGAGCCTATGGCAAGGTATAGAAAGGGCGTGAAAATAGTTGAGCTTGGCAGAGATAGTCAGGTGGCGTTTGCGTCGTACGTTAAACAACCTTACGAAATAGCGGTTATAGACACGCTTAAAGTGGCATTTACAGTAAACACCGAAGAAATTTCTATCGAAAGCAGAACTACAAAGGGAAAAACGTTAAAGAACGAGCACAAAAAACGTCATCCCGAAAAAGTGTTTAAGTTAATAACTGAAGACTAAAAAAGAAAAAGCACTCTCGAAATTTAGAGAGTGCTTTTTGAGCCTAAATAAAATAAGATAAACAAAACCCCACGCAACGCGTGGGGTTAATTGATTTTAGTTCATAGCAATGGTTGAACCGAAGTTTGAATATTTCAAAGTTATGGGAGTTGACGCAGAAGAGTAGCCTTCATAATTGATAACTCTATCAAGAGAAATTTCAGAAATAAAGAGCTCATCGCCAAGTTTAGCAAGCTTAACAACTATATTTGAATAGGTGTAAGAAAGCATAGAAGAATCTGAATATTTTTCTAAAGTGGGAACGTCAATAGTAACAGAATCAGCATAAGCATAAGTGTCGTTGTTTCCATTAAAGGTAAACTTGCTGAATTGGAAGCCACAATAGAAGTCGAACAAGCTGATTGTTTTGTTAATTATATCTCTATCTTCAACTACATAGGGGTGTACTCCATCGGGGTTTATAGCAACTTTAGTGTCTGCTATTTTGAACAAGGGTTGTTGTCCCATAGAGATGAATTCGATTACGGTAACATTTCTAGCATTTGAATTGTTTACAACTTTATACCAATCGTCTTCGGTAATAGAAACGTAAGCGGGTTGTTCGGGACCGGGATTTTCTGGTGGAGGATTATCGCCACCGCCACAGCCAATGAGTGAAATGCCTATTACGAGCGTCAAGCACAAAGCAGTGAAAATAGTGAAAAATTTTCTCATAGTTTTCTCCTAAATTTAATTTTTAATTAAATATATTATACACTATAAATCTTCTTATGTAACCCTAATATATTCTACAAAAATTCCAAAATATTCTTCGACGTGCGTGTTGAAAAAATTTTTTATTTTTTGGTTTTTTGTAGTCATAAGCATATTTACAATAAAAAAACGGGTGTTACAATAAGCTCGCTTAGCGGGGGACAAGGTGAAAGAAATTATAGAGCGCATAGTTGAAATAGAACGTGAACAAAAACGACGAAAAGATGAAGATAAGCTTGCAAAATACAACAGCGGACAAATAAAGCACTTAAAACAAATAGCGTTTCACAAATGCTTAAAGAAAAACAGGTGGGTGTTTGGTGGAAATAGAAGCGGAAAAACTGAGTGTGGCGCGGTTGAATGTATTTATATGGCACGCGGTATTCACCCTTATAGAGAAAACAAAAAAGACGTTTTCGGGTGGGTGGTGTCGCTTTCTCAGCAAGTTCAGCGCGACGTTGCTCAAGCAAAAATCCTATCTTACCTAAATAAATCGTGGATAGAAGACGTAACTATGCTTTCGGGCAAAAAGGATAGCTTAAAATACGGAGTGATAGACCAAATCCGCATAAAAAACGTTTTTGGTGGTATCTCCGTTATAGGTTTTAAGTCGTGCGATCAGGGTAGAGAGAAGTTCCAAGGCAGTTCGCTTGACTTCGTGTGGTTTGACGAAGAACCCCCAAAAGACATTTATGACGAGTGCAGAATGCGCGTGCTTGATAAGCGCGGGGATATTTTCGGAACTATGACTCCGCTAAAGGGGCTTACCTTTATACACGACGAAATTTACCTTAACTCTAACAACGACAAGCAAGTGTGGTATGAGTTTATGGAGTGGGCGGACAACCCCTATCTTAATAGTGAAGAAGTTCAAGCACTCACGAGTTCTCTTTCGCACGACCAGTTGGAAAGCAGAAGATATGGAAGATTTAAGGCGAGTGCGGGTATGGTTTACCCCGAATTTGACGAAAACGTTCACGTTATAGACCCGTTTGATCCGCCTAAAGATTGGCAGGACAATATCTCTATCGACCCAGGACTGAATAACCCTTTATCAGCGCATTGGTATTGTGTTGATTACGATGGGAACGTTTACGTCGTGGCTGAGTGGTTTGAAGCGGGCAAAGGCGTTGATTATCACGCGGAAAACATAGAGCGCATAAGTAATTCACTTGGCTGGAAAAGAGATTATCAGGGAAGATTACAAGCACTTATCGACAGTGCGGCAAACCAAAAAACGCTCGCTTCGGTTAAGAGCGTAACTCAACTTTTTTACGATTGCAATATATTGGTAAACCCAAACGTTAACAAGGATATGTTCAGCGGAATTCAAAGGGTAAAGCAATACTTAAAAGTAGTTGACGGTAGACCAAAGCTTTATATCTTCAAGAATTGCGTAAATCTTATTAGAGAATTAAAAGCTTACCGCTGGGGAGAAGACGAAACGCCCAAAAAGGCAGATGACCATTGTTTAGACGAACTGCGCTATTATATTATGACTAAGCCGGAAAACACTCCGCCAAAGAAAGAAAAAACCGCTATTCAAAAAGATAAGGAAAGGTTAATCAGAAAGATTATGAATGAAAGAAAAAAGTAGAAAAAGAAAGGTGAAAAAAGAAGATTTAGAGAGTGCGCTTATAAAAAAAGCACTCGGCTACGATTGCACTGAAACGATTGAAGAGTATGCCGGAGACGAGCAAGGAGAAGTGAGATTGTTAAAGAAGAAGGTGACCATAAAGAACGTGCCACCAGACGTTTCCGCACTTAAAATTCTGCTTGAAGAACGGCAAAAAGACATCGACCAAATGACCGATGAAGAATTAGATTTTGAAAAGCAAAGGCTAATGAAACTCATTCAGTCGTCTCTTATAAAAAAGGAGAAAAAAATTGAGCAAAACGATTATTAAACAAACAGAAGAAAAAGCCAAAGAACAATATGAAAAAGAGCTGGTCGCTTTGGTGCAAGAAGACTTTGAAAAACGGCAAAGCGAAAGAATTTTGCTTGAAAGGCAATGGGAGCTAAACAGAAACTTTTTGAACGGCAACCAATATTGCGAGCTCAATTCACGCGGGGAAATATTGGCGGACGACAAGGCTTTTTACTGGCAAAACATGGGCGTATATAATCATATCGCGCCAATCATCGACACAAGGCTTTCAAAGCTTTCTGCTGTGTCGCCCACTGTTTCCGTTAGACCCAAAACTGACGACGACGTTGACGTTGCCGCCGCTTATCTTGCCGAAAAGCTAATTGAAAGTGCGTTTAAGAGCACTAAGATTGAAAAAGTGGTTAAAGATACTACCGTTTGGAGCGAAACGTGCGGAACGGGTTTTTACAAAGTAGTGTGGGACTCTAACGGCGGAAATAAGGTTGGCGTTGCCGATGGGAAGGACGTTTTTGAAGGGGAAGTTAAGGTTTTATCGCTTTCACCCTTTGAAATTTTTCCCGATAATCTTTACGTTGGCGATATTGAAGATTGCCAAAGCATTATTCACGCAAAGGTAGTGTCGGTTGACAACGTTAACGAAAAATACGGAGTGGAGTTAACTGGGCAAAGCATTGATATCAATTCAATATCTGCCGTTAGCACGAACAGTTTGTCTAAAAAAAGCAAAAACGTGTTGGAAAACGCGGTTATCGTAATTGAAAGATATTCAAAGCCAACCAAGGAATATCCGCTTGGCAGATTAGTTACCGTTGCAGGAGATAAGCTTCTTTACGACGGCGAGTTGCCTTACGTTAACGGTGAAAATCAAACGAGAACTTTTCCTTTTATAAAACAAAGCTCTTTTGAGCAAGCGGGCAGTTTTTTTGGAACGAGCGTTATTGAAAGGTTAATTCCAGTTCAGCGTGCATTCAACGCGGTAAAAAATCGAAAACACGAATTTATGAACAGACTTTCTATGGGCATAATGACCGTGGAAGACGGTTCGGTTGACGTAGACGACCTTGCCGAAGACGGTTTGTCGCCGGGCAAGGTGTTAGTTTATAGGCAGGGCGCAAAAGCACCTGAGCTTATGAACGACATGAACATGCCCAGCGATTTTCATCAAGAAGAAGAAAGGCTTCTTAACGAATTCGTTACCATAAGCGGAGTAAGCAACGTTACGTCAAGCTCGTCAAACGCGTCGTTGTCAAGCGGGCTTTCGCTTGAAATTTTAGTAGAACAGGATAATTCTAGACTGCTTATGACGGCAGAGTCAATCCGTTCATGTTACCTTGCCATTGCGCGCCAAATCATAAGGCTTTATGCACAGTTTTCTGCGGGAGTTAGGGCTGTTAAGTTCCAAGATGATTTTAATAAGACCAGAGTTTATTACGCTGATAAGCGCGCAGTTAGTTCAGACGACGTTTATATCGTTAACGAAAACGAGCTTTTGTATACTGCAAGGCAAAAAAAGGAAATGATTTTTAAGCTTTACGAAAGTGGGATTTTAACTGACGATGCAGGTAATCTTCGCCCTGAAACAAAAGAAAAGGTGCTGGCTTTATTGGGATATAAAGAACTCGATTACCAAAAGGGGCTTGCAAGGCTTCAGCAAGATAAAGCGCAAAGGGAAAACGACAGGTTGCGCGCAAGTGCCGTAGGTGTTGACGAAATAGACGACGACGCCGTTCACGTTGACGAGCATACGCGATACGTTTTGTGCGAATTTACCACTTTGAAAGACCAACAAAAGCAAAGGTTTTACGAACACATAAGACTTCATAAACAAAGAAAAAAGCAAACTAAACAAACTGGAGAATAAAATGGAAAAAGAAATAAATGAACAAACAGAACTTAAATCGCACACCGCAGAGGCGGAACAAGTTAAAGGCGAAAGTAGAAGTGACGTCTCATTAGGTAAATTTAAGGACGTTAACGCTCTTTTGGAAGCATATAATTCCTTGCAGTCTGAATTTACCAAACGCTGTCAGAAATTAAAGGAGTTAGAAGCAAGAGTAATCGCGGGCGACAAGGAAAACCCGTCCGAAAAAGAGAGTGAAGACGTTCAAGAGCAAGCAAATATAAACTATGCGGACAAGGAACAAGTCTTAAAAGACTATTTGTTTGACATTTTGGGCAAAAAGCCCAAAGCGATAGTGTTGGACGGACAGGGCGTAGGCGCGAAGGCTCCCATGTCCAAACCCGCCACTATTCGCCAAGCGGGAGATATTGCAAAAGAATATTTCCAAAAACAATCAAATTAACTAAAATCAAGGAGAAAACATGGCAATTACTATAACTAGCGCGGAAAAAGCGTTAAAATCATTTTATTTAGACGCGATTAGCGAACAGCTCAACACAAACGTTAACCCCTTTTTAGCGGCGATAGAAAAAACTTCTTCACACGTAAACGGTAAAGGTGTCGTTTTGCCCGTTTCTTACGGAATAAACGGCGGTTTTGGTGCAGGCACTGAAGAAGGAGATTTACCCGAATGCGCAAGCAACAGATACGAACAATTTGTCGCTCCACTTAAAAACCTTTACGGCGTTATTCAAATTTCTGACAAGGCGGTAAGAGCTTCAGAAAACAACGCAGGTGCAATGGTAAATCTTTTGAATGCTGAAATGGAAAGTCTTATCAAAGCAAGTAAATTCAACTTTGGCAGAATGCTTTTCGGTGACGGTAGTGGCAAGCTTTGTATGATTACCAGAGCGCAAAACGGCGTGCTTTTCGTAGATAACGCATATAACTTAGTTGAAGGTATGGTCGTTGATATCATTTCATATTCAGGCACTATCATTAAGGCAGGATTAAGAATTTCAACTGTAAATGTTCGCGATGGAGCGGTTTTATTTAACTATAATGACTTTAACACTAGCGAGCTCACCGAAGGCGCATACATTACCGTTCAAAATTCAAAAAACAACGAAATTACCGGCCTTGGCGCGTTGTTTGACCAAGAAGTTATGTCACTTTACGGCGTTAACAAAATGAACAACATTTGGTTGTCGCCTTATACCAAAGAAAGCGTGGGAGAGATTAGTGAACTTATTATTCAAACCGCACTTGACGATATCGAACAAAAAAGCGGAAGCACTCCCGACATTATTTTATGTTCAATGGGGGTTCGTCGTGCTCTTCAAAAATTGTTTAGCACAAACCGTCGCGTAATTGACACGGTTGAGCTTGCTGGCGGTTATAAAGCAATGTCGTATAACGGAATACCAATCGTTGCAGACCGTTTCTGTCCGATTGGAACGATGTATATGTTAAACACTAAAGACTTCTGCTTGCACCAACTTTGCGATTGGCAATGGTTATCTGGCGAAGACGGAAGAATTTTACAACAAGTTCCCGGCAAGCCCATTTACACGGCTACGCTCGTTAAATATGCCGAACTCGTTTGCTCGCACCCAGGTGCGCAAGGTATGTTGAGCGGTATTACCGAAGCGTAATAATCGTTGCCAACAAAAGCGCGAAATAATAATTGCCGAGCCCAAACAGGCTCGGCAATTGTTTTAAAAGATTACAATTAAGGAGACGACTATGTATATAAAAGACATATTAAAGGCTTGTGCCTTACAGCTTGGAAAAGAAAGCGTTTTAACTTATCTTAACGGAGACCAAACAAATCTCGCCACGTTAGTTACCATTAACAACATGACATCGCTTTTAAATCTCGTGATAAGTGAACTGGCAAGTACTTACGTTCCAATGATAAAGCAAGAAGCGGTGGATGTAAAAGAGCAAAAAATTTATTATACAGACTTATCGGAGCGCGCGTTAAGCGTGTTGAGCGTAAAGGACTCGTCTGGCAAAGAATTGCGTTATAAAATTTTCCCCGAATACATTTATCTCAGCGCAAGCACGGCCGTGGTTGAATACGAGTTTTCTCCACCCAACTACGACTTAATTGATAGCGTAAAATTTTCTAAGCCCGAAGTAGATGAAAGAGTGTTGTCTTACGGGCTTAACGCTGAAGTGTGCATAAGTGAAGGGCGGTTTGAAGAAGCGATTACTTGGCACAGGCGTTACGTAGACGCGCTTGCAACTATTTGCCGACCAAAGAACGCAAAAATCAAGCAAAGGAGATGGGCTTGATGCTTAAACGATATTTAAGGAAACCCAATCTAAAAACGCTAAAGTATAAATTTTCTTCGCTCTCAAACGCAACCGAAATAGCGTTAAATTGTAAGATAGGCGACCATTTGTCAATTAGTGAAAAATTTAACGCCATAACTAATTTTTCCGCCTGCGTTGAAAATCTTTATAGCATAAACGACAACGTTTACGCTTTTACGAGCGACGGCACGGTGTTGAAATACAATACGCAAGCAAGAGAACTTGTTACTATTTCAACTGCAATTACAGGCGTTCCGTTAATAGAAGAAATCGTTATTGGCGGGCAAAATAAGACGTTGATTATATCACCGGACGGAGCAAAGGTTGATTCGCAAAGCTTTTCGTTGCCTTACGGGAAATATTCAGCAATATACAAAGGAAGATGCTTTACTGCGCAAAATAACACGGTTAGCTTTTGCGCGCCCTTTCGCTTTTCAGACTATTCGTTCGATGAGCTTAGCGGAGCGTTTAACACCGAGCAGGTAGACGGCGAAATCACGGGGCTTTGTTGTATGGGAGAATATTTATACATCTTTTGTCAGCGCGCTATTTATAAGTTAATTCTCGACGATCTTTCAATATTTATTGTGAACAGATTGAGCGTTACGGTGGGCGAAATAAAGCACGGTTCGGTAAAATGCGTGGGCGGGAAAATTTTGTTCGTTAGCGGACGAAAAATTTTATCGTTTAACGGCAACGAAACGAGCGTTGTTGACGAGCGCATGGAAAAACTATGCTTAACGATAGAAGAAGGCGCAAGCGTATGCCAAGGCAAATACGCGCTTAACGTAAAGGTAGAAGGATGTTGTGCGCAATACGTTTACGACTCACTTGATAAAAGCGTGCAAATTATTGCTCTTTGGACGGATGTGTGTGCCGATGACGGTTATACGGTAGACCAAAGCGGAAAGTTGTATAAGGCATTTTTTAAAGAAGGTTCAACGCAGGGGCAAATGCTTTGGCAAAGCAAACCGCAAGGCTTTTCAAGCGGTTATAAAAAGTCGCTTTTGGAAATATCCGCGTCAGTAAACGGTTTTTGTCGTTTAGAAGTAACGGGTGATTTCGGAAGTAAACAATACGTCCTTTCAGATGTAACGAGCGTCGTTAGATTAAACTGCGAATCGCGCTCGTTTACGTTTAAGCTTTTAGCAAGCCAAGAGTGTGAGTTTGGGGATTTGTGCGTTAAATACAGGATAATAGGAGAATAAATATGGAATTTAATTTGCCAACCACTTTAGAAGAAATGTACGTCGTGCTGAACGACTTATTTTTTCATTACCGAGTGCAAAGACTGCCTTTTGAAGAACCCGTGCTTCAACCGCTCGTTATAGAAAGAATGGAATACACACCGCTGACCGACGAACAAATATTATCAAAGGCGAAGGATATGCTTTATCCCGCTCAAGAGCGCGAGATAATGGCGTATGCAAAAGAGATAGAAGAAAAAATAGCAGAACTAACTCAGAAAATAGCATTGGCACAAATAGACGCGGAAAAAGAAAAGGACGAAGTAATATCGCTATTTTCAAACAGCGTGCAAAAGGTAGAAGAGCAAGCGGTAAAAGCGGGGCTAATAAACTCAAACGTAGTCGTTGTTCAAACGGCTAAGTTAGAGAGCGACAAAAATGAAAGTATAGCAAAAATAAACTCGTATATGAACGAAAAAATAGCCGAATACACCGCACAAAAGTCGGTTTTGCTCGAGCGTTTGTCAAGCACGCCCAATTACTTCAGAGTGGTGCATCAATACGATTTGAAAAAGAAGGTAGAAGAGCTTAAAGACGAACGTGAAAAAATGAGTATAGAAGTATTCAAATACAACAATTCGTTAGACGAAAAAGAACAGCGTTATGCAAACTCTCTCATTCAGTCGAGAATAAGGTTAAGAATAAACTATATGGAAGTTGCCACTCGTGATTTGACAAAGGATCAGCTAATAGAACTTGGATATTACGCAGACGTTATAGAGTGCGTTAGCGGATATTTTGACACGCTTGAGCCAGCAGATGCTTACTATAAGTTTAAGGAAAACGCTAAGCTTGCGGTATACCTTGACGATTTTTATGAAGACATGCTTTATCTTTACAAAATCAATTCTGGAATATAATAAAAAACCGCCTGAGAAGGCGGTTTTTTGTTGTAAAAATGGTTGAATAGTAAGTAAATATACTCTTTACATTTACAAAAAGTTATGTTATAATACCGTTATGAGTAAAAGAGTAAAGATAGGCAATTTAGCGATTGGCGGTGGCGAATCAATTAAAATTCAATCTATGGCGACCTTTAAGGTTTGTGAAGTAGACCGTGCCGTAACCGAATGTTTAAGACTAAAAGAAGAAGGGCTTGATATCATGCGCTTTTCGGTGCTTGATAAAATAGATGCGCTTTCTTTTAAGGCGATCAAGCAAAAGGTGGATATTCCGCTCGTTGCGGACATTCATTTTGATTATAGGCTTGCGATAGCTTCAATCGAAGGCGGTGCGGATAAAATTCGTATAAACCCCGGTAATATAGGTGGGGAAAAGAACGTTTACGAAGTTGCCCAAGCCTTAAAGGCTAATTCAATCCCAGTGCGCGTAGGTTCTAACACGGGCAGTATAGAAAAAGAGTTTTTGGCAAAGTATGGCAAGAACGAAATTTCGCTTGGTGAAAGCGCGCTTAAAAACGTGGCTATTTTAGAAAAGCAAGGGGTTGAAAACATAGTCGTTTCGGTTAAGGCTTCAGACGTTAATCTTGCTGTTAAGGCTTACGAATATGTGGCAGAACGTTGCAATTATCCGCTCCACGTTGGCGTTACTGAAGCGGGTACTAAATATAATGGAATTATAAAGAATTCAATCGGCATTGGCTCGCTTTTGCTTAAAGGCGTTGGCGACACAATTAGGGTAAGTTTATCTGCCGACCCAATAGAAGAAGTTAAAGCCGCAAAAGCTATTTTATCGGCAGTAGGAAAGTATGATAGTGGCGTGGAAATGGTTGCTTGTCCAACGTGCGGAAGATGCGAATGGGATTGCATGGGCTTTGCTTCAAAAGTGGAAGAATACGTTAAAAACGTTAAAAAACGCGTAAAAATAGCCGTGATGGGCTGTGCGGTTAACGGACCGGGGGAAGCGAGTGACGCTGACCTTGGCGTTGCGGGCGGAAAAGACGGTTGCGTTATTTTTATAAAAGGAAAAATAGTAAAAAAAGTTAGCGAAAAAGATATTGAAAAGGAGTTCTTTGAGCAAATAGATAAATGCATACGATAAAGACGAGTGCAGAGTTTATATCTGACGTGCGCCTTCTCGATCCAAAGCTTATGAATATTCGTATAAGCTCGATAGAAATAGAAAGGGACAAAAAGGAAATCTGCTACAATTTTATATGCGACCAAGCACTTGACAAAGATTTGCAAGATAAGCTTTTAAGCGAAGTGGAAAAAATCACTTCGCCTGCTTTTAAGTGCGTTAAAATCACCGTTAAAAAAATCGTGAGCAACGACCAGCTTATCAACGTTGAAATATACAATTATCTAAACGCAAACTACCCATCCGTGAGTATTTTCTTAAAGCCCACCGACATAATGTCAACCGTTGTTGGCAACGTGGTTAAATACGTTTTAAGGCTTACTAAAGACGGTGCTGAATACGTTACTAAAAACGGCGCGTTAAACAAACTTAATGAACATTTGGCTAAGTGCTTTTGTTCGGAGTTTGTGGGAAGCACGGATATTAAGGATGCGGAAGAAACCATAAGCTTATTGTCCGAAGAAGTTTATGCAGACGAACTGCAAAAAATCGAGCATCGCACAATCAAGGTGGATGACGTTGTAGTTATCGACGACGAGAATATGGGAGATCTTGCTCTTTATATAGAAGACGCGACGAGTGGTGAAGTGACCGTGTGCGGAACGGTTACCGACATAGTGGAAAAAGAAACGAAAAACGGCAAACCGTTTTTGATTATTCATTTAGACGATACTACGGGAAAGACGAGTGGCGTTTACTTTTCAAAAAAGAGCACTTATCACAAGATAAAAGAAATAACCGTTGGCGAAGCAATTATCGTTCGCGGAAGCATAGGCGAATATAACGGCAGAAGGTCGTTCACGTTCGATAAGATTAACCGTTGCACGTTCCCCAAAAACTTTGTTAAAAAAGACAAGTATAAAAAGACAGCACCAAGAGAATATAAACTCATATTCCCAAGTCCTGCAAACACTGTAAAGGTAAAAAGCGTTTTCGAGCTAAACGAAATTTTACCGGACGAGTTAACGAAAAAGCAATACGTTATATTCGACTTGGAAACGACTGGGCTCGACTTTATGAACAACGGCATAACCGAAATAGGTGCGGTAAAGCTCGTTGATGGCAAGGTGGTAGAGCAGTTTACAACGCTCGTTAAGCCCGATTACCGCATTAGCCAAGAAAACTTTGAAATCACGGGTATTTCTGAAGAAATGGTTAAAGACGCGCCAAAGATAAGCGCGGTTATCCCTGATTTTATGAAGTTTATTGAAGGCAGTATTCTGGTTGCGCACAACGCCGACTTTGATATGAAGTTCTTAAAGCGTTTTGCCGGCGCGGAAGATTACGAAGTTAAAAATCAAGTAATCGACAGCGTGGAAGTCGCAAGGAGCACTCTCGCACAGCTTCGTCGACACGATTTGCACACATTGGCAGAGCACTTCGGTGTGGTTTTCCACCATCACCGCGCTCTAAGTGACGCTTATGCCACGGCTGAAATCTTCATTGAGCTTATGAAAATCAAACACGGTTGTTAATAAAAAATAAAAGGATAGTGAAATTCACTATCCTTTTTCATTTATTAAAACTTATTTTTCTTATACTCAGACGGCGTTAGTCCCGTGTAAAACTTAAAAGCGGAGATAAACGCGGACATGCTGTTAAAGCCAACGGCATAGGCTGTAGAAGTAACGTCGTTATTCTTAAGTAGTTTAACGCTTTCGGCAATTCGTCTTGATGATAAATAGTTGGAAACGTTAACGTTAAACCTTTTTTTAAATTGTCTTGAAAGATGTTCTCGGCTTAGGTAAAAGTGCTTTGCAATTTCATCTATAGACTTAATTGATTGATATTCGATGTCGATATAGTTTTTTATTTTAGACATATCGTCAACTAACCGCTTAGGACTGACTAAGCTGGTGTTAGAATTTAGAGTGATGAAAATTTGCGTTATAAAAGTTTTTGCTGAAAGCAAAGTGTGTTCGTGGTTAAGTTCTAACACGCGCTTGGCGTTTTGGCAAAGTGATAAAATACTGTTAACGTCATTTAAGTATAAAGCAAAGGTGTTGTCGTTAAAAGTAAAATCTATAATCGGAGTAACGCTATTTTCAAACTTAAAAAAGTTCTTGCTAAAATATAAAACTATGCGCTCGTAGTTGGAAGTGGCTAAAAGCCTTGCCGTATGCATGTGGTTAGGCTTAAACCAAATGGCGCACGGTGCGGTTGGGGTAAAAGAACTGTTTTCGTTAATATATTCAACCGCTCCAGACAAGTATATAACCAATTCGTAATATTCATGTGAGTGCATGCCTTCGGTAAAACATTCTTTAGTATAAAAATTATTGCGGTGTGAAAATATAAGCGAGTTGCCAACGGCAAAATCAGTCCATCCCTCAGCGTTTATAAACTCGTGCAAGTTGTTTTCTTTAGTATATAAATTTTTGGTTTTATGGAGTTTAACGTAATTTTCAACAAACATAATTCACTCAATCACAAATCAAAAAAATTACATCACAAATAGCATTGTATTTTTTGATTTTTAGCATTAAAATGATTATAACAAGAAAAAAACGAAAAGTCAACTGAAGGAGAAAAATATGAGTGAGTTAATGAAAAAAGAGCGAAAAGTAGACGTGTGCGTGGTAGGTGGCGGTTTAGCGGGAATATGTGCTGCGATAAGTGCTGCCCGCCACGGTGCAAAAGTAGTGCTTATGCAAGATAGACCCGTTTTAGGCGGTAATGCAAGCAGTGAAATTAAAATGTGGGTTTCTGGTGCTGGAAGTAGAGTAAGAAACTTGCAAGAAACTGGGATTTTGGAAGAGATTTTACTTGAAAACATGTATATAAACCCATCGAGAAACTTTTCGGTTTGGGATGCTATATTATACGGCAAAGTTAAGGCGGAAAAGAACATAGAATTATTACTGAACTGTGCGTGCTGTTTTGCCGACTGTATGGACGATAGGATATTGAACATAACCGGCTTTCAACTCACAACATATACTTGGCAAAAGGTTATTGCGGATACTTTTATTGATTGTTCGGGAGATAGTATTTTGGCTGGGCTTAGCGACGCAGAGTTTATGTACGGTAGGGAAGCAAAAGAACAGTTCAACGAAGAATTCGGGCTTAAACAAGCAGACAAGTATACTATGGGTATGAGTTTAATGATTCAAGCGCACGAAACAGACCATAAATGCGAGTTTACTGCACCCGCATGGGCTTACACGTTTAGGACCGATGAAGAAATGAACTGGAAGCCACATGAATGCTTAAATAAAATTGGCACTAATTTTTATTGGATAGAACTCGGTGGGCAGGTTGACGGAATACACGATACCGAACAAGTGCGCGACGAACTTATTAAGATTGCCTACGGTGTTTGGGATCACATAAAAAACCAAGACGACCACGGTGCAGATAATTGGGAGCTTGATTTTATAGGGTTTTTACCGGGAAAAAGAGAGAGCCGTAGATACGTTGGCGATTACGTATTAACGCAAAACGACGTTGAGAGCGGAAAAAGATTTCAAGATGCCGTTGCTTACGGCGGTTGGCAAATAGACAATCATTTGCCGGGCGGATTTTTCATGAATGCTAAAAACGAAGGTCACTTGCAAAAGAGAAGGTTAAGAGAGCCTTATGATATTCCACTCCGCGCGCTCTATTCAAAGAATATTGAAAATCTTATGTTTGCAGGCAGAAATTTAAGCGCAACACATATCGCGTTTGCTTCTGCAAGGGTGATGGGCACTTGTGCAGTGATGGGGCAGGCTGTTGGAACGGCGGCGGCACTGATGACAAAATATAAAATGACCGCACGCGAGCTATGCAAGCAAAAGATTACAGAGCTTCAAGACGTTTTAATGGAAGACGATTGCTTCTTGCCAGGAAAAACACGCAAAATTTCGCCTTTATGCACCAAACGTAATTTGATAGCAGAATGGGGTGACGCAAGCAATCTTCTTAACGGCGTTGATAGAAAAATATGGGGCAACGACAATGGGTATTGGGGTATGTGCAATCGCGCAATAACTTATACCTTTGAAGAACAAACGTTTATCGACAGTTTCCGCTTAGTGTTGGATAGCGACCTTGATAGAGAATATACCGAAGGTAACCCCAACGCGCTTAATATTTCTTGCACGTTGTTTAGAAGACTGGACTATAATTACACCACTTTCGGTTTTCCGAAGTGTTTAGTTAAAGAATTTAAGGTGGAAATTTTAGATGAAAACGGTGAGTGGCAAACGGTTTACTATACGGACAAAAACGCTTCACGTTTTATTAGAGCAGATATAAAGAAAAAGACTAAAGCGGTAAGATTTGTGCCCATTTCTACTTATTTTTCACAAATGTTTGATAACACCTACGATAGTGCGCAAGCACACATTTTTGCTTTTGAAGTTAGATAAAAGGTCAAAAAACCACGAAATTATTAAAAAGGTTATATATTAAATATATAAAAAGCGAAAAAACGCTTGCAAAGCATATAAAAATATGTTATTATGTTTATGCTAAAGAATACATGCTTACTTGTATGAGAACGGCTTGCCGTTCTCATATTTTTATAAGGAAGGTAAAATGAAGGTTAAATCAAACCAAGAAATTTTAGAATTTTTAACACCCGTTGGAGCAAGCGTTGGTGTAACGGTTGCAGAAGTGGAGTTTAAGCAAGGCAAAAATCCCGAACTCACAATTTATATTGACAAGGAAGGCGGAATTGACCTTGATACTTGCGAGCTTTTCCACCGCGCGGTTGACGCGCCGTTAGACGAGCTTGACCCAACCTTTGGCGAACCTTATAGACTTAACGTTTCAAGTTTGGGTGTGGATAGGCCTTTTAAGACCGAAAAGGACTTTGTTTCTCACATAGGAGAAAAGGTTGAAGTTAGGCTTAAAACTTCTATCAAAGGCAAAAAGTTTTATGATGGAGTTTTAACCGATTACGACGGAAAAACCGTTAAGGTAAAAGTCAGTGATAAAGACACGTTTACGATTGATTTGAAAAACGTCGAGAAGATGAACGAATACATTGATTTTTAATAAAACAAAAAAAGTAAAAAATTTAATAAGATATACAATATATCAAGGAGAAAAAAATGATCAATCAGGATTTCTTTTTAGCATTGGAAGAACTTGAAAAGCAAAAAGGCATATCAGGCGAAGAATTTATTGCAGCGTTAGAAAACGCGCTTGCAATTGCTTACAAAAAGCACTCTGGCGAAGCAAGTGGTGTTGAAGTAAGATTAAACGCTGATAAAAAGTCTATCAAAATTTACAGCATTCGCAATATCGTTGAAGAAGTTGTTGACCCTGAAAAGGAAATCAGCTTAGAACAAGCGCGCGAAATTAAAAAGTCGTATAAGGTTGGCGACGTTGTAAGTGTGGAAATTCAATCAAAGAATTTTGGCAGAATTGCAGCTCAAACAGCAAAACAAGTTTTACTTCAAAAGCTTCGTGAAATCGAGCACGAAAACACGGTTAACGAGTTTGAGGATAAAGAAGGCGAACTTATGACTTGTACCGTTCGTCGTATTGAAGACGGAAACGTTTACGTTGAAATTGGCGGAAGCCAAATCGAAGGCGTGCTTATGCCGAGAGATCAAGTTCCGGGAGAAAAATACGAACTTAATCAAAGATTAAACGTTTACGTTAAGCGTGTTAAAAACGCAGGCAGAGTTGCGCAAATCGTCGTTTCAAGAACTGCAAACGGCTTAGTTAAGCGTTTATTTGAAAACGAAGTTCCCGAAATTAAGCAAGGCGTTGTGCTTGTTAAGGGCGTTGCGAGAGAACCTGGTCAACGCACGAAGATTGCTATTTATAGCGAAGATCCAATGGTTGATGCAATCGGTGCATGCGTAGGTAACAAGGGCGCGAGAGTTAACGCTATCGTTGCTGAACTCGGTGGCGAAAAAATCGACATTATTCCGTGGAGCGAAAACCCCTTAGAATTTATTTCAAGCGCGTTGTCACCCGCTCGCGTTGTAAAAGTTGTTCAAACTGGTGATGAAAGTGCAATGGCAGTCGTTCCAGACGACAAGCTTTCACTCGCAATTGGCAGAAGCGGACAAAACGCTCGCCTTGCAGTTCGCCTTACCGGCTGGAAGATAGACGTTAAGAGCGAAAGCAATGCTATCGAAGAAATGGGCGTAGAATTAAGCGAAGCAACGGAAGAATAATATGGAAAAGAAAATGCCTATGCGCACTTGCATAGCGTGCAGAACGAGCAAACCCAAGAAAGAGTTGATGCGAGTTGTTAAGTTTGGCGATGAAATAAAGCTTGACTTAACGGGAAAACTCAACGGCAGGGGTGCATACGTTTGCGCGGATAAGGCGTGTGTGGACAAGTTAAAAAAGCAAAAGATGCTAAACCGCGCGTTTTCTTGCGAAGTGAGCGCAGAGGTTTACGATAAGATTATGGAGGAATTCCTTGGAAAGTAAAGGAAAGGCGCAAACGTTTATAGGGTTTGCCATTAAAGCGCGAAAGTGCAAGATAGGGTTAAACGCCATTTTAACGGTAAAGAAAGCAAACCTAATAATAGTGTGCGACAGTGCGAGCGACAACACCAAAAAGCAAGCGGAAAAATATGCAAGCAGGTTTCACTGTCCGATGATAGTTGCGGTAAAACAAACGCTCGAACAATTAACCCATAAAGAAAACGCAAAGGTTATGGCGATAACCGATCCCGCGCTCGCAAGGGCGATTAAAGAAAATATTCAGGACGATTTTATAGCGAGAAATTAGGAGAAGCAATATGGCAGAAAACAAAGCAATGCGTATTGAAAACTTAAAGCAGATAAGCGAATTATTCAAAAGTGGCAAGCTTGATGAGCTTTTAAAGTCAACGGGCGGTCTTGAAGCGGAAGCAAAAACGTTGAAGAAGGCTTTGGAAGAAAAGCAAAAAGTAGCTGCTGAACTTATAAATAAAGAAAAAGAAGTTGCTGAGCAAAAACAAGAAGTTGTAGTTGAACAACCCGCTAAGCCCGAAAAGGAAAAAAAGGAAGAAAAGGTTGAAAGCGAAGTAAAAGAAGTTGTAGCCGAACAGCCAGTAGTTCCAGAAAAGAAAGAACAACCCGAACCCGTTAAGGAAGTAAAGGTAGAAGAACCTAAAAAGGAAGAAGTGCGCAAAGAATTCGTTGCGCCTGAAAGACCTTCGTTTATCGTTCGTCGTGAAGTGCCTATTCGCACGGACAAAAAACCCGAAGACAGAAAGCCAAGGGGCGAATATAAGCCGTCAGACAAACCCCGTCGCGAAGGCTTTAACAAACCCCAAGCAGGTGGTGACCAAGCTCGTCCGCAAAGACCTGACTTTAACAAACCTGCTGGCAAAAAACCACAACCCGCAACGTTCGTTGCTTCTCCTATCGTTCAAAAAGACGATAAGAGAAATTTTGGCAACAAGAAAAAAGGTGGCGAAAAGAATTACGAAGAAAAGCACACCCTAAACAAGCGTGCTCTAATAAAAAATCAAGTGGACATTGACGATTTTGATGAAAACAAGAGCGGGTATAGAAAATTCCGCCCCGTTAAAAAGGCGAAAGAAAAGTCTGAAGTTAACGTTATCAAAATCGAAAAGGCAGTTATAAACACCGAAATCATTCCGCTTAAAGTTTTGAGTGAAAAGATAGGTATCACCGCAGCCGAAATAACCAAAAGGTTATTTAAGGAAGGCATTATGAAAACCATCAATGACTCAATCGACTTTGATACGGCTGCGTTTATTGCAGACGACGTGGGTGTTGAACTCGAACTTAAGCTCGATAAGACTGCGGAAGACGTTCTTTCAGAAGGCTTTGACAGTGTAGAAGAAGACGTTGCAAATCTCGTTAAGCGTCCGCCCGTAGTTACGGTTATGGGTCACGTTGACCATGGTAAAACGTCTATTCTCGATAGAATTAGAAAAACTAACGTTACGGCAGGTGAAGCAGGTGGTATAACCCAACACATCGGTGCATATCAAGTTACCGCAGGTGGCGAAGTAATAACATTCCTTGACACGCCGGGTCACGCCGCGTTTACTGCAATGCGTGCTCGTGGTGCACAAGCTACCGACATTGCAATCTTAGTTGTTGCAGCTGACGACGGTATAATGCCCCAAACGGTTGAAGCAATCAATCACGCTAAAGCGGCAGACGTTCCCATTCTCGTTGCAATCAACAAAATTGACAAACCGGAAGCAAATATAGATAGAATTAAAACGCAACTCACCGAGCACGGCTTGCTACCTGAAGAATGGGGTGGAGATGCAATACTTTGTCCTGTGTCAGCAAAGACGGGTGAAGGTTTTGATAACTTGCTTGAAAATATTAACCTTTTAGCTGAAATTAAGGACTTGAAGGCAAACCCCAACAGAAAGGCAAAAGGCGTAGTAATAGAAGCTAAGCTTGACCAAAGCAAAGGCCCGATAGCAACTATTTTAGTTCAAAACGGCACGCTCAAGGTTGGCGAAAGCGTTATCGTTGGCACGGTTACGGGTAAGATTAGAGCAATGACTGACGACAAGGGCAGACGCGTTACCAGTGCAGGACCATCAACTCCCGTATCAATTATGGGCTTAGACGAAGTTCCGGGTGCAGGCGACGTATTATATGCCGTTGAACACGAAAAACTTGCAAAACTCGTTGCCGAAGAAAGACAAAATAAAGAAAAAGAAAACATGTTGCGCGCAGCAAGCAAAGTTACGCTTGACGACGTGTTTAATAAGATTGCAGAAGGCGAAATGAAAATTCTTCCGCTCATCGTTAAAGCAGACGTTCAAGGTTCAGTTGAAGCGGTTAAGCAATCGCTCGAAAAGCTTTCTAACGCAGAAGTTAAGGTTAACGTTATTCACGCTGCGGCAGGCGCGATTAAAGAATCGGATATTATGCTTGCAGAATCAAGCAATGCAATTATCATTGGCTTTAACGTTCGTCCTGACTCAAACGCTAAGCAAATTGCGGAAAGAAGCGGTGTAGATATCAAACTTTATAGAATTATTTACGAAGCTATCGAAGATGTTGAAAGGGCACTTAAAGGTATGCTCGCACCCAAGTTTAAAGAAGTTTATATGGGTAAAGCAGAAGTTAGAGAAGTGTTCAAGATTTCGGGCGTTGGACAAGTTGCGGGTTGTTACGTTGTTGAAGGAAAGATTATCAGAAACGGCAAACTCCGTATTTACCGTGACGACGTTATGATTTGTGAAGGCAACGTTATGCAGTTGGAACGCTTTACAGATGACGTTAAGGAAGTTGCACAAGGTTTTGAATGCGGTATGAGTATTGAAAAATTCAACGACATTAAGATTGGCGACTTTATCGAAAGCTATCAGGTAGAGGAAAATAAAGATTAATGAAAAGAAGGAATAACGGAATAAGCCGAGTTGATAGACTTAACGGCGAATTCCAAAAAGAAATATACGATATAATAGCAAGGAAGCTTAAAAACCCGCTCGTAACCGAAATGTTTTCGATATTAAGGGTGGATGCAACTAGCGATTTATCGAGTGCAAAAGTGTTCGTTAGCATATATTCAAAAGACGAACAAAAAAGGCTTAACACGTTCAAGGCAATCGAAGCGGATGCTAAAAAAATCCGCTTCGAGCTTGCAAAAGTAATTCGCGCAAGAACCGTTCCGGAATTGAGATTTATATTAGACGATTCAATGGAATATGGTGACAAAATGGAAAAACTTTTCAAGGCTATCAACGAAGGGGAAAACAAGTGAATATAATTGAACTTGCAAAAAAACTTAAAAAAGAAACTTCAACGGTGCTAATTTGCCACGTTCGTCCTGACGGAGACACGTTGGGCTCTGCGCTGGCGTTAAAGCTCGCGCTGGATAGTCTCGGCGTAAATACGGACGTTTATTGTTCTGATCCCGTTCCGTCGAGATTTTTCTTTTTAAATGAAGCAAGCTTGGTTAAAAATGAGCTTTCGGGCGAATATAGTGCAATGATTGCAGTAGATTGCGCGGACATAACGCGTTTGGGTGAAGTTTGTGAGCAGTTTGCAAGGCACAAAAACACTTATTCAATTGATCACCATATTTCAAACAACGAATACGCGAAAATCAACTGTGTTATAGACAATTCAAGTAACTCTGAAAACGTTTTGGCTCTTATAGAGCAAATGGGCGCACAAATAACGCCGGAAATAGCAAACCTTTTGGCGATGGGAATAGTTACCGACACGGGTAACTTCCGTCATAGAAACGTTACTAAAAACACCTTGCTTTGTGCTGGTAAACTGGTCGAAAAGGGCGCGAACTTAAACGCGATATACTATAACATGTTTACCAAACAAAGTAAAGAACGCGCAAAATTGTTTGGAATAACCATGCAAAAAATCCGTTACTTTATGGGCGGGAAAATCGCCGTGGCAACGGTAAGGCAAGCCGACATAGAGCTTGCTAACGCTAAACAAGACCAAACGGAAGGATTTATCGATTTCGTTATGGGAATAGAAGGCGTTGAAGTGGGCGCGTGTATTATGGAAACAGCAAAGGATAAATATAAAATTAGTTTTCGTTCAAACGGACCGGACGTGAACGCCGTTGCTTCTACTTTCGGTGGTGGCGGTCATACGCTTGCCAGCGGATGTCAAATATCTGGCGATTACGAAGAAGTCGTTGATAAAGTGACCTTTGCCATATCAAGATATATACCTGAATAAAAATGAAAGGCTTTATTAATGTAATAAAACCCAAGGGCATGAGCTCGGCTTACGCCGTTGGTGGAGTAAAGAAAAAATTCAATTGTCCGTGTGGGCATATGGGCACGTTAGACCCGATGGCACAGGGCGTTCTTCCCGTAGGAGTGGGCAAAGCTTCAAGGCTTTTTCAATATCTTTTAGATAAACAAAAAACCTACGTTGCGCGCTTCATTTTCGGAAAGACTACCGACACGCTCGATATAACGGGAAACGTTACCGACACCACGAGCGTTATTCCCGACTTAAAGGCTATTGACAGTGTGCTAAAAAAATTCATAGGCGAAATAGACCAAATTCCGCCAAAATACTCGGCAAAATGTATTGACGGAAAAAGGGGCTACCAACTGGCGAGAAAGGGTGTGGAGTTTGAATTAGAGCCTAAAAAAGTAACAATACTCGATATTCGTTGTTTAGCTCAAACGGCAGAAAACGAGTTTGAGTTTGAAATAGACTGTAAAGGCGGAACTTATATTCGTTCGCTGGCAAGAGATATAGCCTTAGAATGTGGCTCGCTCGGTGTAATGAGCAGTTTAGACAGAACGAGAGCAGGAATATTTGATTATACGAACGGCGTTACGGTTGAAGAACTTATGGACAGTAACGACGTGGAAAAATTTATAATACCGGCAGACCGTGCGGTCAGCTTTCCTAAAATTGTTTTAACCGAAAAGCAAGCGACAAGAATTTTAAACGGCTTGTTTGATGATTTGGGTTTAGCCGACGGTTTATACAGAGTGTATAACGAGCAAGAATTTTGGGGAGTAGGCACGGCAACTAACGGAATTTTAAGGATAAACGCATATGTTAGATAAAAAATTAAAGCCAACCGTAATCGCGTTAGGATATTTTGACAGCGTTCACAGGGGGCATCAAAAGGTTATAAGCACCGCTCGCGAATATGCAGACGTTAACGGTTGTTCGTTAACCGTTTTCACCTTTGGTGGAAACTTGAAAGAAGCACTTGTTGGCGGAGACGAAAAGGCTGTGTTCTTACCCAAAGAACGCGAGCAAATACTTAAAGATTTAGGTGCAGACGAAATATATTTTGCGCCCGTAGATAAATCATTTTTGTCGCTTTCAAAAAAGCGGTTTTTAAAGAAAATGAACAAGACCTATAACATTAAATGCTACGTTAGTGGAACTGATTATAGGTTTGGCAAAAAGGGCGAAGGCAACGTTAATTTTCTCGCCAAATGGGCTAAAGCAAAAAAGCAAGATCAAATTATAGTTGAAGACTTTATTTTAAACGGTGAAAAGGTTTCTACCACTGGTGTTAAAAAGCTTTTGTCGCTTGGTGAAATCCAAAAAGCGAACGAGCTTATCGGTCGCGAATATTCAGTTACGGGCACGGTTTTTAGAGACAGAAGCGTGGGTACAGACCTTGGTTTTCCTACTCTCAATATGAGAATAGATAAAACAAAGCACCACTTAAAAGAAGGAGTTTACGCTGGTAAATTTTCATCAGACGGAACGGATTATTTAGCCGTTATTAACTACGGCGGAAGACCTACGTTTGACCTTAACACAAGCCTTATTGAAGCGCACGTTTTAGACTTTAAGGGCGACCTTTACGGCAAGACTGTAACTCTTAGATTTTGTTCGTTTTTGCGTGACATCGTTAAATTTGACGGAGTTGAGCAATTAAAAGCACAACTCTCGCTCGATATGCAAAGGACAAGGGACGGCAAATATGATTAAATTCGGGCCAAGTGGCAACTCGTTCGCTTTTGCAGAGGCAGGATACTCCAAAAGTGAAGATTCGGCAACTTGGGTAAAAAACTTAGGGCTAAACTGCTTTGAATATTCGTTTGGCCGTGGCGTTTCGTTAACTGACGAACGTGCTAAGTCAATAGGCGAAGCCTTCAAAGACGCTGGCGTTGAGATAAGCGTTCACGCGCCTTATTATATAAACTTTGCGAACCCTGACGACGAGATGGCTAAAAAATCTTACGCCTACGTTATTCAGTCGGCAAACAAGGTTAGGATTATGGGCGGAAAAAGAATAGTTTTTCATCCCGCAAGCCAAGGTAAAATGAGCCGAGAAAACGCGGTGGAACTCACAAAAACCCGCCTTAAAAACTTGCGCGACATAATTTACGAACAGGGTTTACAAGACCTTATATATTGCCCCGAAACTATGGGAAAATTAGGTCAAATAGGAACGATAGAAGAAGTAACCGAGTTTTGCAAGATAGATAAAATTTATATTCCTGCCGTTGATTTTGGGCACGTTAACGCGCGCGAATGTGGCAGTCTTAAAACGGAAAAAGATTATCTTGATCGCTTAACGTATATGATAGACGAGCTGGGCTATGAAAAAATGAAGCACTTTCACGTTCATTTTTCCAAGATAGAATACTCTGCAAAAGGCGAAGTAAGGCATTTAACGTTTGAAGACGAGCATTACGGACCGAACTTTGCACCGTTATCCAGCGCGCTTAAAAAACTAAAACTACAGCCTTTTATAGTATGCGAATCGGCAGGCACTCAAGATATTGATGCGGTAAATATGCAAAATATATATCGCGATAATTGACTTATATATTAAAATTTGGTAAAATAACTACGGTAGGGATTTTTGTGAAAAAATTACTTATTAAATCTGGAGCAATGCTCGTTAACGACTCGTTGACTATGAGTTACTTAACGGGTGTGAATCTTTCAGAAGGCTATGTGGTAATCGACACGGAAACTGCGTGCTTTACTGATGCGAGATATTATTCTATGGTTAAGCCTTTGCTTGAAAGCGCGGGCGTTAAACCAATATTGATGAAAGATTTTTCTTGCGTTGTAGATTATATCAAGTCGCGCGGTAACAAAACGGTATACGTTGACTATACTATAACGAGCGTTAGCGAATATCAAAAAATCAAGTCGCATTTTATCGTGCGGAACGGGCATAAAAAACTTTGCGCTTTGCGCTCTATTAAAGACAAAAACGAGCTTAAAAGTATAAAAAAGGCATGTGAAATAGCCCAAAAAGCATATTATTATGCGATTCAAAAAGTCAAACTCGGCATTACTGAGAACGAGCTTAAAAACATATTAGAACAAAAAATGCTTTCACTCGGTGCGACGGGAACGTCGTTTGACACTATAGTTGCCTTCGGCAAAAACTCGGCAGTTCCACATCATCAAACAAGCGACGCGGTTTTAGAAAATAATCAACCCGTATTAATAGATATGGGATGCAAAGTGAACGGATATTGTTCAGACATAACGAGAACGGCGTTTTTCGGCACTCCCGATAAAGAGTTTATCCGTTGTTACGATGCAGTTCTTAAAGCCAACGAACAATCAATAGAAATGATAACGGCAGGAACGTTAACTTGCTCTGCGGACGCTGTTGCAAGAAACGTGTTAAAAGAAGCGGGCTTAGACGGATATTTTACTCATTCTTTAGGTCACGGCTTAGGCTTGGAAATACACGAATATCCTTTTATTTCGTCAAGAACTAAAGATAAACTTAAAAATAAAATGGCGTTTACCATAGAGCCAGGCGTTTACTTTGACGGAAAGTTTGGAATAAGGATAGAAGACACCGTTATCTTGAAAAACGGCAAAGTGGTTCGGTTGTATACCGACGATAAAAAATTATTAGTTATAAATTAAATTTACATACAAAACAAGGAGAAAATATTTATGTTAGCAGGTGATTTCAGAAAAGGTTCAACTTTTGAATACGAAGGTTCAGTTTGGACTATCGTTGACTTTCAACACGTTAAACCGGGTAAAGGAGCAGCGTTTGTTAGAACCAAAATGAAAAACGTAATTGACGGCAAGGTTTTAGAAAGAACTTGGAACCCCACCGAAAAATTGCAAGATGCAACCATCGAAACGAGAAATATGACCTATTCTTATACCGATGGTGAACTTTATTACTTTATGGACCAAGAATTTAACTTGACTCCGCTTAACTACGATCAAGTTGAAGATGCACTTAAATGGATTAAAGAAAACGATCCCGTTATAGTTAGATCATTCAAGGGCGTTGCATTCAGCGTTGAATGTGAAAACTTCGTTACCTTGCTCGTAACCCAAGCAGACCCTTCAGTTAAGGGAAACACTGCAACCAACGCAACTAAGGAAGCTATTTTAGAAACCGGCGTTAGCATTCAAGTTCCCATGTTCGTTGAGCAAGGCGAATACATCAGGGTTGATACCAGAACCGGCGAATATATGGAACGTGTAAAAGGCTAATTTAAGCACTGCAAAGCTTTGCAAAAAAGTGCCGAGCGAACTGCTTAATTGACTATGCATAGTTATGCGAGCCAATCTAAGCATTTGTTTTACTTTTTTGCTTGTATATGCGCGCTTAACGGGGATTGCGAGTCTAATATTGTTCGCTTATAACCGTTAGTCTGTGATTTATTTAATCAAGTTGGCTGTTTAATATATTTCCAACAACTAAAATTAAACAAAAAATACCCGCAAATTTTTTGCGGGTATTTGTCAATGAACGAAAGGTGAAAAATTGAAAGTAGCATTTATCTCTGGCGCAGGTGGTGGAATTGGTAGTGCCACAGTTAAGAAATTTATTAGCCAAGGCTATTTCGTAATCGGTCAATACAACAGCAATAAAGCGGGTATTGAAAGTCTTATTGAGCAGTTAAAAGCTGATGGGAACGCCGATTACTTCTTTGCCGTGCAATGCGATTTTAACGATAGAAAGCAGATTAAAAACATGCTTGAAAGCGTTAACAAAAGTTTTAAGAGAATAGACGTTGTTGTAAACAATGCTGGGGCTGGGTTATATAAGCTTATAACTGAAACCACAGAGCAAGAATGGGACTCACTTTTTAACGTTAACGTAAAGAGTGCATACTTAATAAACAATGCGTTTATAAACGGTATGATTAACGCCCAAAAGGGCAAAATAATCAACGTTTCGTCTATTTGGGGTAACGTTGGTGCGAGCATGGAAGTTGCGTATTCGGCAAGCAAAAGTGCGCTTATAGGCTATACAAAAGCACTTGCAAAAGAACTTGCGCCGAGTGGAATATGCGTAAACTGTGTGTGCCCAGGTGTTATAGACACGCCGATGAACGCAAGGTTTAACCAAGCAGAAATACAAGAGCTCAAAGACCAAACGCCGTTAGGCAGGCTTGGAAACGTTGAAGAAATTGCGCAACTTATTTATTATTTGGCAAGTGAAAATGCAGATTTTATCACAGGGCAAATTATAACCTGCGACGGAGGGATTACACTTTAAGAAAATGCAAAGACAAAGCGGAATTTTAATGCCAATTTTTTCTTTGCCGACAAAATACGGCATAGGTGATTTTGGTAAATCAGCATATAAATTTATAGATTTTTTAAGCCAATCAGGGCAAAAAGTTTGGCAAGTTTTACCGCTCGTTCAAACGGGCTACGGCAACTCACCTTATTCTTCAATCTCGTCACAGTCGTATAATCCTTATTTTATTAGCCCCGAACTCTTAAGAGAACAAGGCTTAATTACTAAATCTGAACTTGAATTTTCGCGTTCTGAACAAAAATACGTTAATTATGCCGAGCTTTATGCAGTTAGATATCCTTTGCTTCGCAGTGCGTTTAACCGCTTTGATAAGCAAGATAAAGCATTTCAAAAGTATTTAAGGAGTAAAGAAGGCTTAAACTACGCTCTATTTATGGCGATAAAGTTTGCTTCAGGACAAAAACACTTTTATGAGTGGGACGAGCCTTTGAAACGTAGAGACGAGCGTGCCATAAACGCTTTTAAGAAAAGTTACAAAGAAGAACTTCTTTTTTGGCAATTCGTTCAGTTTACGGCAAAGACCCAATGGTTAAACTTAAAAAAGTATGCTAACCAAAAAGGCGTTTTGATTATGGGCGACATGCCCTTATACGTTGCTCTCGATAGCGTTGACGTTTGGGAAAATCCAACCCTGTTTAAGTTAGACGAAAACTTTAATCCAAAAAAAGTTGCAGGTGTTCCGCCTGATTACTTCAGTCAAGACGGGCAACTTTGGGGAAATCCTGTATACGATTATATTGAGCACAATCGAACTAATTTCGCTTGGTGGACACAAAGGATTAAGCGCGCGCTTACTACATTTGACTACGTTAGAATTGATCATTTCCGCGGGCTTGACCGCTACTATGAAATTGAGCCCAATCGAAAGGATGCAAAGGTCGGTGAATGGATAGACGTTCCGAGTGAAGCATTGTTTAACGCAATTCACTTAGAAGTAGATAAAGATAGAATTATCGCAGAAGATTTAGGAATTATTGACGACGGGGTTCGTGAGCTTCTTAAATGGACTGGCTATCCGGGGATGAAAATTTTGTCTTTTGCTTTCGACGGTCATAAAGATAATCTTTATCTTCCCGAAAACATAAAAGAAAATTCGGTGTGCTATACCGGCACTCACGATAACGACACTCTTAAAGGGCTTATTGACCAAATGAATGAGTGGGATTATAACAATCTAATTAACGGTGTAAAACAAAGTCTTATCGCCTTAAAATTAAATTGCGACGTAAGCACCAAAGAGTCACTTATTGACGCAATAATAGTTTTAGGAATGCACTGTAAATCTAAGTTGTTTATCATGCCCATGCAAGACTTGATGCATAAAGGCACGGAGCATAGGGTTAACGAGCCAGGCACTGTAAAAGATCAAAACTGGGCAGTTAAGGCAGATAGCTCTGATTTTAACGCAAAAGTGAGAAATAAATTATTAAAACTAACAAAACAATCAAATAGAATATAAAACGAAAAAAGTCGACTACTTTTAGTCGGCTTTTTTGTGTATAAAATTAAAAAATAGGGCATAATTTTTTCAAATTTATATAAAAGGAGAGAATTATGAACCCATTTAAAGAATTGCCTAAAGACAGTAAAATAACCTATTCGAGTTGGAAAACACTCGCACCAAAGTCATACGACAAGAACACGACTTCGCCTTATACCAAAACGCGCGTAATTTTGATGAACGGCACGGAGTTTGAATCAAACTGGTTTTTGCACAACTTTAACCGTCATTGCTTAAATAACGATTTGCGTAGAGTGGTTGCCGAAGTAAGAAGACAAGAACAACAGCAACAAAAACGCATTTCTGCACTTAAACCGCTTGATGAAACGATTTTAGAGCATACCATCGGCTATGAACAACTTGCCGTAGACTTAACGGCAGAAATGGCGCAAAAAGAGCCCAACGAGTTTGTTCGTGCACAATTAAATTTTGCTCTTTTAGAAGATTTCGACCATTTATATCGCTATGCAGACCTGCTTGATATGGAAGAAGGCGTGCACGCTGAAAGACTTGTAGGAGCATATACCGAAATAACGCCTGCACGACCGACTATAAGCGAGCACCGCCATCCTAACGACGACGTGCGCCCTTATATCAACTGTTGGCAGGACGAGCTTATTACAAGGCTTCACACTGGCATTATAACCGCCGCAGAACAACAAACAATGAACTATTATATGAACGTAAGTGGCTTTTATCACAGCGATTTAGGGCGCAAGCTGTTCAGTGAAATAGCAATGATAGAAGAACAACACGTTACGGGCTACGGCTCGCTTATGGACCCTTCGTGTACGTGGCTTGAAAGCTGGGTAATGCACGAATACACTGAGTGCTATCTATATTATTCTTGCTATCAAGACGAGTCTGACGCTTATATTAAAAAGATATGGTTAGAACACTTCGATCAAGAGTTGAAGCACCTTAAAATTGCCAGCGAAATGCTCAAAAAATATGAAGGAAGAGATTGGGAGCAACTGTTTAAGTTTGGCAGTGATTTTCCGTCGTTATTGCAACTAAAGTCGAATAAAGAATATATTAGAGAAATTATTAAATCGGTTAGACTTACTGCGTATAAAGAAGATATGCTTAACATTAACGATATGCCAGACGGTGCAGAGTTCTTTAAATATCAACGCCAAGTTCAGCCGTCGGAAAGCCAAGTTGCATCGCACTTGGTAATTGATAAATATATAAAAAAACACGGCGAAGACTATCGCTACGAAGATAAACCGAGTGTAGAAAAAACCTTGCGAGACAGAAAGGTGGATAACACTACTCTTGGTCGCGTAAAAGACAAATAGAGAAAAACAAAAAACCGCTTTGGAAAAGACCAAAGCGGTTTAAGTTTTAATTATAAGACTCTAATTAGAGAGTGTTGATAAACGCGAATCTTAAGATAAAGAGAATAGCGATTACGGTAACAACGATGTCTTTCTTAGAGAACTTGCCGGTGAAGAGTTGAATAAGAACGTAAGCGATAGCACCTACAGCAATACCGTTAGAAATTGAATAAGTTAAGGGCATCAAAATCATGGTAAGGAACGCGGGGAGTGCGCTTGATAAATCATCCATATCAACAGCTTTGAAATTGCGGAGCATTAAAATGCCAACGTAGATAAGTGCGGGAGCAGTAGCAACGCCGGGGATAATGCTAGCAAGCGGAGTTAAGAACAAGCAAATGAAGAACAAACCTGCGGTTACGAGAGCGGTTAAACCAGTTCTACCACCTTCAGCAACACCTGCTGCAGATTCAACGAAAGTTGTAACGGTTGAAGTACCGAGCATTGCGCCTGCGCAAGTTGCAATAGAGTCACACATCATACATTTTTCGATATCTTCGGGGTCGCCGTTTTTATCGAGCATGTTAGCTTGTGAAGCAGTGCCGTAAAGAGTACCGATGGTGTCGAACATATCTACTAAGCAGAAAGTAATGATTAACATTACAACAGAGAAGATACCGCCAAAGGTAACGCCGTCAAAAGCGATAGACCAACTTTCGGGGCTGAAAACAGAGAAACCGAGTTCGCCGAAAGATTTGAAAGATTCGCCAATTTGACCGAAATCGAAAGAAGGAGCAGTCCAAGTGAAGAGATAGAACAATACGCTTGAAACTAAGATTCCGAGAACAACAGACATGTTTTTCAAAAGTTTAACACCGCTCTTGTTGAATAAAACGATAGCGATTAAACCTAAGAAAGCTGCCAAGAAAGGAGCAGCACCGCCTGCGAGTTCGCCGTATTGGTTGAAGATTGTCCATTTGGTAAGGTCGCCTAATTGAACGAAAGTATAGGGGTTATCAGTAACGATGAACGCGCCTTTGAATCCGAGCAATGCGATGAATAAACCGATACCAGCGGGAATAGCTTTCTTCAAACATTCGGGGAGAGATTTAGCGATGTAAGAACGAAGACCAGTAACAGAAAGGAGCAAGAAAATCAAGCCTGAAATAAGGATGATAACTAAACCTGCGCCGTAGTTTGCTGCTGGGTTGTTAAAACCGATAATTTCGCCATCGAGTTGAAGAGCACAAGGTAATACGAAAGACGTAAAGAAGAATGAGTTAAGACCCATGCCAGAAGCTTGTGCGAACGGTTTTTTAGCGAAGAAAGCGTATAAAAGCGTACCGATAACAGCAGCCAAAATAGTTCCAACGTAAACGGCTTGCCAAATAGGAGCCATGTTGGGGAAGAAGCTGTAGAAGCCCGTAATTTGGTTGGGGTTAACGATAATGATGTAACACATAGCAAAGAACGTGGTTATACCGGCTATAACTTCGGTTTTAACGCTAGTGTCAGGTTTAAGTCCGACAAGTTTGCCGAACTTAGTCTGAGATTTGTCACTCATAAGAGTTCCTCCTTATGTAAAAATTATCATACGATGATAATAACATAACTTGATTTTATTTGCAATAGGTTTTTAAAAATTTTTCAAGTTTTTTTCAATAAAAGTATAATGCATGCACAATATATAGGCGTAATGATGTAATAATGGGCACAAAAAAAGGGTAGAGCGACTTTGCGCGCTCTACCCCAATTTTTCTCTTAATTATTTACAGCCACAGCCACCGTAACCGCCTAAAAGACCGCCGTTACCCTTGCATAAGCAACAAATAACTAAAAGAGCGATAGGCAGACAGTAACAACTATTGAAAAGGCTGTTCAAGCAACCGCTCTTGCAAAGGCAGATAATCAATAAAATTATCAAAATCCAAAGACAGCAGTTGTTAGAGCCAAATAAATCAAAACCATTGAAACCGTTCATAAAGTACCTCCAAAAGTAAGAATGCTTCTCCGCCTATGTAATTTTTTTAGTTTTTGCGGAGTTTTCTAATATCAATATAATCATAAATGATTAGAAATGTTACAAACGCCGTTATTTTAATTGCTATCCTAATATTTTTGTGCTAAAATAATTGTTGTACGCAAGCGGTTAGCAAAAATGCAACTGACTTTTTAGGTCGTGCAAAACTAATTTATACAACGGATATCCTTTTAGGAATTCGATTGGAGGCAAAAAATGAATAATCAAGAGAAAAAGTTTCTCACAACAAAAACGGTGGTTTATCTTGCCGTTTTAACGACCTTGCTCGTTGTTCTTAATCTTTTAGGAACTGTTTTCAAGGTTATAACCAACGTAAATTTAACGCTTATTCCCATAGTGTTGGGGGCTCTTGTTCTGGGCTGGCGTGGCGGTTTGATTTTGGGGTTAATTAGCGGGGTAATGACATTTATATTCGGTGTCACCGGCGTTGATCCGTTTACCAACGTGTTATTTACCCAACACCCAGTGCTAACTTTTTTAACTTGCGCAGTTAAAGTTACCGTTGCTGGCGTGGTTGGCGGAATGCTTTACAGTGCTATTCAAAAAAAGAACAAATACGTTGCGGTTTTCTTAGCGAGTGCAATAATACCAATAATTAACACCGCGATTTTCATATTGGGCGCGCTGTTAATGAGCGATACTATCGGCGGAATGGCTCAAGCTAACGGCGTGGATATAATTTATTTTTTAGTTATACTTTGTGCGGGCGTAAACTTTCTTATCGAACTTGCAATCAATCTTTTGGTTGCACCTGCAATTCACACGGTTGTAAGAGTTTTGGAAAAAACAGCGTTTAAGGGAAAATAATATAATGTTACTCGCAATAGATTTAGGTAATACGAACATAAAATACGGCGTTTTTGACGGGGATAAGTTAGTTGCTTCTTTCCGCGTTTCGTCAAGGATATCGAGAACGGCAGACGAATATGGTTCTGTTTTAGTGGGCTTGCTCACAAATAGCGGAATAAACAAATCTGATATAACCGGAATAATATTCTCGTCGGTAATTCCTGCACTCAACTACACCGTTTGCCACATGTGTGAATTTTTCTTTGGCATCAGTCCTTTAATCGTCGGCCCAGGAATAAAAACAGGGCTAAACATCAAGGCGGATAATCCCAAAGAAGTTGGTGCGGATATAATAGTTAACAGCGTGTCCGCATACACTAAATACGGTGGGCCTGCGGTGGTAATCGACTTTGGCACGGCAACCACGTTCGACGTTATAAACGAAAAGGGTGAACTTTTAGGTGTGGTAATAGCACCGGGGATAAAAACTTCGCTCGAAGGCTTGTCAACAAAAACGGCACAGTTGCCCATGGTTGAGCTCGATGCGCCCAAAACCGTAATTGGCAAAAACACCAAGCATTGCATGCAAGCAGGGATAATTTTCGGCTTTGCAGGCTTAGTGGAAAATATTATTAAGCGTATTAAAAAAGAGCTTAAGGTAGAAGAAATCAAGGTAATTGCAACCGGCGGGTTAGGCGAAATAATCGCAAAAGAAACGCGAGCTATTTCGTTCGTTGATAGAACGTTAACCTTAGACGGTTTGAAAACTATATACGAATTAAATAAATAGAGACCACGTCTCAAACAATAAGGAGAAAAACATGTTAAAGAAAGCAGGCGTAGCCATTTTAGGACTGGGAGTAGTCGGCGGCGGAACGTATGAAATTCTTACCAAAAACAAAGAATACTTCAAAAAGACGCAAGGCGTAGACCTTACAGTAGAAGCTGTTCTTGAAAAGAACAAAGAAAGAGCAATTTCTTTAGGCGTTGAACAATCAAAAATCGCTTCGAGCATTGAAGAAGTTGTTTCTAACCCCAACGTAGATATCGTTGTGGAAGTTATCGGTGGAACGGGCGTTGCGAAAGAATTTGTAACCAAAGCGTTAAAGAGCGGAAAGACCGTTGTTACTTCAAATAAAGAACTTTTTGCAAAGCATTGGCCCGAACTTGAAGCCGAAGCGAAAAAAGCAAACGCAGGTCTATTTTTTGAAGCAAGCTGTGTTGGTGGCGTTCCTATCATCCGCACCCTTCAAGAAGGCATGCAAGCAAATAAAATTTTGTCCATCAAGGGTATAATCAACGGCACGACAAACTATATTCTTACCAAAATGGCAAACGAAGGCTCAAGTTATGAAGAAGCTTTAAAGGAAGCGCAACGTTTAGGCTATGCGGAATTTAATCCGACGGCAGACGTAGAAGGTTTTGACGCAACTTATAAGCTCTCTATTCTTTCAAGCCTTGCGTTCAACAAGAAAATTTGTATAGAAAACGTTTATAGAGAAGGTATCACTGCGGTAACAAAAGAAGATATCGCTCTCGGAAAAGAAATGGGTTACGCGCTTAAACTTTTAGGCATTGGAAAAGATACCGAAAAGGGTGTTGAAGTTAGGGTTCATCCCACTTTCGTAAAAATGGATAATCCTTTGGCAAGCGTTAACGATTCTTTTAACGCAGTTCACTTGGTTGGCGACGCTGTTGGTGAAATTATGCTTTACGGCAGAGGCGCAGGCGCGCTTCCCACGGGCAGTGCAATCGTTTCAGACGTTATTTTTGCTGCTAAGCACGACCAATATTTCTATGCAGGATTTAAGAACAATGCAACGGGAAACAAAGAAACTAAGTTTGTTTCTGATTTTACATCTAAATACTACATTAGGTTAAGTGTTAAGGATAAAGCAGGCGTGCTTTCAAGAATTGCAGGCTTATTTGCAAAGAGTAACGTAAGTATTGCAGAAGTTAAGCAAGTGGCAGGTGGTGAAGGCGTTGCGCAAATTATGATAATCACTCACGTTTGCAATGAAAGCGCGGTTAAGAAAACGCTTGATAAGTTGACCGCGTGTGAAGACGTTCTTAAGGTTGAAAGCATCATAAGAATGGAAGATTAATTATAGGTTTTATCGCATCGCTTGATTGAATTTTGGTGACCCTTTGCGAGCAACTTTGCGCTTCGTTGGGCTTTACCGTTTTTGGTATGCGCATTTATACAGCACGTTTGGTTGTGTTTTTTGTTAAAATGCGAAAATTACCAATCAATCACGCTCTGCATCAAAAATCAAACGAAAAGAGGCTATAAAGTCTCTTTTTTGGTAATATAGACAGCAAATGATTGACTTTTTATTGCTTTAATGATAAAATTATAACTCAAATTAATGGAGAGGTAAAAACAAATGACGCATGGTCATCACGTTTTAGAACAAATAAACGAACTTGCAAAAGTTTGCAAAAGCCAGCCGAAATTCCCCGAAGAAACGTATCTTGAAAAACAAGTTAAGCGTGGTCTTCGTGACTTAAACGGTGCGGGTGTAATCACAGGGTTAACCGACATTTCAGACGTAATAGCAAAAAAGAAAATTGACGGCGAATTAGTTCCTTGTGATGGCGAACTTTATTTCCGCGGAATAGACGTTCGCAAAATGATAGAAAACTATAACGACGAAATGGGTTGTGGTTTTGAAGAAGCAACTTATCTCTTGCTTTTTAATAAGCTTCCGAACAAAACTGAACTTCAAGAATTCAATCACATTTTAGCGACTTTAAGAAAGCTTCCCAAAAACTTCGTGCGTGACGTTATGATGAAAGCTCCCAATAAAGACATTATGAACTCTATTGCAAGAGCCGTTCTTAATCTTTACAGTTACGATCACCACGCGCTTGATAATACAATCGACAACGTGTTAAGGCAAAGTTTACAGCTTATTGCAATTGCTCCAATGCTTGCGATTTACGCTTATAACGCCCACATGCACTATAACGAAGGCAAAAGCTTTTTTATACATAGACCTAAGCCTGAATATTCAACTGCGGAAAACTTGTTGCACATGTTAAGACCTGACAGTAAGTTCACTGAACTTGAAGCAAAGGTTTTAGATATTGCGCTTATATTGCACGCAGAGCACGGTGGTGGTAACAACTCTTCGTTTACCACTCACGTTGTAACCAGTGCTGGATCTGACACTTATTCAACAATAACGGCAGCACTTTGTTCGCTTAAAGGTTACCGTCACGGCGGTGCTAATATTAAGGCGATGGAAATGATGGCTGATATTAAAAAGCACGTTAGCGACTGGAATGACGATGAAGCTATTAAAGCGCACATTGCAAAAATACTTGCAGGTCAAGCTTATGACCATTCAGGGCTTGTTTACGGTATGGGGCACGCAGTATATTCACTTTCTGACCCCAGAGCGCAAATATTCAAGGGCTTCGTAGAACAGCTTGCAAAAGCAAAGGGAAGAACGAAAGAATTCAAATTCTACACTAAAGTTGAGCAACTTTCAAAAGAACTTATTTGTGCAAAGCGTAAAATTGTTAAGGGCGTTTCAGCAAACGTGGATTTCTATAGCGGTTTCGTTTACAATATGTTAGGGCTTCCCGTAGAGCTCTTTACGCCTATGTTCGCAGTTGCAAGAATGAGCGGTTGGTGTGCCCACAGATTAGAAGAGCTACACAACAACGGCAAAATCATTCGTCCTGCATACGTATCAATGAACGGAAGAAATGAATACGTTGCTTTAAAAGACAGGGGTTAATCGGTTATAAACTTCGTTGCAGGTCGTTTCTGCTTAGCGTTTGGATTTCGATGACCAGCAAGGTCAATCTCACCCCAAAAACTTCGCGAGCCTTGGCTAACTCGTTTCTAACCACTTAAAACATACGAGTCAACTTGAGTGGAGCGTCACGCTCCCTGTACTAAAAATAAAAGATAAAAGAGCACCGAAATCGGTGCTCTTTGAGTAATTTATAATATGATAACGTTATTTAAGAGATTGTTTATAAAAAACTATAAAGACGTGCAAAACCCCGTAGTAAGAACTTCGTACGGAGTGGTGGCAGGTGTTGTGGGAATAATCGCAAATGCAATTTTGTTCGCGCTAAAACTGATAGTGGGAATACTGTCAGGGAGTGTGGCGGTAATAGCAGATGCAATAAACAACATGTCTGATTTTATGACGTCGATAATAACTATAATCGGGTTTAAGTTTTCGTCAAAGCCGGCGGATAAAGAACATCCTTACGGTCACCAACGAATCGAGCACGTAATTTCACTTATAATCGCGTGTATAGTAATGTTTATCGGCTTTGAAGCAGGTAGGGGTGCGATAGATAAGATAATAAGTGCAAGTCCCACGGTGTTTACGCTATTCAGTTGCATAGTGTTAGGCGTTTCAATTTTGATAAAAGCTTTTCTTGCAGTGCTATTTCATTCGTTGGCAAAAGCTATAGATTCAGATGCGCTTAAAGCGATGAGCGCAGATAGCAGAAACGATGCAATTTCCACAACCGTTGTGTTAATTTGTGCAATAATTGCAATGCTTTGGGGTGTTCAGTTAGACGGATATTTGGGCGTGCTGGTTGCCGTGTTGGTTATGGTATCGGCGGTTAAGCTCGTTAAAGAAACCATTGATCCGTTAATAGGTATTTCGCCTGATAAAGAATTTATAGACCAAATAAAAAATACTGTAAAAAGTTACGAAGGTGTTTTAGATATTCACGATTTAATAGTTCACAATTACGGGCCAAATAAAACTTTTGCTTCAGTGCATATAGAAGTTGATTCAAAAGTGGACGTTATGATATCGCACGATTTAGCGGATAATATCGAAAGAGATTTTATTAAAAACAAAAATCTATTTCTTGTTTGTCACCTTGATCCCGTCGATGTAAACAACACCGAAACAAAAGAGTTGAAAGAGCAAATAACAAGTGCTTTAAGTGCTTTTAACCCACCCATACCAATACACGATTTTAGAGTGGTAAAAGGGCACACGCACACGAACGTAATATTCGATGCGGTAATTCCGTTCGGTAGGCACGATTTAGAAGAAAAAGTTCGAAAAGCGGTTGACGTGCTTTTATCAAAGCAAAGTGGTAACTTTTACGCAGTAATAGAATTTGAACATGATTTTAACCAATAGTAACGAGTAAAACAAAAGCCAAAGGAGAATTCCTTTGGCTTTAATTTTTATAAACGTATCAGCTTTTTTATTACTTTTTATTAAAACAGTCGCATCTATGTGTTCCAACGTAGCCCGTGTCGTTGCACTTTTCACAAGCGTAAACGGGGGACAGGTCACGCAAAGTAATGTTAAGTTTTTTAAGAATAACATTCGCTTTTGCATTAAGGTCGTTTTGTTCTTTTTCTAAGTTGCTTAAAGCAACGGTATCGTTTGCGATTTCAGCAAACGCCAAGTCCTTTTCGATAGAATTTATGCGACTGTAAATTTCAGAAAAACCTTCGATAGCCATAGCGTTATCGTAGTTTCTTTGCGCGCGAGCGAGAGCAATGCTTCTTCTTTGCTGATATTCTCTATTATAAGTTTCTTGCGAATCGCCGTTAGCAGTTTGTTTTTCAATGCTTTCAACCGAATAAACGTCGTTATTTTTCCAGTTGCTTAAAACGCCGTTCATATACGCGGTGGGAGAACTTTTTCCTGCCGATAAGCGCGCAGCTTCTAAAATCATATCTTCAGAAAAATTCCAGCCTTTCCAAACGTTTAAGTTCTCTCTGTCCCAATCGTTTGGTCGGCGATTTAAGCCAACGGTAGCTAAAATTTTAGCAATAAACGCATCGGTGCTCTTAATTTGTTCAAAATAATCACCAACGGAAGAAAGCGAAATAAAGCCTTTCTTACGAAGCGAGTCAATAAGCTCGTCCATATCCTGTAAAGTATTTTTACCAGTTCTGAAACAGTGAGAAGCAACGTAGAGAAGGGCTTGTTCTTCAAAGCCGAAAGACAACCATTTTTTAGTATACGTATCAACAACCGTGTCCAAAACGTCAACGTAAACGGAAAGGGCGCGGTTAATTTTTATAGCCAGTTCGTAAACGGCTTGTTTGTTTAACATATAATCGGCAATTTCTTGTTTAGAAAAACTTTTCAAGGCGTAAAGTTCTAACAAGAATTCGTCCAACTTGGCCATGCTTCCTTTTTTGATTTTGCTTGCTGCGAAAATAATGTTTTCAGCGTCGAAACAAAGATCGCCCGTCCATTTTTTAAGATAATTTGCGTCTTCGATGTCGGGTTGACGGCGAAGAGAAAGTGCTTTAAGAATTTTTTCTATAACGCCTGATTTAGCTATGTAAGAAGAAAGTTCCTTTTCCACCTTTTCTACGGTAACGATACCGCGCGTTCCGAAATCTTTTGCAACTTTAGAAACGTAGCGATAAGATATATCAGAGCCTTTCCTGTCCACGCAATACTTAACTATCATAAGCATAGCGTCAGGCTTAATAGAATAGGTTTCCATGATAGAAAAATATTCAGTATATTCGTTTGTAGAAATCATGCGGTCGGGTAAAAGTCCTTGAAGCCCCTTAGAAAAATCGGTATATTTTTCGACCTTATATTTTCTGGGCTTGCCCGAAAAAGAAGCGCGCACCGAGTGGTATTGAACGGCAAACGGGTCGATTGAAACGATAGATAAAAGCCCGAATTCTTCCCAAAAAGCAAAACAATCTTTAACCACGCTCTCATCCAGTTTAACGGCTTTTGCAATATCAGCTAAATTCTGGTCAAACTCTGGATTACGGCACAAAAAAAGCCCGTAAAGGTAAACCTTAACGGCTTCGCCCGAAGCGATGGGAAGGTATTCAGTTATAAAAGTGTTTTCAACGTCCGTAAAGGTGGAAGCAGAAAACTCTTTTGAAAACGAACAGGTCATTTTGCTCCTTAAAAAAAGATAAAAATCATTAAAACGCTTGCGTTGACTCAAATAATATTATATAATATAATAACTAATAATTTTAGTTTATGCGCGAAGCGAACTGAGCCAAAACTCGCGAGTAGCACTTATTATATATTAAACTTTGATAAAAATCAACCAAAACCGACGTTTTTTATCAAACAAACGCAAAAAATAAAGGGAATTACGGAGAGGGCAACGAATGGCAGGCAAAATATTAACACCTAAAATTATATGGAATAGCTTCACCGTGCCAAGCAATTTTGAAGTTGAAACAATTTCTCAAACGCAAAACGGCAACGTGAGTGAGCAGAAAATATATATTCAAGGTGCAAAGGCTAAAGACGGGTATGTTAAAATTTATTGCGAGCTTACCAAAAACGATTCGGTTAAGCAAGGCCCTGCAATTTTGTTGTTGCAAGATTTTAATCAATCGGCAGACGTTGCTCTTATAAACGACTTGGTTGAAAACGGTTACAGCGTTTTAAGTGTAGACCTTGCAGGAGAAAAAGGCGACGATCAATCGCACACCGTTTACCCTGAAAGTATCAGCTACGCAAATTACTCGAAAGTAAAAGATAAACTGGTTGAAATAGAAAAGGAAGCTAATAAAACTTGTTGGCACGAATGGGCTGTCGTTGCAAGAATCGCGCTTGCTTACTTAAAGAGCTTGCCTTTTGTGACTAAGATTGGCGGATTGGGCATTGGCGAAGCAGGCACGGTAATGTGGCAAGTCGCAGGGACGGATAAAAATCTTGACGGGGCAGTGTTTGCATTTAACGCAGGATGGGCAGGCTATCGCGGGATAAACAAATTCGCGGGCGAAAAAGAACCGCAGTTTAGCGACGATATGTATAAATTCATCGCTGGGGTAGACGCGCAGTCATACGCAATGAACGTAAGCTGTCCGGTATACGTTCTTTGTGCAACCAATAGCACCGTTTACGATTGTGACCGTGCTTTTGACACACTTTCGTACGTTAAAGACGAATATTATAGTGGAATAAATTATTCTATAGCAAGCGTTTGCGAAATAAACGGAGTGTCTTATAAAAACGCGCTCACCTTTTTCAAAAGGGTTCTGTTTAAGGCAGAAGACGGCGCATTCCCAGCTAACGTGGAAATCAAGGGCGAGCTTCGTGGCGGAAAAGTTTTAATCCGCGCGTGTCCCGACCAAAAAGGTTTAAAGGACATAGACGTTTACGTTTCTGAGCAAAAGGTCGTTTCATATAAGCGCAGTTGGCAAAAGTTGCGCTTTGCAAAGGTTAAGGACGATGAGTATATTTTTGAATACTCGCCGTTTGCAACTTCGCAAATAGTAACGGCGTTTGCCGTGGCGACTTATCAGGACGGGTTTACAGCTGGGTCTAACGTAATAGCTATAAAATTCGACGCTGACGAAGTTACGTCAATATTTAAGTCCAACGTAATATACTCGTCACGCGGGGATGATATGGAAAGTTCGTTTTTCCCCGTGACAGAAGGTTGTTCCAATAGCAGACTAACCATAACGGACAAACCGTCGGTTAGCGTGAAGAGAGGCCCGATGGGCATAACAGGGGTAACGGGTAAGGCTGGATTATGCACGTTAAAAGTAGGTTGTGATAAATACAGGTTGCCCGAAGGTGCGATGCTGATGTTAGACGTTTACGCAAAGACTCAAAGCACGCTTACCGTAACGTTAACCTGCGATTATTTTGGAGCAAAAAGGGAATATTTAGTTTGTGTGCCCATTCGTGGCGGAAGCGTTTGGCACAACGTTCAGTTAGAAATAAACAAATTCAAAACTGTGGAAGGCATGCCGTTAAGAAGTTACGAAAACGTTGAAGCGTTAAGCATTAACGTGGACGAAGAAAACGGTGAATATTTGATAAATAACTTGCTTTGGGTATAAAGAGAAATGCAATACGAAATAGGTGCAAAAATTATAACCAAAAAAAACCACGCGTGCGGATCAAACGAGTGGACGATAGCGCGCACGGGCGCGGACGTGAAAATTAAGTGCGCAAAATGTGGGCGCGCAATCTTTTTGAGTGTAGACGAGCTTAAAAAGATAACCAAACAATATTTACCACAATCGGAGAACGGAAACAATAATGTATAAGATATGCGACAACTTATTGGAGCGTAAGGAAAAGCAATTAAAAGGCGATCAACGCTTCGTTAAAATAATAGCAGTCGTAATGATGGTTATATCAATAATCGTCACTCTTAACACATACGTTTTTTTGCGAGTGGTTGTTGATGGATACTCCATGTATCCTACTATGAAGACCGGTGACGTTATGGTTGCCAACAGATTAACACAGCCCAAGCATGGCGACATAGTGGTGATTGACGGGGCGAAAGGAAATGGTGAACTTTTAATCAAAAGGGTAATCGCGCTTGAATACGACACGGTGGAAATTAACGACGGGATAGTAAAGGTAAACGACAAGGTTTTAGACGAAGATTACGTTATGGCAGGGTATAATAATCCCGAAGACGACTATGCAAAGATAACCGTGCCCCGAGGCCACGTTTTTTACTTAGGCGACAATAGGGGTAACAGCAGAGATAGCAGAACTTACGGCACTTGTGCAAGAGAGCAGATAGTGGGGGTTGTAAGTCCACTGTCCGTTTCAATGCGAAATATTAACAAGATGTTTTACGATTTAGGCAATTTACTTAGAGGTGGAGCTTGATACTATATAGGAACAGACTGGTTTTCGGAATAATAAAGTCGATATTCGGTGCGGTGTTCGGCGTGCTGAATAAAATTTTATCAGTGTTCAATCTTCAGCCTACCGCGTTGCTGTTGCTCATAGGATTGGTTTTGTACTTTACCGGAACTATGGATAGAAGCCCCGTGCTATTAACGGTATTTCAACTTGTAGTCATAGTGTCGGTGGTATACGCGGTTATATCCACCATTAAAAGCATATTGGGAATAGAAAAAAAGGTTAAGCGCAGTAAAGGCGCGCAAATAGTCAACAATGCAGAGCAACCTACAACCGTAAACACGGTTGAACAAAGCGTGGCAGGTGTAGTTGCGCCAGTGGTTGTAGAGCAAGAAAAGCCAGTGTATTTTAGTGTTAAACAAAACCCCGAATACGTTATGGCGGAATACAAAGATAGATACGAATTATTTAGGATAGTAAACGGGTCGCTTAAAAAAATAAGAACGGACTATAAGAACGGAGAAGAACCATGGTAGAATATTTTAATAAAGACTTCTTTTTGCAAGCGCAAGCGCAAAGGAAAAAAGTGCTAATAATTTTTTATATATTCGTTGCGTTTTACGTGTTGGTAAGCGCAGGGTTGTTTTTTTGGATATCGACCTTACCTTACGCGCATCGCAGCATATCAACAATAAAGACCGTGCATCACTTTTTTACGGGTATAAGCGTGTTGATAGGCGCGGTGTATTTAGGAATAACGTATAAGCGCGTTAACAAATATTATAAAATGACGGCAAAAATGGTTGTAGGCATAAAAGAGACGTATACTGGGAGTTTTCTTGAATACGACGATTCGGTTGTGAATAAAGACGGCGTGGATTTAAAGTCGTTAGTATTCGTAGAGTGGAACAAGTTTAAGAACGACTTTTTCGAGCGCAAAGTATACGTGTTTAACGAACAACCTTTCCCCGAAATAGAAGTGGGCAAAAACGTAAAATACGTTACGCAAGGTAACGTTCTAATCAGCTACGAAATTTTATCATAAGGAGAAACAAATGAAAGCAATCGTAACGGTAATAGGAAAAGATAAACCGGGCATCATCGCAAAGGTAAGCACGTGTTTAGCACAAAACTCAGTAAATATAGAAGACATAAGCCAAACGCTTTTACAAGGCAATTTCACCATGCTTATGCTCTGCGACTTAGCTAAAGCAAAATTATCTTTAAGTGAACTAAAAGAAGAACTTGTTGAACTTGGTGCTCAAACGGGAGTGTCAATTCACGTTCAGCACGAAGATATTTTTAATGCTATGCATAAAATTTAATTGGGGATAAAAATGCTTAATAGAAACGAAATACTTGAAACGATAAATATGGTCGAAAAAGAAGATTTCGACGTTAGAACGATAACGATGGGCATATCGTTGTTGCCGTGTATTCGTGACGATGCGAATTTAACGGCACAACTTTGTTACGATAGAATTTGCCAAAAAGCAGAAAACATAGTTAAGGTCGCAAACGACCTTCAGTCAGAATACGGCATACCCATTATAAACAAGCGAGTGTCAATAACGCCCGCAAGTTTATTGACTTCTTCATTTTGCGGAAAAGAAGTCGTGCTTGCAAAAGCACTCGACAACGCCGCAAAGACCTTGGGCATAGATTTCTTGGGCGGATATTCCGCGCTCGTTCACAAGGGAATGGCAGACTATGAAAAATCATTCATAGAAAGCATCCCCGAAGCTCTTTCGGTAACCGACAGACTTTGTTCGTCAGTTAACGTGGGCACTTCTAAAGCAGGCATCAATATGGATGCGGTTAAGCTTATGGGTAAAATCATTAAGCAAACTGCTGAAATCACCAAGGATAGAGATGGTTTTGGTTGCGCTAAACTCGTTGTGTTCTGCAACGCTGTTGAAGATAATCCCTTTATGGCAGGGGCCTTCCACGGCGTAGGCGAAAGTGAAACGGTTATAAACGTTGGCGTATCTGGGCCGGGGGTAGTTCACCACGCATTAAAGAGTGTGAAGGGCGCGTCAATTGACGAAGTTGCAGAAACCATAAAGAAAACGGCGTTCAAGATAACCCGCGCAGGTCAACTCATTGCAAAACAAGCATCAGAACGCTTAAACGCAAAGTTTGGTATAGTAGATTTATCACTTGCGCCCACACCCGTCATGGGGGACAGCGTAGCACACATATTAGAAGAAATCGGCTTAGAACAAGTTGGAGCACACGGCACTACTGCTGCACTCGCAATGCTTAACGACGCGGTTAAAAAAGGCGGGGTTATGGCAAGTTCTAACGTTGGTGGCTTATCTGGTGCATTCATTCCGGTAAGTGAAGATATCGGTATGATTAACGCGGCAAAATCAGGTGCAATCAGTCTTGCTAAATTGGAAGCGATGACTTGTGTATGTAGCGTAGGTATAGATATGGTAGCCATTCCGGGCGACACTCCTGATACTACTATTGCGGGTATGATAGCAGACGAAGCCGCCATTGGCATGATAAACAATAAAACTACCGCAGTTCGCGTAATTCCCGTTCCCAACAAAACGGTTGGCGACTTCGTTGAATTCGGCGGATTATTGGGCTCAGCACCCATTATGGCGGTAAGCCCATATTCATGTTTTGATATGGTAAGTCGTGGTGGGCGTATTCCCGCACCCATTCATTCTAATCGCAACTAAAAACATTAAACACAAAATCGGGGGATAGACCTTGGATAACAAATATAAATGGGCGGTGGAAGAAATTTATTCCACCCCAGAACAATGGAATATTGAGTATACGGAGCTTTCTAAGCAAATCGACTTTGAAAAATACAAGGGCAAGCTTGGTGAAAAGCAAAATTTTATTGCGTGCATGAAAGAGCAAGAACGCCTTTCGAGAAAGTTAGAAAAGCTTTCGGTTTACGCTATGATGAAGCACGACGAAAATACCAAAGATGCATTTTTCGATTCGTTGTCTTCAAAAATAACCGCACTTGGCGCAAAGTTTGCGCACGCTTCAGCGTTTATCGGTCCAGAACTTACTGTGCTTGATGAAAGCGTGTTAAAGTCGTATATACAGGATAAAGAACTCAGCGAATTCGATTATTATCTTAAAGGTGTTTTAAAGGAAAAAGAACACGTTTTAAGCGAAGAAGAAGAAAAGCTGTTGGCGTTATCGACCGAAGCAATGGGGTCGTTTCGCGACGTGTTTACCAAGATAGACAACGCAGACCTACCGCTTGGTGAAGTTAAGCATGGTAAAGAGCGCATACCGTTATCGCACGGCACTTACGGTGTGATTATGCACGGAGAAGACCGCGCGCTTAGAAAAAAGACTTTTAATCAATATTACGGAGCGTATTTATCGCTTATAAATTCAATTTCCGCAACGTATTACGGCAATGTGAAGAAGGGCGTGTTTTACACTAAGGCAAGGAAGTTTTCAAGTACGTTAGAGCGCGCGCTTTTCGGTGAAGACGTGGATAAAGTGGTTTATGATAACCTTATTAAAACCACCCACAAAGCACTTCCGCTTTTGCACAAATATATGGCAGAAAAGAAACGTCTTTTGGGCTATAAAAAAATGTATATGTACGACGTATATGTGCCCGTTATTGAAGGCGCAGAATTGAAGCTCGAATATGAAGATGCTTACGATTTAGTCGTCAACGGCTTGTCCGTTTTGGGCGAAGAGTATAAAGAACTTTTGCTCAAAGCTAAAAACGAACGTTGGATAGACGTTTTTGAAGGGGACGGAAAAAGGAGTGGCGCGTATAGCGTATGTGTTTACGACACACACCCTTACGTTTTATTGAACTATCAAAAAACCACGCACGACGTGTTTACGATAGCACACGAAATGGGGCATAGCATACACTCATATTTTTCCAATCGCACCCAACCTTATGCAAAAGCTGATTATAGGATTTTTGTTGCAGAAGTTGCAAGTACGGTTAACGAAGTGTTGTTGATAAGGCATTTATTGGCAACTGAAAAAGATAAAAAACTTAAAAAATACCTATTGTCATACTTGCTTGAAATGATAAGGACAACGTTGTTCCGCCAAACCCAGTTTGCAGAGTTCGAGCAATTCGCACATCAGACGGTGGAAAAAGGCGAACCTTTAACAAAAGAAAACTTATCCGAAGAATATTTAAGGTTAAATAAAGCTTATTACGGAAGAAGCGTCGTTAGCGACGGTAATATCAAATACGAATGGGCAAGAATACCGCATTTCTATCGTGCGTTTTACGTTTACAAATACGCAACGGGTATAATATCCGCGCTTGCAATAGCGGACAGAATTTTAACCGAAGGTGAGAGAGCGGTAAAAGATTACTTTGAGTTTTTATCATCAGGTGGCTCAGACAGTCCCGTTCAACTATTAAAAATAGCAGGGGTAGACCTAACTTCTAAAAAGCCTTTCGAGCAGGCGTTTAAGGTGTTTAAGGACACGCTCGAACAATTCAAAAGTTTGTAACTAAAGGAGAAAATTATGGCACGCAACGCTGTAAATAAACAAATAATGGGCGAAATGCCACACAGTCTTGAAGCAGAACAAGCCTTGCTCGGTTGTTTGCTTTTAGACACGAGAATTCAAGTGGAAGTTGCCGCGTTTTTAAGGGAAGAAGATTTTTTTGCCGAATCACATAAGCATATCTTCCACGCTATGTTAGAAATAGTTAAAGCAAATCAACCCGTCGATTTGGTAACCCTTTCGGACATGCTTGAAAAGCTTGGCTCGTTAACACAAGCGGGTGGAATATCATACTTGGCAGAACTTACCAACGTAATCCCATCTTCTGCCAACTATCGCCGTTATTTAGACATCGTAACGCGTGACAGTTTGCTTCGCAAGCTTATAAAAGGCTCTGCCGAAATAATTGGAGAATGCAAAACCAGTCAGGATAAAGACTCTGCATTGGCGTTTGCCGAAAAAACGGTTTACGACATATCCAACCAATCAGACACGAGCGAAATGGTAAAAATCAGCAACGTTATACCCGACGTTATGACTAAGTTTGACGAGCTTAGTAAAGATAAGTCAAGTTATCGCGGAATAAAGACCAAGTTCAAGGGCTTAGATAATCTTCTTAACGGCGTGCATAACAGCGACCTTATGATTCTCGCGGCGCGTCCTGCGGTAGGTAAAACGTCGTTCGCAATGAACATCGTGGAAAATATAGCAATGCAAGGCTATTCGGTTGCGGTATTCTCGCTTGAAATGGGCAAAGACCAACTCGTTCAAAGAATGATGTGCTCGGTTGCAGGCGTTTCAATGGAAAGCGCAATGAAGGGCAAAATGAACAAGACCGAGTGGTTAAAGATTGCAAAGGCAAGAGAAATTCTTTCCAACTGCAAAATTTACATAGACGACTCTGCAATGATAACGCCACAACAAGTGTTATCAAAGTGCCGTAGGTTAAAAAGTAAAGCTGGATTAGATCTTGTTATGATCGACTATATTCAGCTTATGAACACCGAAAAGAGTTCAAAGAGTGATAACCGTCAACAAGAAATTTCGGAAATTTCAAGAAACCTTAAAATTTTGGCAAAAGAAGTTAACGTTCCCGTGCTCGCGCTTTCGCAATTATCGCGTGCGGTTGAATCGAGAAAAGGAAGACCGCAACTTGCTGACCTTCGTGAATCGGGTGCAATCGAACAAGACGCAGATATCGTAATGTTTATTCACCGTCCAGATAGGGGCGCAACCGAAAAAGAAATAGCGGAAGGAAAGGTTCAAAAGAACGTTGCCGAGATAATAGTAGAAAAGCACAGAAACGGACCTACGGGTTTAGTAAAATTATTCTTCAAGGGCGAATGTACCAAGTTCTTAAATCTAAACGAAGAAACGGGCGAGCCGGACGACGAAGACGGTGAAAAAAAGGTAGATGCAAAGGTAGAAGGTTACGAGCCGTTGCCACCTGCCGAAGATTTTCCGCAACCACCACCTGAAGAAGAGCCTATATTTAAAACGGTAGACGACGAGATATTTTAATATGCAAACTCAAATAAAACAAATAACCGCTCAAACAATAAGTGAAGCAAAAGAAATTTTGCTTTCGGGCGGAGTGATTGCTATTCCAACCGAAACCGTTTACGGTTTGGGTGCAATTGGTTCGGATAGTCAAGCGGTGCTAAAAATTTTTGAAATAAAAGGCAGACCGAGTGACAATCCGTTAATCGCGCACGTTCATAGTGACTACGACTTAAATAAACTCGTGCATATAGAACAAGCTTACGTTTACAAACTAATGAAAGAATATATGCCAGGGCCGTTAACCTTGGTGTTCAATTCTAAAGGCGTTGTGTGTAAAGAAGCGGTGTGTGGTGGACAAACGTTGGCGGTAAGAATGCCGTCACATAAAGGCTGTCAACAACTGTTAAGGGAAATTGACGCGCCCATAGTTGCACCGAGTGCAAATCTTTCAAAGCACACTTCACCCGTAACGGCAGAGCACGTCTATAACGACCTTAAGGGAAAGATATCACTTATTTTAGACGGTGGAAAGTGTTCTGGCGGAATAGAAAGCACTGTGTTAGACGTGACTAATGAAGTTCCAAGAATACTTCGCGCAGGTCTAATCACTAAAGAAATGATAGAAAAAGTGGTGGGTGCTTGTGAAATTGCCGAGCATAAAGAAAGTGATAAAGTGCGTTCACCAGGTGTAAAATATAAACATTACCGTCCCAAATGTGAAACGGCGTTATATTCAAAAACGGAGCTTGATAAAGTCAAGGCGCAATATAGTCAAGCCGTTGCGGACGGCAAAACTCCGTATATAATGTGCGAAAACTCTGTAGCAAAAAACTTTGAAGGCAAAAACCTGTTGCTTTTGGGCGACGGTGGAGAGCAAGTAGCATCAAACTTATACGATAAACTATTAGAAGGCGAAAAAAAAGCCGACCTAATAATCGCAGTGTCGCCCGATAGGGAAGACGGTGTTTATTTGGGAGTAATGAACAGATTAAGGAAATCGTGCGGATGAGAAAAAACAAAAGGATATTATTCGTATGCACGGGCAACACTTGTCGTAGTCCGATGGCAGAAATAATATTAAAAAACAAAATCAAAACACTCGGCATAACGGGAGTAAGAGTTTCCAGCGCGGGGTTAAGCACGCAAGACGGACTAAAAATGAGCAAGAACTCTTTTGAAGCGTTAAAGCTGATGGGGTATAAGGGCTATTCGTTTAAGTCCAAGCAAATAACCGTGGACTTAATAAAAAAGAGTGACTTAATCATTTGTATGACGGGTTCACACAAACAAGCGTTAAGCTCGTTTAATAACGTTTATACCGTTGATGAACTGACTGGCGTGGGCGAAATTATCGACCCTTACGGCGGGAACATTAACGTCTATATAAAAACTTCGCACCAGTTGGAAGACGCGTGCAACGTAATAACAGAAAAAATTTTAACAGCAAAAGGAGAATAAAAAATGAAAATAGCAATCGGATGCGATCACGGCGGATATAACTTAAAACCCGTGTTAAAACAATATTTAGAAAAAAACGGCTTTGAATATAAAGATTTCGGCACGTTTAACCCAGATTCAATCGACTATAACGAATTTGGTCAAGCAGTGGCGGAAGCCGTTGCGAGTGGCGAGTTTGATAAAGGAATAATTATTTGCGGAACGGGCATCGGAATGAGCATTGTTGCAAACAAAGTAAAGGGTATTCGTTGTGCGCACTGTCAAGACGTGTTCTCTGCGAAGATGACAAGGCTTCACAACGATGCAAACGTTTTAGCAATGGGCGAACGCGTTCTTGGACCAGGGCTTATGCTTGAAATCGTCGATGCATTCCTTAACACCGAGTTCAGTTTTGAAGAACGCCACGTTAACCGTGTATCTAAGATAAAGGCGTTGGAAGAAAAAAACTTCAAATAAAGGCTTATAAACTTCGTTATCCTGCGTTACTGCTTAGTGTTTGGACTTCGATGACCAGCAAGGTCAATTTCACCCCAAACACTTCGCGAGCCTTGGCTAACTCGTTTCTAACCCTTTATTCTAAAGGCTTATAAACTTCGCGATACTGCGTTACTGACTGCGTTGTAGATCTCGATGACCAACAAGGTCAATCTCGTCCTACAACTTGTCGAGCCTTGTCTCGCTTGTTTCTAACCCTTTATTTGTTGCTCGAAACAGTTTGGGCGTTAAAACACTAAACATATTAATAAGAACTTAAAACAAAAAATCATTTGTTGCTCGTACGAGCAAAACAAAAGAAAATAATAAAAAAGTAGGAGAAAGAATATGACTAAACTTAAAAAAGCAATTATACCCGCAGCAGGATTGGGCACGAGATTTTTGCCCATAACTAAGGCAATGCCAAAGCCTATGTTACCAGTGCTCGATAAACCAACCATTCAATACATAGCTGAAGAGCTTTTATCAGTTGGAATTGAAGACGTTATTATCGTTGTTAGTCCAGGTAGCGATATGATAGAAAAGCATTTTGGCAAGGCGGAAGAACTTGAAAAAAGACTTATTTCTGATGGAAAAACCGCGCTTTACGAAGTGTTGAAAGCAACGCAACGATTCAACGTTAGCTTTGCCGTTCAAGAAATTCCTAACGGTTTAGCAGGTGCAATATTATGCGCGGAAAAATACGTCGGCAACGAACCGTTTGCTCTTTTACTCGGCGACGAATTATTGGTTGCAGACAAAACGCAAAAGTCTTGCATGAAGCGTTTGGCGGAAATTTACGAAAGCACGGGAAAGAGCGTTATTGCTACTATGGAAGTTTTTGGTGACGACGTTTCTAAATACGGCAACATCGGCATAAAAGAAGAAACCGACGGAGTTATGACGGTAAGTGCAATCGTAGAAAAGCCCAGCTTAACGCAAGCACTTTCTAACAACGCAATAATCGGCAGATACGTTTTGAGTGGCGAAGTTATGGGAATGCTTAAAACGTTAACGCCCAGAAACAACGAAATATATCTTACCGACGCGTTAGATGTTCTTGCAGAGCAAGGCAATCTTCTTGCAAGCACGTTTGAAGGTGATAGATACGACGTTGGTGATAAGTTTGGCTATATAAAAGCCAACGTGGAAATAGCGTTAAAGAGCAAAGAAATCGGCGAAGACGTAAAACAATTCATAAAGGAACTTGCAAAGACGTTATAATATGTACGAAAAAGTTTGCAAAGGTTGCGGAACGCGCCTTTCTCAATTTTATAATACGGGAATGCTTGGTTGTGAAAAATGTTATCAAGCGTTCGAGAGCGAAATCATGGTTGCTTTGAAAAAGATTCAGGGCAGGACTTTTCACACGGGAAAAACGCAAAAGGTAAGTGGGTTGGATAGAGAACTGCTCAGCGAATACAACGCGCTTATCAAAGAGAAAGAGCGCGCTACGATCGAAGGCAGGTTTAGTGATATAAGGGAACTTGCCGAGCAAATTTTATCATTGTCTGAAGAACTGAAAGAAAGGGGGCTTATGTAATGGACGAGCTTAACTTAAATCAGTTTGAAGGCAATATCATTATGAGTCGAATTAGGCTTGCGAGAAACTTAAAAGGCTATCCTTTTAAGATAAACGACCAAGCATTAGGCAAAGAAATAGTAAAAAAAGTAAACCGTGCGCTCGTGCGATCGGATACTTTTAATTTATATTTTGTTTCTAATTTAAGCGACCTTAAGTTAGAAGCAATGAAAGAACGCCACCTAATAAGCCAAAACCTTATAGAAAACGCTTCTTGCGGAGCGGCTCTTATCAACCAAGACGAAAGCATATCGGTAATGGTTAACGAAGAAGACCATATCAGAGAGCAGTGTTTTATGACGGGGTTAAGGCTAATCGAAGCGTATAAAAAGCTTGACAAAATCGACGACGATATATCGAAAAATTTAGACTTAGCATACGACAAAAAGTTTGGATATTTAACGGCATGCCCAACCAATTTAGGAACGGGAATGCGCGCTTCAGTAATGATGTTTTTGCCTGCGTTGTCAACGAGTGGAAAGATATCAGCACTTGTAAAGGAAGCTCAAAAACTGGGTCTTACAGTGCGCGGTCTCTACGGGGAAGGCAGTCAAGCAGAAGGCTATATTTATCAAATAAGCAACGAAGTTACTTTGGGCGTTAGCGAAGAAGAAATTCTAAAGGCTGTTGAACAAACCGTTTTAGAAATTTGCAGTGCCGAGCGTGACGAAATGAATAGGACGTACGCAAAGAACGACTTAACTACGATGGATAGAGCAAGAAAGTCGTTCGGGGTATTGACCAATGCGTTAATGCTCGAATACGGTGAATTTTTATCACACATATCAAACGTTAAGCTTGGCGCAATGTTGGGGCTTATGAATATAAAAGATTTAACAGCCATAGACGACCTTATAATAAAGGTGCGCCCCGCAAACGTATGCGAGCAATACGGAAAGAGATTATCGGCGGTAAACCGAGATTTGTTCCGTGCAGAAATAGTGGCTAAAAAACTACAAAAAATCAAGGAGTAAAATATGTATTTTGAAGAATTTTCACGCAACGTAAACCAAGCGTTAGACGTGGCAACCGCGTTAGCTAAAAGATACGGATGCAGATATATTGGCAGTGAACATATTTTATACGGATTGATGAACGTGTCGGAAGGCAGAGCGTCTGCATTTTTAAGAGAAGCAGGCGTTACTAACGAAAGATACTTACACCTTTTTGAAAGAACGGTAGATAAATCTCTCGTTATAACGGGCAGTATGTTTACGGCAAAAACCAAGCGATTGCTTGAAAATACGCTTGAAATATCATTGAAAGCGCATGCGGGCTACATTGGCACGGAGCATCTTTTGCTTGCCATATTGTTGTCGTATGAAAGCACGGCTGTAACGATATTAAGGCACTTAAAGGTAGACGTTGATAAGATGGCAGACGACGTTTATTTTTCAATAATGGGCGTTCCGGACGATTATGAAAGCGAAGAAGAACCGGCTCAAGAAGATTTTGTGGGTGCAATAAGGGCAACCGCAGGCGCAAGCAGACAGCAAAAAACCGTTGCCAATAAGCCAGAAAAGGAAGACGAGTTTGGGGAACTTTCCAAGTTTGGAACAAACCTTAATAAAAAGGCAAGAGAAGGCAAATTAGACCCAGTTATCGGCAGAAAGAACGAAATTGACAGGGTTATTCAAATTTTATCGCGCAGAACTAAAAACAACCCCGTTTTAATAGGTGAACCGGGCGTTGGTAAAAGTGCGGTAGTTGAAGGGCTTGCCCAAGCAATTGAAAAAGGCAACGTACCCGAACTTTTAGCGGATAAAGTTGTGTTTTCTTTAGACATTGCAGGAATGCTTGCAGGCGCAAGATACCGTGGAGACTTTGAAGAAAGATTAAAAACGGCAATCGACACAGTTAAACAAAACGGCAATATAATATTGTTTATAGATGAAATTCACAATATAGTAGGGGCTGGAAGCACTGGCGAAGGCAATATGGATGCAGCCAATATATTAAAGCCAATGCTATCCCGTGGAGAACTTCAAACTATAGGTGCAACCACCATTGACGAATATAGAAAATATATAGAAAAAGATTCGGCATTAGAGCGTCGTTTTCAACCTATAATGGTTGAAGCACCAAGCACAGAAGAAACGGTTGAAATATTGAAAGGGCTTCGCGACAAATATGAATCGCACCACGGCGTAACCATACCAGACGAAGCGATAATTTCGGCAGTTACCTTGTCCGATAGATATATTATGGACAGATTTTTGCCTGACAAAGCCATTGACCTTATAGACGAAGCTGCTTCACGGGTGAGATTAGATAGTTATAATTCACCGGCAGAAGCAAAGCAAAAGGAACAACAACTTGCAACGCTTGTTGCGCAAAAGAACGAAGCAAAGCGCAGGGAAGACTTTGAGCGTGCAATAAAAATCAACAAAGAAATCGAACAAGTTAACAAAGAGCTCGACCAAATTCGTGCACTTGCAAATAAGAACGCCGTTAATCGCGATAGGCTTATGTTGTCTACCGAAGATATTGCTAAAGTGGTTAGCAACTGGACGGGTGTTCCTGTCGTAAAGCTCACTCAAACGGAAAAGCAAAAACTTTTGGATTTAGAAGAAATTTTGCACCAAAGAGTAATTGGGCAAAACGATGCGGTTAAAGCTGTTTCAGACGCTATTCGTAGGGCAAGAGCAGGCTTAAAAGACCCCAAAAGACCTGTCGGCTCGTTCATATTCGTCGGTCCTACAGGGGTGGGTAAAACCGAGCTTTCAAAAGCACTTGCAGAAACAGTTTTCGGTGATGAAAACAGCATTATAAGAGTAGACATGAGTGAATATATGGAAAAGCACTCGGTTGCAAAGCTCGTTGGTGCGCCTCCGGGATACGTTGGGCACGATGAAGAAGGTCAACTTACTGAAAAGGTAAGAAGAAAGCCATATTCAGTAGTGTTGTTTGATGAAATCGAAAAAGCCCACGCAGATATATTCAATATAATGTTGCAAATTCTTGACGATGGAAGACTTACGGACAGCAAAGGCAGGGTGGTAAGCTTTAAGAACTGTGTAGTAATAATGACGTCCAACGTGGGTGCAACACAGGCGTCAAAGAAAAGCTCGCTCGGATTCGTTGCTAATAAAGAACAAGAATACGAAAACATGTGCGACAACTATATGGAAGCGTTAAAGAGCAAGTTTACGCCCGAATTCTTAAATAGAATAGACGATATAATCGTATTCCATAAGCTTGAAAAGCAAGACACTGCAAAAATAGCCGAAATACTTTTGGCGGGATTAAGAAAGCGTTTGGCGGTTATGCAAGTAACGCTGGAAATAACCGATGCGGCAATGGACTTAATCATAGAAAAAGGTTACGATGAAAATTACGGCGCGCGTCCATTAAAGCGCGTAATTCAACGCAACGTAGAAGACAAGCTCAGCGAAGAAATTTTGCGCGGAGACTTAGAGCCTAATTCATCTATAACCTTAGATGCGGTAGATAATAGTTTTGTTTTTAAAAGGCAGTAAATTTCAGTTTATAATAAAAAATTTTTTTCCTAAAAGGAAAAAAGCCCTTCTGCAAAGTATAATTATATAGGAGGGAAAATTATGAAAATAGAAATTATTAGCAGAAACTATGAAGTAAGCGAACGCTTAAAAGCTATTACCGAGCAAAAAATCGGCAAGCTTGACAAATACTTTACCGATGCTGATACCAAAGCAAAAGTAAGCTTTAAAAAGCAAGCCAACTCGCTCACACTTGAAGTAATGCTTGACTACGCGGGCAAATTAGTTCGTGCCACCGCATCGAGCGACAACTTCTACGACAATCTTGATATCGTCCTTCCTAAGCTTGAAGGACAGATAAGAAAACACCGCACTAAGTTCGATAAACATCAAAAAAACATGGCGTTTAAGGAAAGCGCAGTGTTTGTAACGGCGGAAAGAGAACAACTGCAAAGCACTATCGTTAAGGACAAAAAGTTTAAGCTCGTTCCTATGACGGTTGACGAAGCGATGGTAGAAATGGAGCTTTTGGGGCATTCTTTCTACGTTTTCTTAGAAGCAAAAACCAACACCATTCAAGTATTATACTTAAGAAAAGACGGAGATTTAGGCTTAATTCAGCCACAAATTTAAAACATGCAAACGGGGATATCGACAGCGTCGTTATTCGGTAGAAAGGTTACTGAAGACGCACTTGAATTTTTAAGCAAAAGCAACGTGCCGGTGGCAGAAATTTTTTTAGAAAGCTATTGTGAATATAGCGCAGATTTCGGCAGGTTATTAAAAGAACGGCAGGGCGATATTTCCGTTCACTCAATGCACGTTTTAACCACTCAGTTTGAACCGCAACTATACAGCGTAAACGAACGCGCGCAAAATGATAGTTTTGCTCTCTTAGATGGGGCAATGAGTGCGGGAGAACAAGTTAACGCAAAATACTACACCTTTCACGGCGGTGCACGCTTCAAAAAAACGCCAATCATTCTTGATATGGATAGGGTTGGTAAAATCACTCAACGCATAATAGACTGTATAAAACCGCACGGAATAACGCTTGCGTATGAAAACGTGCACTGGGGCTATTATAATTACGCGGGGTTTTTCACTGAACTGAGAAAGCGCACGCAAGGGTTAAAGGCGACCTTAGATATTAAGCAAGCCCGTCAAAGCGGAGTGTTTTACGGTGATTACATAGATGACATGTCAAGCGATATTGTAACCGTTCACTTGTCTGACGTTGAAGCTAACGGCAAAATGTGCTTGCCGGGGAAAGGCGTAACGGATTTTAACGATATATTTGCTCGTTTAAGGGACGTTGGTTTTGATGGGGCGTTGATTTTAGAAGTATATAAAAACGACTTTGAAACTTATGAACAGCTTTTTGAAAGTGTAGACTACGTTAAAAACTTATCTGAAAAAATAATAAAAGGATAAAAACAAAAAAATCCCTGCTCAAAAGAGCGGGGATTTTGAATTTTGAACAAAAATTAATAAAACAAAAAACTTGTTTGATGCTAAACGTTTATTTTAGAACGCAAAAACTTACCGAAAGCTTTGCTTACGGTAAGTAAATTTACTGTTAAGTTAAAAATTACGGAAACAATTATTCAGCGATAGGGTTAAGTTTTTCTTGTTCAAAAGCTGCGAGAATAATTTTAATGAGTTCTTCTCTGGTTTCGGTTTTAATGGGGTGAGCGATGTCCTTGTATTGACCGTCTGCAGTTTTTCTGCTTGGCATAGCAATAAAGTAACCTTCTGCACCTTCGATAATCTTGATGTCGTGAACTACGAAGCAATCGTCAATAGTAATAGAAGCAACTGCTTTAAGTTTGCTGTCATCTTTTTTAACCATGCGAACTCTAACGTCTGAAATTGTCATTTTCCTGTAACCATCCTATATCATATATTGTATACATTCTATCATACTTTAATGCTAATTTCAATACTTTTTTGAAAAAAATGTGAAAAATTTTAACAAAATGTGTTAATTTTGTCAATTTTTTCATAAAATTAGGTATGAAAAATTCCAAAAATACTTTTAAAAATAATAAAATACACTTTATTGGGTGTGGCGGGGTATCTATGAGTGGGCTTGCCAAGCACTTTTTGGAAAGCAATTATACCGTTAGCGGAAGCGATGAAAAGCAAAGCGAGTTAACCTATGAACTTCAAACTTTGGGGGCAACGGTTAAAATAGGTCACTCTGCTGAAAACGTTTTAGGAGCTGATAGCGTAGTCTATACTCACGCAATAAGTGAAAACAATCCCGAACTTGTTTACGCAAGAGAAAAAGGTATAAACGTTTTTAGGCGTAGCCAAGTTTTAGGCGAAGTGTTATCATGGCACGAAAAAAGCGTTGCGGTTTCAGGAAGTCACGGGAAAACCACCACGACGGCAATGATTGCAAATGCTCTTATCGAAAACAAAAAAGACCCCACCGTCTTTTTAGGTGGGGAAGATTATTCGTTTGGCAATTATCGCCGTGGTGACGGCACTATTGCCGTTGCCGAAGCGTGTGAGTATAAAAAGAGTTTTCTCGATATTAAAAGCGATATTTCGGTAGTGTTGAACGTGGACGACGACCATCTTGATTGTTATAAAGATATTACAAGCGTTCAAAACGCGTTCAAAATGTTCGCGCAAAATAGCATTGCCGTAATCAATGCAGACGACCAAAGAGCAAGTAAAATATTCAACTCCACCACGGTTACTTTCGGTATAGAAAACACAGCCACTTACACTGCGAAAAACATAAAAGAAAACCAAGCGTTTTATTCATTTACTGCGTGTGCTTACGGGCGAACGATGGGCAGAATAAATTTGTCCGTGTTTGGTAAACATAATATATATAACGCATTAGCCACCGTTGCAGTTTGCGATTTGTTAAGGCTTCCATTCCATAGTGTAAAAAAAGCGATAGAATCATTTAAGGGAGTAAAACGTCGAAACGAGTGCATAGGTGAATATATGCACAAAACTTGCTATTGCGATTACGCGCACCACCCAAGAGAGATAAGCGCAACGTTGCTTGCGCATTCAAAGTCAAGCAAAAGCTATTTAACAGTATTTCAACCGCACACGTATTCGAGAACAAAACTGCTTATGCAAGATTTTATAGGCGTTTTCAAACAAGTTTCACCGCTTATAATATTACAAACGTATTCGGCACGCGAAAATTTTGATAAAGAAGGAAGCGCGTTAACTCTTTATGAAAACCTAAAAAGCGCAGGAAACGAGCGTGTATATTTTGCAAAAAACGAACAGGAGTTAAGTCATCTTTTGCAAGAATGTTTACAAGATGAAACCGAACGTCTTTTATTTTTGGGGGCAGGGGATATATACGAAAAAGCAAAAAATATTTTAGTGCAAAAAAACGATAAAAAAATTTAAAACTATTTAAATAAATTTCGCGTAAACGTTTGCCAAAAAGGCGTATTTTGTGTATCATATATGTATATAAAAACATAATAGGAGTAATTTTGGTATATGAACACTAAGAAGAGAAAAATTTCAATTTTAGGCGCAGGTAACGTTGGCGCAACTATCGCATACGCGTTAACTTTACAAGGTGTATGTTCAGAAATCGTTTTAGTAGATATTAATAAAGAAAAAGCAGAAGGCGAAGCTCTTGATATCACTCAATGTGCAGCGTGCGTTCCTTCTTGCAAGATTTGGTGTGGTGAATATGCTGACGTTGCAGGTTCAGACGTTGTTATTCTCACTTTCGGCGTAGGCAGAAAGCCCGGTCAAACCAGACTTGACCTTGCAGCAATCAACGTTGGCATCTTAAAGAGCGTTATCAAAGCAAACGACTTCAAGTCAATCGCACCCGATGCATTATACGTTGTTGTTTCAAACCCTGTAGACGTTATGACCTACGTTTTAATGAAAGACGCTGGTTTAAGAAAAGAACAAGTTATCGGTACTGGAACTTTGCTTGACTCTAACCGTCTTATCCAAGCAGTAGCAGCATACTGCAATGTAGACGCTTCTAACGTAAACGCATACGTTTTCGGCGAACACGGCGATGCATGTATGGTTCCTTGGAGCTTATGTACAGTTTGCGGTATGAATATCAGAGATTACTGTACTAAGATTATGGGCGTAAACGAAGCAGAACTTGAAGCTGAACTCAACAACATTTACACTGGCATGGTAGCAGCAGGTTCAAAGGTTATCAAAGCTAAGGGCGCAACCTTCTATGCAATCGCAGCATCAACCGTTCAACTCGTTAAAGCACTCGTTGCAGACACCGAAACTATTTTGTCACTCGCAACGTATCTTGACGGTGAATACGGTGCTAAAGACCTTTGCACTGGCGTTCTTTGCAAGGTTGGCGGAACTGGCTTAAAGCAAATTATCAAAGCAGAACTTCCTGAAGCAGAAATGAAGCTCTTCTCAGAAAAGCTCGAATCATTAGATAAGACTTTTGAAGCTCTTAACGTTCGTTAAATCATAAAGCCGTTCGCTTAACTTAATATTCTCATAAAAGGGAGTAGTTTTCGCTCGTCTTATAATGGCAAGCGTAGGTAGCGTCGTCAACTCGGGTTAGCCCCGGCGTTACTAAATTACTAATGTAATTAGAAACAAGACTTTTATCATAGCTTCAGCAGTTCGCTACGATAAAAGTCTTTTTTTTGCACAAATTCAATAGAGAAAGGAGATACTAATGAAAATACCTGTATTAATTTTATTCGTATTAATGTACGTGTTAATCATTGCAATTCCCAAATTCAAACCGTGGATAACGGGGGTAACCGCGCTTATAATAACGGTTGCGTGCGTAATATCAGGGGACATGCTTTGGCACGAAGCGTTTAGTAGTGCAATAAACTATAACGTTGTTATGATGCTCGTGGGCATTATGATTACGGTTGGATTGTTTAGCGAATCAAACATGCCCAACAAACTTGCCGATAAAATAATATCCAAAATTCCAAACGCGATGTGGATATTGGTGTTGTTATCAGTATTAAGCGGTATAATTTCTGCTTTTGTTGATAACGTTGCAACCGTTTTGATGCTTGCGCCTATCGGGCTTGCCGTTGCAAGAAAAACCAAAGTTTCGCCCATACCCGTGCTTATTAGCATTGCAGTTTCTTCTAACTTGCAAGGCGCGGCAACGTTAGTTGGGGATACCACTTCAGTTATGCTTGCTGGCGCACTCGACTTGAGCTTTATGGACTTTTTCTTTATTGACGGAAAAATGTCTATCTTCTGGGCTGTAGAACTCGGAATGGTTTTAACCATACCCGTGCTCATTTTAATTTTTAGAAAGAACAATAAAAAATTCAAAATCGAATCGGAAGACATAAAAGTTAGCACGCTTTTCCCAACCTACATGCTCGTTCTTAATATTTTGTGTTTGGTTGCTTGTTCGTTCTTATCAATCCCCGAAGGCTTTATTTCAGACCATATTAACGGTTTGGTATGCTTGTTCTTCGGTATCGTGTGCTTGATTTATCACCTTTTGACCGCAAAAAAACGAAGCGAAGGGGTAAAAACAAGTGCAAAAACTGTGGCAAACACATTAGATTACCCCACGATTTTATTCTTGGTGTTCTTATTCGTAATTATTCGTGCAGTAGAAAACGTTGGAATTATTGCAGATATAAGTGCATTCTTCGGTTCAATCGGAAGTAAAAACATATTCTTACTCTACACGCTTATCGTGTTTGGCTCAGTGTTAATTTCAGCATTTATTGATAACATTCCTTATGTAGCAACCATGCTCCCCGTAATCGCAGGATTGGGCTTGGGTGCAGACGTTCAAACCTTGTTGTGCTTCGGCTTATTGTGCGGGGCAACCTTGGGCGGAAACATAACTCCAGTTGGCGCATCTGCTAACGTAGTTGCAATCGGCATGCTTAACAAAGAAGGCTACAAAGTTAAATCAAGCGATTTCTTCAAGATTGGCATTCCGTTTACGATGGTGGCGGTATTAGGCGGATATGCGTTTATCTGGCTCGTATTCGGCGTTTAAGTGGTTATAAACGTCGCAATAGTTCGTCAAGTAAAATACTTGCTTGGGCGCGTACAGGCGTACGCGCCCATCGCGCATATTTACTTTCCTGCTCTTGCTCGTTTCTAACGCGCTTAAATTCAATATATATTCGTTACTACTGTAAGAAAAACGTGTAATAAAAAACCCCCGAAGCACTGCTTCGGGGGTTTTGTTTATATAAAATCTAATTATCTAACTTCAACACCGCTGGGGGAGAACATAAACACGTTTTTGCCCATTTCGTAAACGCCACCACCAAGTGCATAAATTGCGCCCGAGAGCATATCCAAAACGCGAACGGCGGTTTCGGTTTTAAGTTCGGTCAAGTGAACGACGGCATTTTTGCCCGCACGGATAGCATCAATAATACTTTCAACGTCGTTAAACGAAGTGGGGCTGAAAACTACAACCGGACCGTTTTTGTCGTTAGTTGCAATCGAAAGCTTATCGTCAAAGTCAATCTTTGCGCGTGAATCTTTTCTTGTTTTAGGTTCTCTGCCGAACAAATCGAACACTCCCATAATGTGTTACCTCTTTAATAAATTCTTTTGCCGAAAATTTCCGTTCCCAGCCTTATCATATTACTGCCGTGTTTAATGGCTAATTTATAATCGTTTGACATACCCATCGAAAGATGAACACAGTCAAATCCCATATATTTTAACTGTTCGTAAAGCGCGCGCATTTTATCGAAAAGCGAAGCTAAAAAATCTTGGTCGAGAGAGTGGGGGAGCATAGCCATAAGCCCTTTGATATGCACGTTCTTAAATTGGTCTTTAATTTGAGTTGCGCTCTCTAAAGCGTTATCAATAACGAAACCGCTTTTAGAAAGTTCACCACCAACGTTAACTTCTAAAAGTATATCCTGCTTAATGCCCTTTTTATACGCCTGCTTGTCTATTTCTTGCGCAAGATGAATAGAGTCAACCGAGTGAATTAGGCTAACGTTTCCAACCAAATACTTAACCTTATTGGTTTGTAAATGCCCAATAAAATGTTCGGTTGCGCCAACTATTTTGCCGTGTTTTAAGTTAAATTCTTGCACTTTATTCTCGGCAACTACCTTTAAGCCTAAATTAATGGCTTTATTTATGGTGTCAACGTCCACCATTTTTGTTGCGCCAACGAGCGTTATAGGTTCGCCTTTGTCGTTGCCTTTTTCTATAAGTGAAAAAATCTCGGCAAGCTTATTTTCTAACATATTATTTTCCGCTCAAAACGTCGCTCATGTTATAGAGCCCGTTCTTTTTGTCTGCGATATATTCACACGCCTTAATCGCACCGTCAGCGAACACGCTTCTATCGGTTGCTTGATGGGTAAGGGTAACCGTTTCAAAGCCTGAAGCAAAAATAACTTCGTGCTCGCCCACTATACCGCCACCGCGAACTGCGTGAATGCCGATTTCGTTCTTATCGCGCTTTCCAACTATACCTTCTCTGCCGTAAGTGTAAAACTTTTCAGGGCAAACGTCTTTAATTGCGTCTGCGAGCATAAGAGCCGTTCCGCTTGGTGCGTCAACCTTTTGGTTGTGGTGTTTTTCTATAATTTCAATGTCGAATCCTTCAAGTGAAGCGCAAGCTTTTTTAACGAGTTCAATAAGCGCGTTTACGCCTAAAGACATGTTTCCTGAACGGAAGATGGCAACCTTCTCGCTTGCTTTAGTCAGCTTGTCTATTTCCACTTGAGTATATCCCGTTGCGCAAAGCACTGCGGGCACGTTGTTTTTCAAACAAAACGCTAAAATGTTATCGAGTGATGCGGGTGAGGAAAAGTCGACTAAAACGTCGATTTTTTCCGTTACGCAGTCAAAACTTGAATAAACAGGAAATTGGGCATTAGAAAGGTTTTCAACTAAATCTACACCGCAAACGGCTTTAATTTTATCAGATGCGAGTGAAGCTTCAAAAACTTTCTTGCCCATTCTGCCATTTGCGCCCGTGATTAAAAGGTTAATCATAATTTACTCCTTAATCGTAAATCCGAAATCTTTCAATATAACTTTCATTTGTTCTGTATGTTCGGGCTCTAATTCAGTGAGTGGAGCACGAACTAAACCACTGCCTAAACCGATAAGCTCAGCAGCCTTTTTAACAGGGATAGGGTTAACTTCGCAGAACATAATGTCAATGAGCGGAAGTAACTTTTCTTGAAGCTCGGTAGCTTCAACGTTTCTTCCTGAGAAATAATATCTCGCAACGTCACCAACTTCTCTGGGTGCGATGTTAGATGCAACTGAAATAAGCCCCATAGAACCGATACTCATCATGGCAAGGTTAAGGTTATCGTCGCCCGAATAGAGCGCGGTTTTGCCACGGATTAAACGTGCGGTTTCACAAATTTGTTCCATGTTTCCGCAAGCTTCTTTAATACCGCCAATGTTTTTGTGTTCAGCAATTTTAGCCATGGTTTGCGGTAAAATATTCACGCCCGTTCTAGCCGGCACGTTGTAGCACAAAACGGGAATATCCACGTTGTCGCAAATATCGTTGTAATATTTAATCAAACCGTTTTGAGTGCACTTATTGTAATAGGGGGTAACAACGAGCAAACCGTCAGCACCGATTTTTTGCGCGAGTTGACTCTTTTCGATAGCTTTTTGCGTGCAGTTACTGCCCGAACCTAAAATAAACTTAACTCTACCTTCGATTTTATCGTAAGAGAATTTAGCAATTTTTTCGTATTCGGCATTGGTAATGCAGGGTGCTTCGCCCGTAGTTCCCAAAATACAAAGCGCGTCGATACCGTTCGCGATTTGATATTCAATTTGTTTGCCGAGAGCATCGTAGTCAATTCCGTCGTGGGTAAACGGTGTAATAGCTGCCGTACACGTTCCCTTAAAAATAGTTTTGTTCATAGTTCACCTAAATAAAAAATTGATGAATAATTTAATTAAATTTGACCTTTAATTGCACCGATTGCAATAGCCTTTTCTGCAATTTGAACAGCGTTGGTTGCTGCACCTTTTCTAATGTTATCAGCAACGCACCAAAGGTTAATGCCACTTTCAACCGTGTCATCCATTCTGATTCTGCCAACGAAAACTTCGTTCTTGTTTTCAGCGGTTAACGCCATGGGGTAAACGTTGTTTTTAACGTCGTCCTGAATAACAACGCCTTCAGCCTTAGCGAGAACTTCTTTAACTTGTTCAACCGTGCAGGGCTTTTCGAATTCTAAGTTAATAGATTCGCTGTGTCCGTAGTAAACGGGAACGCGAACGCAAGTAGCGGTAACCTTAATAGATTGGTCGTTAAGGATTTTCTTGGTTTCAAAAATCATCTTATCTTCTTCTTTGGTGTAGCCGTTATCCATAAACACGTCAATGTGCGGAATGCAGTTGCCGAAGATAGGATAGGGGAATTTTTGTGGAGCTTCACCGCAAATACCGCCTTTAAGGTCGTTAAAACCTTTTACGCCTGCGCCTGAAACTGCTTGATAAGTAGAGTAGATAACTCTCTTAATCTTAAACGCTTCGTGTAAAGGTTTAAGAACTACCATAGCTTGAATGGTAGAGCAGTTGGGGTTTGCTATAATATTCTTATGCCATAAGATGTCGTCCGCGTTACATTCGGGAACAACTAACGGAACTTCTGGGTCACGACGCCAAGCAGACGAGTTATCTATAACCAAGATGCCGTGTTTAGCAAAGATGGGTGCGAATTCTTTACTGATGTCACCGCCAGCAGAGAAAAGCGCGATATCAATGTTTTTTCCTTCGATATTTTTTTCTGCGAGTTCGATGATTTCGTGGGGCTTACCCATAAAATCAACCGTTTTGCCTGCGGATTTAGCAGAAGCGAACAAATAATAATTATCTACGGGAAGATTTTTCTCCGATAAAACTTCTAAAAATTTTCTACCAACCATGCCGGTTGCGCCGACAACGGCAACATTGTATTTTTTCATAAAAAACATACTCCTATAAGTGATATACGCATAGTGTAACAAAATACGCAAAAAAAGTAAAGTTTTTTTCGCGTTATACCTAATTTTATTTGTAAAATATTTAAATTTAGTATATATTATTATTAGTGCAATTTTGCGTTCGATAACCGAATGGCAAACGGCACGCATAATTTACTAATTGGAGATATTGATGGCACAAGCAAAAAAACGCGGATTTGTTGATAAGCTTTTTATGGGCTCGGAAAAATCCGAAGGCTATGCAAGAGCAAGCCTACCGTCGAGTAGATGGGAATTGTTCTGGGATATTTTTAAGGGCAGATTTAGCAAGATAATGTTGCTCAACATTTTATTGGTTGTTTTTTGTTTGCCCGTATTCGCGCTTTTCTTGTTTAGAACGGCAATAATATCAGGCTATGGTTCAATGTATCCTTTTGCGCAGGGCTTAGGAATGGGGTACGGTGCAATGGCTTCGCTCGTGGGCTTGGCGGAAGACGTTGTGTTAAACGTAAACCTTATCGCATACGCTTTTGCTCCGTTTGCTTTTATAATTGCGTCTATCGGAGTTGCCGGTGGGGCGTATATTGCGCGCAACCTTATCTGGACGGAAGGTATTTTCGTTACTAACGATTTTTGGCGCGGAATTAGGCAAAATGCAAAGCAAATGCTTTTAACTGCCTTAATATATTCTTTCGTCTTTTACTTTTTCAATTTGTCCGTTGCGTTGTGTGACAAGGCGATAGTGCTTGGCGAAGGTTCTACTTGGTTGTTCAGCATTTCCAAAGTTGTATTATATTTGTTCTTTATTTTTTATTCAATAATAACTTTACACATGATAACTATGAGCGTGACTTACGACCTTAAGTTTATTCAACTTATGAAAAACGCCTTCTTGTTCACGCTTGCATTCGTTCCGCAAAACATATTTTTCTTCGTGCTTGCGTTAATTCCGTTCATTTTATTATCGTTCGGCGGTTTATTCCAAGCTATTGGCATCATTTTAATCCTTTTATTCGGTGGATCTTATTTGTTGCTCGTGTGGACAAACTATAGCCATTGGATATACGATAAACATGTAAACGACCACGTTAAAGGTGCAACAAAGAAAAAGGGTATTTACGACAAGATTGATTCAACGAATTCAAAAGCTCTTCAAAAATACAAGCAACAAGTTGACGCGATTGCAAGAAGCTCGCTCAGTGAAAGACCCATTAAGCCTATTACTGACGACGAGCTTAAGGTTGCAGAACTTCCCACTTCGTTTAGCAGAAAGGATCTTGTAAGGCTCAACGAAAGCAAGGAAGCGATTTACGAAGACCACAGAAGATACGTTGAAGAACACAAAAACGACCCCGAGTTCCAGCCCACTGAGCAAGAATTGGCGCAACGCAAGTTAGAAGAAGAAAGACAAAAACGTATAGAAAAAGCAAAGAAAGAATTGTCAAAGAGAAAGAAATAATATTTGCAAAAAACAATAAAGACGCCGATGGCACGAAACGGCGTCTTTAATAATAGAGAAAAGAATATGAATAAATTACTTAAAACCTTAGTTTTTAACAACGAAATATCACTGTCTGTTTTAGACACTACCGAAATGGTTAACAAGGCTATGGAAATTCACAAGCTTTCACCGCTTGCGGCTGCGGCACTTGGGCGTACTATGACGGTTTGTACCTTTATGTCTTCCAACCTAAAAAATCGTGGAGACAAACTTTCAGTTACCGTTAAGGGTGACGGCGTGGGTGGAAAAATAACCGTTTGCGGAAACGGAGATTTGCACATGCGCGGATTTATTGACAATCCACAAGCCGACCTTCCGCTCCGTGCAGACGGCAAGCTTAACGTAGGCGGTTGCGTTGGCAAAAACGGCAGACTCACGGTGGTTAGAAGTATGGGATTAAAAGACCCTTACACAGGCAGTAGCGAATTGATAACAGGTGAAATAGCAGAAGATTTTACCGCTTATTACGCGTTTAGTGAACAACAACCTACAGCAATGGCATTGGGTGTTAAAATCGGCACAAACGGCAAATGCGTGGGCGCAGGGGGCGTTATAGTGCAAGCTATGCCGGGCGCGGGGGACGAAGCGTTATTTTTAGCAGAACAAATCACCAAAGATTGCGCAAACGTTTCAACGCTTATAGAAGAGCACGGCGCGGAATGGATAGTTAACGAATTGTTCTTTACGGAAAAGTATGATGAATACCACCCTGAATATAAATGTCTTTGCAATAGAGATAGCATAGAAAAGGTGCTTATTTCGCTTGGAAAAGCCGAGCTTGAAGATATAATAAAACAAGAAGGTAGCATAAAGGTTGACTGCCAATTTTGCGATAAAATTTACGAGTTTAACCAACAAGACGTAGAGAAGTTTTTCAAATAATATGGAAAAGATTTTACATTTAGAAGAAAACGTCGATAGATATATAAAAATGGCGGATAAAAAGGTTGAAGAAGACGACCTTTTTGGTGCGCTATCAATGCTTAAATCGGCGGAAAGAATAAAAAGCTCGTTGCAAACGACCGTGCGGATAGCAGACGTTTACGCTGATATGGGATTGTTGGAAGTTTCCAATAGATATTGGTATAAATTTATGAATACCGCCCCCAAAGATAAAGTGTCAATGGCATTTGAAGAACTTGGCATTAACTATTTTTATTTGGAAAATCTTTGGGCAACCGGCTATTATTTTCACAAGAAAATAGAAACGGACGGCTTTATATCAAAAGAAGGAATAGACAACGAGATAATAGAGTTTTTAAGTGGAGATGAATTTAAAAAGCACGCTTACAGAATAGTATATCCGCCCGAAAAAGCCGACTATTCACTCGAAGCAAAAAGCGGAAAACGCGCACTTGCACTTGGGGCTTTTTCAGAAGCCGTGCTTATGTTAGAGCGCATCCCCGTTAGAAGTAGAACGCAAGAAAACTCTGATGATTTAGTCGTTGCGTATTTTATGAGCGACGATCTTGAAAACGCCGAAAAGGAGAGTAGGCGTGCACTAAAAGCATACGGTGAAAGCGTAGGAATATACTGCAATTTATCCACGATATACGAGCTAAAAAAGGACAGCGAAAAAAGCGATTATTATTACCAAAAAGCCTTGTCGTTGACCAACGGCGAACGCGTTGAGACTTATAAAATAATGACGTGTGCAATCGAAAGAAAGGACCACGTTATGATAAAGGAGTGTCTCGTAAAAGTGATTGAAGAACGCCCTTACGAGATATCAATGCTCTTTTTTAAGGGGATAGCACATTTAAACGCGCACGAATACGAACAAGCGGAGCAATGGTTTAAGAAAGCTTACGCATTGGATACGGACGACCTTATACTCGAATATTATTACGACCTTTCAAGGCAGTTAAAAAGCGGAGACGGGGAAGAAAAGCTGTTGCCGTTAGCGTATGAAAAAAGCTTGCCCAAAAAGGAAGAAACGCGCTGGAGCGCAAGGATAAGATACCTGTTAAATCAACCGCAAAAATTCATTGCAAGCACTAAAAATAAGCAGACTTTAAAACTGTTTAAGTGGTGTTTACATTTTGGGGCAGATTCGCTCATGCGGTCGTTGTGTTATAACCTTGCATCGCTTACGCCAAAGGTCTTTTATAAACTTGCTTTAGAACTTTTAATGTTGCCAGAAGCGGGTGAAACACAAAAAAGACTTATGATTTATTTGCTTGCTATGAGCGGATATAAGGGCAAAGTTGGCGTGGTTTTCGGCGTGTTTTATAAAAATTATACGGCAAAAAAGGTTGCTTGCGAAAAGGATATAGACAACCCTAAATTTTTAACTGCGTATTCTCTCACCATGTCAAAACTCGTTTTGTCAGACGTTGAAGACGTTGATAAAATGGCAGAAGCAACTGATAAAATTTATATTGCGTTAAAAGAAAAAATTGGTGAAGATACTACGGTAGAAGAACTTGCATCGCTTATAATAGACCAATGTGTATATAAAAACCACACCGATTTAAATAAAACGTGTTCGCAACTTCACTGTGACGTAAACAGGGTAAAAGCTCTAAAAGACATGCTTAAAAAAGGATAGGATTATGATTAAAGTTATTGATATCGACACTTTATTTTCAGATTATATTACAGATTACGTAAAGGAAAATATAGGCAAAACTTCGCCTGAAGAAATAGAAACCGCCGTGGCTAATTTATACGCTGAATTCGGAAACAAAAAGTTGAAAGCGTTAGAAGGAAAAACCCCAACAGAATACTATAATTGCCTATCCGCCGATGAGCTTATAGAATGCTTAAAAGCGCACTTGGAGCAAGACGTTGCCGTTCCCGATTTTTTATGCGAAGCATTAGCTGTTCCCGCAAACGAAAATGCGCTCGTTAAAAGTATAGAAGAAGACCAAAACGAAGTGTTCACCGTATACGTTATGAACATGCTTTCTATGATTGGTTCGGAAAAGTGTTTTGATAGATATTTGCAGTTTATTTGTTGGGATTATTCGCAGACGATAAAAGAGCTTGCCACCGAACACTTGCGCGAATATTCAGATAAAGTAAAAGAACGAGTATTGGCGTTATTTGAACAGTCTGAAGCAAGCGTTAAGCTATATTTAACCGAGATTTTGGCAGGTTGCAGTCGAGACGACAGGGTGTTTAACGCACTTGTTGAGCAGTTTGTTAAAAACCCCAAAGATCAAGCTTTATATGCAAACTATCTTGCAAAACACGGAGATGAAAGGGCTCTGGCGTTTTTGATGACGGCAATTGAACAAGAAAATATAAGCTATGCCGATTTCCAAGAATTGCGCTTTGCGATAGAAGCACTTGGCGGGCAATACGACAAGGTGCGTGACTTTAAGGCAGACAAGTCGTATAAAAAGATAAAAAGTAGCAAAAAAAGCACACCGTTATCGTAATTTTTGTCAAAACGGCAAAGTAATAAAATATCCGTATAAAAAAGCTTTTTAAGCCAATAATAATTTTATCTGACCTATGGAGGATGGAATTATGGCAAAAAAGAAAAAGAAGCACGCAAAGGTAAAAAAGTTAACGGACGAGCAATATAATGCGTATATAATGGCGATGAAAGACGAAAAACCGCCAGAAATCGTCGAGCGTGCACAAAAGTCCAGCGATTAAGTTTGTTGATTAATCAAAAAATCTTCGTTCAAAACGGAGATTTTTTTGTTTTTTAGTTGTTTTTTGTCGTGAGAATGTAGTATAATTATTACATAATAATTTGCTAAACTTACGGGGGAAAAGAATGATAGAGATTAAAGAAGTTGTAACAAAATCGCAAATGCGCAAATTTGCTTCGTATCCGATTAAGCTTTATAAAGACTGTCCGTATTACGTTCCGTCTTTAAGAAGTGACGAAAAGGCGACGTTTAATCCCAAGAAGAATTTCAATTTAGAAAAGAATAAGTTAAAGGCGTTTTTGTGTTATAAAAACGGAAAGTTGGTTGGCAGAATTGCAGGGCTAATTAATTATAAAGACAACGAACTTACTGGTAGAAAATGGGTTCGCTTTTCGCGTTTTGAATGCACGAACGACGAGCAGGTTTTCAAGGCTTTGTTAAAAGCGGTTGCGCAGTTTGGCAAAGAAAACGGCATGGAAGAAATGCACGGGCCGTGGGGGTTTAACGATACCGATAGAGAAGGAATGTTGACTTTCGGTTTTGATAAAATAAGCACCTATTCAACCAACTATTCTTACCCTTATTTTTACGAAAATATGGAAAAATTGGGGTTTGAAGCAGAGTCTAAGTGGATAGAACGCAGGTTTACCGTGCCCAAAGAACCGTATGAAAAAATTGTTAGAATTTCCGAAAAGCTCAAAGATAAATACGATTTAGTTGACGTTGCGGAAAGCATGAGCGTTAAGGAAATAGTCGAAAAATACGGTAAAAGTTTATTTGATACTCTTAACGAAGCATATTCACATTTAGACGGATACGTGCCTATCGAAGGCAAATCTGTGGATAACGTTTTAAGCCAGTTTGCAACAATAGTAAATACTCGTTACATAAGCGTTTTGGTTGACAAGGACGAAGAAGTTGCATCATTTGCAATAGTGCTTCCTTCAATTGCAAAAGCACTGGTTAAAAGCAAAGGCAAACTATTTCCAACAGGGTTTATTGGTGTGTTAAGGTCAATAAAGAAGCCGAAGGCACTTGAAATGGCACTTATCGGCGTAAGACATAAATACAAGAACGCAGGGTTAAATTCGATAATGATATCGCACATTATGAACAATATTATTGAAGACGGTATTTTAGAAATAGAATCAAACCCCAATCTTGAAAGCAACTTAGCGATAATTCAACAGTGGAAATTTTCTGAAAACGAAGTTATAAAAAAGAGACAAACATATCAAAGCAAAATTGACAGAGTTTTACAATTTTAATTAAAATGAAACCCCTTTTTTTAAGGGGTTTTCTTATTTTTAGCATTAAATTTTCCATCAAAAACTTCCACCTTTTTCGATAAAGCTTTTTATTTTATAAAAATACGCGCAAAAAATACTTAAAAATCCTTGAAAAAGCCTTTATTTTATGATAGAATAAAATAGTATTATAATATAGGCAAAGGTGCAATTATGAACAGAATACAATTAAAGCAAATTTTCACCAATCCCGAAGGGTATGTAAAAGAAAGCGTAACCGTTTGCGGTTGGGCAAAAACCATAAGAGATAGTAAGTCTTTTGGCTTTATCGAACTTAACGACGGTTCGTATTTTAAGAACTGCCAAATAGTGTTCGATAGAGCGAAAGTTGTTAACTACGACGAAGTTGCACGCCAAAACGTAGGCGCATGTTTAATGATAAAAGGGCAACTTATTTTAACGCCAGAAAACAAACAACCGTTTGAGATAAATGCAGACGAAATTCAAATACTCGGCACTTCTTTGCCTGAATATCCCTTGCAAAAAAAGCGTCACACGCTCGAATTTTTGCGCACGATGCCACATCTCCGTCCAAGAACGAACACCTTTAACGCGGTATTCAAAATCAGAAGCCAAGCAGCGTTTGCAATTCACAGCTTCTTTAACGAACGCGGTTTCGTTTACGTTCATACACCCATAATCACGGGCAGTGACTGCGAAGGTGCAGGCGCAATGTTCCAAGTAACCACTTTGGATTTGGACAACGTTCCTATGGAAGACGGAGCAACCGATTATAAGCAAGACTTTTTCGGTAAGAAAGCAAGCCTAACCGTGTCTGGTCAACTCGACGTGGAAAACTTTGCAATGGCATACGGCAACGTTTATACGTTTGGTCCTACTTTTAGAGCAGAGCACTCTAACACCGTTCGTCACGCAGCGGAATTCTGGATGATAGAGCCCGAACTCGCGTTTGCAGACCTTTCTGACGATATGGATTGTGCAGAAGCAATGGTTAAATACGTTATCGACTACGTTATGAATACTTGTTCAGAAGAAATCAACTTCCTTAACGCGTTTATCGACAAAGGTTTGATTGAAAGATTAAACAACGTTCGCAACAACGAGTTCAAGCGTTTGACCTATACCGAAGCGATTGAAATTTTAGAAAAGGTTAAAGACCGTTTTGATGCACCCGTATATTGGGGATGCGACCTTCAAAGCGAGCACGAAAGATATATTACCGAAGAAGTTTTCAAAAAACCCGTATTCTTAACCGACTACCCCAAGGAAATCAAAGCATTCTACATGCGCCTTAACGACGACGGAAAGACGGTTGCGGCAAGCGACCTTTTAGTTCCAGGTATTGGCGAGCTCGTTGGCGGAAGCCAAAGAGAAGAACGTATGGACGTTTTGGTTAAGCGTATGGTTGAGTGCGGACTTAATCCCGAAGATTATAAGTCTTATATTGATTTAAGAAAATACGGTGGAGTTGTTCACTCGGGCTTTGGTTTAGGCTTTGAAAGAATGATAATGTATTTAACGGGTATATCCAATATTCGTGACGTGTTGCCTTTCCCGAGAACGGTTGGCACGCTTGAAAACTAACAAGGTTGGAGAAAACTATGAATATTTTAATTGACGCATTTGGTGGAGATCACTCTCCCGAAGAAGTAATAGCGGGAAGTATAGAAGCATTAAAAGAAAAACAAGGCTTTAACGCCGTTTTCGTTGGCAAAGAAGACGTTATTAAGACGATTTTAGCAGATTACGAATACGATGCTAACCGCGTTTCAATAATGAACGCGCCTGACGTTATTACGTGTGAAGAAGAACCCACGGTTGCAGTTAGAAGAAAGCCGGATAGTTCTATTTGTGTTGCGTTTAAGGAATTAAAAGAAAACCCCGAAGCTGGCGCATTCGTGTCGGCAGGTTCAACGGGAGCAGTGTTAGTTGGTGCAACCTTAAAGCTCGGCAGAATTAAGGGTGTTAACCGCCCTGCGCTCTGTCCGCTTATGCCCACAATAATAGAAGGCAAACAAGTTCTATTGATCGACTCTGGCGCGAATGCGGACTGCAAGAGCATTAATTTAGTTCAGTTTGCTATGATGGGTACGGTGTACGCAAAGGCTCTCGGTATTGAAAATCCTAAGGTTGGGTTACTTTCTAACGGGTCGGAAGACGAAAAGGGCAACATGCTCAACCACGAAGCGTTCCCGCTTTTAAAGCAGTTAAAAGGCGTTAACTTCGTCGGCAATATCGAAGCGAGAGAAATTCTTATGGGCGATATAGACGTGGTGGTTACCAACGGCTTTGCGGGCAATATAGCAATCAAGGCGTGTGAAGGTGCGGTTAAAGCTGTGTTGATTATGCTTAAGCAAGGCATATATTCTACCTTCAGGGGTAAAATCGGCGGGCTTTTATTAAAGAAAACCTTCAAAAAGCTAAAGAAAAAATTGGATTATAATAACCATGGCGGTGCGTTATTCTTAGGCGTAAACAAAGCGGTTATAAAAGCGCACGGCTCTTCAAAGCGCGCTTCTATCAAGGCGGCGGTGTTGCAAGCTGCGCATTACGCGACCTTTGATATTTCGGATAGAATTAGCGAACTTTTGGCACTTAACGAAGGCGTGCAGGTAGTTGAATAATGTTTATATTTGAGATAGACGCTTGCGAGCAAAAGATTGGATATTCATTTAAGGATAAAATGTTGCTTCGCCAATGTTTTACCCACGCGTCTTACGCTAACGAGCACAATCAAAAAGACAACGAATTGTTAGAGTTTTTTGGCGATGCAATAGTGGAATTCGTCGTTACCGAGCACTTGTTTAAGAACGCTGTTGGGGACGAAGGAAAGCTTACGCAAAAGCGCGCGCTTATCGTGAGTAAAGACCCGCTTCTTAAAGCGGTTAAAAAGCTCGGCTTAACAGAATTCGTGTTGCTCGGAAAAGGGCAAGAAAAAGGAATGAATAAAGACGAAAAGCTTTTTTCCAGCATATACGAAGCACTCGTTGCAGGCATTTATCTTGACGGCGGTATTACGGCAGTAAAAAGGTTTATCAATCGTACCATAATTGCTGATTACGAAGAAATATATAAGAATTTAAGAAAAAACGGTGGTCAAGCAAAAGCGGACGAAAAAAGTTTGTTTCAAGAATACGTTCAAAAATACAAGCTTGGAACGATAAGTTATCAAACGCTGTGGAAAAAAGGTCCGGACCACAAGCCCGAGTTTTGTGTTGCGGCACTACTTAACGGAAGCAAAATAGCAGAGGGCGAAGGAAGAAGCAAAAAAGAAGCGCAAGCCAAAGCGGCAAAAACCGCGCTTGAAAAGATAAAACAATAGGGTGGTAAAAACAGTTGAATTTCGAAAAGGTAGAAATTTACGGTTTCAAATCGTTTGCAGACAAGGCTGAAATAAAGTTTGGCGACGGAATAACGGGTATCGTTGGTCCTAACGGTTGCGGAAAGAGCAACGTTGCGGACGCTATTCGTTGGGTGCTTGGCGAACAATCAGCAAAGAGCTTGCGTGGTTCAAGCATGCAAGACGTAATATTCAGCGGAACGCAGGGAAGAAAGTCGCTTTCTTACTGCGAAGTTTCGCTATACTTCGACAATTCGACTAGAATGTTTTCCATTGACTATAACGAAGTAATAATCACACGAAAATTATTTAGAAGTGGTGAAAGCGAATACTACATAAACAAGCAACCGGCAAGACTGCGCGATATAGTAGAGTTATTGCACGAATGCGGTATCGGTAAAGAAGGTTATACCATAATTGGACAAGGTAAGGTAGAAGAAATAATGTCTGCCAAGCCTGAAGACCGCCGTGCTATCTTTGAAGAAGCAACGGGCATAGCGAAATTTAAGACAAGAAAAGTTGAATCTGAAAGGAAATTAGAGCGCACGCACGATAACCTAATAAGGTATATCGACATTTTAACTGAAATAGAAAACCAACTTGCTCCGCTTGAAAGGCAAGCGGAAAAAGCAAAGCAATTTAACGAACTTTCAGCCCAATTAAAGCACCACGAACTCAACACTTATATTGCCAAGGTAGACGGGGTTGAAATCGCAAAAGGCAAAATTAACGTTAGGATTAAGGGTTTAGACGAAGCGAGTGCGCTTAGAAACAGCGAGCTTATTGAAGCACAAAGAGAATACGACAAAATATTCTCTGACATAAGCGAAGCGGACGTAAAGCTAAAAAGTCTTAACGACGAATTGCTTGAAAAGCGCGTAGGCATGGAAAAGGCTACGGGCGCAAAGCAACTTTACGAGCAAAAGATTTCTTATTTAAGAAGTCAAATCGAACGCGCGCTGGGCGAAATTCAAAATAACGAAAAATTAATCGAAGACTGCAAGTCAACGTTCTCATTAAACGAGCAAAGCTCGCTCACGATGAAAGAACAACTAAAAGAGCTTAGCTTAAAAGCAGAAAAGCTTAGCAAACGCTTGCTTTCGGTTACCGAAAAACTCGCGCTTAGCGAAGAACTTGCGGATGCAAATAGGCGTAAAATAATTCAATCAATCGAAAGTTTATCAGACATCAAGCTTAACACAGGCACAATGTCTATCGAAAAGAATAATCTTTTGGCAAAGCTTGAAGAACTTACTGAAAAGTTAGACGGGCTTTCTGTTAAGCGTGACGGATTGTTTAACGACAAAGAACGTTCGGACAATGCGATAAACGAGCTTGACCGCGCAGTTTACGACCATAAAAATCAAATAGAAGAAAAGGAAGACGGGGTAAGGGAATGCAACGAACAAGTTGCTAAGGCAGAAAACGCCATTTATTCACTTAACTCGGTAATAACCACGCTCATTGCTAAGGACAACTTTTATAAATCCTTAAAGGACAATTACGACGGATATGCGCCTGCGGTAAAAAATCTTTTAACAAAAGCAAGGGGGAACGCAGAGCTTAAGAAACGCATTAAAGGCGTGGTAGCAGAGATTATAAAGAGCGATAAGAAATACGACGTAGCGTTAGAAACCGCGCTTGCAGCAGCCGCTCAAAACGTGGTTACCGCAAATCCGGAAGATGCGCGCTACCTTATCGAATACCTTAAAATAAACAAATTGGGAAGAATAACGTTCTTACCCATAACCAGCGTTAAGCCCAGAGAACAAAGCGTAGAAGTTACCAACGCATTAAACGAAAAGGGCGCGCTTGGCGTTGCAAACCAATTAGTTAATTACGACGATCAGTTTGAAAACGTTATTTCCAACCTATTGGGCAACACGCTTATCGTTGACACGCTTGAAAATGCAACTCACATAGCTAACAAATACCGTTTTGCATTCAAAATGGTTACGTTAGACGGGGACGTTTTCACTCCGCAAGGCTCAATGACGGGCGGTTCAAGAAGAACGGATACAGTCGGCTTATTATCAAGCGACAGAAAGATAGAAGACAACGCGAAAGAACTCAACAAAAAGCGCGCAGAAATGGAACAAATTAAAGGTCAAAAAGTTGAGTTTGAGCAAAAGAGAGATAAGGCTTTAGACGAACTTTCGCTGTTAAACGACATGTATAACGGCAAACGTCAACAGCTTTTAATAGAGCGTGAAAAGCAAGCTATGGCAGAGCGTGCGTTAATCGAAGTTGGCAGAGAAATAGAAGCCACCACCGACCTTATTGAAGACGTTAAGGGACGCATTGCCAAGATAGATAAAGACTATTTAGTCGTTTCAAGCGGAAGCAAAAAAGCAGAGCAAGAAAGAATTTCAGCAAAAGAAAGCGCAGACAAGCAACAACAAGAACACGATGCAATGCGCAAGGAACGCGATTTACTTACAAACGAAAGCACAGAAGTTCAAGTTCAAATCACACAACTTAAAGGTCAAATAGAAACGCTTGCTGCTGATAACGATAGGCTTAAAAACGTTATAACTGAAGCGGAAAATTCTAACGTTAAGCTTGCAGAAAGCAACGAAAATGCTGAAAAAATCATAGAAGAATTGCGCCTTGATCAAGAAAAGGTGGTTCTTTCTAAAGAAGAGCAAGATTACGTTAACTCTATCCGCGAAAAAATAGAAGGCATAGAAGAAAATAAAACCAACCTTCGCGAACGCTTGAACGCAAACGACGAAAAGAAGCAAGCGTTAACAGTTGCTATAACCGACCTTTCGGAAAAGAAACACGCCGAAGAAATCGCGCTTGCTAAAATCGACTCCGACTTAGAATATTTAGGTCAAAGTATTTGGGAAGATTATCAAGAAACTTACGAAACGGCACAAAAAGTCCGTGAAGAAGGTTACGATGCGAGCGTGGGTGAAGATGAAATTTCAAGGCTTCGCAAAAAGCGTTCGTCACTCGGCGCAATCAACGCGACCGCGATTGACGACTTTAAGGCGTTGAAAGAACGCTACGAAGAAATGACCACGCAAAAAGAAGACCTTGAAAAAGCCGAATCCGACCTTAAGGAAGCAATCGCAAAGATTAAGGGCGAAATGCTCGAACAGTTTGATAAAGGCTTTGCAACCATCAACGAGAACTTCCAAAGAATATTTAAGGAGTTGTTTGGCGGCGGAAGTGCAATGCTCCAAATGGACTATACCGACGTTGACGACAAGTTAGAAGCGGGCGTAGAAATCGTTGCGCAACCTCCTGGAAAGAAACTTCAAAAACTTTCGCTCCTTTCTGGTGGTGAAAAAGCACTTACCGCAATCGCGATATTATTCTCAATATTAAGGCTTCGTCCCATGCCTTTCTGTGTGCTCGACGAAATAGAAGCCGCGCTTGACGAAGCAAACGTTGACAGGTTTGCAAGATACTTAAAGAAATTCAGTCAAGACACGCAATTTATCGTTATTACCCACAGAAAGCCGACTATGGAACTTGCAGACGCGCTTTTTGGCGTAACCATGCAAGAAAAAGGTGTTTCTAAGATGGTTTCAGTTAAACTTTCTGACGTTGCCGACATTACAGGGGACGCAGATTTAAGATAATAAAAGGACTCTAACTAATGGGATTATTTACCAAACTAAAATCAGTTTTATCAAAAACGCGTGATGGGCTTTCAAAAAAGCTAAACGACCTTTTTGCAAAAAACAAACTGGGCGAAGAGTTTTACGAAGAGCTCGAAGATATATTGATTTCAGCAGACGTTTCGGTTAAAACGACTATGGAAATAGTTGACGAAATTCGTGACGTTGCTGTTCAAGAAAAGTGCAAAGACAAAGAATACGTAATTGACCTTTTAAAAAAGGAATTATTTGAAACGCTTGACTATGCGGAAAAGTTGGAAATCAAACGCCCTGCGGTAATAATGGTGGTTGGCGTAAACGGTGTTGGTAAAACAACCACGATAGGCAAGCTTGCAAATATGTTCGTAAAGCAAGGCAAAAGCGTAACCATTGCCGCGGCAGACACCTTCCGCGCAGCCGCAGCCGATCAACTTTCCGTTTGGGCAGACCGTGCTAAAGTAAGAATTGTTAAACACAGTGAAGGAGCAGATGCTTCGGCAGTAGTGTTTGATGCGTTGGGTTCAGTTAAGGCAAGGGGTACCGACGTTCTTATAATAGACACGGCAGGCAGGCTTCACGTTAAAGCAAACCTTATGGAAGAGCTTAAAAAGATGGATAGGGTGGTTAAACGCGAATATCCCGAAGCCAACTTTTATAAACTTATTGTATTAGATGCAACCACAGGTCAAAACGCATATAACCAAGTGGAAGTGTTCACGCAAGCAGTGGGAATAGACGGAATAATTTTAACTAAGTTAGACGGCACTGCAAAGGGCGGATTTATAATTTCGCTCTCATACGAATTAGAAGTTCCCGTATGTTATGTAGGCACGGGCGAGACAATTGACGACATTGAAGAATTTGACGCTAAGGAATTTGTTGACAGTTTATTTTAGCGTTTAGAAAGGAGAATAAAATGCAAGAACTTATCAAGAAACTCAACGCTCCGACAGCTGAAGAAAGACTTTCAGCACTCGAAGAACTTTTGAAAGTGCAGACGGAAAAACCCGTTCGCAGAGACAACGATGCAAACAATCACATTCACACGATATATTCGTTTTCACCTTATTCGCCAACCAAAGCAGCGTATATGGCATATATGGCAGGTTTAACGAGTGCGGGAATAATGGATCACGACAGTTTATCTGGTGTAGAAGAATTCAAAAAAGCATGCAAAATGTTAGGTTTGGGCTCTACTTGCGGTGTAGAAGTTCGCTGTAAATACAACAAAGGTTTTGGCAAAATGAACCACCCCGACCAAGCCGAATGCATATATATGGCAGCGCACGGAATTCCTGCTCAAAACGTAAAGGCACTCAACGACTATCTCGCGCCTTACCGTCAAAAGAGAAACGAACGCGATGCTGAAATGTGTAAACTCATAACCAATAAGTTTGGCAAGTTTGGCGTTGAACTCGATTTTGATAAAGACGTTAAGCCTTTATCGCAAGCGCACGAAGGCGGCAGCGTTACCGAACGCCATCTTCTCTACGCATTGGCTGTTAAACTTGAAAACAAGTTCGGCAGAACTGAAAACTTAATCAACTTCCTTGTTAACGACTTAAAGCTTGGCGTTAACGACAAAATCAAGGGGTTCTTACTTGATGAAAACAACGAAAATTTCTTGTACGATCTTTTGGGTGTGTTAAAAGCAGACACCGCGTTTTTCTATATTGATGCCGACGAAGAAATGCCCGATGCGGAAGAATTCGTTAAAAAGGCAAAAGAACTCGGTGCAATCCCCGCATACGCTTACCTTGGCGACGTTGGCGATTCTGTAACGGGTGATAAAAAAGCGCAAAAATTTGAAGACGATTTCCTTCCCGAACTCATCGTTGAAATTAAGAAATCAGGTTTCTTAGCTTGCGCGTACATGCCTACGAGAAACACGCCTGCGCAACTTCAAAGATTAGGTAAAATGTTAAAAGAAAACAACCTCTTTGAAATAAGTGGTGAAGACGTAAACTCACCCCGCCAAAAATTCGCTTGCGCAGCACTTGCGCTTCCCGAATACGCACATCTTATAGATTCGACTTGGGCACTTATCGGTCACGAAGCAATATCGAGCGAAAAGGGCGTTGAATACGGAATGTTCTCAGAAAAAACCATAAAAGAAACCCCTGACTTAAAAGAAAGAATACAAAAATTTGCAAAAATCGGTCATCAAACCGTTTAATTTAACAAAACAAAAGGAGATATATAAAAATGAGTGAACTTAATTTAAAAGGCAAAGTAGCAGTAGTAACGGGCGCAAGCCAAGGCTTAGGCGAAGCACTTGCAGTTCGTCTTGACAAAGAAGGTTGCAAAGTAGTAGTATGTGACATCAATTTTGACGGTGCACAAGCAGTAGCGTCAAAGTTGTCTGATGCAATGGCACTTGCAGTAGACGTTACCAAATACGACCAATTAGAAGCAGCTGCAAAAACAGTTATTGAAAAATGGGGCAAGGTAGACGTTCTTATTTGTAATGCAGCAATCGTTAAGAGTGGTGACATCTTTAATCTTTCACCCGAAGCTTTCGGATTAGTTACGAACATCAACTTAAACGGTTATTTCAACACTGTTAAAGCTTTCGCTCCTTATATGTTAGAAGCAAAGAGTGGTAGTATTATTCAAATCAACTCAAAATCAGGCAGAAAAGGAAGCTTTAAGAACGGCGCATACGCAGCAAGCAAGTTTGGTGGCGTAGGTTTAACTCAAAGCTTGGCATTGGAATTCGCAGAAGCAGGCGTAAGAGTAAACTGCATTTGCCCAGGCAACTTGTTAAATTCACCGCTCTGGGTTAATAGCTTATTCAAACAATATGCGGCAAACCAAGGCATAACCGAAGAACAAGTTAGAGAAAAATACATCAACCAAGTTCCCATGAAACGTTCTTGCGAATACGTTGATATTGAAAACGCAATGGTATTCTTAGCGTCTGACTATTCAAGCTATATGACTGGTCAAGCTATTAACGTAACCGGCGGACAACAAATGTAATTTTAAGCGTTTATAAACTTAGCAATAGTTCGTAAGCCCCGAGCTCATATGGGCGTGTAAAAAAAGCACACGCCCGTTGTTCGCGCTTGATTTCTTGCTCTTGCTCGTTTCTAAACACTTAAACATTATTTTAAATAATTCAACAAGAGGAACAAAAATGAAAAATACTATTAAAGATATAATTGATATTTCTCAATATTCAGGTAGCCGTGCCGACTACACTCAAGGCGGCGGCGGTAACACTTCAGTTAAGAACGACGAAAAGGGCTTAATGCTCATTAAGGCATCAGGCTATCGTCTTGTCGATATTAACGAAACGACTGCGTTTGTAGCAGTTGATAAAAACATGATTTACAACTATTATAACAGCGTTGATTTAAGCGTAGAAAAAGACTACGAAAAAGAAAGCGCAGAAATCAGCAAAGCTTCTATCGTTCCGTTAGAAGGTATTCAAACCCTTCGTCCGAGCGTTGAAGTTGGTTTCCATGCAATCTTAAAGAAATACGTTATTCACACCCACTCGGTTTACGGCAATCTTATCACTTGTAGCCAAGAAGGCGAAGCTCTTGCGCAAAAGCTTTTTGCGGATAAAGACTTTGGTTTTATTTTCTTGCCTTATATTAATCCAGGGTTCTCTCTTACTCTCGCAATGAAAGACAAGATTGATGAATACGTTAAAGCAACCGGTAAATACCCCGAAGTTATCTTCATGAAAAACCACGGCTTAGTTGTTACTAGTGACTGCATTGACAGAGTAAAGGCTGTTAATAGCGACGTTAACGAAACTATTCGCAACTACTTTGGTTTAGCGGACGATTTTAGAAAGGTAGACTTAGTTGCTACTGAAACCGGCTTTAAGAGTGCAACCAAAATTGTAACTGATTTCGTTAAGGAAAACGAGCTCAACAAGGCTGTATTGGATGAAACTCCTTTATATCCCGACCAACTCGTTTACTTAAACAACATTTTAGGCCACTCTCCAAATACTATGGTTGTTAAGGACGGCACTGTATACTATAATACCGATATAAAGCAAGCAACCACCTTGGAAGAAACTCTTGCAGCATATCTTTTCGTTGTAACCAACGTTAAAAAAGCTGGGCTTACCGTTTCAACCATGAACGAAAAAGAAGTTTACTTCATTAACAATTGGGAAGCAGAGAAGTATCGTCGCTCAGTAAAATAAAGGCTTATAAACATCGTTATGCATCGTTACTGACTTCGCCACAGACTTCAATGACCAACAAGGTCAATTTCACCCTGTGGCTTGTCGAGCCTTGCCTAACTCGTTTCTAACCCTTTATTTAGGTGTTTAATAACATCGTTATCATTGTTGCTGACATCGTTATGCATCGTTACTGACTTCGCCACAGACTTCAATGACAAATCAATACTAATCAATAAAAAACAGCCCTTTTTCTTGGGCTGTTTTTTATTGCTTAAAATATCTCTATATATAATGTTTACACCGTTTTATTTTATAAAACTGAATAAAATCATTTGGTATTCAATAAATAATGAATAATAAATGAATAAATTAAAAAAAATATAAATATTCTCAAAAAATATTCAAAAAAAATTAATAAAAAGGGTGTTAAACGTTTGACAATAAAAAATTAAAGGAATATAATAGCCACTGTAAATAAAAACTTTGGAGGCAGTTATGCAAAGTCAAGATATTAAAAAGGTAGTTTTAGCGTATTCTGGCGGTTTAGATACGTCAATTATAATTCCGTGGTTAAAGGAAAATTACAACAACTGTGAAGTTATAGCAGTTGCAGGTAACGTTGGTCAAGCAGACGAGCTTGAAGGCTTAGAAGAAAAAGCGATTAAAACTGGCGCGTCAAAGTGTTACGTTTTAGATCTTTCTGACGACTACGTTGATAACTATATTATTCCTTGCGTAAAGGCTGGTGCTATTTATGAAGAATATCTTTTAGGTACTTCACACGCACGTCCTTGCATAGCAAAAGCACTTGCTGAAATTGCTATTAAGGAAGGCGCAGATGCGATAGCGCACGGTTGCACGGGTAAGGGTAATGACCAAGTTCGTTTTGAACTTACCTTAAAACACTTCTGTCCTGATATGAAGATTATTGCACCTTGGCGTGAATGGTCAATCAAATCTCGTGAAGAAGAAATAGACTATGCGGAAGCACATAACGTACCTTTGAAAATAAACAGGGAAACCAACTATTCTAAAGACAAAAACCTTTGGCACTTATCGCACGAAGGTTTGGATTTAGAAGATACGGGGAACGAACCGACCTACGAAAAGAAAGGCTTCTTAGAAATGGGCGTTTCACCCATTGACGCACCTGATAAGCCTACCTATATAGAACTTGATTTCGTTCAAGGCGCACCCGTTGCTCTTGACGGCGTTAAGATGAGTGCGAAAGAAATTATCTTAAAGCTCAACCAAATTGGTGGCGCAAACGGTATTGGTATTTTAGATATCGTTGAAAACCGTCTTGTTGGTATGAAGTGTCGTGGCGTATACGAAACTCCCGGTGGAACAATTTTATACAAAGCGCATAGTGTTCTTGAAACGTTATGCTTGGATAAATACACCATGCACGAAAAGCAAAAACTTGCAATCACTTACGGTGAACTCGTTTATAATGGACAATGGTTCACACCCCTTCGTGAAGCACTTGCAGCGTTTGTTGATAAAACTCAAGAAAAAGTTAATGGAAAAGTTCGCTTAAAACTCTACAAAGGCAACATGATAAACGCTGGTGCATGGAGTGAAGATTCACTTTACAGTGAAGAAATTGCAACCTTTGGCGAAAGCGATTATAACCAAAAAGATGCAGAAGGCTTCATCAATCTTTTCGGTCTTCCCATAAAGGTTGCCGCTATGGTTGAACAAGGCAAAAACAAATAAACAAACAACTAAATTGCCCTGCACGGGTACCCGCGCAGGACAATTTTCATTTTTTAGGAACGGAGATAATTATGGCAAAAATGTGGACGGGGCGCACGGATGGTGTTACCGATAAAATTGCAGACGACTTTAACTCGTCAATAAGCTTTGATAGCAGAATGTATAAGCAAGATATACTTGGGAGTATGGCTCATGCGACTATGCTCGGTGCAAAAAATATCATTGCTCAAAGCGAAGCTGAAAAGATTATAGACGGATTAAACGGCATTTTAGCCGATATTGAAAGCGGAAGGCTTGAAATAGACTATACTGCCGAAGACATTCACATGTTTGTAGAGCAAGTTTTAACCGAGCGCATAGGCGACGTGGGCAAAAAACTTCACACTGCAAGAAGCCGTAACGACCAAGTTGCTCTTGATACGAGAATGTATCTCCGCGACCAAGCCCAAGAAATCACCGATAAGATTGACTTGTTGCTTCAAGCAATAATTTGTCAAGCCCAAGAGCATACCGATACTATTATGCCGGGATATACGCATTTACAACGTGCTCAACCTGTAACTTTCGGTCATCACTTAATGGCTTACGCAATGATGCTTATTCGTGATAAGGAACGTTTTTCGGACGTTAAAAAACGCATAAACGTCAGCCCAATCGGCAGTTGTGCGTTAGCAGGGACTACTTACGAAACGGATAGGCAAATGGAAGCCAAGCTTTTGGGATTTGACAGTGTTTGTCAAAACAGTATGGACGGTGTTTCGGATAGAGATTTTATCGTGGAATTCGCATCGGCGTGCTCAATTTTAATGATGCACTTATCGCGTTTTTCAGAAGAGATAATACTTTGGAGTAGCTGGGAATTCAAGTTTGTTGAACTTTCGGATGCGTATACAACGGGCTCGTCCATTATGCCACAAAAAAAGAATTCAGACATGGCTGAACTTGTTCGTGGTAAAACGGGTAGAGTATACGGGCATTTAATGGCGATTTTAACTACTCTAAAGGGCTTACCGCTTGCTTACAATAAAGACATGCAAGAAGATAAAGAAGGAGTTTTCGATGCGGTAGATACGGTTAAAATGTGCTTAGATGTGTTTGCTCCGATGGTGAAGGAAATGACCGTGCTAAAAGATAACATGCTTTTAGCCGCACAAAAAGGCTTTATCAACGCAACTGACCTTGCTGACTATATGGTAAAGAAAGGATTACCGTTTAGAGATGCTTATAAAATCGTTGGCAAAATCGTTGGTGATTCAATAAAGAACGGCAAAGTGTTAGAAACTCTTTCGCTTGAAGAATACAAGGCGTATAGCTCTGTGTTTGAGCAAGATTTATATGAAGAAATCAGTCTTGCGACTTGTGTGTCAAAGCGAATTTCAGAGGGTGGAACTTCACCTGAATGGGTTAAAAAACAAATAGAGTTCGTAAAAGGTAAAATACAAAATGCATAAAATTTTTATCGACGGCAGTGCAGGAACTACCGGCTTGAAAATATACGAAAGGCTATCTAAAAGAGATGATATTAAACTTATTACTCTTCCCGATGAGCTTAGAAAAGATATAAGTGCAAGAAAAGACGCGTTAAACAGTGCAGACGTTGCGTTTTTATGTTTGCCCGACCAAGCGGCGATAGAAGCCGTTTCGCTCGTGGAAAATCCCAACGTAGCAATCATAGATACGTCAACCGCACATAGAACCAATCCCGACTGGGCTTACGGTTTTCCAGAAATTGCAGGGCTTAAAGAAAAAATTAAAAATTCTAAGCGTATAGCTAACCCAGGGTGTCACGCAAGCGGATTTATTGCGCTAGTTCAACCACTCGTGGAAAAAGGTTTGATAGATAAAGACGCTTATTTAACTTGTTTTTCAATAACGGGTTACACGGGTGGCGGTAAAAAAATGATAGCCGAATACGAAGGCGAAGCGCCCGAGCTTTACAACGCTCCCCGCCAATACGGCTTGGCACAAGTGCACAAGCATTTACCCGAAATGCAAACGATTTGCGGGCTAAACAACGCACCCCATTTCTCGCCAATAGTTGCTGACTTTGACAGGGGCATGGAAGTTACTGTTCCGCTGTTTGATAAGGACTTAAACGGAAGTGTTAAAGACGTTATAGAAGCTTATAAGAGCTTATACGTTGGTGACGTGGTTAAGTTTAACGACAATGCTGACGAATCGGGATTTTTATCTGCGATTGCAATGAAAAATAAAGACGGTTTAGAAATTTCCGTGCACGGCAACGAAAAAAGAATACTATTAGTTGCAAGGTTTGATAATCTTGGCAAGGGTGCGTCAGGCGCGGCAATACAAAATATGAACGTGCTCATCGGCGCGAATGAAACGAAAGGACTTGACCTATAAGGAGATACAATGAAGATAATTGATGGTGGCGTATGCGCTGCAAAAGGTTTTAGCGCAAACGGCGTACATTGTGGAATAAGACATAATCGCACCAAGCGCGACTTGGCGATGATAATGAGTGAGAAAGTGGGCACGGCTGCGGCTGTTTATACCACTAATTTAGTTAAAGGCGCACCTATAGCCGTTAACAAAATTCACCTTGCAGATGGTAAAGCTCAAGCCGTAATATGCAATAGTGGAAATGCGAACACTTGTAACGCAAACGGTGTAGAAATTGCAAAGAAAATGGCTGAACTCGTTGAAAAACAAACGGGTGTTAAATCGAGTGACGTTATAGTAGCATCTACAGGCGTAATCGGTCAGCCATTAAATATAGAGCCCATTCAAAAGGGTATGAGCGAATTAGTAAGTGGTCTTTCCGTTGATGGCGGTGCATTTGCTGCCGAAGCAATTATGACCACGGACTTGGCAAAAAAAGAAATAGCCGTTGAGTTTACTATCGGTGGAAAAACGTGTAAAATGGGTGGCATAGCAAAGGGAAGTGGAATGATTCATCCCAACATGGCAACCATGCTTGTGTTTATTACTACTGACGTAAAAATCAGTGCGAAAATGCTTCAAAGCGCGCTTTCGAGTGATATAAGGGAAACGTTCAATATGCTAAGCATTGACGGTGATACTTCTACTAACGACATGGTAACGGTTATTGCAAACGGTATGGCAGAAAACGCTGAAATCACTTGTGAAGGCGAAGATTTTAACCAATTCATGAAAGCACTTAACACCGTTAACGTTGCTCTTTGTAGAATGATAGCTGCGGACGGAGAAGGTGCAACCAAGCTTTTAGAATGTGAAGTTAGTGGTGCAAAAACTTTGTGCGATGCTAAAACTGTTGCGAAAAGCGTAATTTGTTCAAGTTTGCTTAAAGCTGCAATGTTTGGTGCGGATGCTAACTGGGGCCGTGTGCTTTGTGCAATCGGTTATAGCGGTGCAAACGTTGACGTTGATAAAATTGACGTTTACTTTAAGTCTAATAAGGGCGAGATTATCGTTTGCAAAAACGGCAGTGGAGTAGATTTTTCTGAAGAAAAAGCAAAAGAGATTTTATTAGAAAAAGAAATTGTTATAGCTGTTAACTTAAACGATGGCATGTACAACAGCACTGCTTGGGGTTGCGATTTGACTTATGATTACGTTAAAATCAACGGCGACTATCGCACCTAAGTGCTTATAAACTTCGTTATCCTGCGTTACTGCTTAGTGTTTAGACTTCGATGACCAGCAAGGTCAATTTCACCCTAAACACTTCGCGAGCCTTGGCTAACTCGTTTCTAACCGCTTAAGGCATACGAGTCAGTTTGGGTAGAGCGTCACGCTCCTTTCTAATCAGTTATATAAGTTGTTAATAACTGTTAAATTAAATACAATTTTTTATTAAAATTCTTTTTGTTTATATTGCGATTTATGGGATATTGATTGATATCAATTAAATTGTGTTAAATATAAAAATGGAGATAAAATGGATAAACATTTTTCAAACGCGCAACGCGCGGAAGTGTTAACACAAGCACTTCCTTATATTAAGGCATACAACGGCAAAATACTCGTGGTTAAATACGGCGGAAACGCCATGATTAACGAACAATTAAAAGAACAAGTTATGGAAGACATCGTTCTTTTGTGGCTTATCGGTGTAAAAGTTGTTTTAGTGCACGGTGGCGGTCCGGAAATAAGCGAACTAATGGCAAAGCTTGGCAAAAAGCCTGAATTTGTTGACGGATTAAGAGTAACCGACAAAGAGACCGTTGATATCGTTCAAATGGTGCTCGCGGGCAAAGTTAACAAATCGCTCGTTAACTTCTTGGAAATGAAAGGTGGCAAAGCGATGGGTATTTCAGGTATGGACGGCGGTCTTATTCAAGCTAAGATGAAAGACGAGCGTTTGGGTTACGTTGGCGAAATAACCGACGTAAATATAGATTGCGTTAACGACTTGCTTGAAAAAGGATATATTCCCGTTATCAGTACTATAGGTTGTGACGGACAAGGCAACGCATACAACATTAACGGAGATACCGCTGCGGCAAGAATAGCTGGCGCGCTCAACGCAAAAACGCTTATTATGATGACGGACATAGCGGGGCTTCTTAAGGACAAAGACGACCCCAGCACGCTTATTCCTGAAATAACGGTTAGCCAAGCAAGAAGTCTTATAGATGACGGCACTATTCAAGGTGGAATGATTCCCAAAATCAAGTGCTGTATAGACGCTATCGAGCACGGCGTTAAAAACGTTACCATAATGGACGGAAGAATTCCGCACTCAATACTTATGGAAACTCTTACCGATGAAGGTGCAGGCACGATGGTTTTAGGTGACAAATAATGAATTTAAAAGAAATTGACAAGCAATTCGTTGCAAATACTTATGCGCGTTTTCCTTTGGAATTTACTCACGGAAAAGGTTCGCATTTGTATGATGAAAACGGCAAAGAATATATAGATATGGGTTCTGGAATCGGCGTTACTGCGTTCGGTATTGCAGACGACGAATGGAAGAGTGCGATTGTGTCACAAATAGATAAACTTCAGCACGTTTCCAACCTTTATTACACCCAGCCTTGCGCGCGTTTAGCTCAAATTTTATGTGAAAGAACGGGCATGAAAAAGGTGTTTTTTTCCAACTCAGGAGCAGAAGCCAACGAGTGTGCGATTAAGGTGGCAAGGCAATATGGAGCGCAAAATAAAGGCGAAGATTATTGCACTATTATAACATTAAAAAACAGCTTTCACGGCAGAACGATAGCAACCTTATCTGCCACGGGGCAAGACGTTTTTCACGCTAAGTTTAAGCCCATGCTAAACGGCTTTGTATACGCGACTGCAAACGATATTGAGAGCGTTGAAAACTTGGTTAAACAAAACAAGGTCTGTGGGATTTTAATTGAGTGCGTTCAAGGCGAAGGCGGAGTAATAGCACTTGAAAAAGACTTTGTTTTAGGCGTGGAAAAAATATGTAAAGAAAACGACGTCGTTTTAATGATTGACGAAGTTCAAACCGGCAACGGAAGAACGGGCGAGTTATACGCTTATATGAATTACGGCATTAAGCCGGACGTTATTACCACGGCAAAAGGCTTAGGCGGTGGTCTTCCCATTGGCGCGTGCTTAATGGGCGAAAAGGTGCAATCGGTGTTGGGCTTTGGTGACCACGGTTCTACATACGGCGGAAACCCAGTATGTTGTGCTGGCGCAATCAACGTTATAGAACGTATCGACAAAAAAATACTTGATGAAGTAAAAGAAAAAAGTCAATATATTTTTAGCCAATTAAGTGGCGCAAAGGGAATAGAAAGCGTAAGCGGAATGGGACTTATGATAGGAATTAAAACCACTCGTCCCGCAAAAGAAGTCGTATTAGATTGTATAGAAGACGGAGTTGTTTGTCTTACCGCAAAAGATAAAGTAAGGCTTCTTCCTGCACTAAATATCCCAATGGAAGACGTGAAAAAGGCAGTAAGTGCGATAAAGCGCGCAAGTGCAAAGTAAGGAGAAAAAAATGAACTTAAAAGGCAGGAATTTTTTAACTTTACTCGACTATACGAGTGAAGAAATACAATATTTATTAGATTTATCGGCAGAGCTTAAGGCTAAGAAAAAAGCAGGCGAACCGCATAAATATTGCGAAGGCAAAAACATCGCGCTCATATTTGAAAAAACTAGCACAAGAACGCGTTGCAGTTTTGAAGTTGCAGCATCTGACTTAGGAATGCAATCAACCTATCTTGATCCTAAAGCTTCGCAAATAGGCAAAAAGGAAAGCATTGCAGACACGGCGCGCGTTTTAGGTAGAATGTACGACGGTATCGAATATCGTGGATTTGGTCAAGAAATCGTGGAAGAGCTTGCAAAACACGCAGGCGTCCCCGTTTGGAACGGACTCACGAACGAATATCATCCCACGCAAATACTTGCAGACTTTTTGACCATAAAAGAGCATTTTGGCTACTTAAAGGGAATTAAGTTTGTATATATGGGCGACGCTGGTTTTAATATGGGTAACTCACTTATGATTGGCTGTGCAAAAATGGGGCTTCACTTTGTAGCGTGTGCACCTGAAAAATATTATCCTAACGCAGAACTCACTGCAAAATGTAAGGAAATAGCAAAGCAAACGGGCGCAACGATAGAGTTTGAAAAAGATCCTATAAAGGCGACCAAAGGCGCGCACGTGATATATACTGACGTTTGGGTATCGATGGGTGAACCCGAACACGTTTGGGAAGATCGCATTAAAGATTTAACGCCGTATAGGGTTACTAAAGAGTTGATGGACAACGCTGGCCCGCAATGCAAGTTCATGCACTGCTTACCTGCATTTCACGACTTAAAGACCGAAACGGGCAAAGCCATTTCAGAAAAATTCGGCATCGACTGCATGGAAGTGACTGACCAAGTGTTTGAAAGCGAACAGTCAATCGTCTTCGACGAAGCTGAAAATAGAATGCATACGATAAAGGCAGTAATGAAAGCTACGCTTGTTGGCTAAAAAAAATTAATCTGTCAACTAAAAATGCTTGACAGCAAGTAAAAATATATGTATAATATCAGGGTGTAAAGCAAAAAAGTTTTACACCTTTTTGATTGTTATGGAAAAAGATTTAAGATACGTTGAACTTTTTGAAATATATTCAAGCCTGTTAACGCAAAGGCAAAGAGAGTTATTTTCGTCGCATTATCTCTACGATTTGTCGCTGGCGGAAATTGCCGAGCCCGAAGGTTATACTCGCCAGAGCGTATATTCGGCGATAAAAAAGGTTAAAGAAAAGTTAGACGAATATGAAAGTCAATTAAATATTCACAAAAAAAAGCAAGAGTTAACCGCTCTTGCAAGGCAAATATCGTCAGACAGTCAAAAAATATCGGAAAGAATTATAGAAATTATAGGTAAATAATGGCGCTGTTTTCAAATTTAAGCGATAAACTTAATCATATATTTTCCAAGCTTACCAAGCACGGCAGGTTAACCGAACTTGAAATAAAAACGGCAATGAGAGAAGTGCGCATCGCGCTTTTGGAAGCAGACGTTAATATTTCAGTTGTTAAATCTTTCGTTGCAAAGGTTAGCGAACGCGCCGTTGGTCAAGAAATATTAAAGAGTTTGAGCCCAACCCAACAAGTTATAAAAATAGTTAACGAAGAACTAATTGAACTTATGGGCAGTGCGAACAGCAAGCTCAACGTAGCGAGCACTCCACCAACCGTCATAATGATGGCAGGTTTGCAAGGTGCAGGTAAAACTACCCTTGTTGGAAAGCTTGCGTTAATGCTCAAAAAACAAGGCAAAAAGCCCCTTTTAGTCGCTTGTGACGTATATCGTCCTGCGGCAATAAACCAACTCAAAGTCGTTGGGGAAAAGGCAGGCTGTCCCGTATTTGAAAAAGGACAAGGAAACCCTGTTAAAATTGCTAAAGAAGGCGTGGCGCACGCAAAATCATTTGGTTTTGACACGGTTATTATCGACACGGCAGGCCGACTTCAAATAGACGAAGAGCTTATGCTTGAACTTGAAAAAATAAAACAAGAAGTTAACCCTGCGGAAATCTTGCTCGTCGTTGACTCAATGACCGGTCAAGTAGCGGTTGAAGTTGCAGACACGTTTAACAAGCGATTGGAAGTTACCGGATTGGTTTTAACCAAGCTTGACGGTGATACTCGTGGCGGTGCAACTCTTTCAATGAAAGCAGTTACGGGCAAGCCCATCAAGTTCTGTTCAGTTGGTGAAAAATTAGGTGATTTAGAGCCTTTCCACCCAGATAGAATGGCAAACCGTATTTTGGGAATGGGGGACGTTTTGTCGCTTATTGAAAAGGCGCAAGACGCGGTTACCGAAGAGCAAGCTAAAAAGATGGAAGAAAAGTTCAGAAAGAACACTTTCACTTTAGACGACTTTTTAACCCAGTTTGAAACTATGAATAAAATGGGCGGGATAAAAGACGTGCTTGCAATGCTCCCAGGTATGGGCGGAAAGTTCAAAATTCGAGAAGAAGATATTGACGAAAAAAAGATGATAACCATGAAAGCGGTTATACAGTCAATGACGATGAAAGAGCGTGAAAACCCGCAAATCATCAACTCGTCAAGGAAGAATAGAATAGCAAAGGGCAGTGGCACAAGCGTTCAAGAAGTAAACCGCGTGTTGAAGCAGTTCGAGCAGACTAAGCAAATGATGAAACAGATGAAGAATAATCGTATGTTCCGTTTTTAAGCACTTATAAACGTCGTTGCAGGTCGTTACTGACTGCGTCACAGATCACAATGACCAGCAAGGTCAATTTCACCCTGTGGCTTGTCGAGCCTACTGCAACTCGTTTCTAACCACTTAAAACATACGAGTCAGTCTAGATGAAACGTCACGTTTCCTAAAACAAAAAAACGTTAAAAAAATAAAAATTTATATACATTTAAGGAGAAACTAAAATGGCAGTAAAAATGAGATTAACCAGAATGGGCGACAAGAAATCACCCTTCTACCGTATCGTTATCACCGACAGCAGAAACGCACGTGATGGAGCTTACATCGACAAAGTAGGTCACTACAATCCTACCGCTAACCCTGCGGAAATCGTTATTGACGAAGCAAAAGCAAAAGATTGGCTTGCAAAGGGCGTTCAACCCACCGACACGGTAAAGAACATTCTTATCAACAAAGGCGTTATACCTAAGCCCACCAAACTTTCACCTGCAAAAACCAAAGTTCGCAAATCAAGCAAATAGTTTGATTTAAGGAGCGAATATGTTAGAACTTATTAAATACGTGGTGAACTGTTTTGCTGAAAATCACGACGAAGTTGGATACGACGTGGTTGAAGACGGCAAAAACGTTAACGTAACCGTAACGCTTTCTTCAAGCGATATGGGTAAGGTGATCGGTCGCCAAGGCAAGATTGCAAAGGCGCTCCGTACCTTAGTGCGCGCAGGTTCACTCAAAGAAAACAAAAAATACAACGTAGAAATCGTAGAACGCGGGGAAAATTAAATTTCCCCGTTTTTCTCACTTTTTGAAAAATGCAACAAACGCTAAAAATAGGTATAATCGTTAAACCGCAAGGAATAAAGGGCGAAGTAAAAATCCAACCGCTCACGGACGATATTAACCGTTTCAACAAACTTAAGGAAGTAATAATCGACCAAAAGACTTATAAAGTATTAAAAGCCACGATAGGCGGTGGAGTTGTCTTTTTAAGTTTATCTGGTATAACGGATAGAAATACCGCGGAAACGATGCGCGGTAAGGTTTTGCATGTAACGAGAGAAAATGCAGTTCCGCTCGAAGAAGGCAGATATTTTATAGCCGATATAATAGGTTGCGTTGTTAAAACTGATTTAGGTGAAACTATTGGTGAAATAATCGACGTTACCAGTGCAAGAACGGATATTTTTACCGTTAAATGCGAAAGCGGAAGAATTATGCGTTTTCCCTTTTTGAAGGACTTAGTTCAAAGTGTAGAAATAGGTGAAAAACTCGTTACCGTGTCTGAAAAACGCTTAAGAGAGGTGTCTTGCTATGAAGATTGATATCCTTACTCTTTTTCCCGAAATGTTCGCGCCGTTAAAGACGAGTATTATCGGCAGAGCGGTGGAGAGCGGAAAGCTTGAGATAAACGTAATCGACATTCGTGATTACACGCTTGATAAGCACAGAAAGTGTGACGACACACCTTTCGGCGGTGGGGCAGGTATGGTAATGATGCCACAGCCCATAGCGAGTGCTATCGAAGCGGTTGACCCCGACCATCAAGCAAGGCGAATTTTTTTATCGCCAAGGGGCAGAACGTTTAATCAAAACGTAGTATTAGAATTTGGAAAATTAGACCGTATATTATTGTTATGCGGTCATTACGAAGGGGTTGATCAACGTGTTATCGACCTTTATATAGACGAAGAATTGTCGCTTGGCGACTTTGTTTTGACTGGCGGAGAAATTCCTGCAATGGCTGTTGTAGACGCGGTTGCAAGATACGTTGACGGGGTTATAAACGGCGACTCGCTTGCACAAGAAAGTTTTGCGAGTGGATTGTTAGAATACCCGCAATATACCAGACCGCAAGAGTTTAAGGGGCTAAAAGTTCCCGAAGTTTTAACAAGTGGGCACCACGCCAACATTGAAAAATGGCGCATGGAAAAATCGCTTGAAATAACAAAGAAAAACCGCCCTGACTTATTAGAAAAGGGGGCTAAAGAATAATGCAACATTTACAATGGTTTCCCGGTCACATGACGGCAGCAATGCGCATGATGGAAGAAAACTTAAAGTCTGTAGACGGAGTTATGATAGTTCTTGACGCAAGAGCACCGAGAGCTTCGTTAAACACCAAGCTTGACAAACTTTTTAACAATAAAAAGGTGCTTTACGTTCTTAACAAGAGCGATTTGGTTGAGCGTGTAGACGTAACGCGAACTGTAGCCGAATTTACCGCAGAAGGAAAGGAAACGGTTGCTGTTAGCGCAATGGATAAGCGTGCCGTTGACTTGTTGTATTCAAGGCTTTTTTCGCTCTTAAAAGAAAAGCTCGAACGCAACAAAGAAAAGGGCGTTTTTAAGCCTATAAGAATAATGGTTGCAGGTATACCGAATACGGGAAAATCAACCATAATCAACGCGCTTTGCGGTGGCAAAAAAGCCGTTACGGGTAACAAAGCAGGCGTTACTAAAGGCAAACAGTGGGTAAGGCTTCGCGAGCTCGAATTATTGGACACCCCAGGCACGATGCCACCTGCTTTCGACAATCAATTTTTGGCAAAACATCTTGCTTATATAGGAAGTATGAACGACGCAAACATTGATTTTAACGACCTTGCATACGAGCTTTTAGCAGAGCTTAAAGAAAAATATCCTAACCTACTAAAAGATAAGTATAATATTGACGATTTGGAAGTTCCTACTCTTGAACTTTACGAAAAAATTTGCACTCGCCGTGGCTTTTTAAGAAAGGGCGGAGAGTTTGATTACGAACGTTGTGCAACGGCTATAATTGACGATTTTAGAAAGGGTAGAATAGGCAAAATAATACTCGACTGATATGGATAAATTAGTTTACGAAAGAAAGCATATAGAAGATGGAAAACGTTATGTAGCGGGCGTGGACGAAGTGGGCAGAGGTCCGCTTGCAGGGCCTGTGGTTTGTGCTTCAGTAATTATGCCGATGGACGATATTATCGAAGGGATAGACGACAGCAAAAAACTAAGCGAAAAAAAGCGCAACGCGCTATACGAGATTATAAAAGAAAAAGCAATTGCGTATAACATCGCGCTAATTTGGCAGGAAGAAATAGACCAAATTAATATTTTGAACGCTGTAAAAAAATGCATGACAGAAGCGGTAAACGGGCTTAAAATCAAGCCGGACATAACGCTTGTGGACGGAGTGGACACGGGTTTATCTTTAACGGCAGAATATCTCGTTAAGGGCGATTCAAAAAGTTATAGCATAGGCTGTGCTTCCATACTTGCAAAAGTTTATAGAGATAATTTAATGACCGAGTTTGCAAAGGAATATCCTGAATATTCGTTTGAAAAACATAAAGGGTACGGAACAAAAGTTCACATAGAAAAAATCAAGGAGATTGGCCCTTGCAAATTGCACAGAAAAACTTTTATAAAAAACTTTTGGGCAGAGTAGGCGAAAAGAAATCGGCTGAGTATCTAAAAAAGAAAGGCTACAAAATAGTTAAAACCAATTACAAAACGCCGTTGGGTGAGATAGATATCATAGCCGAAGAGAATGGCGTTACGGTATTTATAGAAGTAAAAACCCGTTCGAGCGACGAATACGGCGCACCGAGCGAAGCAGTAAACTACAAGAAGCAAGAAAAATATTTCAAAGTGGCAACCTATTATTTGCAACGCGAAAGCAAAATGGACGCAGAGTGTAGGTTTGACGTAATAGAAATACAAAACGGTGAAATAAATCACATTTTAAATGCTTTTTGTATGTAAAAACGCTTGCAAAATAAAAAAAATTGTGTTATTATATTAAACGCTTTGGGCGTTCCTCTTGCATAAAAAAATCCCAAATGACAATGAACGCTTGTAATAAAACGGAGGTAAAGCAATGAACAGTATTATTGAAGCAATCAATAACGAAAACGTAAAAACCAGTATTCCCGAATTTAACGTGGGTGACACCGTTAAGGTAATGATCAAGGTTATCGAAGGCGACAGAGAAAGATTACAAGCATTCGAAGGCATCGTTATCGCAAGAAAGCACGGTGGTATAAGTGAAACCTTCACCGTAAGAAGAATTTCTTTCGGTATCGGCGTAGAAAAAACTTTCCCCATCCACTCACCAAAGGTAGCAGACATTCAAGTTGTAAGACACGGTAAAGTTCGTCGTGCAAAACTCTACTACTTACGTGCAAGAACTGGTAAGGCTGCGAAAGTTAAAGAAATTAAAAGATAATTTTTTAAGGCGCAAAATCGAAAACGCAAGGATAAATTCCTTGCGTTTTTTTGTTTGACAATTTAGCGTGCAACAGAGCCATAACAACAAATAAAAAATCATTTTTAAAACTATCCCTATATATAATGTTTAAAAAAGTTAAAAAAACGGGTTCTTATAGTTTACAAATAAAAATAAATATTATATAATACTAAAATAGCGGATACTATTTTTTTGCGCAAGTTAAAATAGATGAAAGGAAGATGAAATGATAGCAAAAGTTAACGGTTTTACTCTTATAGGCTTAGAAGGCGTTCCGATTGAAATTGAAGTAGATTCAAACAAAGGTCTACCAGGCTTTGATATAGTGGGCTTAGCAGACACGGCTGTTAAAGAATCTAAAGAGCGCGTTCGCGCAGCTATAAAGAATAGCGGGATGTCCGTTCCTATCCGCCACATTACGGTCAACCTTGCGCCCGCAGGCATTAAAAAAGAAGGGTCTGCCCTTGATTTACCAATTGCGCTTGGAGTTTTGTTATCAAGCGGGCAATTAATAGCAGAAGTTTGTGAAACCGTTTTCGTTGGAGAGCTTTCGCTTGATGGAACAGTTCGTTCGGTAAACGGTATATTACCCATTTTAATTTGTGCGTTAGGGCAGGGATATAAAAAATTCGTTATTCCCAAAGCCAATGAAAAAGAAGCGTCGTTTGTTTCGGGCATAGAAGTAGTAGCTGTTGAAAGCTTAAAACAAGTTGTAGATCATCTTTCAGGGCTTACACCCATTGCACCCATAGAAAAACACGAATTCAAAACGGAAGAAGCAGTAAAAACAAAATACGACAGTGATTTAGTTTTCGTAAAAGGTCAAGCGGTGGCAAAGCGCGCGTTGGAAGTTGCCGTTTCAGGCGGGCACAATTTATTGTTCGTCGGCGCACCAGGCACAGGCAAAACGATGCTTGCAAAATGCATTCCTACGATAATGCCAGATATGACTTTTGAAGAAGCGTTAGAAACGACCAAAATTCACTCGGTAGCAGGTGCTCTTAAGCAGTCGGAAGGGTTGGTATACACCCGTCCGTTCAGAAGCCCACACCACACGGCAAGCACAGTTGCACTTGCAGGTGGTGGCTCGCACGTTAAGCCGGGCGAGATTAGCCTTGCACATAACGGCGTGTTGTTTTTAGACGAAATGCCAGAATATTCGCGTTCGTCGCTTGAAGTTTTGCGTCAGCCCTTAGAAGATGGGCAAATAACCGTTTCACGTTCGTCGGGAACAGTAACTTTTCCGGCAGACTTCATCTTGTGTGGGAGCATGAATCCTTGTCCGTGCGGTAATTACGGTTCGGCAGAAAAAGAATGTTCGTGTTCACCTTCACAAATAGCAAAATACAAGGCGAAGATTTCCGGTCCGTTATTAGATAGAATTGATTTACAAGTTCAAGTGGACGAAGTAAAGTATGCACAATTAACGAGCGAAGAACAGTGTGAAACGAGTGAACAGGTAAGGCAACGTGTAAACAGAACGCGTCTTATACAAAAAGAACGTTTCAAAAAGGACAATATATTAACCAACAGTAACATGGGCGCAAAGCACATGGCAAAATATTGCAAGCTTACCAAAGAATGTGAAGAAATATTAAAGAATGCATACGAAACGCTTCACTTATCGCCCAGAGCGCGCAGTAGAATAATCAAGGTGGCAAGAACTATTGCCGACATGGCGTTGTTTGACGACATTCGCCCCGAACACATTTTGGAAGCAATCAGTTATAGGCATAATTAATTATGAAATATACTAAAGAAGAGCTCGCACACGTTTGGCTGGACAGCTTTTTGGGGCTTGAATATAAACATAAGTTCCAACTCGTTGAGTGGATAGACGTAGATAAGCCGAGTTTTAATTTGCCTAACAATAGGGAATACTTAACTTCAGTGCTTGGCGAAAAAGTATATTCAACCCTTATTTCATCAGCCGACCAAGTGTATTTGGACTATGTTTTAAGCGGATTAGAAAAGCGTGAAGTAACGGTTGTAACCGCACGGTCTATAAACTATCCCGAAAGTTTATTGCAAACGCCTTGTCCGCCCTTCGTTTTATATTGTAAAGGGGACACGGGGTTATTAAACGGCAAAGATAATTTTGGCATAGTAGGAAGCAGAAAGAGCTTGCCTTTATCAATAAAGCTTGCGGAAAACTATTGTGAAGAATTGCTCGAAGCAGGCTTCACGTTGGTAACGGGCACGGCAGACGGAGTTGACTGCGCGGTGCTAAAAACGGCAGTTCATTCCAACGGCAAGGTTATTTCGGTTGTAGCAGGCGGGTTTGACCATATTTACCCTGCAATCAACACCGAACTGATAGAAAAGGTAGCAAAGGTAGGGTTAGTGGTAAGCGAATATCCACCTGAAACCGTGGCAAAGCCCTTTCACTTTCCAGTTAGAAACAGAATAATCTCTGCGTTATCTCGCGGTGTTTTAATAGTGAGTGGCGCACTAAAAAGCGGAACGCTTTATACCGCTGAATACGCTCTTGAATACGGCAAGGACTTGTTTGCAGTTCCTTATAACGTGGGCGTTCAATCGGGTGCAGGCTGTAACGATTTAATTAAGCGCGGAGCAATATTGACCGATACGGTTAAAGACGTTTTGGATTATTACGGAAAACAAGCAAACGACAAAAAAATTGTCTTAAACGAGCAAGAAAAACAAATTATTTTGGCGTTAAAGGCAGAGCAATTACATATAGAAAAACTGAGCGCGTCGCTAAACAAGCGCGCTTACGAAATAATGCCGACGCTATCGGTGTTAGAAATAAAAGGCTTAGTAAGCAGAAACGGAAACGTTTACGGACTGACAGGCAAACTTATGGAGGACTAAATGCAACTAATAATAGTAGAGTCGCCACACAAGGCAAAAACTATAGAAAAATTTTTAAAGGGCGACTACAAGGTAGATGCTTCAAAAGGGCACGTTCGCGATTTACCCGTAAACTATATGGGCGTATCAATCGCCAACAACTTTGAACCGCACTATGTAATTTCGGCAGAAAAGAAGCAAGATATAAAAAGGCTTGAAAACATGGCAAAAAAAGCTGATAAAGTATATCTCGCAACCGACCCGGATAGAGAAGGTGAAGCGATATCTTGGCACTTAGCGGAAGTTTTGGGGTTAGACCAAAATCAATTAAACCGTATCGAATTTAACGAAATTTCTGAAAAAGCGGTTAAAAAGGCTTTGGAAAATCCGAGAAAGATAGATAAGAATTTAGTTGACGCGCAACAAGCAAGGCGCGTTTTAGATAGAATAGTTGGTTATAGCATATCACCGGCTGCAAGCAGTAGGTTAAACGAAACCTTATCTGCCGGTCGCGTTCAATCGGTTGCGCTTAAAATGGTGGTTGATAGAGAACGTGAAATTTCCGCATTCGTGCCACAAGAATATTGGAACTTAAAAGCGGACGTTGAGCCCAACGGAAAGAGTAGCTTTAAAGTATTGCTCGTTGAAAAGAATGGCAAAAAATATAAGCCTGCCAACGCTGAAGAAGCAACGCAGGTTGAACGATTCCTAAAAGAAAATTCCTTTTACGTTAAGGACGTAAAAAGGCAAGTAGTAAAATCACATGCACCCGCCCCGTATATAACCAGTACCTTGCAACAAGATGGTTCGATTAGATTAAATCTTACCGCACCGCAAGTAATGCAAATAGCGCAAAGATTATACGAAGGTGTGGAAACTCCGCAAGGACACGTAGCACTTATAACGTATATGAGAACGGATAGCGTTCGTGTTTCTCCTGACGCACAAAAAGACGCTATTGAGTTCATAAAAGCTAATTACGGCGCGGAATACGCACCGTCAAAGCCTAACGTATACCGTTCTAAGAAGGACGCGCAAGACGCGCACGAAGCAATTCGCCCCATTGATATAAAGAGAACGCCCCAAAGCGTTGAAGGAATACTCGACAAAAACCAATACAAGCTTTATAAGCTTATTTACGACCGCTTTATAGCTTCACAAATGATAGAAGCTAAATACGACAGCGTGTCTGTTGACGTTGCCTGTGGTGACTATTCGCTTAAAACGAGCGGTAAGACTTTGGTATTTAAGGGCTATACAATCGTTTACGACGACACAAAAAAGGAAGAAGACGAAGAAAGTGGAAACACGCTTTTACCCGCGCTTAGCGAAAGGGAAGAGCTCATGCTTAAAGGTGTAGTAAAAGAGCAAAAGTTTACTAAGCCCCCCGTTCGTTATACCGAAGCAACGCTTATCAAGCACATGGAAGATAAGGGCATAGGCAGACCTTCGACTTACGCTACAATCATGGCAAAGCTTTCGGATAAAAAGCGCGAATACGTTCATAAGGATAAAAAGAATTTAGTTCCAAATCCAATCAGTTACGATTTAATCGACTTTTTGGTAAAATATTTTCCCAACGTAATGGATATATCCTTTACTGCAAGAATGGAAACTGCATTGGACGACATTGGTGAAGGCGGAAGAGATTGGAAAAAGCTTATTGCAGACTTTTACGTTCCGTTTGACGCGCAGTTAAGAAACTCTAAGATAACCGAAACTATATGTGACAAATGCGGTGCACCAATGATAATAAACAGCGGTAAATACGGCAACTATTATGCATGTTCAAATTACCCCACTTGTCAAAACATAAAGGCGGTTAACGAAAAGGTTACCATACCTACCGATAAAATATGTCCTAAGTGCGGTGGAATGATGGTTGAGCGCGAAGGGAAGTTTGGCAAGTTTATCGCCTGCTCCAATTATCCTAAGTGTAAGCATACTATAAGTTTAACGGAAAGCGTAGGCGTGTGCCCTGAGTGCGGAAAGCCCACCAAAAAGATGACCAGTCGTGGCGGAAAGGTTTTCTACGGCTGTTCAAACTATCCGGGCTGTAAGTTTATGAGTTGGGATATTCCCACGGGCGAAAAGTGCCCCGAATGCGGAGCATATTTAATCGACGTTGAAGGAAAAGTTCAATGTTCTTCAAAAAAATGTAAGTTTACAAAATAATTATGCAAAGAATAAACGTAATAGGTGGCGGGCTTGCAGGCGCAGAGTGCGCGTATTATCTTGCGGAGCACGGGATAAAAGTTAGGCTTTTTGATATAAAGCCCATAAAAATGACTCCCGCGCATACGAGTGAAAGTTATGCAGAACTCGTTTGTTCAAACTCGCTAAAAAGTAACGACGTATACGGCAACGCTTCAGGTCTTATGAAAGAAGAAATGCGCCTTTTAGGTTCAATCGTAATCGAGGCGGCGGATAAGACGAGAGTTCCCGCGGGTAACGCGCTTGCGGTGGATAGAGAAAAGTTTGCCCAGTATATAACGCAAAAACTTAAATCACACGAAAATATCGAACACGTTTCAAAAGAAGTTACGTCTATCGATGTTAACGAGATAACGGTAGTAGCCAGTGGACCGCTTACAACTGACGCGCTTAGCCAAAGCTTAACGGAGTTGGTTGGCGGAAAGCTCAGCTTTTTCGATGCTTCTGCACCCGTAATCGACTTTGAAAGTATAGATATGGAAAACGCATTTTTCGGCGATAGATACGACAAGGGAAACGGCGACCATATTAATTGTCCGATGACAAAGCAAGAATATCTTGACTTTATGCAGGCGTTGACTACAGCAGAACGCGCAAAGCTTCACGATTTTGAAGATGCAAGCGTGTTTGAAGGATGCATGCCCGTTGAAATTATGGCTTCAAGGGGAATGGATACTTTGCGTTTTGGTCCGTTAAAACCCGTTGGCTTAACCGATCCAAAAACTGGCAGATGGGCGTATGCTTGTTTACAGCTTAGAAGGGAAGACGAGCACGGAAGCATGTATAATATGGTTGGATTTCAAACCAACTTAACGTTCGGTGAACAAAAACGCGTGTTCTCTATAATTCCAGCATTAAAGAACGCAGAGTTTTTGCGTTATGGAGTAATGCATAAAAACACCTTTATCAACTCGCCAAAACTGCTCAATCAAGACTATTCGTTAAAGCAAAATCCAAACGTATATTTTGCAGGACAAATAACTGGTGTAGAAGGCTACGTTGAAAGTGCGGGAAGCGGACTAATGACGGCAATATACATACACGCAAGATTAACGGGAAAAGACGTGCAACCCATATCAGACAATACCGTGCTTGGCGCGCTTGCAAGATACATAACGACTGAAAATAAAGATTTTGAGCCAATGAACGCCAACTTTGGAATATTGCCACCGCCGGACAGAATAATAAAGGATAAAGCCGAACGGAAAAAGTATATGGCAGAGCGTAGTTTAAGAGAAACAACTAAGTTTAAGGAGACTTTAAAATGATAGAATTTAAGGGGACAACCATTTGTGCCGTAAAGAAAGACGGAAAGACGGCAATAGCGGGTGACGGACAAGTAACTATGTCACAGTCTGTAATTTTCAAAAACAACGCGGTAAAAGTTAGAAGAATTTATAACGGCAACGTTATTTTAGGGTTTGCCGGCTCTGTTTCAGACGCGTTTTCTCTTTCAGAAAGGTTTGAAGAAATGCTCAATAAGTATTCAGGAAATCTTATGAGAAGCGCAGTCGAGCTTGCAGAGCTTTGGCGTAGTGACAAGGCAAGAAAGTTAGAAGCAATGATGATAACGGCGGATAAGGACACGCTTTTGGTTGTGTCTGGAACGGGCGAAGTAATCGAACCGGACGGTGGCGTTTGCGCTATTGGTAGCGGTGGAAATTACGCGTTGGCGGCGGCTCGTGCATTAGTGCAAGAAACAGACTATTCAGCTGAAGATATCGTTAAAAAATCTTTAAAGATAGCAAGCGAAATTTGCGTTTTCACCAACGATAACATTACTTGCGAAGTTATATAGGAGAAAATTATGAATTTAAGCCCTAAAAAGATAGTAGAAGAATTAGATAAATACATCATAGGTCAAGACCAAGCGAAAAAAGCGGTGGCAATCGCGCTTCGCAATCGTTATAGAAGAAGCATGCTTTCTCCTGCCGAAATGGAAGAGATAACGCCAAAGAACATAATAATGAAAGGTCCGACAGGCGTAGGTAAAACCGAAATAGCAAGAAGACTTGCAAAGTTAGTTGGCGCGCCTTTCGTTAAAGTAGAAGCAACCAAATACACCGAAGTGGGTTACGTTGGTCGCGACGTTGAGTCTATGATAAGAGACTTGGTTGAGTGTTCGGTAAGGCTCGTTAAAGAAGAGAGATTTAATAAGGTAACCGAAAAGGCAGGCGCAACGGTAGACGCAAGGCTTGCAAAAATCGTTTCCGAAGTAAGAAGGCTTGACCGTGGCGAGACCCCGCAAGACATATTTGAAAAGAACATTTTAGAAGGACTTAAAAAGGGATATTACGACAACGAAATTATTGAGATTGACATAGTTGACAATCCTAAACCAATGGAATTGATTCCGGGCGGTGGAGAAATCAGCATCGGCAGTATTTTCGGCGATATGATGCCCAAAAAGACCAAGAGAAGAAAATTAAAAGTTAAGGAAGCAAGAAAGCTTTTATTGAACGAAGAAGCAGAAAAGCTCATTGATAAAGACTCTGTTAACGAAGAAGCAATTCGCAGAGCAGAAAACGAAGGCATAATCTTTATAGACGAAATTGACAAAATAGCCGCAAAAGGAAGCAAGGGCGGTGGGCAAGACGTTTCGAGAGAAGGTGTTCAACGCGACATATTGCCAATCGTTGAAGGCTCAACCGTAATGACCAAATACGGCGCGATAAAGACCGATTACGTGCTCTTTATTGCAGCGGGTGCGTTTCACGTTTCAAAAGTTAGCGACTTAATTCCCGAATTACAAGGCAGATTTCCAATACTCGTTGAATTAAACAGCTTAACAAAGCAAGATTTTATCGACATATTAACCACGCCAAGAAACGCAATAACCTTGCAATACGCAACCTTGTTAAAGGTTGACGGCGTTGAACTAAAGTTTACTGACGGCGCGATTGAAGAAATCGCACGTATAGCAGAAGACATGAATGCAACGAGAGAGGACATCGGCGCAAGAAGACTTCACACCGTTATGGAAAATCTTATAGAAGACGTTTCGTTTGAAGCGGACGGTGAAAGCAAGGAAATAATAATCGACAGCGAGTTTGTTGTAAGCAAGCTCGGAGCAGACAACAAAACCAAAGACTTGAAAAAATATATACTTTAAGGACGTAAGAGATGATTAACATACCAAAAGGCACGAAAGACGTTTTGCCGAGCGAAAGCTATAAATGGCAATACGTAGAAAAGACAGCAAGAGACGTTGCGCGTTTATTCGGAGCAAACGAAATAAGAACACCCACGTTTGAACACACGGAAGTGTTCTTGCGTGGCGTGGGCGAAACTACGGATATAGTAAACAAGGAAATGTATACCTTTTTAGACAAAGGTGAAAGAAGCATTACGTTAAAGCCAGAAGGGACTGCGGGCGTAGCGAGAGCATTCGTTGAAAACGGAATGAACTCAACCGCGCTTCCACAAAAGCTTTACTATATAACCCAGTGTTTCCGTTATGAAAGACCGCAAGCTGGAAGATTGAGAGAATTCCACCAATTCGGCATAGAATTCTTGGGCAGTACAGACGCTAATATAGATGCCGAAACCATTTTACTTGCTAAGACCTTTTTAGATAAGGTGGGCATTAAAAATATAACTCTTTATATCAATAGCATCGGCTGTAAGGATTGCAGAAAGAAATACGAACAAGCGTTAAAGGACTATCTATCTGGTAATCTTAACGATATGTGCGAGCTTTGTAAAGACAGATTTAACAAAAATCCGCTCAGAATTTTAGACTGTAAAAACGAAGCATGCAAAAAGATAAATGCAAACGCACCCAAGATTTTAGATTATATTTGTGACGACTGTAAGGCTCACTTTGAAAAGGTGCAATCGCTTTTAACTTCGGTTGGCGTGGAATACAAGGTAAACGCAAACATCGTTCGTGGGCTTGACTATTACACCAAAACGGTTTTTGAATTCGTTTCAGATAATATTGGAGCACAGGGCACTGTGTGCGGTGGTGGCAGATACGATGGGCTTATTGCTCAACTTGGCGGAAGCGACGTTGCGGGCATAGGCTTTGCCGTTGGTATTGAAAGAATTTTAATGCTTTTAGATAAAACTGGAGTGGAAATTCCCAACCCCAATAAAATTGAATATTACATCGCACCTATGGGCGAAGCAGAAAGTGCAAAGGCATTTGAAATAGTAAACGCTCTCCGCTTAAAAGGCGTAAGTGCAGACTTTGACCACATGGGCAGGGGTATTAAAGCGCAGTTCAAATACGCAGATAAAATCGGTGCGGAAAAAGTAATAGTAATCGGCTCAAACGAATTAGAAACTGGCGTAGCAAAAGTAAAATATATGCTTGACGGCAGAGAAGAGCAAATTAATTTCACAGATTTATTATGATAGAACAAGGCGAAGTAACGCACGTTAAAGGCAAGTTTGCGAAAGTAAAGGTTGACAAAAAGACCGAGTGTGACAAGTGTGGAATGTGTTTGTTTCCACAAGGTGCTTCAAGCACGGAATTTAACGCATTAAATAAGCTTGGCGCAAAAGTGGGTGACACCGTAACTATTGAAACGGTAAAAGACACTAAACTATTGGGCGCAATACTGGTATTTTTCGTTCCACTCGTGTTAATAGCACTTGCTTCTATATTGGCGATTGTAGTTATAAAGCAGGAAATTTATGCGCTCGTGTTAAGCGTGGTGCTTATAGCACTTTGGTTTGGCGTTTTGTCATTGATAGATAAAAAACTGAAAAACACCAAAGCGTTTTCGCCCCAAATAACGAGTATTCAAACAAAACAATTATAAAAAACTAAATTTCGATATAAATAAAGGAGAAACACAAATGATAGATTTAACTTCTATTAAAATGGCAGACCCCGAAGTATACGAAGGTCTTGAAAAGGAACTCAAAAGACAAAGAGATAACATCGAACTTATTGCGAGTGAAAACTTAGTTTCACAAAACGTTCTTTTAGCTGCGGGAAGCGTGCTTACAAACAAGTATGCAGAAGGCTATCCCGAACACCGTTATTACGGTGGATGCCAATACGTTGATATCGTTGAAAAGCTTGCTATTGAACGTGCGAAAAAGCTTTTTGGTGCAGACCACGCAAACGTTCAACCTCACAGCGGTGCAAACGCAAACTTTGCAGTATACTTTGCGGTATTAAAACCGGGCGATACTATTATGGGCATGAGCTTAGCTCACGGTGGCCACTTAACTCACGGAAGTTCTGTAACCGTTTCTGGTAAATATTTTAATTCAGTTGGCTACGGTGTAAAAGAAGAAACTGGCACTATAGACTACGACGATTTAGAAGCACAAGTATTGGAAGTTAAGCCTCAAATTTTCGTTTGTGGTGCAAGCGCATATCCAAGAGTTATAGACTTTAAGAGAATTCGTGAAATCTGTGACAAGGTTGGCTGTTATATGATGGTTGACATCGCTCACATTGCAGGCTTGGTTGCAACTGGTCTTCACCCCAGTCCCGTTCCTTATGCAGACTTCGTAACTACCACTACTCACAAGACCTTAAGAGGTCCCAGAGGCGGTATGATTTTGTGTAAAGAAGAATATGCAAAGATTATCGACAAAGCCGTTTTCCCAGGCACTCAAGGCGGTCCTTTAATGCACGTTATCGCAGCAAAGGCAATCGCGTTTGGTGAAGCGTTAAAGCCCGAATATAAGGCGTATATGGAACAAGTTAAGAAAAACGCAAAAGCAATGAGTGAAAAATTCTTATCACTTGGCGTTAAACTCGTTTCTGGTGGTACGGACAACCACTTAATGCTCTTAGACCTTTCTGATAAAGACGTAACGGGTAAGGACTTAGAACGCATGCTCGATGAAGTTAATATAACCTTAAACAAAAACGCAATTCCGTTTGATAAGCAAAAACCGTTCGTAACGAGTGGCGTTCGTATTGGCACGCCTGCGGTTACCAGCCGTGGCTTTAACGAAGCAGACTGTGAAAAGGTGGCTGAACTCATCACGGAAATCATCAATAAGAAAGAACAAGCGTATGATTTCGTTCGCGCCGAAGTACAAAAATTAATAGCTAAATATCCGCTTTACCAAGGAGTAATCGACTAATTATGACGTATAGATCGTCGCTCAGTTTGTTAGAAACTGAAATCGCAATAAAATTTATAAAAGACACCTTTGAAAAGGAACTTGCAAAAGCATTAAAGCTTACCCGCGTATCAGCACCTTTGTTCGTTCAGCCCGAATCGGGTTTGAACGACAACCTTAACGGTTTTGAACGTGTGGTAAGGTTTGACGTGCTTTGCTTAAAAAAAGAAGTGGAAATCGTTCAATCTCTTGCAAAATGGAAAAGAATGGCTCTTGCTAAATACGGTTTTGAGCAAGAAACGGGGTTATACACCGATATGAACGCAATTCGCAGAGACGAAGATTTAGACGCGCTCCATTCAGTTTACGTTGACCAATGGGATTGGGAAAAGATTATAACTCAAAAGGATAGAACTTTTTCATACCTTAAAAAGACGGTTAACGCCATTTATAAAGCACTTAAGAAGCTTGCAAAGGCAGTTAATGCCAAATATCCGTTAATCACGCACAGCATTCCCGATAAAATAACGTTTATTTCGACCAAACAGCTTGAAAAGGACTATCCTGATTTAAGCAGAAAGGAAAGAGAAAAGGCTGCCGCAAAAAAATACGGTGCAATTTTCCTTTACCAAATCGGTTGGGATTTGTCTGACGGAAAACCGCACGACGGCAGAGCGGCAGACTACGACGACTGGAAGCTTAACGGCGACATAATTTTTTGGTATGACGTTCTTGATTTAGCTCTTGAAATTTCTTCTATGGGAATTAGAGTTGACCAAAACAGCTTGGTAAAGCAGTTGAAAAAGAAAAAAGAATTACATAAGCTGGATAATCCATATTGTCAAGACGTTGTTAACGGCAAATTACCGCTTACTATCGGCGGGGGAATAGGTCAATCAAGGCTTTGTATGTTCTTTTTGAATAAGGCTCACATAGGTGAAGTTCAAGCTTCGATATGGTCTGAAGAATGCGTAAAAGAAAACGCTAAAAAAGGCGTATATTTACTGTAAAATGCAAACTTTTTCCAGAGTAGAACTGCTCGTTGGCAGTGAAAACTTAAAAAAACTTAAAAACTCGTCAGTTGCATTGTTTGGCGTTGGCGGGGTAGGTGGTTACGTTGCCGAAGCACTCGCGCGTTCAGGCGTGGGAAAGCTTGCCGTTTTTGATGCAGACACCGTGTCTTTATCAAATATTAACCGCCAAATAATTGCTACGACGCAAACGGTAGGAAAAGATAAAGTAGAAGTTATAAAAGAGCGACTTTTATCCATTAATCCTAAAATGGAAGTGCAAACATTCAAAGTTTTTTATCTTGCCGAAAACGCCGATCAATACGACTTGTCTGAATACGATTATATCGTTGACGCAGTTGATACGGTAAGCGCAAAGATAGAAATAATTTCGCGTGCAAAAAAGGCAAACGTCCCCGTGATTTCTTGTATGGGAACGGGCGGAAAGCTTGATATAACTGCGCTAAAGGTGTCCGACGTAGAAAAGACGAGCGGTTGCCCACTTGCAAGGGTTATGCGCAGAGAATTAAAGAATCGCGGTATAACGGACGTAAAAGTAGTTTATTCTGAAGAAAAGGTTGTTTTCAGCCAAGGAGAAAAACAAAAGGCGGACGTTACTCACGCGGGTCGTCCAGTTCCGCCAAGCATGATGTTCGTGCCTGCAACTGCAGGGCTAATGCTGGCAAAAGAAGTCGTTTTCGACCTTTTGGCAAAGGAGAAATAAAATGAAATTTTTAATAGCGTCAGACTTACACGGTTCGTCTTTTTACGCACAAAAAATAATTGATATTTTTAGCGATGAAAAGGCAGATAAGCTCGTGTTATTAGGCGATATTTATAATCATGGACCAAGAAACGCGCTTCCTAAGGATTACAATCCAGGGAAGGTTGCGCAGTTGCTTAATTCGGTCAAAGAAAAGCTTATTGTTGTAAAAGGCAATTGTGATAGCGTGGTCGATACTATGATATCGGAATTTTCGTTTATAGAAGACGCGGTAATCGTCAGTGGAGACAAGGCGTTTTTTCTAACTCACGGGCACGTTTACAACAAGGATAATATGCCACAAACAAAATTTGACGGCATTATTTACGGGCACTTTCATACTGGGTTTATAGAAGAAAAAGATGGAGTGATAATAGCCAATGCAGGCTCGTTGTCTATTCCAAAAAACGGCACGCCAAGCAGTTATTTAATATTAGAAGACGGCGTGCTTACCCTAAAAGACGAAGACCAAAATGTCATTGATAAAAATGCATGAAGGTGTTTGTAACGCTTGCTCTAATTTATTTAACGTTATCGTCGTTCGCGACAATAAAAAAACAAAAGGACAAAACATATAATCAAAGGAGAGAATATGGCAAACTTACTTGGCGTAGACTTTGGAACGACCGCGCTTAAAGCGTGCTTGTTTGACGAAAAAGGCAATAGATTGGCTTCGGAATCAGTTCAATATAAACTTATAACAAAAGGCGAGTTTATCGAATTTGATGCAGATGAGTTTTTTAACGTGTTTTCTTCTACCGTAAAAAAGATAACTGATAAGTTTAACGTAGACGCGTTATCATTGGATACACAAGGCGAAACGCTTATTGTATTGGATAAAACGGGCAAACCTTTAATGAACGCAATAATTTGGCTTGACAACAGAGCAGAAAAACAAGCCAAGGAAATGCAAGAAAAGTTTGGCTTAGAAAAAATATACAACTTAACAGGGCAAGCAGAAATCCCCGCAGGCTATCCCGCGCCCAAAATTCAATGGATAAAAGAAAATTTACCCGAAATTTTTGCAAAAGCTGACAAGTTCTTATTGCTCGAAGATTATATCATTTATCGTATGACGGGCAAATTCGTTGCATCGCGTTCGCTTTATTCGTCATCGCTTTTGATGAACGTTCACACGGGTGAATATGTTCCTGAAATTTTAGAGTATTTGGGAATAACCCAAAATAATCTCCCACAATTAAAAGAAAGTGGCGAGCTCGTTGGCGAGTATAACGGAATAAAGGTTGCAACCAGCGCGCTTGACCAAATTGCAGGTATAACGGGCGCAGGCGTGGTTAAAGAAGGGGTAATGAGTGAAACGACGGGCACTGCTCTTGCCGTGTGCGCATTAACCGAAAAATTCCCGCCGTATGTAGAAGGAATGAAAGTTTCTTCTTACTATGTAAGAAAAGGTCTATATTGCCTGCTTATGTGGGCACCCACGGCAGGTGCTTGCTTAGAGTGGTTTAAGCGTAATTTCTGTGCTGATTTAACTTTTGAACAAATAAACGCAGGGGCTGAAAAAGTGCCTGCTGGCTCAGAAGGATTGATATGTATACCGCACCTATGCGGAACGGTAATGCCACATAATAAACCCGAAGCCAAAGGCGTGTTTTTCGGCGTGGAATTAAAGCACGAACGCGCGCATTTTGCCCGTGCGATTATGGAATCGGTTGCTTATATGATAAAGGAATACGTAGACTTTATGGGCGTTGACGTGAATGAAATTCGCTCGATGGGCGGTGGCGCAAAAAGTGACCTTTGGTGCACGATAAAAAGCCAAGTTCTCGATAAGACTATTAGCACGTTAAAAGAAAATGAAACGGCGTGCTTAGGCAGTGCAATATTTGCAGGGCTTGCAACGGGTATTTTCACCGATATTTTATCCGCGTGTGACCGTTTGGTTAAAAAGAATAAAAGCTATTTTTCAACTAACCAAGAATATCAGTCGCACTACAAAGACTATAAGATAAAAGAATTGAAAATATTAGAAATTTTCTAATAAAAATAAAACTAAAACGGACTCTGAAGAGAGTCCGTTTTTTTCTTGTCTAAGGTTATATTTAACTTATAAAAAATAGCGATTGAAAAAAGCTAAAAATATCTCGCGGTTTACAATAATCTTTAAGTATTATAACTTAAAAGCACACGTCTAATTAAGCCGTTCGTTTATAAACTCTAACGGCAAGCACGGTCATATCGTCGTTTTTTTGTCCGTTAGATAAAGATAGTGCTTTTTGCAAAATTTCATCGGCAAGCGTCTGAGGGTTTTTAGCGGTGGCAGAGCGCAAAAAGTCTATTATTTCGCCAGAACTACCGAACGCGTCTGAAATACCGTCGGTAATCAAAACGAGCATGTCGTCGCCGTCGAGTAAAGTAGTGGCAACAGACGGCTTCAACTGGTCTAAAATCCCCAAAGGCAAAGTGTTTCCTTCCACAATTTTAATACCGTTATCGTTTACAATAAAACCGTATGGCGCACCGTATTTAATAAAGTCGGCGGAGCACGTTTTTAGGTCAATAACCGAAACGTCTAACGCGGTAAAGGTATCTTCAGCGTTTATAGCCAAAAGTTTATTTACCGTTTGCAAAATTAGGTTAGAATCCAATCCCGCTTTGTAAAAGCTTTCAATTAGAGATAAAGAAGCACTCGATATGGCGTTTGCAACTTTTCCGCTACCCATACCGTCGGAAAGAGCGAGCAAAAATTTATCATTATTTAAGCGAACGACCGAGTGAGTGTCGCCACTTGTTTCAGAGCCGTCTTTAGTTGCTTTAGCAACGCCAAAAACCGCTTGATATTCAACGGCTTTCTTGAATGATAAATAACTTTTTTCCTCGGTTATTTTGGCGTGTGAAACGAGTTCCATATCCACGCCTAAACTCTTGGAAATAACGTTTTGCATGCCTATAATAGAAAACTCTTTCATGGCGGTAACAACGCTAACGTTCAAAAGCTCGTTCTCGCCGTAAACGAGCAGTTCGTTTACGTTAAAACCTGCCTTAAACAGCTCTTCACAAAGCTTTCGCTCAAAGGTGCTATGATATTTTACCAAACAACCAACGTCGAGAGCCAAGCCCCTTAAAATTTCAGCAACGCCAAGCACTTCGGAAGCAATTAAATCTCTGCCGTTAGAAAGGTTTTTGTCTTCAATGAGTTTTAGTCGGTAATCAGCAAGCATTTTGTTTAACGCGAACAGCAAATTATTAGGGTGAGCACAACCGTTGGTAATTTCTCTCGGCACGTCTATAAGCGAAAGTTTGCCTTTTGCAAAACCTATGTCGATGAGCTTATCTACACCGTCTATTTTACCTTGAGATAGGATAGAGCACCTTGAATAATTGTTGCAGTCAAGACAAATGGATTTTACTATTTGTTTTTGCATAAGTGCCTTTGCGCCGTTTTCGGTTACGTTGTTTTTCTTAAACGCAGTGAACGCTGTTGCCATTTCGGTAAATACGCCAGAAAGGTCGTAAAGTCTGCCCGAAAGCGTTTGCCGAGTGCGGTTAATAGCTTCTCTGGTCAACTGTTTTTCTCTAAACGCATAAAGTCGTTCTTTAACGTTTTTCAGAATAACCGTCGGCACTAAACAAAAGCACGCGCAACCAATTAGAACGCTTATAAACTCAATAAGTTGATAGTCTGGATAAACGGAAAAAACCACTTGGATTAAATAGTCGCACACCAAAAGCGCAAGCGCGCCGGCATACCTTGAAACAGGCAAAAAGCATTCCACTGCCGCGCTCCACACTAACAGCACGCCCACATAGTTCAAGTCGTTATAATAAATGGCAAGGCTAATGCTTATAACGGTGGAAACAACCGAAGTTATGCCCGCCCTATAAAGATAGCAAACGGCAAGCAACCCGAATGCGCAAAAGCCTTTCCAAACGAACGGGGAAGTAAGCCTGCTAACGCCAAGCCCGAACAATGCTACAATTACCCAAAGTGAAGCAAGCTCGTCAAATGAAAACTTAAACTTAAGTCCCTTTAACCTGATTGCCTTTCCGGAAATGGAGCAAAGAAGCGTTAAAACGCAAACCAAAAAAACGGTTAAAATTCTCTTTTCTAAAGAAATTTGCGTGGTTGGGTTACCCATGATTAAAAACCCAAGCATTCCTATTAGCGTATAAGCGATTATTTCATATCGACAGTTAAACCTAAATTTCCTATATATTATGTTAACTATTACTATAACGCCGGCAAATATGGCTGTTGAACCTAAAAGAGCAGGTGTTGAAAGAACAATAAAGCTACCCAAATATAACAGTGGTGAAGCTATAAGCGACGCACCGTTCGCAAGAGCAGTTACAAGCACGGCTGAAGAGTAAGGAAGCACTTGGTTTTCAATAGAGTTGAAAATTAAAAAGCAAACAAAAATGAACGAATATTTAACTACGTTATTAACGTCTGTAACAGAGCGCAAAGTTTTCAAAATTTCTCTCCTTAATATTGACTAAATTTGCATTTCATTATATAATAAATATAAACACAAAAATTATCTGTTTTTGGCTTAACTCGTCGTAAAAAGACTTAAACTAAACTAATAAGCGTTATAATCAAAACTTTTGTTAAACGGGTTGAAAAAAAGCTAATAATAAAGTAAAATATAATAGAAGAAAAATTAATAGGTGAAAATATGATAAAAGTTGCAATAGTCGGATATGGAAACTTAGGTAGAGGCGTAACGCTTGCCGTTCAAAAGGCAAAGGATATGGAGTGTGTGGGTATTTTCACTCGCCGTGATCCTAGCGCGCTAAACCCCGCGGTTGATTATCCCGTTTATTCGATAGATAGCTTGAACGACTTTAAGGGCAAGGTGGACGTGCTTTTACTTTGCGGTGGGAGCGCAACTGACCTTCCCAACACTACGGCAGAGTTGCTTAAGAATTTCAACACTGTGGATTCTTTTGATACACATGCAAAAATCCCCGAATATTTTGAAAAATTAGACAAGGTTGCAAAAGAAAACGGCACTTTAAGTGCAATAAGCATAGGTTGGGACCCCGGTGTCTTTTCTATCGCAAGAATGCTTTTCGGTGCAGTTTTGCCAGACGGGAATGACTACACTTTTTGGGGTAAAGGTGTTTCGCAAGGTCATAGCGACGCTATAAGAAGAATTAACGGCGTTAAAAACGCCATACAATATACCATTCCTAAGGAACAGGCGTTAGACGCAGTGAGAAAGGGGTTAAACCCATCGCTCACCACTCGCGATAAACATCTCCGAGAGTGTTTCGTTGCGGTAGAAGATGGGGCAGATAAGAGCGCGATAGAAAGCGAAATTAAAAACATGCCCAACTATTTTGCCGATTACGACACGATTGTAAACTTCGTTAGCGACAAAGAAGTAAAAGAAATGCAGAAAAAGCTTTCGCACGGCGGATTTGTATTCCGCACGGGCAACACTGCCGAGCAAAACGCGCACGTGTTAGAGCTTTCGTTAAAATTAGATTCAAATCCTGAATTTACCGGTAGCGTGTTAACTGCTTATGCAAGAGCGGTTGCTCGCCTTGCAAAAGAAGGAAAAACTGGTTGTGTAACGGTTTACGATATTCCTTTAAAATATCTTTCACCGTTAAGCGAACAAGATTTAAGAGCGACATTACTTTAGTAAAATAGGAGTTGAATATGGCAAAAAGAAACGTTAGAAAAAGCGACGTAAAAAAGGCTGTAAAAGTAGCCAAGAGAATGTCGCCCACCGCTCTAATACTTGCAATAATTTTAATCGTTGTTGCCGTTGGCGGATTTTATATTTATAAAACGTATTTTAAAAAGCCCGAACAAGTCAACGGAGAAATATCATTTCACTTTATGGTTTTAGGCAATGGTAAATCGGGTGACTGCGTGTATATTAAAGCGGGCGAAAACGATATTCTCATTGACGGTGGCAGTGATTATGACAGCAAAGATGAAATTATAAACTACGTCAACAGGTTTGTAGACGATAATAAACTTGAATACGTTATAGTAACACACGCGCACTTAGACCACATTGCCTGCTTTGCTGGTAAAAAGAACGATACGAGCTTATTTGACGAGTATGAAGTTGAAACTATTATAGATTTCCCAAAAACCAACGCCACGAGTAGCGTGTATGATCGTTATTTGCAAGAACGTGACGATGAAATTAAAGCAGGTGCAAAGCATTACACTGCTTTAGAGTGTTATAAAAATCAAAACGGCGGTCAAAAAGTTTACGAACTCACCCCCGACGGCAACGTAAAAATGGAGATTTTATATAATCCATATTACGAAAAAAACACGAATAACGAAAACAACTATTCAGTATGTGTGCAATTTTCACACGGAAACGAAAGAAAATTCCTGTTTACCGGTGATTTAGAAGACGAAGGCGAACAGTATTTGGTTGAGAACAACAATCTTTCCAACGTAAAATTATTCAAAGCAGGTCACCACGCTTCTTACACGGCTTCTAACCATTGTTTGTTAGAAGTAATTAGGCCTGAGATATACGTTATATCTGGCAGTGCCGGTGATCAATATGATTTTCCGCATCAAGACACGATTAATCGAATTGCAACGTATACTTCGCAAATTTACATAACGACAATGACGGTGGGGAACAGTTACCAACCATATAACGGTGACGTCGTAGTGGCATCGTCTGCACAAACGGGAATAACCGTAACTTGTTCTAACATAAAAGAAAAGTTGAAAGATACCGATTGGTTTAAGGCTAATAGAACTTGGCCGTCATACGGTGTAGCCTAAGCGGTTGTTTGGCTTGCGTGGCATCGGTTATAGCAAAATCAAACAATTTAACTACCATACGTTTAGTGAGCCTTATCTTGCTTACTACCAACCACTTGATTACGGCTCGGAGCAAATTAAGGCAAAGCATTATTTGCAACCCAAAAACATTAAAGGCCCTTTTTCGATAAAGGGCTTTTTAATTTTTTTTGCATAAAATCAAAAAACCGTCGCATACTGATTTTAGACGGAGGAAATCAGCAACATGCAAGAGACGGGGATAGTAAGGCGCATAGACGAGCTCGGGCGGATAGTAGTCCCAAAAGAAATGCGTAAAACCATGCGCATAAGAGAAGGAGATCCGCTGGAAATTTATTTAGATAAAGACTGTTTGGTGTTCAGAAAATATTCGCCTATTAACACAATAGCACAAAGTGCTAACGCCGTAGCAGACGGCATAGACGTTTTAACGGGTAAAGCGTGTTTAATAACCGATGGGGACAACGTTATATACGCTTCGAGAAACAGGTTAAAACAAAGTATAGGTAAGTCCATTTCAGAGCAAATGGAAGAAGTTTTTATCCAAAGAAAAAGCGTCGTAGAAAGCCGTAGTGACGGCGGAAGGATTATTCCACTATACGATGGAGACGACTTTCAGTATGAAAATCAAATCATTGTTCCGATAAATTCGGGTGGAGACTGCTTAGGCTCTGTAATCATATTCGACGACGACAAAGCCAATAGATTCAGTTCAAACGACTTAAAGTTAGTTGAACTTGGCGCGACTTTTTTATCCAAGCAATTTGATTGAGATCTTCCGTTCAATGCAACCGCAAAGCAAGTCTTTGCGGTTGTTTTTTTACATATGAAAGAAAAATGCATTATTTTGCGCGGAGCAACCTATCTTGGTGTTGCAACGTTTATTTCAAAACTATTGGGAGCGGTTTATCGCGTTCCTTTAACCGTATTGCTCGGCAGTAGTGGGTTAGGACTTTATCAAATGGTTTTTCCCGTATACGCAACGCTACTCGATTTTTCGGGTGCAGGAGTGCCTAGTGCGCTTTCCAAACTAATCTCATCAAGCGAAAAGGATAAAGAAAAGCAAGCTTATTATTACCTGCGCACGAGTTTAATAATATTTTTCTTTTTAGGCTTAGTAATAAGTTTGTTTACGGCACTTTTATCGGGAGAGATAGCAACGCTTCAAGGCGACGCAAGAGCTCAAAAAGCCTATCTTTTTTTAAGCCCCGCAATATTTTTAGTTTCACTTTTATCGTGTTTTCGCGGATATTTTCAAGGGCTTATGAACATGAAACCTACGGCAATTTCACAAATTATAGAGCAAGTCGTTAAACTGTCGTTCGGGCTATTATTTGCATACCTATTACGTCGAAATTTATCGTTAAGCGTGGCGGGCGCAACGCTTGCGATTTCCTTTTCAGAACTGGTCGCATTAATTGTTATTTTTTTAAATTATTTAAAATTCAAGCGCAAGAACAAGCTATATTTTGCTTTTGATAAGAGCTTTTTTAATCAAAGAGTAAAAAGATTGTTAAAGACCACTATTCCTATAACGCTCATTGGTATAGTTATACCGTTATCTCAGGTGATTGACAGCTTTGTTATAATAAACGTTTTAAACGGTTATCGGCAGGATGCAACGTCCCTTTACGGATTACTTTCGGGTGCAGTTATGACGGTTATAAACTTACCCGTTTCACTGTGTTACGGAATAGCAACGGTTGCTATACCTGCGGTGTCGGGGTCTATGGGGGAAAAGGATAAACAAAGAAAGGTTGCTAAGGCTATATTTTTAACACTTGCGATTGCTATACCGTGTGCGGTGGGAACGGCGTTGTTTTCCAATTCAATAATAAACGTTTTGTTTGCGCGGTTAAATATCGTGGAAAAACAAACGGCATCGCGCCTGTTAAGGCTAACGTCGGTTTGCGTGATATTATCTTCACTCGTTCAAACTACAAACGCCGTAATGATAGCAAAAGGAAAGTTATATAAACCTATTTTAAGCCTTATAGTTGGCGTGGTGGTAAAAACTGCAATAAACTTAACGCTCGTAAAAAATCCACAAATTAATGTTTACGGCGGAGCAATCGGTTTAATTGCTTGCTATTTTGTCGTTTGTTTGATAAACTTAATATTAACGATTAAGTTGGGGGAAACAAATGAAGGTAAATGCGCTTGCCGTAGCCAACACGCAAGTTAAAAACAACATATTCATAGCACCTATGGCAGGGTATACCGATTATTCGATAAGAAATCTTCAACTTGAACTGGGCGCAGGTTTAACGTTCACTGAGCTTGTTAGTGCAAAGGGCTTAATATATGGTGGGCAAGGCTCTAAAGAGCTTTTGTTTTGCGACGGAAAAGAAAGTCAAACGGCTGTGCAAATATTTGGTTCGGAAGAGTATTATATGCGCAAGGCGTGTGAAAGCGAATATTTAATGCCGTTCGACATAGTGGATATAAATATGGGCTGTCCCGTTCCAAAGGTGTTTAAGAACGGAGAGGGAAGCGCGCTTTTATTAGACATAAAAAAAGCTGAAAGCATAATAAAAGAATGTGTTAAAAGCGGAAAGGTAATAACAGTAAAAATTCGCACGGGGCAAAAATACGGAGACGATATAGCTCAAGATTTTGCTAAAATGGCAGAAGACGCAGGCGCGAGTTTAATCACAATTCACGGTAGAGTTAGGGAAGCATATTATTCGGGCGAAGTGGATTTCAACGCTATAGAAAAGGCAAAAAAGGCGGTAAAAATACCCGTTATTGCTAACGGTGGAATATTTACTGAGCAAAACGCGGATGAGATTTTACAAAGAACGGGAGCGGATGGGATTATGCTTGCGCGCGGAATACTAAGTGACCCTTTTTTAGTGGCAAAGTTGGCGGATAAAAAGCACGACTTAACCCTAAAAAAATATATATTAAACCACATAAATTTAATGCTTAAAAACAATCCAGATCAAAAGGTGGCAGTGGAGTTTAGAAAGTTTACGCCATATTATTTTAAGGGAATGTGTGGCGTAAAGGAATTAAAGAACGCAATAAATCAGGCGCAAACCACAAAGGAAATTATTGATTTGATAAATAATCATCTTTAGTTATCAACGTGCTCACCTTGCTTTTTGTGCTTGTGTTTGGTTATTTAACTAAAATAAATATTTAACAAAAACCTATAAAATGCAATACTATGATATAAATGCATTTTTGGGGTAGCACAATGGACTTCTGTTTCGTAACGGCAAGCACTTTATCGAGCGTGTATGAAGAAAAACTGGATAGACTGGGTAAGCACGACGTTTTGGTTTTTTCAAACGGGCTGGGGCTTGTTAGTTACAAAAAAGAACTGTGTGGGCAAAGTGAATATTTTCACGACGTGGCAAGGCTGTCCAAGCAACTAAACTCGGTGGTAATATGCGGTTGTGATACGGATACGTACGGCGTGTTCCGTCATTCTGCTGTAATAGCAGATAAGGGCAAGATTTTGGGCGTAACCGATATGGCACACTCGATAGACGACGGTGAATTCGTTGCCGGCGGAAGTTTTAGGGTTTACGATACGAGCGCGGGCAAAATTGGGCTTATAATACACGAAGATTTGTTTTTTCCTGAAAGTGCAAGGGTGTTGACCTTATGCGATGCGGACGTGATCGTTTGTGTTTTTAAGAATATAGAAAGTCACGTTCCACTCGTCATGCTAAGGGCAGGGGCGTTTGCAAATGGAGTGGCTATAACGCTTTGTGCAAGAAATTACGCGTGTGTTGCGGATATAAAGGGCAAAATAGCCTTTTCCAGCAACGGCGACATAATAAATACAAAAGTTAAAATCCAAAAGGACTATCACTTGATAAGTTCGCGAAGACGCGGGCTTTACCGTGATTTTAACGGTGGATATTAAAGGAGAAAAAATGGCACTCAACGTTGTTTTGGTTGAACCGGAAATTCCGCAAAATGCGGGGAACATTGCAAGGACTTGTGCGGTAACGGGCAGTAAACTTCATTTGGTTCGCCCGCTGGGCTTTGAAGTCAGCGACAAATACTTAAAAAGAGCGGGATTAGATTATTGGCACTTAGTTGACATATACTATTACGATAGCATTGAAGAAGTTATGGAAAAATTCTACAACGGCAAGAACTTTTTCTTTTTTTCAACAAAAGCAAAGCACGTTCATTCAGACGTTCAATATAACGACGGGGACTTTTTAGTTTTCGGAAAAGAAACCAAAGGGCTTCCCGAGAGTTTGTTAGAAAAGCATTACGACGAGTGCGTTAGGCTTCCAATGATGAACGAAACGCGTTCACTTAACTTGTCAAACTCAGTTTGTGTGGGCGTTTACGAAGCACTTCGTCAGCTCGGATATCCTAACTTGACAGTTGAAGGCGAAATCCCAAAAAAATAAAATTTAAACACGCACAAAAAGTTTCAATTTGTGGGTGTTTTTTATTTGACGGAGCACGGCGTTGTTTAGTAAAATATAATCATAGGAAATAATACTAAAGGAGAAAAGAATATGATTTGGGATATATTCTTTATGTTTGGTGGCGTTGCCGTTATGATGTTCGGAATGAAGCTCATGGGTGGTGGATTAGAACATATTGCCGGCGGCGGAATGAAAAAGATGCTTGGCAAGATAACAACCAACCGCTTTGCTGGTGTGGGCGTAGGTCTTGCAGTGACGAGCATAATTCAAAGTTCAACGGCTACAACCGTAATGTTGGTTGGTTTTGTTAATATCGGTTTATTAACGCTGGTTCAAGCTACGAACGTTATAATGGGTGCAAATATCGGTACTACGGTAACGGCACACATTGTTTCGCTTTCAAGCGTGGCAGACGTAGGTGCAATCGCTGCTATGGTTGGGTGTGTAGGCGTGCTCATGTCTATGCTTATGAAAAACGAAAAAGCAGTTAATATCGGCAATATTTTGGGCGGATTAGGCTTAATTTTCGTAGGCTTAGAGTTTATTTCATCTTACGCAAAAGCCATAATGTTCATAGATAAAACCACACCGCACGCTTGGGTGGAAAGCATATTTATGGCAGACCACTTTCCGTTATTGCTTGTTTTAATCGGCATAGTTTTAACGGCACTTGTACATAGTTCATCTACTATTACCAGCTTAATGGTTGTGCTTGCAAGCATTGGCGTTCTCTCGTTTGAAAACGCGCTTTTCTTGGCACTCGGTTCAAATATCGGTACGTGTATAACGTCGATTTTGTCGTCGGCAGGAACGAACGTTAACGCAAAGAGAACTGCATTCGTGCACTTAACGTTTAACGTATTTGGTTGTTTGATATTTTTAGCACCGCTATGGATATTTAAGAACGACGTAACGGCATTGTTTTCATCTATGTCTAACGACGTTGGTCAACAAATAGCTGTTTTCCACACCTTGTTTAACGTTGTAACAACAGTCATACTTTTACCGTTTAGCAACTATGTGGTAAAACTCGTTTGTTTTATAATTCCCGAAAAACACGTGGAAGAAGTAAACGAAAATTTCAAATTCCAATTTATCGACGATCGTCTTCTTTCAACCCCGCCAATCGCGGCAGGTAACATTAAAAAAGAAATCGTTCGTATGGGTGATCTTGCAAGGGATAATATTAACAGTGCAATTGAAATGCTTCTTAACGAAAACAAAGATAACGAAGCCGTTATTGAAGAAAACGAAGCAATTATAAACCACTTAAACAAGAGTATTGTGTCTTTCTTGACCAAACTTATGGGTAAAGACTTATCTGATGAAGACGATAAGAAAGTGGGTTCTTACTATCACGTTGTTTCTGATATTGAAAGAATAGGTGACTACGCTGAAAATATCATGGAATATTCTCAAAAGTTAAGGCAAGAAAACCTTGTGTTGAGCAATGAAGCAAAAGAAGAGTTAACTTCGTTAAACGGCAAATTTAACGCTCTTTACGAATATGCGATAACCGCGTTTGACGATAGAAATCTTTCGCTTTTACCAAACGTAGCAGAAGTTGAAGAAAGCATTGACGAGCTTAGCAAAGAACTTGAAGGTCGCCATATAGATAGACTCAAAAAAGGCGCGTGCACGGCTCAAACGGGTTCAGTATTCTTACAAACCGTTTCAAATCTTGAAAGGGTAAGTGACCACATAACAAACGTAGCGTTCAGTATCAAGCAATATAGATTCCAAAAGAACGCTTAAAAGCTTAAAAACGACACAGTATAATAAATATCCGCCGTTAAACGATTGACAACGAGCGGATATTTTTTATATAATATAAAAAGCGATTAAAATTAGAAATTTTTGGTAAAAAATTATATAAAATAAACCATAGGAGTATGTTATGAACAAAAAATCCATCAAAGACGTACAGGTTAAAGGCAAAAAATGTCTCGTTAGAGTTGATTTCAACGTTCCGATGAAAGACGGTGTTATCACTGACGAAACGCGTATTAACGGTGCACTTCCCACTATTAAATATTTGGTTGAACAAGGTGCAAAGGTTATCCTTTGTTCACACATGGGCAAACCCCACAATATTTTAACCGAAGGCTTTTCTTTAACCAAAAAAGAAAAGAAAGTGGTTGACGCGCTTCCCGAAGTAGAAAAGGAAGCTGCAAAAGCAGAATTCCTTAAAAAAGCTTTAAAAGACAAGGAAAAATTCACTCTCCGTCCTGTAGCAGAAAAACTCAGCGAAAAACTCGGTCAAAAGGTAGTTTTTGCTGAAGACGTTGTTGGTGCAAGTGCAGACGCTGCAGTTGCAAATATTAAAGATGGCGAAGTAGTTCTTCTTGAAAACACTCGTTTCATGGCTGGTGAAGAAAAGCGTGACGAAGCACTTTGCAAAAAGCTTTCTACCTATTGTGATATATACGTAAACGACGCGTTTGGTACGGCACACCGTTCACACGCAACCACCGCTGCTATTGCAGAATACGGTTTCGTTGACACGGCAGTTTGCGGTTTCCTTATTGAAAAAGAACTTTCAGTTATGGCAGACGCGCTTGAAAACCCCGTTCGTCCTTTCGTTGCTATCTTAGGCGGTGCAAAGGTTGCGGACAAGTTAAAAGTTATTTCTAACCTTTTGGAAAAATGCGACACGCTTATTATTGGCGGTGGCATGGCATACACTTTCTTAAAGGCAAAGGGATACGAAGTTGGAACTTCACTCGTTGACGACGAACAAATCGACTACTGTAAGGAAATGATGGCTAAGGCAGAATCACTCGGCAAAAAGCTTCTTCTTCCAGTAGATGCAAACGTTGCAAAAGAATTCCCCAATCCAATCGACGCTGCTATTGACAGCATGGAATGTGGTGTGGACGCTATTCCCGCAGACCAAATGGGGCTTGACATCGGTTCTAAGACAGCTGAACTTTACGCTAACGAAGTTAAGAGCGCAAAGACTGTTATCTGGAACGGACCTATGGGCGTGTTTGAAAACCCTGTTTTCGCAAAGGGAACAATTGCAGTGGCAAAATCACTTGCAGAAACGAGCGCAACTACCATTATCGGTGGTGGTGACTCTGCTGCCGCTGTAACTCAACTTGGTTACGCTGATAAAATGAGTCACATTTCAACCGGTGGCGGTGCATCACTTGAACTTTTTGAAGGTAAAAAACTTCCTGGTATCGAATGTCTTAACAACAAATAATCAAAAGAGGAGAAACTAAAATGAGAAAACCGATTATTGCAGGCAACTGGAAAATGAACAAAACCGCAAAAGAAGCGGTTGAACTTATCAACAACTTAAAGCCACTTGTAGTAAAGTCTAAGCCAGAAGTTGTAGTTTGTGTTCCTTACACTGACTTATGGGCAGTAGCAGAAGCTATCAAAGGCTCGAAGATTAAACTTGGCGCAGAAAACGTGGCATGGGCAGACAGCGGTGCTTTCACCGGAGAAATTTCAGCAGACATGCTCAAAGAAATAGGCGTTGAATACGTAATTATCGGTCACAGCGAACGTCGTCAATATTTCGGCGAAACTGATGAAAGCGTTAACATGAGATTAAAACAAGCTCTTGCAAAAGATCTTAAACCCATCGTATGCGTTGGTGAAACTCTCGTTGAAAGAGAAAAGAACAAGACCAAGAGAGTATTAAAGAAACAAGTTCTTGAAGGCTTTAAGGACGTTACTGATTTCAGCAACATTGTTATTGCATACGAACCTGTTTGGGCGATCGGCACTGGTAAAACCGCAACTGCAGAAGATGCAAACAAAACTATCGGATATATCAGAAGCTTGGTTAAAAAGACTTGGGGTGCAGAAGTTGCAAAAGCTCTTCGCATTCAATACGGCGGAAGCATGAAACCTTCTAACGCAAAAGAACTCATGGCAATGAGAAATATCGACGGTGGCTTAATCGGCGGTGCTGCGTTAAAGGCAGAAGATTTCGCAGGAATCGTAAACTATAAAAACTAATAAAACAAACGAAAGGCACAATTAAATTTGTGCCTTTTATAAGGATAATAAAATGAAAAAACCGAGTTGTATTATAATTATGGACGGCTACGGCAGTAGCTGTGAAAAGGTTGGCAACGCAATTTCTTGTGCTATGAGCGACAACGTAAATCGTTTAATGAAAGAATATCCTTCTACGCTTATCGGTGCAAGTGGAATGGACGTTGGTCTTCCTGATGGGCAAATGGGTAACTCTGAAGTAGGGCACTTAAACATGGGTGCAGGCAGAATAGTTTACCAAGAACTTACCCGTATAACCAAGTCTATTAAGGACGGCGATTTCTTCAATAACGAAGAATTCTTATGGGCGATTGACAATGCTAAAAAGAAAGGCAAAAAGCTTCACCTTTACGGGCTTTTGTCAGATGGTGGCGTTCACTCGCACATAACGCACCTTTACGCATTGATTGAACTTGCTAAAAAGCAAGGTTTGAATGACGTTTTCGTTCACTGTTTCTTGGACGGACGTGACGTTTCTCCCACGAGCGGTGCAGACTTTATCAAAGGCTTGAAAGATAAGATAGAAGAACTTAATTTCGGCACTATTGCATCTGTTGGTGGAAGATATTACGTTATGGACAGAGATAACCGTTGGGACAGAGTGCAAAAGGCTTACGACATGATGACCTTGGGCGAAGGAGCAACTACCGAAGACGCTGAACAATACGTTCGCTCTTCATACGAAAACGGCGTTACCGACGAATTCGTTATTCCTGCATGCGTAGTTAAAGATGGTAAGCCCGTTGGTCTTATCGAAAAGGAAGACAGCGTTATTTTCTTCAATTTCCGTCCTGACCGCGCAAGACAAATTACTCGTGCAATGAGCGAAAAGGAATTTGACGGCTTTGAAAGAAAGGCGGGATTTATTGATCCGTCTTACGTTTGCTTTACGAGATACGACGACAGTTTTACTAACGTTAGAATAGCGTTCAAACCCCAAGTTTTAACTAACACTTTGGGCGAATATATATCTTCACTCGGCTTAAATCAATTGCGCATAGCTGAAACTGAAAAATACGCACACGTAACTTTCTTCTTTAACGGTGGGGTGGAAGCACCTAACGCAAACGAAGACAGAGAGCTTATCGCATCACCTAAGGTAGCAACTTACGACTTGCAACCCGAAATGAGTGCTTACGAAGTGACTGAAAGAGCAATCGCGCTTCTTGATAGCGGAAAATACGACGTTATGATTTTGAACTTTGCGAACTGCGACATGGTTGGGCACACAGGCGTGTTTGACGCTGCGGTAAAGGCTGTTAAGACTGTTGACGAATGCATGATTAAAGTAGTTGATAAAATACTTTCTATGGGTGGTCAAGCAATAATAACGGCAGACCACGGTAACGCAGATAAGATGGTTGCCGAAGACGGATCTCCATTCACGGCACATACGACCAATAAAGTTCCCTTCATTGTAGTTGGCGAACAATTCAAAGGCAAAGAGCTTAGCGACGGTGGAATACTTGCAGACGTTGCTCCCACACTTTTGGATATGATGGGCGTGGCTGTTCCAGTTGAAATGAGTGGAAAATCTTTAATTAAAGGCTAAAAAGTTGCAAAGTTATATAAAAAACAGTTGAAAAAAGCAATTTTTTTTGATATAATTAGCATTGTTAACGTTTAGAAACAACGTTTAAGGAGATAATTTATGAACATTTTAGATATGTTAATGGCAAGCAGTGGCCCGTTCTGGTCAGCATGGCACGATTGGATTAAAATCATATTCTTGATTATAATGGCTGTTTGTGCTATTTTCGTTATATTAGTTGTCATGTTCCAACCCGGCAACTCATCGGGCGTTGGAGCTCTCGGCGGACAAACTGAAACTTTTTTAAGCAAAAACAAGAGCAAAACGTTTGAACACAAAATGAAGAAGCTTACTATCATTAGTAGCGTAATTCTCGCTGTTCTTTTCATCGTTTTTGCAATCGTTGCTTACTTTGCTTAATCAACAAGCTTAAGTGTGTTTTTTATGAGCCCGACAACTATCGGGCTCATTTTTTATTTTTAGTATTTTTACTAATAAGTGATTAACGCAACGCTACACTAATCACCACGCATACATAACTAATTAAAGAGTGATTTATGAAAAGAGAATTTATTGAAGGAAAATTACAAGGAAACGAACGTGGATTCGCCTTTTTAATGCCCAACGACGGTGGGGAAGATTATTTTATTCCGCACTCTGATTTAAAGGGTGCAATGCACGGTGACGTGGTTGTTGCAGAGCGTACTCGTGGCGAAGGACAAAGGACAACGGCAAGGGTGTTAAAGATTTTAGAGCGTGGAGTAACCGAGCTCGTTGGCACATATTTTACCTGCAAGAGCGGTGGGTTTGTAACACCTGATGACGATAAGTATTTTTGTAATATATTTATACCGTTTGGAAAGGGAGTTCGAGCAAGAGCAGGCGATAAAGTTGTTTGCAAAATCATTTCTTATCCAAAAAAGAAAAATCCCGAAGGAATAGTAACCAAGGTTTTGGGAAGGCAGTTTGAAAGAAACGCCGAATTAAAATCAATTATATATTCATACAAATTGCCCGAAAAATTTCCAAAGCAAGTAATAGAAGAATCGCAAGTAATAGCAAAGCAATTAACAGAAAAAGACCTTAAGAACAGAAAAGATTTTCGCGCTCATATCACCATGACTATAGACGGGGAAGACGCGCGCGATTTTGACGATGCGATTTCTATAAAAAAACTTCGCGGTGGCAAATATCTTTTAGGCGTTCACATTGCCGACGTAAGCCATTATGTAAAGGCTGGCGGGGCAATAGATAAAGAAGCGTTTGCGCGAGCAACGAGCGTTTACTTTCCCGAAAGCGTTATTCCAATGCTTCCCGAAAAATTATGCAATGACTTATGCTCGTTAAGAGAAGGGGAAGATAGACTCACGCTTTCTTGCGTAATGACCATAGACAAAAAAGGCAACGTAACGGATTATGAAATAACTCCGTCGGTGATAAACAGCAACGCTCGAATGACTTATAACAAAGTGCAAAAAATCATAGACGGTGACGAAAATTTAATACGAAAGCATAAAAACGTTGTTAGTGAAATCATGCTAATGAACGAACTTGCCGATATCCTTATTTTAAAGCGTGACGCAAACGGAAGCATCGATTTAGACGTTAAAGAAAGCGCGATAACCGTGTCAAATAAGGGCGAAATAAACGTTGTTGCAACGGCAAGGGATAAGGCGCATAGAATTATAGAAGAGTTTATGATTTTAGCAAACTGCACGGTTGCCGAATATATGTATTATTTAGAACAACCCTTTATTTATAGAATTCACGAAGACCCAAGTGAAGAACGTTTAGATAACTTTTACGAATTTTTAAAAGGATTGGGCATAAGTGCAAGAAGAAATAGAGAAGGGGTGTATCCAAAAGATTTTCAAACCATATTGAAAAACGCCGAAGGTAAACCCACTTATACGTTAATCAACAGGGTTATGCTCCGCTCTATGCAGAAGGCGAAATATTCACCCGTAGACGTTGGGCATTTTGGCTTATCATTAAAGCATTATTGCCATTTCACTTCGCCAATAAGGCGTTATCCAGACTTGGTTATTCACAGGATAATAAAGGACTTTTTAAGTGGCAAAACCGACCTTGTGGAAAAGTATGGGGAGTTTGTTTTTGGTGCTTCTAAGCAGTCGTCGGATAAGGAGCGAAACGCAATAGAAGCTGAGCGTGCAGTAGATGATTATTACAAGCTTATGTATATAAGCGATTACGTTGGAGAGAGCTTTGACGGAGTGGTTAGTGGCGTTACAGGGTTTGGCGTTTTCGTGGAGCTTGAAAACGGAATTGAAGGGTTAATTAAGCTCGAAAGCTTAAAAATAGGCAAGCGCAAACTCGTTCACGATGCAAAAAACTATACGCTAAGCGATGGCAGAGTCACATATAAGTTAGGACAAAAGTTAAAAATTACCGTTGCTGGCATAAATATGGGCGAAAAGAGAGCAGAATTTGTTTTAGCAGACTAAGTATTTTAATAGTATGCTTGCAAAATTGCTTATAAAGTAGTAAAATATTATTTAGTGAGTTAATTATGGAAGACAACGTTATTTGCCTAAATAGGCAGGCGAGCCACGAATATTTTATTTTAGACCGCATAGAAGCGGGCATTGCGTTAGAAGGCGGTGAAGTAAAGTCACTCCGTAACGGCGGTGCTAACCTTAAGGACAGTTTTTGTGTGGTCTATAACGGTGAAATGTTGATAAAAAACATGCATATAGCCGTTTATGATAAATCAGGCGCGTTTAATACTCGCGATTCTCGCAGGGATAGAAAGCTTTTGTTACATAAAGAAGAAATAGTGAAACTTAAAAGCAAGGTGGAACAAAAAGGCTTAACACTTGTGCCATTAAAGCTTTATTTTAAGCAATCGCTAATCAAAATAGAATTGGGCTTGTGTCAAGGTAAACACACTTACGATAAAAAGCGTTCTATTATGGAAAAGGATATTAAGCGCGACAAAGAACGCGAGATAAAAAATTACAAATAAAAGGATATAACCGAAAGGAGAAAATAGATATGGCAAACAAAAAGAGAATAGAAACCGTATGCGTTCAAGGTGGTTACACGCCAAAAAATGGCGAACCCAGACAAATACCCATCTATCAAAGCACTACATTTAAGTATGACACCAGTGAAGATATGGGCAAGCTTTTCGATTTAGAAGCAAGCGGATATTTTTATACCAGACTTCAAAATCCTACAAATGACTTAGTTGCCAACAAACTTTGCGAACTTGAAGGGGGAGCTGCAGCTATGCTCACGTCTTCAGGGCAAGCCGCTAATTTCTATTCAATATTTAACGTTGCCAACTGTGGCGACCACGTTATTTCAAGTTCAGCAATTTATGGTGGAACGTTCAACCTTTTTGCTGTTACAATGAAAAAAATGGGTATTGATTTTACCTTTATTTCTCCTGATAGCACTGAAGAAGAAATAGACGCTGCGTTTAAGCCCAACACCAAAGCTGTGTTCGGTGAAACTATTGCAAACCCCGCATGTTCAGTTTTAGATATTGAACTTTTTGCCCGCGTTGCGCATAAACACAACGTTCCGTTTATTATCGACAACACTTTTGCAACGCCAATCAACTGCCGTCCTATAGAATGGGGGGCAGATATTGTAACCCACTCAACTACAAAATACATAGACGGGCACGGCGTATCAGTGGGCGGTGCAATCATTGATGCAGGTAAGTTTGACTGGATGGCAAATAAGGAAAAATTCCCAGGATTAACCACTCCGGACGATAGTTATCACGGAATAGTTTATGCGGAAAAATTCGGCAAAGAAGGTGCGTTTATCACTAAAGCAACCGCGCAACTTATGAGAGACTTTGGTTCAATCCAATCTCCACAACACGCATTTTATATCAACCTTGGCTTAGAAAGCTTGCACGTTAGAATGAAACGCCACTGTGAAAACGCACAAAGGATTGCAGAATTCTTGCAAGCGAGTGATAAAATCGAGTGGGTTAGATATTGTGGCTTAAAAGAAGACAAATATTATGAGCTGGGTCAAAAATATCTTAAAAACGGCTCTTGTGGTGTAATAAGCTTTTCAGTTAAGGGCGACAGAAAGACTGCTGAAAAGTTTATGAAGAGTTTAAAAGTTGCCGCAATTGAAACGCACGTTGCAGATGCAAGAACTTGCTGTTTGCACCCTGCAAATGCAACTCACCGCCAAATGACGGACGCACAGCTCGAAGCAGCAGGAATTCCGCCAACACTTATTAGATATTCTTGCGGTATAGAAAACGCAGACGATTTAATCGAAGATATTAAGCAAGCACTTGAACAAATTTAGACAAAGGGGGGCAAATCATGCCTATCATAGTACCCAAAGATATACCCGCTTCAAAAATATTGGAGTCGGAAAATATTTTTGTAATAAACGATAAACGAGCAAAAACTCAGGATATAAGACCGCTTGAAATAGCAATAATTAACCTTATGCCCACAAAAATCGTTACGGAAACTCAACTTATGCGTTTGCTTTCCAACTCGCCGTTGCAGGTTAATATCACTCTTATTAGTACGGAAACTTACGTTGGGAAAAACACGCCAGTAGAACACCTTGAAAGGTTTTATAAATCCTTTTCTGATATAAAAAGTCGCAAGTTTGACGGCATGATTATCACGGGTGCACCAGTTGAAGAAATGGAGTTTTCTGAAGTTAAGTATTGGGCTGAACTTGAAGAAATTTTTGAGTTTGCAAAAACCAACGTAACGAGCACGTTGTTTATTTGTTGGGGCGCACAAGCAGGGCTTCATTATTACTACGGTATACAAAAGCACTTATTAAATAAAAAACTTTTCGGCGTTTACAAGCATAAAAAACTCGTAAAATACGATAAACTTTTAAAGGGCACGGATGATAGGTTCTTTATGCCACACTCACGCCATACCACAGTTTACGAAGAAGACATAAAAAACTGCAAAGACTTAGTGCTTTTAGCAAGTTCAAAAGATGCAGGCGCAACTATTATAAGGTCAAAGGATAACAAGTTTATATTTATAACTGGTCACGCCGAATACGATAGAGATACTTTGGAACTCGAATATAAGCGCGACTTAGCAAAAGGGCTTGCCATTGACCCGCCAGAAAATTATTATGTAAACGGCAATAAAGGCGAAATAAAAATGAGTTGGGTTTCAACCGCAAATCTTATTTACATGAACTGGTTGAATCACTATGTATATCAATTAACACCATATAATATTGATAGTATTTAACAAAAAGAAACGGTGCTGAGCCGTTTCTTTTACACGGGGGTGTTTTAGATTCGATTGGGCGACTGATAACGGATATAAGCATACCGAAGGCTCGGCTTCGTTAAAACGGAACTTAAATTTAAATGCTAACAATGAACAATTAGCATACGCAGCGTAATTGCGTACGTCCTTTTCTTTCTCACCCGATGGAAAGGATAAGGGCGTCAACAAGTCGGGGAACTGTAACGGCGGTTTGATTTCGCTTCCGTTATGGATTTAAGAAATCAAAGGGCAAGCGCTGGTCGCTACCCACCTAACTTGCCACTAAAACTAATGGATAGATAGTATGTAGAAAATCTTTTTGAAGCGTTCAAGACTGGGGTGCAAGTCCCCACATCTCCACCACGTCAGGGCAAGGCTATTTCGTCCACCGTTGCTATTGCAACGGCTTGACCTATGAGCCTGCCCTTCCTTTTTCCCAAAAATCTTTTGCCGTGCAAAATATTTTCGGGAACCCTAATAATATTTGGTGTCCTCGGTGCGTATTTCACACGCCCAAGTCCACCAAAAATAAAAGAGGGCTTTTTGCCCTTTTTTTGTTTTTTGGTTAAGAAATGGTGGGGACTTGCATATGGGGAAAATTTGCTTGCAAATTTATCCTTTAGGACTAAACAGTGGACACCCACTGTTTATCGGGTAGGTCGCACAGGCGAAAGTCCCCACATCTACACCAAAAAGCTAATAAGGGCGTATCTTGCGCCTTTTTTTCATATAAAAAATTCAGTCACGCACGATAAAGTGCGCTCCTTTATTTTTTTATTCAAAAGAACACAATCTACAACCCTTCTGCACTTTTTGGACCATAATAACTAATTTTTTAAAAACATTTTCTAACCCTAAGACAAAAGAGAGCCGTGCGCTCTTTTTTTTGTTTTAGGTATTGAAAAAAAAGAGAAATAGTGATATAATTTAAAAAATAAAAAATTTAATTTTATAAGGAGGTGGCTAAAAAAATGAATGATTTTTCAATGGTTAATTTTAAAGGTGTTTTTAGAGATTATCAACAACGTGTTCTCGACAAAGCAAATAAATACCTAAAAGATGGAAAAATTAACATTGTTGCTGCACCTGGAAGCGGAAAAACCATTCTTGGCCTTGAATTGATACGTCGTATAGGGGCACCTTGTATCATACTTTCTCCAACAACAGCAATTCGTCAACAGTGGGGGGATAGATTTAAGGAGATGTTTCTCGACAATCCTGAAGATATTTCGTCGTTGTTTTCAAATGACTTACACAGTGTTAAACTTGTAAATTCAGTAACATATCAAGCTTTGTATACTGCGGTAAATAAAACTTATTCAAATGAAGGTGGGGATATAGATTTGTCCGATATAGACATTTTTGCCACAATGAAGGAGTTTGGTATAAAGACAGTTTGTTTGGACGAGGCGCACCACCTTAAAAATGAGTGGCAAAAGGCTCTTGAAAAGTTTGTTTCGGCACTTGACAGTGATATTAAGGTTATTTCACTCACGGCTACGCCACCATACGATTCGGAAGGGAATGAATGGAGCAGATACACCAACATTTGTGGTGAGATTGATGAAGAAATTTTTGTTCCTGAACTTGTGGGTCAAAACACTTTATGTCCACATCAAGACTATGTATATTTCAATTATCCGTCGGCGTTAGAAGTTGCAAGTTTTAGAGAGCACAAAGAACGCGTTGCTTTGGCGCTGGAAGAGTTAAAGAAACTTGACTTATTTTCCAAAATTTGTCAAAAGTTAAACACGCAAAGAGATTATGAAAGCTTGTTTGCAGATGTTAATCGCTATGTATCATTAACAGTCTTGCTTAAATATTTTGGATTTAAAGTTGATAAGAAACTTATTCGTGAACTGACTACTAAGAGTCAGTTGCCGACTTTCAAAATTCAGCATGCAGAAACGGCAATACAATTTCTTCTTGAAGGAGAGTTGCTGACTGATATTCAAAAGGCGGAGATAATTTTTGTTTTAAAAAGACATTCGGTTTATGAAAAAAAGAAAGCAACTTTTGATCTTAATGAACGATTAAAAAGAACTTTAATTTCTTCTATAGGAAAACTTAAGAGTATAGAGTGTATTGCTCAAAGTGAAGTTTGTTCAATGAGCGAAAGACTTCGCATGCTTATATTAACAGACTATATTAAAAAAGAGAATCTTTCAAAAATAGCATCAACTGAAGAATTTAATTCAGTTAACGTAGTTAGTGTTTTTGAAACGCTTCGTCGCGCAAACTTAAATGTGAATATTGGCGTTCTCTC